>CANMTO010000006.1 GCA_947500755.1 Flavobacteriales bacterium
AAAAATGGTTACAAAATATCGCCTCCGCTTTCATTCATCGATGAATTTTCCATTCAAGGGTATGCGATTTTTGCAGTAGGTGGTAATTATGTTGAGAACAGTTATGGCAAAATCCCTGGAGCCAAATACGGAATTATTCATGAGAGCGGAAAAATCATCGTACCTGCGAGTTATGATTATCTTGAAGAAATATACACCGTCGATTCTATATACATTTCCTCAATAAATGACCAATATGGCTTGCTTCATGAAAATGGAAAAACAATCATTGAGCCACAGTACACTGAACTATCCACGCTTTATGATGCTGATTATATATTAAATGCGAAGCATAAAAACGGTGCTTACCAGCTCTTGGATTATACAGGGAACGTTTTAACTAAAACTTATCAGTTCATCACTTCTTCGACCAGTGGATTTATTGTACAGTCTGGTGGATACCAGGGCCTTCTCGACAAGAACTTCAAAGAATTATTCCCTACCATATATGAAGATGTTACAGAGCTAGAATCCGGGATTTTTCACATTACTGACAAATATCAGAAGCAATGGTTAATGGATATCGATGGGAAAAAACTCAGTGATAAATTTGATGACATCGAGCAAGAATTCGATGACAATTACACCGCAGTTGGCTATAAGGTATCAACCAAAGGAAAGGATGGCTTTATTGATTTAAACTATAAATCAATCATCCCGGCATCATATGTAGAATTAAGCAAAATAACCATGGGATGTAATGATTATATCTTCAGTTATACAGATAATAGTAATAAATACGGTCTGCTTGATAAATCTGGGAAAAAACTTGGCAAAGCAATATATAGCAGCGTTAATAACAGCTCGTATTTTGGAAAATATATCCTTGTTGGCACAGAGAAGAAAGCCAAGAAACAACGTAAAAAGAAATCAGATGACCTTTATTTCGAAGATGAATATAGCTATACACCTTCTACCTACGGATTGGTAGATTTAACTGGCAAAATGGTTTTGAAAGCGATCTATGATGATTACAGCAATAGTTACGGAGAAACATCCTTGATTATATTGAAAAAAGGATCGAATTATGTTGCCCTTGATGCTAACCTAGCCCCAGTATTTAACAAAGACTTTTCTTACGTAGAATCCTTGGGAGACTTATATAAAGTACAACTTGGCGGGGTGGACAATGGCTACGGGACACCAGATGGTGGTGTATTTGGGCTTTACGATAAAAACGGTAAAGAAATAATTCCGGTTCAATATGAGGATATAACTCAAATTGGCTATGAAAGCACCAATGGGTATATCATAAAAAGAAACGGTAAATACGGCATTTGCTCAGCCAACGGAAAAATACTCATGGAACCACAATACAGTGAGATGAACTGTGAGGGTGATTTATGCATTGTGAGTCGTTTCATTGAACAATCAGAACAAACTAAAATGGGCTTAATAAACCATAGTAGCTTAAAAGAAATTGTACCTACCATTTACGAACATATTGAATCGCTTTCCTACGAGGGAGATTACCTCATAAAATCAAATAACAAGTTTGGTTTGATTTCTAAGACCGGACAGGTTATTCTTCCTGCTAATTATAACTTTTTAAAAGTAACGGATCTTTACGATAACGATGAATGGATTTTGGCGAATGCCTACGGTGAAGTAACGCAAAGCTATTATGGCTCTGACGTTACCGGAGGTAATTGGGGTGTAATTAATAAAAAAGGAGATACTATTTTACCATTTAAATTCAAAGAAATCTCTTTTGAAAACGACAGTATTGTCAACCTTCTTGATTACGATGGCAAGGCCTATTTAATGAATATGGCAACACAGAGAATTCTTACCAATTCAGAAGCAAATTACTTAAGCAAAATTCAATATGATTATGAAAATCCAATCTTTATGATGGGTAAAGACGTAACACGCGGTGAATATGGCGATGCTACAGGAGGAACCTATGGCTTAGTCACTTCAAAAGGAGAAGAATTGGTATCTTTTAATTATTCTGAAATCAAACTTGAAAACGAACACTTCATCGCCAATTCAATTGATTTCAATGGGTACGATCTGCTAAACAAAAACGGAGAAGTATTAATTCAACGTGCTACCACCATCGACCCCTTAAGTGATAGCGTCTTTTTAGTGCAAATCAATGGAAAAGCATCGCTCTATAATGTGAATACTGGAAAGTACAGCCTAACATCCAACTATACGGATTTCGCTACGCCTGAATACTATAACAATTGGGGTTCTGTGTCTATTGGAATCAAAAATGCATCTGATAAATGGGGCATTCTCAATAAGCAAGGTGAAATTATAATTGAACCACAATACTGCGATGTGATTTCCAGCAGTGACGCCTATATCATTGTTGCTAAATGTGGTGCTGTTGGTGCGGCATTCAAATATGGCGTAATTGATTTAATGAATAATATCGCCATTCCATTTGAATACGATTCCATAGAATCGCTTTACGGAGAAAGCTACGAATGTACAAAGGATGGAATGATTTATACCATCAACCTTAACAATGAAATATTGTCAAAACGTAAGGTAACCGAAGAGGTAGAGAATAACTAGAAAAATGAATTACCAAAGGAACGGAAGGATGGCCTTACGTTCCTTTGGATACTCTTGAAACTTTTGCTTGTACCACGTATGGTGAGAAATGGCTCGAGGGACTACATTGGCAAAGGTCCATATCGCAAATACCAATCCAGGTAAACTCCAAGTTAATATTCCAAAACCTACCCATTCAATGACTTCACCCAACAGATTAGGACATGATACCCATTTGAACAATCCTCCCTGCGGGATTTTATACCCAGTTTCTCCCGGTTTACGTAAGTTTATTAAAATAGCATCCGAATGCCAATTAATAACCATTCCTGTAAAAAACACAATCATCCCAATTATAAATCGTGGATCCGTTAACCAATCCATTGTGTACGAAGCGAAATTTCCAAAATAATATCCCATGAAAAACCCATTCATGGTATTAAACAGCATAGCAGACACCATGATGATCACCGGCATTTTTTTACCATTTGTCTTGAGTCGTAAGGGGAAGACAATGGATCGATTAAAATAATGAAACACAAAGAGTCCGACCATGATGCCGCTGACCACATTAAGCTGTTTTTTAGCATCCCATAAGAAATAGGCAAGGATTACTAACACAAATACCTCCATAATAAACCACCCCCAGCGGTTGTCGATCATTGGTCCCCAGCGTTCGTTCGAGTGCCTCCCATAGGGCGCTGTTTGTTTAAATAAATAGATAAAGGTGATAATTCCAATCGCTATCCATGCCCAAGAAATCCATTGAAAACACTGTTCAGTCATTTGCTGTTATTTTATGTACCCATTGACTTTAAACCAAGCAACTAAATCCGTGATGGTCTCATTAAAGGAACGTGGGTTATGATTTAATTCAAGTTTCGCCTTTTCGTGGCTAATCTTTGAGTTCCCATGGAGTAATATCTCGATGGATTCGTTGGTATAAAGCGGCGCTTTGCCTGTAATCAGAGATTGTAACTTAACAAACGGCAATCCCATTTGAACCAACCATACGGGGACATTGGCCACTCGGATTTTCTTTCCTTTTACCTCACTCACAATAGCAACAATTTCCTTCATGGTATAATACTTACCCGACAACAGGTAATTCTCACCTACTCTACCCATGGTTAGTGCATTACAAATGGATGAAGCAACATCGCGAACATCCACCCAATCGTATCCTCCTGCAAACATGGCTGGAATCTTACCGAGATAAATATCTAGGATAGCTTTTCCTTGAAGCGATAATTTATTTTCGGGCTGACCAGTTACCGAGGTTGGATTTACAATTAATGCAGGCAATCCTTTGTCAACAAATTCCAATACCGTCAATTGTCCATCCCGTTTACTTTGATCGTAGGCAAAGGCCGTATCATCCACAAAGTTTCGTGTTTCATCTAACGTATCATTCTTAGGAAGTGGATCATAGGCATGAATCGATGAGATGTGCACTACCCGTTGAATTTTTAAGTCGAGTGCGGTTTGCATGACATTACGCACCCCTTCCACATTTACCTTTCGTACATGCCCCCCTTGTCCCCCATTGATTGAAATTACGGCCGCAGAATGAATTAAGGCATCACACCCGGTTAGGAGTTGCTCGATGGAAGCACGGTCGTTCACATGTCCTTTTACATATTCAATGTTATTTTTAATGAAATAATCTACATCGTTAAATCCCAAGGCTCGAACTTGATGACCACGACGGGTTAACTCTTCAATGAGTGCCACACCAACGTGACCACTTGCTCCGGTAATTGCAACTTTCATGGTGTTAAAAATAAGTAAAGTTCGCTCAACAGACTTATCAAAAACAATGTTTACATAAATTCATACACAACAAATTCCTACTAACTTTGAAAAAACACAGAATATGAACGAAATTATTTGTCCAAACTGCAATAAAGCATTTAAAATAGATGAATCCGGCTATGTAGAATTACTAAAACAAGTCAGAACCCAACAATTCAATGAAGAAATTGAAAATCGCTTAAAACTGGCAGAGCAGGAAAAAGTGAATGCGGTTCAACTTACTGCTGTGCAAGTTGAAAACAAAATGAAAGACCAAATCGCTGAAAAAGAGCGACAACTCTTAACATCACAAGCAGAGATGCAACGAATTACAAATGAACTAAACCTGAAAATAGAACAAGCGAAACTCGAACAGCAATTAACTGTAAGTGAAGCAGTAAAAGTCATGGAAAAGGAACGCGATGAGTTGCAAAATACACTTAACCAGAAACAACTTGAAACCCAATTGCTAGAAAAATCCTTACAAGAACAATTTCAATCAGCACTCAAAACCAAGGATGAAATCATCAAGTTAAAGGATGAAGAGATTGCCATGCGAAAGGATATGAAACTAAAACTCTCCACTAAAATGATTGGAGAAACCTTGGAACAACATTGCGAAAATGAATTCAATAAGTTACGTGCCACAGCATTTCGTAATGCCTATTTTGAAAAAGACAACAACTCAAGTTCTGGAAGTAAAGGAGATTTCATTTACCGGGAAACTGATGATCTAGGCAATGAAATTATCAGTATCATGTTCGAAATGAAAAATGAAGGAGATGAGACCGCCACAAAAAAACGCAATGAAGACTTTTTCAAGGAACTGGATAAAGACCGCTTAGAAAAAAAATGCGAATTTGCTGTATTGGTAACGATGTTGGAGGCAGAAAGTGAATTATACAACACGGGAATAGTCGACGTTTCTTATAAATTCCCTAAAATGTATGTGGTACGGCCGCAGTTTTTTATTCCCATCATTACCTTATTGCGCAATGCGGCCTTAAATTCTATGAAATACAAAGCTGAATTAGCGCTTATGCGTAACCAAAATATAGATATCGCCAATTTTGAAGATAAAATCAATGCGTTTAAAGAAGGCTTTGCGCGCAACTATGACATTGCGAGTAGAAAATTCCAAACAGCAATAGATGAAATCGATAAAACCATTGAACATCTTAAAAAAACTAAAGAAGCATTACTTTCCTCAGAAAACCAATTACGTCTTGCTAACAATAAAGCAGAGGACCTTAGCATCAAGCGATTGGTACATGGAAACCCTACGATGAAAGCGAAGTTTGATGGGCTGAATCCAAATAATTCAGAGCCTCATTTAAATGAATCTCAAGAGTAAGAGGATACTAAACTCTAAGGCATAATAGAAACTATAAGAATTAATTTCTAGTTATTTTTTGACGTTTTATTCGCATTTTCAAGATACGACCGGTCACTAACAAGATGAATCCTATAATTATCATAAGGCCAATCATCCAAGTAACAACAGTCCGACCTAACTTTACCTCTGCAATAGATTGTTGTTCATTTAAAAAAGTTATTTTATCTACCTTGATTCCAAAAATCCGAATGTCCCCATTGTGATTCGGTTTGTTTAGCTCTGTTTTAGGAATAAGAAGCTGAATTACATCTCCTTTTTTTACCTTTTTTATAAATTCTTTCATCCTAAATTCTGATTCTGCGTCACGCGCTATACGATAAGAGAATTTATTTTTATCAATTCTGAAACGTGTATGGTACTCGTAATCTCTTGATTCTATTCTTCCTCTAAATTCAAAATCGCGAAATTTACCATTAACCGCAACCAAATCATCCGTTGACTTAACCACTGTATAGTCATAGTTTCCATTAAAAAAATACATCCAATATAAAATTAAACCAACGGCGAATAATGCAAAACCAATCGTGAATAGATTATCAATGATTTTTTTCATAACTTTTAATTAATTCTTTAGACAGTTTTTAATAAAATATAACCTATTCCGGCCATGATTAAGTCGTCAAATATAATTAAGATTTATAATCTTTAAAAAATAACTTATATAACGTAATGGCGTTATTTCTTTTAAATTTCATTAACTAACTGCCTTGAACTTACTCTAACTACCATTTTTCTAATTGCACTACAGACAAAGAACCCAAAATACTTTCCGGAGTACGCTAGCGCGCGTTCCGTGTTGGGAGTTACATAACAAGCTAAAACCCAAAACTACTTCGTAGTTTATGTTTTTTGTTTTTAGTCGCTCAGGATTACGCTAGCGCGTGTTCCGCGTTGGGGGATACATAACAAGCTGAAACCCATAACTACTTCGTAGTTTATGTTTTTTGTTTTTAGTCGCTTGTCAAAAGAACTTTTGACCGCGTTAAAAACAAAAAACCCATTCCCTCAAGGGAATGGGTTTTTGCTTGTGACCTTGTCAGGATTCAAACCTGAAACCTCCTGAGCCGTAATCAGGTGCGCTATTCAATTGCGCCACAAGGCCGCTCGTTTTTCAACCCTGCAAAGATAGGACTTTCTTTGCTTTTAACAAATAGAGCCATTTATAATCACTACTTTTATCGCATTCTTTTTTCGTTATATCAGTTATATGCGTTACAATCTCTCAGAAATTAATGACCTCATCCGTAATCGAAGAACGATCTATCCGGAACAATTTAGCGAACGGAAAGTCCATAAAGAACAAGTAGAGCTTATCCTCCAAAATGCACAATGGGCCCCAACCCATGGCAATACGCAACCCTGGAGATTTCATGTATTTATGGAGGAAAGCCGTCAACGCTTAAGTCAATTTTTGGGGAAGACCTATCTTGAACTTACCCCGGTTGATAAACAAGTTGATGCGAAACTTGCGAAAATGCTGCGTAGACCGATGATTTCAAGTGTGGTTATCGCAGTTTCCATGAAGCGACAAATTGAAGAAAAGATTCTTGAAATCGAGGAAATTGAGGCGGTGGCTTGTGCAATTCAAAACATGCACCTCACCTGCACGGCCTATGGCCTTGGAGGATTCTGGGCGACACCCAAATTAATTTATACGGAACAAATGAACGCTTTTTTAGGAATTGATGAGAAAGACAAATGCCTTGGCTTATTTTACATTGGATACCCAGCCATCGATTGGCCTTCTTCACATCGCATTCCCCTAGAATATCATACCCAATGGATGCATGAATAACAGCATAGTCTTTTGTTTTATCATGGGTTGGTTCCTCGGTTATGCCCAATTGGGAGACAACCGATTCCCCTCCTATTTTGGGCTGCAAGTTCGCGGCGTATTTCCAAGCGATTTCGTAAATAGTCCTTCCCTCACCTTGTCCAAAGAAGGGATGAAATCTACCATTTCTCAAACGCCTGGGTATTCATTTGGAGGGGTTGTACGGGTTGGATTAACCGAATTAATTTCCCTTGAAACGGGCATTAACTTTACTCAACGAAATTTCGCTATTCAAGGATCCCTGGCTGACTCTGGTGTTTTCGTGAACAATACCTTAGGGTTCATTCAATACGATATCCCTATTAATGGATTAATCTACATTAAATTAGCCAAGAAATGGTATGCTAATGCATCCTTAGGCATTGTAGCAGGATTTAAACCCACAGACATTGCTACCATGAATAATATTAATGGATCACAGTTTTTCTACCATACAGGCATTGTCAATAAAAAAGCTTCGCTGGACTTAAACGGAAATATCGGGTTTGAATTTCGCTCTAAAAAATCCGGTTTCTTTTACCTCGGAACTACCGTACGGCTTCCTACAAAACCCCTCTTTGTATACATAGCTACGTATAGAAATCAAGGATATAAAGTCACACAATACGGTGATGTATCTGGGGCATACCTTGGGGTTGACCTGCGCTACTTTTTCAAAAATGTACGAGCGATTCGGGAAGAGAAAAAACCCATCGAATAACTTAGGGCTGACAAATCACGGTATCGAGATAGGTTGAATAGCCAACCCAGACGCCAAGCGCACCTCCTTCAATATTGGAAGGCACATTAATCGGTGTAGCAAATGGACTCCCCGAAGAAAATACTTGATTGATCTTCTTTTCGAAAAAATTATATTCCTTCTTACCCATTCTTGATAAGCGCATTAACACCGTGTCTCCTTGTTTGTAATACCCCCGCTCATTCTCAGCATAGGTGGAATCATTAAAAGACAAGGGATTATAAATAGTGAATTCAAACGCTAAGCCATTGAAGAACGCATCGTTAAAATAGGGATTAAACGGTTTTGTAAACATCGGGTCACTGACCTTTTTCATTTCCCACATGAAATTATCAGAGGTGGAAGCATTGTCCGTCATAAAACTGTATAAATAGCCAATCGAGCTTGAATTTGCTTCAGGTTTCCAAGTTAAATAATCCAAAACAACCGGCGGATAAATCGTGGTAGTAGAGGTATAGGTTTTACCATCATGGTTAATCGTAAGGGTATATGTTTTACCAACCTGACCAAACATCGTAGGGTCAAATGAGGTATACACACAAAGTGGAGAAGGCAGTTGCTGCAGTTCTTGAATACTCATTCCAAACAGCGCCTCAGCATACGCTTCGGTTCCAGGAGGTAAATCATCCGTGCAGATTTTACTTAAGGTAACCGTATTCGTGCCATCCGAAACTGTTACCACGGCATCGCCAACAAAACTTCCAAGATAGGCGTTGATATCCGTTGGCGCATAAATATTCTGTGATTTTGATAGTAAGATTATGGGAGGCTCTCCTTCCCGAATACTACCGTCAACCACCAACTGCTCCTTATATCCCGGGATATCTATTTTTACTTCCTTGGTACAGGAAGAAAACAAAAGAACGAACGATGCTATCGCTGCGCTTAAAATTCGAAATTCCATGTTACACTAGGGATTATTGGAAATAATGAAACTTGTTTTACGGATAACTTGAAATCTCCGTTAAAGAAATCTCCGTCATTGTCCACATACAAAAAGAATGGATTGGCACGGTTATATACATTATATACCGAAATCGCAATGTTGTTTCTTAATCGTTTTTTCACCTCGATTTCTTTTCCGGTCGCCGGATCTGTTTTCGTTTTATAGGCTTTATCATACCACGTTGCAGAAAAATCAAGTCGATGATAGGGTGCCATTCGCGTTGAATTTCTAGCCCCGTAATTAAATAACAGGTTTTGGTCTTGAACATACCATGAAGTTGGTAGGGTTAAGGTATTACCCGTAGCATAAATAAATGTGCTAGACAGCGTCCAATGATCATTTAGCATGTAGGTTGCGGCGATGCTGAGGTCGTGTCTACGGTCATATTTTGCTGGAAACACCTCTCCGTTGTTTAAATCAGGAAATTTACGCTCTGTTTTCGCCCACGTGTAACCGATCCATCCGGTAAATTTACCCACTGCTTTTTTGAAAAAGAACTCCACCCCATAGGCCCAACCCTTTCCAAAGACCATTAAATTATCGGTATTGTCGTTCACATTATCTCCGGGCAAGGCTCCTTCCTTAAACTCCACAATGTTGTTCATTCCCTTGTAGTATACTTCCACAGACGCTTCGTATTTGTCGCTGAAGAAATTCTGAAAATACCCTAAGGAAGCCTGAAATCCAATCTGTGGTTTTGCAATATCCGTAGTTGGATACCAGATATCGGTTGGAAGTGAAACTGCACTCAAGCTTGTTAAATGCACAAACTGATAATTATAAGCATACCCACCCTTGATGGAACTATGCTCTCCCGTTAAGTAGCGAAACGAAAGACGCGGCTCTAAGCCATGATAAAATTTAATTAAGTCGCCTGCCCCATATTCGATGGCAGTATCTGGCTTACTGATATCACCTTTGATGTAACGCGTAAACGGCCCTACATGTTGAAATGCAGTGTAACGCAATCCCGCATTAATTCTTAAGCGATCATTCAAATCAAATTCATCCATTAAATAAATGGCCTCTTCATGCGAAAAAAGCTGTTGTGCATTTCCCGTATTAAACACCACCGTATCCTGTGAAGCTGAAACGCTTGACGGAGTAAAGACGTGATAAATGTAATTCGCACCCCATTTTACACGGTGCTTATCGTTTGGATAATAGGAGAAATCGACTTTGGTGCAATAATCTTGAATTCCAGATAAAAATTCGATTCTAAATTCATCTTGCTGAGATCCAAATTTAAATCTGTAGTCTGAAAAGGTAGAGGTTACATTCATAAACAACTTCGCATTAAACACGTGATTCCATCGAAGTGCAGCAATACCATTTCCCCAAGGCATATCGGCACTAAAACCTCCATCACGATCCGCGAACGTGAACACATCTTTGCCATAATAGCCGCTCAAAAATATTCGGTCCTTTTCCCCCAATTTGTAATTCAATTTGGCATTCATGTCGTAAAAAAAGTATCCTGAACCCGCGAAGGGTGAGGTATCAGAAATCACCGCTTTGGCCAATACATCAATATAGGTTCGTCTGCCCGAAACAATAAAACTACCGCGGTCTTTTTTCAGTGGGCCTTCCAAGGTAAGCCTGGATGAAATGGCTCCTAGTCCTCCTTTTACACTGAATCGCTTGTTGTTTCCCTCATTCATGTTGACCTCCAACACAGAGGATAACCTTCCCCCATAATTTGCGGGCATTCCCCCTTTAATAAGGTTTACGTTTCGAACTGCATCGGAATTAAACACAGAAAAGAACCCAAACAAATGGGAAGCATTGTAAACAACCCCTTCATCCAGCAATACTAAATTTTGGTCGGGACCGCCACCTCGCACATAGAATCCTTGTCCGCCTTCGGAAACCGAAGAAACGCCAGGCAACAATTGTAACGTTTTTATAACATCTACTTCTCCCATAAAGGCTGGAAGGCGCTTTATTTGATCAATGTTCAATTCCATTTGACCCAAATTCGCTGAGTTGACGTTATCGCCTTTCTTCCCATTTACCACTACCTCCTCAAACACTTTTTCACCATCTTTTAGCCCCAGCTCCGTGTTTAAGGTAACATTTTCTGTGGATAGATCAATCGTCTTTTTCACGGTAGTCAACCCCGTACATCTGAACTCAATTTCATAAATTCCACTTGGTAGCGTCAAGGAATAAAAACCATAATTATTGGTAATTGCCCCTTTATTTAGGCTAGGCACATAAATTTTAGCGCTATTCAAGGCTTCACCGTTAGCACTACTCGAGATATACCCACTAATGGTATGTTTATCCTGAGCGAATGCAGCTGGTGTAGAAAAGACCCCACAAACTAGGACCAAGAGGTTAAGAAAAAGATTGAACTTCATGGGTATATTTTTCGCAACTAATTTCGCGGGCAAAGGTATTAACATTCAAGTGAACAAAAGGTTTTTGAATGTTAAATAATCGAAAACATATATCGCCTATTTTCCTAACAAAATGTGTAATTTCGCACCAATTCCATTGCAATGAAAGTTTCCTATAAGTGGCTCAGCCAATTTGTTCCGTTCGAGTATTCCCCTGAACGCATCTCTGAAATCCTAACACAAACCGGCTTAGAAGTGGAAGGGATCGATGCTATTGGCTCGATTAAAGGAGGTTTAGCGGGCGTTATAACTGGAGAGGTTATCGATTGTGAGAAACATCCAGATGCTGACAAACTAAAGGTTACACGCGTTAATATAGGCGGTGAAACACTCCAAATTGTATGCGGCGCAACGAATGTAGCGGTTGGACAAAAAGTACTGGTAGCACTTGTTGGAACTACCATTTATCCAAACGAAGGAGAACCACTCACCCTAAGAAAAGCGAAAATTCGCGGAGTTGAATCCCATGGAATGATTTGCGCCGAAGATGAATTAGGCTTAGGTACTTCACATGATGGAATTTTGATTTTACCACAAGACACAGCAGTTGGGATTCCAGCAGCAGCCGCTTTGGCCCTTGATACGGATTACATCCTAGAAATCGGATTAACTCCCAACCGTTGCGATGCCATGGGGCATCTGGGAGTAGCACGCGACATTAGGGCTTACCTTATGCATCATGAAGGGTTGTCTACACCACTCACTTTACCTGAAATCGAAGAAGCTACCATACGAATCAATCCAACCAAAGCACACCGGGTATTAAGTAATGGGGATTGCGAATCGTATTACTTGGCTTCGCTTAGCGGAGTCGAAGTTGGTCCTTCTCCAGATTGGTTAAAAAATCGATTAGCTGCACTTGGAACAGCCAGCATAAATAACATCGTGGATTGCGCGAATTACGTCATGTATGAACTTGGCACGCCGCTGCATGCCTTTGATGCGAGTTACTTCTCTGAATCTTTAACCGTTCGACAGGCACATCCCGGTGAAACCCTTGAGACCTTGGACGCGGTTGAACGAAAACTACGTCCTTCGGATTTAGTAATTGATGGGAACGGTGTGGCGCATTGTCTTGCAGGTGTGCTGGGGGGCAAGATTTCCGGAGTAAGTGAAAACACCACAGAGCTACTCATTGAATCCGCATACTTTAATCCGGCAACGATTCGTAAAACGGCAAAACATCATGGCATTTATTCCGACGCAAGTTTTAGGTTTGAACGCGGAGTAGACCCTGATTTAACGGCGTTTGCATTACAACGGGTAGTTTCCTTAATCCGTTCCGTTTCGGGAGGAACCCTTAATTATATGCAAGAAGTCAAAGCATACTCAACCCCTGCAGTGG
Organism: Flavobacteriales bacterium; assembly: GCA_947500755.1. GTDB lineage: Bacteria > Bacteroidota > Bacteroidia > Flavobacteriales_D > Crocinitomicaceae > UBA952. The sequence goes on from CANMTO010000006.1 coordinate 13,004, forward strand.
AAGTAGTGCTTGATTTTGAAACCATCAACAAGCAATTAGGCACCTCACTTACGGATGATCAACTATCAGGTATTCTAAGTTCACTTGATTTCACACCAATTAACGAATCAACGTGGAAAATCCCAAGATATCGTGCGGATGTTAAGCGCCCCATTGATGTTACCGAAGAGATCATACGAATCGCTGGATTTGACGCCATACCTACACCAGAAAAATGGAACTTCGCTGTACCCGTTTCTGAAACGTTTTCCGCTGAAGCAACCCGTCATAAAACCTCGGTTATGTTAGCAGCGAGTGGATTTAATGAAATTCTGAACAATTCCTTAACCAAGGCATCTAACGGCGCATTAACCACAAGCAAACAAGAGGGAAAACCCGTTGTTTTAAAAAATCCATTGAGCCGAGATTTATCGATACTTCGTACTTCCATGTTTTTTGGAGCCTTAGAAACCTTGGCTTACAATAAAAATCGTCAAGCCGGAAATATCAAGTTGTTTGAATTTGGGCATACCTATCATGGATTTGGCGAGCGAACTGTTGAAAAAGCGACCTTAGCATTAGTAATCACGGGAGCTCATGAACCTGATTCATGGATGGGATCTCGTCCATTCTCTTTTTTTGACATTAAAAGTGAGGTCATGAATTTAATTCAAGGGCTGAATCCGAATGCTATCGAAGAAGTTGCCTTGAGTGAGGATACTCCGTTTTCTGAGGGAATAGAAATCAAAGTAAACGGTAAACCCTTGGTAGCTCTTGGAAAACTATCAGAATCTTGGTTAAAAACCGTAGCGTTTAAACAAGCCGTTTATGGGGCGACGATTGATTGGAAACGTTGGCTTGAACTCAGTAAATCCCTCGCAGATCAGTTTACTGAAATCCCTAAAACATTTGTTGTTCGTCGAGATTTTGCGTTGTTATTGGATTCGAATATTCCATATGCTGCCTTAGTTAAAGCCGCTAAAAAAGCAGCTTCTAGCCGCTTGATCTCAACTAATTTATTTGATGTGTACGAAGGCGATAAAATCGAAGCGGGTAAGAAATCCTATGCGTTATCATTCCATTTCAGAGACTCCGAGAAAACCTTAACCGATGCTGAAATCGATCAAGAAATGAGTGCTATTCGTACGTGTTTTGAATCAGAATTTGGAGCCCAACTCAGGTAATCGATCGCTTTTTAAGATTTATACCCTAGTATTTTAAGATAATCATCTGCCGTTTGTTCTTCGCTGAACAGTTGCGTAACTATTTTTTCGTTTTCATCTCGAGAAATCAAAATATGTCGTGGTTCAGGGATTAGGCAGTGTTTTAACCCCCCATATCCACCAATGGTTTCTTGATATGCTCCGGTGTTGAAAAACCCAATATACAAGGGATTATTTCTCTCGAATTTCGGTAAGTAGATGGCATTCGAATGCTGCTCGGAATTGTAGTAATCGTCGCTATCACATGTTAATCCGCCTAAAAGCACCCGTTCATAATCTTCTTGCCAACGGTTAATTGGCAACATAATAAAGCGCTGATTAATTGCCCAGGTATCCGGAAGGTTGGTCATAAACGAGGAATCTATCATGTTCCATTTCTCTCGGTCATTTTGTTGTTTCTGATGTAAAATACTGAACAACGCTCCCCCACTCTCCCCTACGGTAAAGGACCCGAATTCAGTGAAAATATTTGGCTCTGGAATGTCATTATCGGTACATACCCGTTTGATTTGCTCCAAAATCTCACGAACCATGTAGGCATAGTCAAAATCAAATGCTAGAGATTTCTTGATGGGAAAACCGCCACCAATGTTGAGTGAATCCAATTCTGGACATAGCTTCTTTAAATCACTGTAAATTCGCAAACATTTGGTTAATTCATTCCAATAATATGCAGTATCATTGATTCCTGTATTGATGAAAAAATGGAGCATTTTAACCTTAATTCGTGGATTGTCTTTTAATACAGACTTATAAAACGGTACAATCTCACGATAACGCATACCCAAGCGCGAGGTATAAAATTCAAACTTCGGTTCTTCCTCCGCTGCAATACGAATTCCAATCGACAAATCTTTTTCGGTGGATGCCAATAAGTTTCTAACTTCCTCGGCATTGTCAACTACCGGAACAACCTTTAAAAATTCTGCGTTAATCAACTGAGCAATGCTCTCCACGTAGCGCGCAGGCTTAAACCCATTGCAAATCACATAGGTTCCTTCTTTAAGTTTACCGGAATCTACCAAGTTGTTTACAATGTCTATATCGAACGCGGAAGAAGTTTCAATGTGTACATCATTCTTCATTACCTCATCCAATACAAAGGCGAAATGGCTACTTTTAGTGCAATAGGAATAATAGTATTTTCCGGCGTATCCTTGGTTATTTATTGCCTCACGAAACCATCCTTTGGCACGCTGGATGTTATTTGAAATCTGGGGAAGATAATTGAACTTGAGGGGCGTTCCGTATTCTTGGATTAAACGCATCAAGTCAATTCCATGAAAAAATAGGCGGTCTTCCCGTAAATTGAATTCATTTTGAGGAAAATCAAACGTTTGATCAATAAGGTCTATGTATTTAGTCCGCATCGGTTATGGCATCAATTAAAAGTTCAAGTGGCCGAGCAAGCACAGCTCGGTTGGCCCATAGTACGATGGGACGTTGGATTAGTTTCGGAAATCGAATCATAAGATCAAATAATTCCTTCTCGGTAAGTGTTTTCCCTTTGACGTGCGTTTTATAATCGGGTTCCTCGGTACGAATCCAATGCTGGGGACCTTTACCTAGCGATTCCGATATTTGCTTCAACTGTTCCAACGTTATTCCCGTCTTGACATAGTCCATTACCGTTACATCATGTTGGTTATTAGTTAACCAATCAAGCGCACAGCGACTCTTGCTGCAACGAGGATTATGGTAAATCGTATACTTCACCTTGCAAAGTTAGGGAAGCTCCGCAAAGAAATTAGTATTTTCGAATGAAATTTATCCAAGCAATTCGAAATTGAACCAAGGGAATTAACATCGGTGCTATGTACTTCACAATCCATCGCTGATTACGCTCAAAAAAGGAAGATTTTTCTATGCGCTTTTGAAGAAAGAGCGAGGTAATAACTGTAGCACAAATTCGTTTTTTTTGATTGCTGAATTCAGGACGCAAAACATCTACCAATAGTACGATGCGGGCTTCCTTTGTATGGTTCCACGTTTCATGGGTGTAGGCATCCATAAACCAAATAAAACGTCCCTCCTGCCATGATTGTTCCGCTTCACTAACGCGAATGCCCGCTTGAGGCAAGGAAGCTGGAATCGATATCCCAAAATGACCCCGATAAATTGCATTGGTATCACCCATATGGGGAAGAATACTGCTATTGGGATCCAGAACATTAATGGAAAGGGTAAGAAGTTCCGGATGATTCTTAAGAATGGATGAAAGCACCGGTAATTCCCGTTGATTTTTATGGAACTGAATCCCCCACCATGCTAAAGAGCGGGTATGGTATCCCTTACCCTGCTGTACCATCGATTGTTTAAAGTAAGGGATGGTCTCGTGTTTCATTAAATACGAAAGCACTTCGTTTCTAATGGCATCTACTTGCGTGGTAAAGGACTGAGTACATATCATATGTTTTTCATCCACGTAAGCAGACTCATTCCCGACGTAGGGTGCCGGAAAAGACCATAAGCTAAACCAAAGAGGCGTGTTCATGCCCTAAAGGTACGAGATTGTTAAAAACTCGATGGAAATCGATTAAAAACACGAATTCGAACCCGGAAATTGTTGCTAATTTTGATATTCACTCTTTTTCCATGTCCTATCTTAACGAACTTAATGACAGCCAACGTGTAGCAGTGGAGCATATTTATGGTCCGTGCATGGTAATTGCGGGTGCAGGTTCGGGAAAAACTCGGGTTCTCACCTACCGCATTGCGCACATGATTGATCAGGGCATTGATCCGTTCAATATCATGGCGCTTACCTTTACCAATAAAGCGGCGAAAGAAATGTCTGAGCGCATCGGAAAAATTGTGGGCGGATCAGAAGCCAAGAGCATTACCATGGGTACTTTTCACTCGGTTTTCTCCAGGATTTTACGCTATAATTCGGACCGCATTGGATTTCCCACGAATTTCACCATTTACGATACCCAAGATTCAAAGAGTTTGATTAAGGATATCATCAAAGAGCTACATTTAGATGATAAAACCTACAAAACCAGTGGCGTATTCGGACGAATTTCAGCGGCTAAAAACAACTTAGTTTCTCCTGAGGCTTATGTTGCCAATGATCAAATTCAAGCAGAAGACCGAATGTCGCGCAGGCCGGAAATCAGTCGAATTTATGCCCAGTACGCCAACCGGTGCCAAAAGGCCGGAGCCATGGATTTCGACGACTTGTTATTCTTTACCAATATTTTATTGACCGACCATCCTGATGTGTTGCATTACTATCAGCAGAAATTCAAATACCTCTTGGTAGATGAGTATCAAGACACGAATTTTGCTCAGTACCTGATTGTCAAAAAATTAGCCGCGGCCTATGAGAATATTTGCGTAGTTGGGGATGATGCACAAAGTATATATTCCTTTCGTGGAGCCAACATCGAGAACATCTTAAATTTCCGAAAAGATTACCCGGATTTTAACCTATACAAACTTGAACAAAATTACCGCAGCACACAGAATATTGTTGATGCAGCGAATAGCGTAATTAAAAGAAATCAAGACCAAATCAAAAAGATTGTTTGGACAGAAAATGGTGTTGGTCAACCAATTTCCGTGGTCCGTACCTTGACAGACAATGAAGAAGGTCGCGTCATTGCGCACAAAATATTTGATTTGAAACAATCGGTGGTGGAAAGCTACAACGATTTTGCCATTTTATATCGCACCAATAAGCAATCTCGTTCCTTTGAAGAAGCCTTACGGAAACTGAATATCCCCTACAAGATATATGGAGGCCTTTCATTTTATCAACGGAGGGAAATTAAAGACGTACTCTCCTATTTTAGACTTACAGCGAACCCGCACGACGAGGAGGCTATGAAGCGTGTCATCAATTATCCGAAACGCGGGATCGGAAAAACCAGCGTAGAAAACATTATCATTGCCGCGGGACGACATGGTGTAAGCATGTGGGAAGTTATGGATGATTTTCAAACGTATTCTGCGGATTTAAATAACGCTACGAAACAGAAAATGTCGGATTTCATGACCATGATCAAGAGTTTTCAAGCGGAGCTTAACAAAGCGGATGCGTATACCCTTGCCGAACGTATTATTAAATCAAGTGGGATCTTCCAAGAACTGAATGCTGAGAAAGAAAAAGGTCCAGAAGAAGTGGAACGCATTCAAAACATTGAAGAATTATTAGCGGGTATTAAAGAATTCACCAAAGGAGGGGATGAAGATGAACCCAAGACCTTAGCTGAATTTTTGATGGATGTATCCTTATTAACAGATGCGGACCAAGAGAAAACGGAAGACAAAAATCATGTTTCGCTCATGAGCATCCACTCGAGTAAAGGATTAGAATATCCACATATATTTATCGTAGGAATGGAAGAAAATTTATTCCCTTCTCAAATGTCCATCAGCTCAAGAAGCGATTTAGAGGAAGAACGGCGGCTCTTTTACGTAGCCATTACCCGCGCAATGGAATCATGTACCTTATCATACGCTGGTTCAAGATTCCTTTGGAATCAATCCATTAAATGTGAGCAAAGTAGATTTATTGACGAAATAGATCCGCAGTTTGTTCATTTTGAAACTCCTACACGCAGTCAACAAGGCCGCTCCTTAATGGGGGGTGGATTCGAACGCAGTTTCACGGGAGGCTTAAATTCCAAGTTGAGCGCGCCCAGCATGCCAAAATCATTAAAATCTATTTCCGAAATAAAAAGCGCTTCCCCCTCAAATTCGAACGAGTTCAACCACATTATGGTTGGCACACACGTGGAGCATTCACGTTTTGGAAAAGGACGAGTTACGCAGCTCGAAGGGGATGGAGCAGATAAAAAAGCAGTCATCTTCTTTCCCCATCACGGATCTAAAACCGTACTGCTTAAATTCGCGAACCTAACGGTACTATAATTTTCATGCAGTTCCAGGTTGGCGAATCGGTCTCCATGCTTCATGAATCGGGAGCCTATACAATAAAGCTACTTTCCGTTTCACATGCCCATGTATTGGATGAATTCGGATTTGAATACCGAATCCCCATCAGCTCGTTAATCAAACGAACACCCATACAAGGTGAGGTAGAAAATAAAGAACCCATAGTCACGCCAAACGCATCAAAAAAACAACCCCTTTCTTCCATTCCGACCCTAGACCTTCATGCCACGGCGCTGGGAATTGACAGCATGCCGCCGAATGAATTACTCGAAACGAAGCTCAGTTATTGCCGTAGCTTTTTAAACCAATGTATTGCAAATCGCCAATCGAAAGCCTTGATAATTCATGGGATTGGTGAAGGTGTATTAAAAATGGCTGTACGCCAATTACTTCGTGGCAAGAAAGGAATTAGTTTTCATGATGGGAATTACTCAACCCGCGGCGTGGGGTCCACGTTGGTAGAAATTCGGATGAGCGAGGTGAGTAAATTTTAAGTGCTTGAATCATCGCCTTAATGTTGGACGATCGCGCCTTTTTCTCCTTGAGGAATTTCAAAAACCCAATCATAAAATCCAATAAAATGACTACCCGTGAAACCCATTTTTTTGTAGTGGGATGCTGGAAATGTCAATCGATTTTGAGCAGACAATCCTTTGGCTTTAGTTTGCGGAGCAACGCCGTCCTGAAGACAAGGAGCTTGCTTTCTGGCCCCTCTGGGAATACTTCCGTATTGGTAAACCGCATTCCACTCGGACTGAAATATTTTTCCAGTTTCGGCATTCTCAGGTGCAAAGATATAGTACTCACCAAACACACATTTATTCCTTAACGACTCAACGATACCCAAGGAATACGCATATCCCATGCTATGTGCTACTATAAATAGCGTGTCGTTTCCGGAATTCCCAGGAACTTCATTCAGTAATTGATAGAGGTTTCTGCCTGCAATACGTCCGTTTTTACGTCTTAAATTAAACCCTTTTTTATTCGAAGTAAAAGGTAACATATCTAAGGTTTCAAGCTTAGTACCCGCGGTTGTTTTGGAGAACTTACATCGATGCTTACCCGTGCACGCTTTAGGGTATTCAGCCGCGGCCTTAGCAAAATTAAATACGGAAGCATGGTTTGAGGTTGCTACGGAATGATGACCATCCGCATAGTAAACCTCATTCGGTTTAATACGATCCATAATGCGTTGATCGAAATTACCCCAAGGTCTCCAATAATCAAAACGGTCTGTTGCTAACAATACATTTGACGAATTAGGGAATTCTACGCCATTGTTACCAATTCGCATCAATGCTTGCTCTGGCGTTCCGCCGTTTGCAACCGGACGATACCCATTTACAAATACAAGAATTCGTCGGGCAGGATCTGGTTCAGCATACTTTTGAGTAATATTTACTTTGGCGTAATTGTAGACCTCCTCTTTTATGAACTTTCCTTGCGCATCCATTACCTTATAAACGATTAAATGCGTTTGCGCCTTTCCTTGAAAAGACTTGATTTTCAGACGGTCGGAATCGTATAAAAACCTCATAGAAGCGACCTTCGTTTGAGATTTTATAACTTCAAAATACAACACGTGCTTTAGACGCTTCATTTCCCAAGTATTTTTCCGTTTCACGTAGGTTTCCCAATAAGAATGGGATGCTTGCTGATTGACAACCGAGTTGTTGGAGGTAAGGTGATGAATAAACTGTTTGGTATCTATTTTCCCTACATTGCTGTACGAAGAGGAATTAAAGAACCACCTTTTATACAATTGATCGGAAGATAAGAAAACAAGGTAACCAATAAGTATAAAAACACCCCATAAAACCATTCGCAGGAAAAAGAAAGCCGCCTTGGAATGTGATTTCAAACTTTTATCGGCGCGCTCATTGACCTTTTTCCTGAAGATTAGCATGATAAAAAATGCAAGAAAAACCAGTCCTACATGAATAGGAGCTATGAACCGAACATCTGTACGATAAAACGGGCGAAGCCAATAACTATCAATATCTAAATTAACCTTTCCTGCATTTCGCTTAAAGGGTAATCCTATATAGTTCCCTAACACCTTCCCATCGTTATTTTCATTCCAAAAAGCAAAGGCTACCATACCGTTTGTTGACCCCAAATTCTCCGTTTCATCATGAAAAAGAAAATAAGATTCTTGGCGGGTTTGCAGCGAATCTTTGGTCCCTATTTGTTCGGAAAGCGCATCCAAAGCCCTTTTGTTATTGCCTTGCTGGTCAGATGCTGCTAATAAGAAATACGAGGCGAATCTGGTGGTAAATGTCTGCTTTGGTAGTGAAGAAATGAACAGAATGTGTTTGCCTGAAATGGCAAATCCCGTATGCAAAGAATCCTCAAAATGAGAAGATACAAACACGTAATAATCCAATTTAGTACGCCGATGAGACGAATTAAAAAATCCATCTCTGATGGCCCTCATTTCCGTTGAAAAGAACGGAATTGAATCGCTGTAATTTATGGTAGGAAACTTACCGATGCGGGGGTGTTTGTATTGATCAATACTTACCGCTACCGCATAGGAGCGAGCGATTTGCTGTATTTCGATGGTTTGTTCTGGGCTCAGCGCTGCGCCAGCGTCAGTTTGAACAAAATGTATACTCAGCGAACCTTGGGAACAGATAAACCCTGTGAAGAAAAGAAAAATTAAAAGAAAAAAATTCGGCTTTAAACTAGAGGTGTAAAAATGCTTTTTTTGATAAAAGTTCATCATTGGTTTCGCGGTAATTTGGATCATCTACACAACAATCTACTGGACATACCGCAGCACATTGTGGTTCGTCATGGAACCCAACACACTCTGTACATTTGTTGTGTGTAATGTAGTATACATCCATGCTCACAGGTGCATTTGCCAATGCAGCATCTACGGATGAACCCTCCGTAGTGGTGATCATTCCGGACAACGATGTTCCATCCGCATATTTCCACTCAGCGCCCCCTTCGTATATTGCATTATTCGGACATTCAGGCTCACAAGCCCCACAATTAATACATTCATCCGTAATCATTATTGCCATGACAATTCCTATTATTTATTTGCAAATATACACAGGCTTTACTAAAACCTCACCATTTCAACACTGCCTAAACGAACTTTACACTACTTTTGTTCGATGACTCGTCAGCAACTTATCACAGACCTCTCTACCCTCGGACCTTTGCTCGAGTGCCTAAGCTCCATAGAGAACCCCAAATCAGAAGTCTTTACCAAGGAGTTAACGGAGGCTTTTAATACGGTCATTGCACGTGAAATCTACAGAAACGGGTGGTTTGAACCCAGAGAAGTAAAGCAAGCATTGAAGGGTATTTCTAGCTGGCTAAATACAGCGGACTTAACGTCATTTGCAAGCCCCTATGCGTTTCAGTCATTCCGTCCGAGCCTTGGGTTGATCCTTGCAGGGAATATCCCAATGGTTGGATTTCATGACGTTTTGTGCGGAATGCTTAGTGGATATAAACTTCAAATCAAACTAAGTTCAGACGACCAACAACTCATTCCATTACTCATACGCGGCTTAACTGAACTTAATCCTGCATATGCCGAATTGATCCAAATCAATCCACAAAAGCTCAGTGGCTTTGATGCCGTTATTGGAACGGGAAACGATTCTACCCTACTCCATTTAAAATCCTACTTCAAACACACCCCACATTTGCTTCGGGGGAATCGCACTTCTGTTGCGATCCTTCGGGGGAATGAAACGCCGGAAGAATTACATGCCTTGGGACAGGACATCTTTCAATACTTCGGCAGGGGCTGTCGCAATGTAACACACCTCATCGTACCTGAGGGGTATTCTTTCAATGCATTTTTTGAGGCAATTCTTCCGTTTCAAGCAGTCATTCAGAACAATAAATACGGGAACAACTACGATTATAATCGAGCGATTCACTTGTTGAGTAATCAGCCCTTATTGGACAATGGATTTTTACTGCTCATGGAATCCAACGCATTACATCCTCCGCTCGCCATGATCCATTATCATACCTACACTCATGTTTCAGAAGCATTGGACTACATCGCCGCTAATCGGGATAAAATTCAATGTATATCAGGAAGCGACGAGGTTAAGTTTGGAACAACCCAAGAACCGCGCATAGACGAATTTGCGGATGGAATTAATACCATGGAATGGTTGGAACATGCCTTAAAATGAGATCGTTTTTCTACCTTTGCAGGAATGGCAGTATTTGGAGATTCAATTAAATATAAGACAGCGGGAGAAATTGCGATTATGCGGGAAGCTGCACTGATTGTAAGTCGTACACTGGGAGAAGTAGGGAAACATATGAAACCGGGAATTACCCCAGCATTCCTCGATGAACTTGCCGAGAAATTCATACGCGCTCAAGGGGCTATTCCGGGATTCAAAGGTTTGTATGGTTGTCCGAGCACCCTGTTGATTTCTGTCAATGAAGAAGTGGTACACGGGCTTCCAACACAACGTCCGATTCAATCTGGAGATATTGTTTCCGTAGATTGCGGCTCCTTGTACAAAGGCTATTACGGCGACCATGCCTATACCTTTGAAGTTGGGGAAGTCAGTGATGAAAAACGTAAACTGTGCGCGGTCACCAAAGAATGCCTTTACCTCGGAATCGAAGCCTGTAATACCTCAAATCGCATTGAAGATATTGGATATGCGATACAGCAACATGCCGAAAAAAATGGGTTTAGCGTGGTACGCGATTTAGTAGGGCATGGCTTAGGAACCAAGCTTCACGAAGAACCGCAAGTACCTAACTATGGCAGACAAGGCCGTGGGAAACGTATTCAAAACGGACTTACCATTGCCATAGAACCGATGATCAATATGGGAAAATTTAATGTTAAAACCTTAGATGACCAATGGACTATTGTTACAGAAGACGGCTTGCCAAGTGCGCACTTTGAGCACAACGTGGCAGTAATTGACGGGAAGGCTGAGATCTTATCGACCTTTGATTACATATACGAAGCACTCAACATGTAATGGAAAAAACCGTTCGAATCGCGCTTATCGGTTTTTTAATTGTAATGGCCTATGCAACGAGCATCTATCTCGATATGGGATTTTGGATTGTTCCGTTCCCGATCTTTAGCTACATATTATTGGTAGTATTAATTGCGAGTGCCTGGAAAAATAAAGAAAATTACAGCACATTTGTTCCGCTGTTAACCTTTATCTGTCTTCGCTGCCTAAGCAATCCATTTACCTACACGTTTTTTTTGGATGAATCTTCATACCTGGAATTTACCGACGGAATTACGCTTTCCATATTCAGAATTCTAGAAACAGTCAGCGTATTTCCATTGGTAATCCTCACTGTTGGATTTAAAGGGATTCAATATAAAATTACCGCCCTAGCGCTGTGCGCGCTGTATATCCTTACCATAATCCCACCGTTAGACTTATTCAACTATGTATTTTTTTCGGGGTTAGTAATCACCTTAATGTATCTAAAAAAAGAACACTTAAGTATTCCCGCGTTGGTACTTCTGGCAATCTTTGATCTCTTGGAAGGATACAGCGTATTATTGAATTAACCCATCACAAATCGGTGGCTGTAGTTATTCCAGCTTTGAACGCGTGCAGCCGTGCGATGTTGATTGAACGTTCCGGTATGCACGAGCGTTTTACTTGCTATGCGTTCTGACGCCAATTTATCAAAGTACTCCAAGCCCTTAAACATATTGGGCATAATCGTTTCGCTGGCTGTTATCTCCACAACATTGAGTTTATCTGAATCCTGCCAGATTAAATCCACTTCATGACCAACTGCATCCCTCCAAAACCAGAAATCTTGCATCAGGTTATGGTGATAGTTTTGTTTCAAGAATTCATTGATTACAAAATTATCAAAAAGAGAACCTTTGATGCTGCTCGTTTTCACGCTTGCCGCATCGTTGATTTTAAGTAAAAAACAAAGCAACCCGGTATCGTAAAATTTGAAATCCCGGGGAACAGCGATGGTAGATTTTCTAAAAATGTATTTATTTCTCTTCCTGAAGCGCTAACAAACGAGCTAACAATTTCTGGTGTTCTTCCAAGAGCGTGATGTATTTGGTTTTCCAACTCGGCTCTTCGAATAAATTCTCTATGGCATCTTGTGTATACGTTTTACGGAATTCAGGAAGATCATTGGAGAAATCATGATGAATCACTTTTCCAATTTCAAAAATATAATCTATGCTGAGGTTTGGGTTCTCAAAAGCATCATAAAGCCACTTTCTGCTTTTTCCCAATCGCTTAGCTAACCTACTTAGGTTATGTCCGGAAGACCGAACTGCCTGCTCCACGATTTCTCCCCGGTGAATCATGAAACAAAGGTGACTGCATTATTGAATCATTTTTTATAGATTAAATTTTATAGATTAATTATACAATAAATTATCTTAGTCACTATATTCGTAAAAAGAATTGACCGAATGACAAGAAGCTATTTAAATACATTCCCAGGTAAGTCGCATAAAGGCATTATTCTCTTTCTCTTCGCCTTAAGTTTCCTGACGGTGAACGCCCAAATTGATAAACGCCGGGTGATGGCAAGCGCGGGTAGGATTGCTAAGAACCTTACACCAAGTATGTTTGGAACCAATTACATCATGTCGTACACTTTGGGTGAACCCTTCATTTATGTGAATACGCCCTTGGGGTATTCCACAACCCGAATGTGTAACGGCTTCCAACAACCCGATGCCTTGACTCCAGCAGGACCTGGCGTGGTAGTACAAATGCCAACACAACCCGTGTTTAAGATCTATCCCAACCCCTTTGATGCGTATTCCATCATTGAGGCACCCCAAGAATATGCAGACCAGGAATTGAAACTGCAACTCATTGACGCCAATGGCAAATTAGTGTACGATGAAATCATGCAAGGCGCACGCCACAAAGCAGATTATTCTACAGGTCTTGCTCCTGGAACTTATTTTCTAAACATTTATCAAATCACGGGTGAATTCATTCACCAAGTAAAACTCATTAAATCCTGAACATGAAAAAGAACCTAACCATGCTGCTATTATTGGCAGTAAGCTTGTTTCAATCGCTTTCGTATGCCCAAGCACCGAATGGCATTAATTACCAAGCGGTAATACGAAACAGCACGGGTGCGTTGTCCTCAAATACTGCGGTTGCTATTCGAGTGAATATCCGTCAAACCACAACCACCGGAACCATAGTATATTCAGAACGACAAAACGTTACTACCGACCAATTTGGTTTGGTAAATTTTGTGATTGGAAGCGGCACCTTGTTATCGGGTAATTTCGCCAATATCCCATGGGCTAATGGGCCGTTTTATTTAGACCTTGGGGTAGCCTTTTCGGGTTTACCAAACCCTGCCGTATACCTGTCCTATGGCACGCAACAAATGATGAGCGTACCCTATGCACTGTACGCAAAAAATGCGGGAAATCAATTAAATCAATGGCGATATGGAAATAATGTACCAGCTGCTGCTCTCGGTGTATTAGGTGATTTCTACCTCAACATGACCGGCGGTAACGTATATTACAAATCAAATACAACAACATGGATTTTAATCGGTAACATCACCGGCCCTCAAGGAATTCAAGGTGCTACTGGAGCAACCGGCCCACAAGGTTTGGCTGGCACTCAAGGCGTAGCTGGAACCAATGGGATTAATGGCACTAACGGAACAGCCGTTCTGAACGGCAACACCACCCCTACCGCAGGAACCGGAGTGAATGGTGATTTTTATATTAACACCGCCACGAATGAATTATTTGGTCCAAAAACCAACGGAACCTGGCCTTCAGGGATTTCGCTTGTGGGGCCCCAAGGAATTAATGGTTTATCCGGCCCGCAAGGACCTGTTGGTCCTGCCGGACCAATTGGACTAACAGGACCCGCAGGTCCTGCGGGTGGGCCGCAAGGTCCAGCAGGTCCAACCGGACCAGCAGGACCAACCGGTCCTATTGGTTTAACGGGTTTAACAGGATTGACAGGCCCTGCTGGTCCAACTGGTGCAACAGGCCCACAAGGTATTCAAGGACTTACAGGACCTACTGGTCCAATTGGTCCAATCGGCGTAACAGGACCTGCAGGACCAATTGGTTTAACCGGCCCACAGGGTATTCAAGGACTTACAGGATCTACTGGACCAATTGGACCAATTGGCCTAACTGGTCCCGCTGGTCCTACGGGTCCTACAGGTTTAACAGGCATTGCTGGTCCTACGGGACCAATAGGTTTAACAGGACCAATTGGTTTAACTGGTCCTGCCGGCCCAACGGGTGCAACAGGTCCTCAAGGTCCGGGTGGAACAGGTCCTCAGGGACCTGCAGGTCCTGCAGGTCCAACGGGTCCAACAGGCTTAACAGGACTCACAGGGCCAGCGGGTGCTCAAGGTATTCAAGGAGTGGCAGGCCCAACGGGTAGTTCGGGCCCAACAGGTCCTATTGGCCCGACGGGATTGACCGGGCCGGCTGGTGCAACAGGTGCTCAGGGTACTCAAGGAGTCGCAGGTCCAACGGGTCCAACAGGCTTAACAGGTCTCACAGGTCCAGCGGGTGCTCAAGGTATTCAAGGAGTAGCAGGCCCAACGGGTGCAACGGGTCCTCAAGGTCCCGGTGGAACGGGTCCTGCCGGACCTCAAGGTCCAGCGGGTCCAACTGGATCATCCGGTGCAACGGGTCCACAAGGACCACAAGGTCCACAAGGTCCACAAGGTCCTGCCGGTTTTGCTGGCTCAGGAAGTACGAACTACGTTCCTAAATTTATTGCATCAACTACACTTGGCAACTCCTTAATTCAAGATGATGGGAATTCATTGGGAATTAATGCTTTCCCTCAAGCAAATGCACAATTGTATGTTTGGAGGAATCAACTTACTGCCCTCGGTGATGGGCAACATTCTATGTATGCATATCGCACAAGAGATAGTCAAAACGATGGAACGGGTTACTCAAATACTACGTCAAATTCAGCAACTGCTGGGTACAATTATTGGGGTGATTTGTATACATTTGGTGCAGCAGGTTACAATTGGAACGATTATACGCGCACTGGTGGGACACTCGGAGCATATTGGAGTGGGAATTATTGGGGTTCGCTAGGGTATAAAAATAGTGGAAGTACATCATATGGAGTTTATGGTTCTGCCGCGTATTCGAGTGGCGCTGGAATTCTTTCCCAAAAAGAATTGGTCGGCGTTGGCGGTGGCTTATTCGGCGGTATTGCAGGACTTGTATCTAGAGGTGAGATTATTGGTCAATTGAATAAGGGTGAATATTTTGCAAGCTATAATTCAGGAAATACGTATACGTATGGTAAAAATATTGAATTGGTTGGAGAGGTTCAAGGTGAAAAAACGGCCTTGTATTCACTTAGTGCGCTTGACGCTAAATTGTACGACGACGGACGTGCCCAATTAGTTAACGGAGTGGGCTTTGTTCGATTTGATGAACTTTTCTCCACGTTGGTGGAAGGAATACCAACCGTAACGGTTAGTCCCGCAGGTAATTGTAACGGTATTTTTATCGAGGAAATTACTAAAGATGGTTTCCGAATTAAGGAAATGAATAACGGTACCAGCAATGTAGCGTTTACGTACATCGTCCTTGCAAAAAGAAAAAGTGTTGAAGAGGAGGCCACTAAAATGGTCACGAAAGCTACTTTTGAACGTGATCTTGATGGGTTTATGTTTAATGATGGTAACACAGAAAGTAAGGCTAATGGTGCTTGGTGGGATGGTAAAACACTGAAATTTGGTACTATTCCCCGTGCTTTGATTGAAGAAAAGAAAACAGAATCAGATAAAAAATAAATAGTATTGATTAAGCACTTATTTATTAAGTTCTTAGGTCGTGCCTCTGTTGTCTGTTTAATTTTGTTTCGTGTTCCTATACATGCACAAAATTGTGAATCACTTGAAAAGGAACTGAAATCGCATGTTAAATTTTTAAGTGGTGATGCCTTAAGAGGTAGGATGACAGGTGGAAAAGAAGAGGCTCTCGTTAACACCTACCTAGAAACGGCTTTTAGTGATAATAAAGAACGAACTATTTTCGAAATTTCCTATCGGACCAACTACCAAGGTAAGTTACTTAAAAGTACGATGTGTACTTGCTTCCAAAATAAAAAACAAGTAAATACAGTCCTAGTCGGAGCCCATGTTGATCATATAGGCATGGGAGGAGAATTATCGAAGTCAATTGGAAAAAGTGACGTTCATAACGGTGCTGACGATAACGCTTCTGGTGTCGCAATGGTAATTGAATTACAGAAGTATTTTAGTAAGGTAAATCTTCCGTTTAATGTATTATTTGTTGCCTACACAGGTCACGAAATTGGAACTAAAGGTTCTGAATACCTCGCTACGCATTGGAAAAAAAAGTGGGGAAATTGTATTGCAGTGATTAATTTCGATATGATTGGACGATTAGAAGATTCAAGCTCTTCTTTATTTGTTTCATCAAATAATCCTGATTTTTTTAAAGTAGCATCTAATCATATGAACCTTGTTTACGATGAAGGAGAACGATTGAATTTATTGGATACACGGCATTTTGTTCACTTACCTTGTATTACTTTCTCAACGGGTATTCACAGCGATTATCACAAGATAAGTGACGATGAAGATGCCATTCTTTATGCTGGAATGTGTCAGCAATTTATTCTATACCAAACAATGATAGCTAATATATCGACGAAGGAACAAAAAAAATAGCTTTGAATGGACACGCTATGGGCTAGGTGTGTAATTTCCTGGGTGGGGGTTTAAACCCGCACCCAGGAGAAAACATTTAGCTACTCGACTGAAATTCGATAAGTTTCGCTAACAATTTCTGGTGTTCTTCTAACAAGGTGATGTATTTATCTTTCCATGAAGGCTCATTTAAATTTGAGGATTCTTCATTTGATACATAAGTTCGCCGTAATTCGGGAATGTGATCGGAAAAATCATAGTGTATCGATTTCCCGATTTCCAGCATATATTCCAAACTGAGCATTGGATTCTCAAAGGCATCGTACAACCACTTCCTGCTTTTTCCCAATCGCTTAGCTAACTTACTTAGGTTGTGCCCGGAAGACCGAACCGCCTGCTCCACGATTTCGCCGCGGTGAATCATGAAACAAAGGTGATTGCATTATTGCATTCACTTGTATACATTTCTTATACAATAATGTAACTTAGTCACTATATTTGTTCAAAGAATTGACCGAATGACAAGAAGCTGTTTAAATACATTCGCAGGTAAGTCCCATAAAGGAATTCTACTCCTTCTCTTCGCCTTAAGTTTCCTTACGGTAAACGCCCAAATTGATAGACGACGCGTTATTGCATCGGCTGGGCGTTTGGCAAAGAATTTAACTCCGGTCCCGCTCGGGCCTAACTATTCCATGTCATACACACTCGGGGAACCCTTCATTTATGTGAATACGCCATTGGGGTATTCCGCAATCCGCATGTGTAACGGCTTCCAACAACCCAATACCTTGACTCCAGCAGGACCTGGTGTGGTAGTGCAAATGCCAACACAACCCGTGTTTAAGATCTATCCGAACCCCTTTGATGCGTATTCCATCATTGAGGCACCTCAAGAATATGCAGACCAGGAATTGAAACTGCAACTCATTGACGCCAATGGCAAATTAGTGTATGATGAAATCATGCAAGGCGCACGCCACAAAGCAGATTATTCTACTGGTCTTGCTCCTGGAACTTATTTTCTAAACATTTATCAAATCACGGGGGAATTCATTCACCAAGTAAAACTCATTAAATCCTAGGCATGAAAAAGAACCTAACCATGCTGATTTTATTGGCAGTAAGCTTGTTTCAAACGCTTTCGTATGCCCAAGCCCCTAACGGTATTAATTACCAAGCGGTAATACGAAACAACACGGGTACCCTGATGGCTAATACCCCAACTGCGATTCGCGTAAGTATACGACAGACCTCAGCTACGGGTACCATTGTATATTCGGAACGACAAAACGTAACGACAGACCAATTTGGTTTGGTGAACTTCGTTATCGGTTCAGGAACCTTACTTTCAGGAAATTTTACCAATATCCCATGGGCTAATGGCCCCTTCTTTTTGGATTTAGGGGTAGCCTTTTCAGGCTTACCAGCTCCGATCATATACATGCCTTATGGCACGCAACAAATGATGAGCGTTCCTTATGCCTTGTATGCGAAATCTTCCGGGAATTTAGTGAACCAATGGAAATATGGCGCAGGGGTACCTGCAAGTAACCTAGGACTGGTAGGTGATTATTACCTTGATACCGCCACTGGAAATGTATACACGAAAACTACTGGAAATACGTGGGTACTCATTTCCAATATTACCGGCCCGCAAGGCTCGGCCGGCACAGCCGGTCCACAAGGTGTGGCCGGACCTACTGGTCCACAAGGTGCCACCGGATTAACTGGACCGACCGGCCCGCAAGGTCTGGCAGGACCTGCTGGAGCAACCGGACCCATTGGATTAACAGGGGCACAAGGAGCAACCGGGCCGCAAGGGCCTGTTGGGGCCACGGGTCCACAAGGGAACCCAGGAACAAACGGTAATACCATGTTAAACGGCATGACAGCACCCTTAGCTGCGACAGGTGTGAATGGTGATTATTACATTAATTCAATGACCCATGAACTTTTTGGACCCAAAACCAATGGCGTTTGGCCAGCAGGTATTTCCTTGGTTGGTCCAATGGGGCCTTCGGGAGCCTCAGGCCCCACTGGAGCGACTGGACCAGCAGGTTTGGCAGGAATCAACGGTACAAATGGAACTAACGGATTAAATGCCTTAGTTAAAACAACAGTAGAACCTGCCGGTGCGAATTGCGTTGCCGGAGGAACCAAAGTAGAAACCGGATTAGATGCCAACAATAATGGGGTACTGGATTTAGCTGAAATTAATGCCGCACAAACGACGTATGTGTGTAATGGTTCGGGAGGGGCAATTCCCAATGGCAATGCACAAGGACAAATGTTATATTGGAATGGAAGTGCTTGGGTGAATCTTGCACCTGGGATAACAGGACAAACGTTGACTTTTTGTTACAATGCACCACAATGGGGGCCGTGTTTGCCTCAAGTAACAACAAATGTTGTGACGAATATTTTGGGATACACAGCTACATCGGGTGTTAATATTATAGCAAATGGAGGAAATGCAATTACGAGCTCTGGAATTTGTTGGAGCATAAATCCAAATCCAACACTTTTAGATTCAATAAATGCAAATGGTAATTTAAACGGGAATACTTCCTTAAATCTAATTAATCTTTCACCCGGCACCACTTATTATGTTCGAGCCTACGCAACCAATGCCGGTGGAACCGCTTATGGAAATCAATTGGTATTTACTACAGGAGCAGCCTTACCTTCATTGAGTACATTGAATGCATCAAATATTACATTTAATTCTGCCATAGTAGGTGGCAACGTCACAAATGATGGTGGTGCACCTGTAACACAACGTGGAGTGTGTTGGTCAACAACTCAAAACCCGACATTGGCGAATAATAATTTAATCATTGGATCTGGGCTAGGAAGTTTCAACGATACCATAACAGGACTTTCAGGCAACACCACCTATTATGTTCGAGCCTTTGCAACAAATAGCAGTGGGACGGCTTATGGGAATCAAATTAGTTTTACCACTTTCAATTCACCAACACCAATAAGTTGTATAGGAGGTACATTTTATGGGTATATTACATGTCCACAAATGAATGCCCAAGGAATAATTGTAGCTCAAGTAGGTCAACAAATTACAATAAATCATGTGGCAACAGGAAATCAGTTTTGTAATTGCTCTTCATTTACTAATTCTCCTTCTGCCATTGTAATAAGCACATTTTGTGAACAATGGGCATCTCCTAATTACATTCAAGAGGTAATTGTTTTTAATACTCCGGGAGTATATAATATGGCATCCCAAGTGAGTGATTGCGTCATGCCACATCCATGTAGCTATTCGATATTAATTAATCCATAATAATGAAGATAAATCCAAATTTCGATGTGTTACTGAAAAGTAATTCCAAATTCACCATAATTCTTGGTTCTGGTTTTCATCGCAAGGGTATCGGTGTCTCATCAATTCTTAGCTCTTGGGAGGAACTTTTAATGAAACTTAGTCCTGATGCTGAGTTAACTGGTCAATACCATCTAGATTTCGAGAAAATAATTCAATCGAAAAAAACTCTCTTTGAAGATTCCCGAGAAACAGAGGAACGGTTAATTCAGTGTGTTCAAAAACTAATTAAAGAGGAACAAGAAAGAGTTTTAAAAGAATGTGAACACTGCTATCCACTCGATATTTTTAATCCAGAGAAGGTCTCGGATGTCATTTCGTTGAATTTTGATGAGGTACCAGAGCAATTACTGAATAAACAAAAAGGTGCAAAAATTGGCAAGTATAAGAATGATTCAAGTTTTAAGAAAAAATCAAATAAGTCATATGAATTTCTTTCAACCAGACATAAATCTATTGAATTTTCTAAAACCAAAACAATTCAGTTTTGGTATCCACATGGGGCCATTGACAAAACTAAAAGCATTATTCTTGGTTTGCACCGCTATGCCCACATGGTTGAAAATGTTCTAAGTATTCGAAATCATCATATGAGGGCCAAAAGGAATAATACCCATGATAATACTTGGTATGATAAATTACTCTTAAATCCAGTAATTATACTAGGTGCAGGAATGTCTACCATGGAATGGGATCTTTGGTTTGCTTTAACTTCTCGTGAAAGAACCAATACATCACATCCTCAGATCTTCCAAATGCGCGAATGTGAATGTAAAAACGATGCCCAACACCAATGGTTTGAACCACTTTTTACAGGAATGACGTTCGATGAACAATGGGATAAACTAGAACAATTATTTAAACAATAATAACATGAAACACCTCTTCACCCTATCTTTCTTATTCTTTTTGGCGATTTCAAATGCCCAAGGCAATTTACAGTTTAACCAGGTAATTACATATACAGGAACATTTCAAGGTAGTCTTGTTCTTGGAACCGTTCCAAATGGGAAAGTATGGAAGATTGAAGCAAGGTCCATAGATATTAATCAAATCTATACATTTATTAATGGATTCAGATATGATTTTATTTACGGTGTTTCTAACACAGGACTTGTTATTAATAATCAGCCTATGTGGCTTAAAGCAAATGACATACTTTCCATTCAGTCTCAGCCTGCCTGTTGCGTAAACCGTGATTATTTCTTCAGTATTTTGGAATTCAATATTGTACCGTAACCATTTAAACCAATTAACTCGGCAATCTCGAACCATCCGTCTTTGGCGAACACTCGATTAGCGTGGGAATAAAAATTAAGCTCCCCTCCTGGGTGCGGGTTTAAACCCGCATCCCAGGAAACAAAAATTACCCCACCATCTGATTACAGCCCCGGATATCCGATTCATTAACGCGGCCTTCCAGGGTGAATCCACCCGGAACTTTGCGACCAATGTCGTCGGTGGCAATGAAGCTGCAACTGTTCAAGTTGGCTAAGTCAATGATGTTGAACGCCCCGCGCTGTCCCTCAGGAACCTGAGCCATGGGATCACTCACGGCACGCAATTGCACCTGCATCCATGCCGGCGTGCTGAAGATTAAATCAGGTCCGCAATACCCCTGAGAAAGTAATTCGGTCATGCCATATTCGGAATGAATTTCGGAAGTATGTAAACCCTGTTTCAAGGCATTGTGCAACTCCGATTTTGTTAGCTCTTGCCGCCGTCCTTTCATGCCCCCCGTTTCTACCACTTTAGCCTTAGAAAAATCTTTTCCCTGCTCGGCTAAATCCAACAAGGCATAGGACACCCCAAACAACATACACTTTCTGCCCGAAGCGATGGCCGCTTGATAGTGCGCATGAATTTGTTCCATTTCGTTCAACACAAATCCTGACAATTCATGTTCCGTTTGCTTGATTAATCCGTCCATCATATACACCAAACCAGAGGACCCTTGCTCCAAATAATTCGGCAACAAGGCCAAAATCACCCAATCCTTCGCACTACCGAAATAGGTTTCAAACCCAAGGGAATAGCTTTGCTCATAAAGCGCCGGTCTCGTTACAATGTGCTTACTTCTTCCCTGCTCGCCCGTTCCGCTGCTCAAAAAGACCAAGGGATCCGTTGGAATTGCATCGGAAACCACATCAAATTCTTTGAAAAATCGAATCGGAAGAAAAGGAATCTCCTCGAAGCGGGTTACTTGGTCGACCTTCATTAAGCGCGCAAAGTCGCGGTATATCGTGCAATGTTCCAACTGAAATTGGGCAACCTCCACCGCCAAGGTATGAAATTCGGTTTGGTTCCGTAAGTCAAATATTCTACTGGATTCAAGCATGGTACAAAAGTAAGAAGTTCTTCAAGAATCAGCGGTTTTCCCTACCTTTGAACTTTCCAAACTGCGAATTGTTTCAACCCCATGAAAAAGACCTGTGTTCTCCTAATCCAACTTGGCACGCCGGACAGCCCCAAAACCTCCGACGTTCGACGCTACCTCTCTGAATTCCTCAACGATCGGCGTGTTATTGATATTCCGTGGCTTGCGCGAAAAATCCTTGTGAATGGAATTATCGTTCCGTTCAGAGCGCCGAAATCCGCCAAGATTTACAGGGAGTTATGGGAACAAGGGAACGGTGTTTCTCCGTTAATGACTCACACAAAAAACGTGAGTAAACTGCTTCAAGCGGAGTACAAACAAGACGAAGTTACCGTTGAGTTTGCAATGCGCTACCAAAACCCATCGTTGGATTCCGTACTTGAACGCATTCGCCTCGCCAACTACGACAAAATCGTTATTTTCCCCTTATTTCCTCAATATGCGAGTGCCTCATCCGGTTCTGCTATCGAAAAAGCCATGCGAATCATTTCTTCATGGTGGGTTATTCCAGAAGTTGCCGTGGCGGGACAATTCTATGACAACCCCTATTACATTGAAAACATCGTAGAGAATACCAAAGCATTTGACATTAACTCGTATGACCACATCCTCTTTTCGTACCACGGCCTGCCTGAACGTCAAGTAGACAAAGTATATGAAGGCACAGATTTGTGTGGTGACCAACCCTGCGAAACGGAACTTAATGATAAAAATAAAATGTGCTACAAAGCCACGTGCTTTGCCACCACTAGACTTATCGTTGAAAAACTAGGGTTAAAAGAAGATCAATATACCGTATGTTTCCAATCCCGTTTGGACAAGAAATGGCTAGAGCCTTTCTCCGATAAAATCGTGGAAGAACACGCCAAAAAAGGAGCGAAACGCCTATTAGTCTTTAGTCCTGCTTTCGTTGCGGATTGCTTGGAAACCTTAATAGAGATTGGTAGTGAGTACCAAGAGATTTTTGAAGAACACGGCGGGGAAACCGTGGACTTGGTTCCGAGCAATAACGATCACCCCTTGTTTATCAAAGCCCTTAAACATCAAATAAAGGAAATGGGGATTTAGTTTGAATTCCTTGATTTATCACTATTTTTGCACTGAAAAATAATACAATGAATAATACCACAGAAAAACTGAACTACAAAGTTAAAGACATCTCCCTCGCAGAATGGGGACGTAAAGAAATAAGATTAGCTGAAGCAGAAATGCCAGGTTTAATGGCCCTTAGGGCTGAATACGGTGCTTCAAAACCTTTATCGGGTGCGCGCGTCGCAGGTTGCTTACACATGACCATTCAAACGGCCGTTTTGATCGAAACCCTAATTGATTTGGGCGCCGAAGTTACCTGGTCTTCTTGTAACATTTTCTCCACGCAAGATCATGCGGCAGCAGCGATTGCAGCAGCAGGAATTCCTGTATTTGCATGGAAAGGAATGAACGAAGAAGAATTCGATTGGTGTATCGAGCAAACCTTGTTTGCATTCGAAGGTGGACAAGCCCTCAACATGATTTTAGATGATGGTGGAGATTTAACCAACATGGTATTCGACCGTTACCCAGAACTTACGGAAGCAATCAAAGGATTGTCTGAAGAAACCACTACCGGAGTACATCGCTTATATGAGCGTAAGAAAAATGGTACCTTGGTGATGCCAGCCATTAACGTGAATGATTCCGTAACTAAATCAAAATTCGACAACAAATACGGATGTAAAGAATCTTTAGTGGATGCAATTCGTCGTGCGACGGATGTCATGATGGCCGGTAAAGTTTCTGTTGTTTGCGGATACGGTGATGTGGGTAAAGGATCTGCTGCCTCGTTGCAAGGTTCTGGCGCTCGTGTAATCGTAACGGAAATCGACCCAATTTGTGCACTTCAAGCTGCTATGGACGGATTTGAGGTAAAGCGATTAGATAGCGTTATTGGTTTAGCCGATATCATTGTTACGGCTACTGGAAACAAATCCATTGTAACAGGAAAGCATTTCGAAGCAATGAAAGACAAAGCCATTGTGTGTAACATCGGGCATTTCGATAATGAAATCGATATGGCATGGTTGAACAGCAAATATGGTTCAACAAAAATGGAAATCAAACCACAGGTAGATTTGTACAATGTCAATGGAAATGACATCATTTTATTGGCAGAAGGTCGTTTGGTGAATTTAGGGTGTGCTACAGGTCACCCTTCGTTTGTAATGTCAAATTCATTTACGAATCAAACCTTAGCTCAACTTGAGTTATGGCATAACGCGGATAAGTACGAAAATGATGTATACACTTTACCAAAACATTTGGATGAAAAAGTAGCGCGTTTACATTTATCTAAAATCGGTGTTGAGTTAGAAGTATTGTCTAATGAGCAAGCAGATTACATCGGTGTTGATGTTAAAGGTCCATTCAAAACGGATCATTACCGATACTAGGATTAAGATTATATTTTAAAAGCGGCCTAGGCCGCTTTTTTTGTACCCAGTTGGTTTTCGTGCGACTCCGCTGGAGTCTAGAAAGTGGTGTTTCCCGGTATAGTTACCTTATATGACTCCAACGGAGTCATATACCTTACACAAACAATGAGGTAAAAAAACCGACTCCAGCGGAGTCGTACATTACGAAAACGGTCCCTGTTTCTGGGATACCGTAAAACAAGATTAATACGTTAAAATCTCATTCAAGCACGTATGGATTTGCTTCAACTCGGCTTTCGAAATATTACCTAACCGTTGCACCATTCTCGCCTTGGAGATAGACCGAACGTGTAGGGTTAACCCCTCGGATTTTGCTGAGAGTCCATTCGTGGGCGAAGGATCCAATACCAAGTTTCCATGATAATTCTTGATTTGCGCGGTCAAAGGTACACACACAACTACCTTTGCATGAACGTTGAGTAAATTACCACTAATGATGATAACGGGTCGATAGCCTGCTTGTTCGCTTCCTTTCACCGGGTTTAAATCCGTGAACCAAATTTCTCCTTGCTTCATTCTTCAGAAAGTTGACTTAAATAATCGGCCATTCCTTCTTCAGCAAGCATTTGAATATCCGTATCCGCTACCATTTGCTTGTAGGATTTAACATAGGCAGCCCGATTGAGTTGCTCTAGATAGATGCGAAGCGCACGTTCTATTAGGGTGTTCTTGGGAACAGACAGCTCCTTGGCTTTTTGCGCAAGAGATTGCAGAAGATCATCGGGAAGTGAACTGGTAAAGGTTGACATACTTATAATATATATTTATTAAATACAAATATAAAAAATAGTTACGAGGTGAATTTACCAAGGAATGTAGAAAAATGTTAAAACTGAGTTCCTCTGGATTTGAAATCCCGTGGAACGTTCATCAGTACGTCAAAATTTCATTCAAGCACGTATGGATTTGCTTTAACTCGGCTTTCGAAATATTACCTAACCGTTGCACCATTCTCGCCTTGGAGATAGACCGAACGTGAAGAGTTAATGCCTCGGAACTAGATGAGAGTCCATTCGAGGGTGATGGATCCAACACTAGATTTCCATGGTAGTTTTTTATTTGCGTGGTTAATGGAACACAAATCACCACATTAGCATATTGATTTTTTTCCAATAGCTCAAAACATAAACCACCCACCCAAAAGCGCCATTTTGAGATATTACAACCCAGCCCAGAAGAAAAATTGACTGATTTCACTATTAAAAATCAAATAATGAAACCTTAAAACAGACAATTCGTTAGAGAACCATATGAAACGCATCGCATTACTCACCCTTATTGCAATGAACGCTGGCAGGCTCCTCGCAGAACCGATCCAACCCGCCAAGGCAATTAAGAAGGAAAGTACTCGAATATTGATTCATGAAAACAGAGTACGTTTCGTGATTGCCAGTAAAACAGATTCTTACTATAAAATTGCCAAACAAACTGGGATTAAACTTTCTCAGTTACATCACTATAACGAGTCTTTCAAAGAGAAAGATATGCTGATTGAAGGTGATATAATTTACCTGGATCCAAGACGAATAAAGTCGAAAAACAAAAAATCGATTGTGTTAAAGCAATCAATGAGTGTGCGGGAACTTGCCCAGCAAGAAGCCCTTAAACTCAAGCCACTCATGCGGAGGAATGCTATTTCTTCCGCGGACGAACAACTGCCGTGCGGTAGAGAGGTATTCCTTCGTTAACATTGGAAGGGATGTTTAGTTGTTGTTGTTTGTTAAAAGTCTCCTCCGGGAGACTTTTTTATTTTAGGTCTGTTCCTAAATGTTCATTGGCATAACACTTCATCGCTTTATCCATGAATGCTTCTTGATTTTTTCCGGTTAAAGTTTTCATATAAGCGGTACAAGCCATTGACTCTTCAGAGTCCTTTTCCATTATTTTCTTGCCGCATTCACATGCATCCATTTTTGGTGTACATGCACCCAATAGAATAGCTGAAAAAGCTAGGGTTATGATTTTTTTCATTCGTTAATTTTTACGGCAATTTGGTAGTAATTATTTACTGCGCCTAACACTTCATATGTTATATAAAATGAATTAGCCCACTCAGTAAACGCTTTATACTCATGCTGAGGAACATTAAATTCATCAAAAAAGATCACATCGCCCGGACGTAAGTACGGTGTAATCAAGGTGAGTACATACAAGGTTGCCGTATATAAATCAGCATCCATGTGAATGACTTTTTTTCTCGAAGGGTCAAAATTGACAAGAAACGGCAATAAGGTTTGCTGAAATAATCCTTGATAAAACTGATAGCGATTGTCATTAATTTCAGGCAAAGACTCTCCTGAACTCATATCCCCTTTTTTAAACGGTCCCCAATCCTCTGGAAGTCCGGTGAAGGTATCGAATCCATAAAAACGTGCAGCGGGATCAGTAATTCGCGCAGTCCACCACTTAAAGGAATCCCCTTTCGATACCCCGAATTCTAAATAATCAATGGGACTATCTAAGCCTTCTTGTTTGATTACATACTCAAAGAGCTGTTCCCTACGGGCGTAGTCGAATTTAAAGGAATAAAAATCATTGTAGCCCAGTGCTTTATGTCGCTGGATCCATTTTGACAAGGAAGCCATTGAACCAATAAAAGAAAACAAGTGGGCCGAAAAAAAGCGATGGCCATGAAAAAAGAAGAACAGGCCTTTTAATTTACCACGCAAAAACATCAATCGTCTCATACGCTCAAAGGTAGGAAATCAAAAGTAAAGTGCCACCTGAGAGACCTGATTTCTTGCGACGCTAACTCATTATACGAAGGTTATATCAATCCTTAATAAACTTTAAACCAAAAGAATGCCGTTTTACCGCAATAAAATACATACCATCTGAAAATTCAGAGACATCGATTTCTTCATCCTCACCTTGCAACATTCCTTTTGCTACCACGTTGCCTAAAACATCTAAAACCGCATAATCGCTTCCATACCATTTGGAATCCACATGCAGCCTGACGGTTGAAACCACTGGATTCTGCACCAAACGAATCCCATCACTTGGGGCCAAGCCCGGTAATCCCACATTGATAAAATACCCTTCCTCTGCACCGATTTCGGGAGCTTGGCTGTTCGGCACCATATTTCCATAATAATCTTTTGATCCATTACCGAATCCAAACAACGCCGACATATTAACCGCTGCATTCATCATTGGAGAGGTATTGATAATAGCATACGACGAAAGCATCTCTGTCACTTGAGGATAAAGCGTTGGTGCCGGAGATAAAATATTGGGCAATAGTGGATCTGCTTCGAACCCGTAATTCGTATTTTGAATATGCTCACAATTTACCCCTGCACTTCGGAAGCTGCTTAATGAATTGTAGGTGTTTCCGTATACAAACGTCGTAGCACCTCCTCCGGCCCAATATAAATTACCAATAAAGGCCGGATTTTGATTTATAAAGGTGGCAGGCACGTCAATCACCGGCAGTCCTTGAGTTAAAAAAATATTGTTATAACACTCTACACCCGTCATTTGTGTTCCATAATCGGTCATTTGAAAGGCCGAAAAACTAGGATAGTTGTTATTCGGACTATTGGTCACAACCACCGTATTATTATGAAACCGCAAACCGTTCCATTGGGTGCCGGGTGCCGTAAAAAGCGTAACTGGACTATTGTTGGTTCTTGCATCGTTCACGCTGTAATTATACCTCACCACATTGTTTCCCCATGGCCTTGCTCCAGGGAAATTACCGAGTAAATACCCCGCACCGTCGTTGTCATGCGAGTAATTATATTGGACTAATGAATTGGTCGTTCCTCCGTCTAGGTCAAAGCCAAGACCATCACAACCGTTCCCTGATCCTGATTTATTATGGTGGCTTTCGTTATGTTGGATGGTAACCCCATTGGCAGCATACACCCATATTCCTCCTGGTCCACCGCAAGCCGTATTCAACGCGCCGTTATTGAAGACCTCACAACGCTCGATTAACACGGAATCAATTTGTGAAAGTACAATTCCGCTTCCTTTGTGGCTATTCGCCGAATATCCAGTGATATTATATATACGGCATTTTTTTATTTGAAACCCGTAATGTTGATAGGTAGTATAATTTTGATCATCAAAAGCAATACTCACAATGCCATTTTCGCGGCAATCGTGCACGACACAGCTATCGATCAGCACATTTCTGTATCCAGAGTTTACATTGGCAGACCATTCCGAATAAAAGCGAATCCCACAAAAACCAAAGCCATTGACATTGACATTTTTCAATCGAATATTCTTTAGGTATCCGCTTGCTAAATTCGTATAAAACAAGACCCCGTCTTTATTCGATGCGGTTTGCGCGCCCGGTCCTTGAAAAATGAGGTTTTCAAGTCGAACACCTTGTACATTGGTTGCCTTAAAACCGCAATTTAGAGTATTCGGCGTGAGAATCGTAGCGACCCCTTGATCGAAACTTCCGAAATACAACGGGAGGTTAAAATTATTCGCATCCTGTTGCGTGATTTCTAAATAGCCACTGAACGTTGTATTTCCTTTAAATAATATGGAATCACCCGCACTAAAGGTAAAATTATTCACACTTGTCAAACTTGTCCACGCTGTTGCTGGAGAGAGGCCGTTGGTATTCGAGCCACTGGGAGAAACGTAATAGGTGGTTGCCCTTGCCGTTACAAGCACCAAGCAACACAAAATCGGAGTGAATAATTTCATAGCTATTTAATTATGAATGAAACTTGTTGCTTCTTGGAAGATTTACCTAATTGCATATTATAATTTCCTTTTGGGAGCCTCGAAAAATCAAATTGCTGCTTTTGCTGGAATTGTTTTCCCTCATAAACAACCTGTCCCAATAGATTGAATACCGTTACATCAACGGGAGCTGTTGGTGAAAAACCTAAATCAACCATCAATACTCCTTCGCTAGGATTCGGAAAACACGTTACAGCGTCCTGGTTCAATGTACCAGGTATACCGCTTACGTTAGTGTTGTTGAACATATGAAACAAACCTTGGGCATACCAACGCGCAAGATAATCGTTCGGATGTAGGGAATTTGCCGTGCATTGGTATGCTCCTTTGCGGTCGTATATGCTGTCGCTAATGGAAGTCATATCAAAAAACACCACCCCTACGGTATCCATATTCAAATACTGCGTTCGAAATCCATACATATCTACCGCACCATTCGCAGGAGCTCCCATACCTGATACATCCGGGAGCATATTACCTATAAGCACAAATTCTACATTGGGATTATGCTGTTTCATTTTATTCATGGCCGATTGAATGCTGTTTTTGAAAGCCACCGCGCTAGTTCCCCAAATGTCATTCATACCCATATCAATGAATACTAAATCAGGATTATTCGGATTTACCAGTGCCGGGCAATACGTATCAACCCATGCCGCCATTTTGCCTCCACAAGAGCTGTTGTAGATGGTAATAGGTCCGGGAAATACTTGATTTAAACGTTGGCCAAGCATGTCGATATAGCTGTGCATATAAGGGAACGTTGGCGTAAAGTTGTTGGGATCTCCTGCAAAACCACTCACGTTCAATCCTGCGGTGATGGACATGCCAATGGCTTGCATTTTCACAGGTTGTCCGCTGTTTAACTTGGCCATGGTTTTGGGAAGCTGCGACCCTCGATACGTGAAATTATTACTAATAGACCAATCGCTTCTACTAGGCTTGTATGTAACATTTATCCATGAAGTATGTTGCTTGTTTTGCAATCCACTGCCAACAGTCAGAGAAACCA
This sequence comes from Flavobacteriales bacterium, assembly GCA_947500755.1. GTDB lineage: Bacteria > Bacteroidota > Bacteroidia > Flavobacteriales_D > Crocinitomicaceae > UBA952. The sequence goes on from CANMTO010000006.1 coordinate 43,701, forward strand.
ATGATGACATGGCCGGATTCAATTGGGTAAGCGTATTACCGTTCAAGGTGTAATCCGTACCTTGGGTGTACGTAATGGTTTGGTTATAGTTTTTTACCGATAAAATTTGCGTTGGGGTGAACATTAATTTTGCAGAAGTACCTGCCCCGTTTAGGAAAATAAGTTCGTTATAGATGGTATCAGCACTCCAAAAGGGACGCATGTATTGATCAAAATTAATCTGTGGGTTGTTGTTGGAATAATTCGGAAATTCATAATAACCGCCGTTGGATGGGGATACCACGACCCATTTTGCAGTTGCTGGAGAACAAGACCAGGAAGCCTCTACTGCAGGAACGGAAAGCAACAAATTGCACAAAGAATCATAGAACATGCAAGAACCTCCCGCATAGTAAATCATGTTTGGGCTTGAAGCAACCGAGGAAGGGGGCTGGCATTGAGCAATTATCCCGTTGTTAAGTACGAAGAAAAAAGAAAATACAAGAATGAATTTTTTCATGGTAATGAGTTTAACCCAAAGAAAAATAAAAAACTCGTATGATTTATTAATAAATTATTAAAATTCGTACTTAAAGTGAAAAATCTAAAAGCTCTAGAACAGGACTTCTAGAAATCGATCCTGGATTCAAACCAGGTTTCCCTTGAGGAATTGTACAATTCAATTCATGATAATAGTCCACCCATACGGGATAATACGCCTTGGTAGCGGGATCCATAAAGGTCATCGGTGCCAATTCAAAAATCGGGTTCCCATGATTCGCCACTTTAAACGATTCATACAACAATTCACTGCAATAATAACGGTCGTTATTTATTAGAAATACATCATCGTATGGCTTTCCCTTGAGTGATTTTGCATAAGAGACAGCCCGTATGATTATACGTTCATTCACCTTTTTCAATCTAGCCGCCACTATTTTATTACTCCGCTGCTTAAAATCTTTCAAACTCGTAACCTGCACCGACTCCCCAATGGCTTCGATAACCTTCAAGGAATCATTTTCTTTGATAACCATGGCGCAATGAGAAAAATCCATACCATTTACTCCTTCGGTCACCGTTTCAATGGCCGTACACATTGGACCGCAATCCAAATCCTGAAAAAGCAAATCGCCGGCTCTTAACCCCTCATCAACATTTTCCTCAGCACATGAAGCGCATAGAAAAAGACAAGATAAAATCAGGTAGTAAAATCGTTGTGACATTGGGTCAAATATAGTAATTTTAGGGCCCATGAAATTAAAGGCCTTACTCTTTCTCGTACTGCTATCCATTTTTGGAACGAGCCGAGCGCATGAGTATCACCTTGCCTTTATCGAATTAGAGTATTATCCATCTGAGCAACAGTTTCAAGCAACACTTAAGGTTACTGCGCATGATTTAGCGTATATTTTTTCCAAAAAACATGGAAAAGATTTGAGTATGGACCAGATCCTTAAAACCGACAGCCTGTATTCAGAATTAACTCAGTTTATTTGCAGTGGTTTTACCCTATTTCAAAATAATAAAGCGGTTTACTTCACGGTTGACGGCAATGAATTAACTAAGAACGGCGATTTACTTTTCTATTTATCTTCGGAGGTAATCCCCCAACCCGGCAAGTTATCCGTTGCGTTTCCCTTGCTTAGCCCATATTTTCCAGACCAACAAAACAAACTAGATTACTTAAAAAAAGGTTCACATCACACCTTAACCTTTCTTTCTACCGATTACACTAAAGAAATCCCCGTAACCCCATGATAAAAACTATACTTTGCCTTTTCTCGATTGCTATGGCTACCACATCATTTGCTCAAAAAAAGTTTGCTCAACTTGATATGGAACTCCCTACACCGAACGAATACAGAAATGCGGCTGGCGCTCCCGGTCATGCCTATTTCCAACAGCAAGCAGACTATAAAATGAATTTAGTATTGGATGATGATAAGCAGAAATTAAGCGGAACCGAAACCATTACATACACCAATAATTCACCGGATGCCCTACCCTATTTATGGCTTCAACTGGACCAAAACATCTATGATGAGCATTCTGACACCAAGCTGATTGAGGTAGAAAAAATGGAAGATTTTAAATCCATAGGCGACATCCAAAAACGCTTTTTCCATTACGATGGCGGATTTAAAGTTGAACGTATTACTTCCACTTCAGGTCAGCCCATGTCCTATTTCATCAATAAAACCATGTTGCGCATAGATTTAGAAACGCCACTCGCACCGAAAAGCAGCATAAGTTTCACCGTAAAATGGTGGTATAATATCAATGACCGCATGGCGGTTGGTGGTCGATCAGGCTATGAATACTTTGAAAAGGATAAAAATTATTTGTACACGCTGGCTCAGTTCTTTCCGCGAATGTGTGTTTACAGCGACGTAACAGGGTGGCAAAACAAGCAGTTTCTTGGTCGAGGTGAGTTTACCTTGCCTTTTGGGAATTACGACGTGAGCATTACAGTACCCTCTGATCATATCATTGCTGCAACCGGAGAACTTCAAAACGGAGCCGATGTGCTTACCACAGCTCAAAGAAAACGCATGGAACAAGCAAAAAAAGCGAACACTCCAGTGCTAATTGTTACCCAAGCGGAAGCAGAGATCGCAGAAAAAGAAAAGAAATCAAACACCAGAACATGGCGATTTAAAGCGACGAACGTTCGCGATTTCGCCTTTGCCAGTTCGCGCAAGTTCATTTGGGATGCTCAAAATGTTACGGTAGGTGGAAAAAACATTCTTTGCATGTCGTTTTATCCAAAAGAAGGCAATCCACTTTGGGAACGTTACAGCACTAAACTTGTAGCCCACACCATCAAAACCTACTCAAAGTATACCGTTGATTACTCATATCCAGTAGCAATTTCAGTTCATTCCAAATGGATCGGCATGGAATACCCGATGATTTGTTTTAACGGTGGCAGACCTGAAGAAGATGGCACGTATTCAGAAGGGGAGAAATATGGTATGTGGGGCGTTATTATCCATGAGGTAGGTCATAACTTTTTTCCAATGATCATCAATTCCGATGAACGCCAATGGACATGGATGGATGAAGGACTAAACACCTTTGTTCAGTACTTAACGGAACAAGAATGGGAACGAGGATATCCATCCCGAAGAGGACCAGCGCACCTAATTGCAGATTACATGCGAGGAGACCAAAAATTAATTTCTCCCATCATGACTAATTCAGAATCTATATTTCAATTCGGCAACAATGCGTATGGCAAACCGGCTACGGGATTAAACATTCTTCGCGAAACCATCATGGGTAGAGAATTATTTGATTATGCCTTTAAAACCTATTGTGAACGATGGAAATTCAAACATCCAAGTCCTGCAGATTTTTTCCGAAGCATGGAAGATGCCTCTGCGGTTGATTTAGATTGGTTTTGGAGGGGATGGTTCTATGGCACCGAACCGGTTGACATTGCCATTAACGAAGTGAAATGGTTTCAATTAAACAGTCAAAACCCTTCGCTTGAAAAAGGATTCTTGCAAGAACAAAACGATAACAGGGACATTCACATTGGCACCACACGCAACGAGACTTCCATAAAAGAAACCATCAACGAACAGGATTCTTTAATCGATGATTATTATGCAAAACGAAACATTTATTTAGTCGATGCACTCGATAAAAAGGAATATGAAGAGTTTAAGAAGAAAACCAACGAAAAGGATTTAGCCCTACTCAATGCTGGAAAACACTTTTATGAAGTCCATTTTGAAAATGTGGGTGGCTTGGTAATGCCACTTATTCTAAGGTTCACCTTTACGGATGACAGTACCGAGCTTATTCGTATACCCGTAGAAATATGGCGTCAATACGAAGACAAGGTTTCGAAAGTGTTTATTTTCAATAAAGAAGTGAAAGAAATTCGCTTGGATCCATTCCTTGAAACTGCAGATGTTGACTTAAATAATAATTCTTGGCCTGCCGAAATCCAACCTTCTAGGTATCAATTATTCAAGCAAAATCAACCAAAGGAAAACCCAATGCAACGGCAAAAGCGTGTGGATACGATAAAAAATTAACGCATAATTCACTGTAAGACAACGGAATTGATTAAATTTCGTCTACCTAACCGATGCTTAAACTACTTCGTTTTATCTTTTTTCTAGTTTTACCGTGTTCATTTTGGGCACAGGGAGACGATTGTGGTACCGCTACCCCAATAAATAATGTGCAAAATTATTGCTCAGGGAATGCTGTTTTTACAAACGTCGGTTCAACGCCTGGAGCCTATGGATTACCAACGTGTTGGCCCGCGAATGCTACAGAGGACGTTTGGTTTTCATTTACCGCACTTGGGACGGATGTATTGATTTCGGCCAGTGGTACTGGTGGCGGCGGCACCATGTCTCAACCTAGAATTGCTCTATACGATGGCGTTTGCGGTGGCCTCATGAATGAGCTTAACTGTTCCAATGGAACCCCAGGTTTTGGTACTTCTCAAATTTATGAAGGAGCACTTGTCCCAGGAAACACCTATTACATACGTGTTTCAACACCCCAAGCGAACGAAGGAAGCTTTGAACTCTGCATCAATAGTTATACCCCAAACGCGAATCCCGGTGCTGATTGCGGTGGCGCAGCCTTTCTATGTAATCAAAATCCAGTTAGCGTAGGAACTCTTGGTGGGGGCGGATTAAACAACGATGAACCCGAACCGGGTACTTGCCTGGACATGCCTGGACCCGATGAATCAAATTCTTCTTGGTTTTATTGGACCTGTGGAACCGGAGGTCCGCTCACTTTTGATATTACGCCCGTAAATCCAACAGACGATATCGACTTTATTTTTTATCAACTGAACACAAGCAATCCGTGCGGCGCGAGAACCCCCGTTCGCTGTTGTTCAAGCTCTTGCCTCAATGCCACGGGGTCCACTGGAATGAGTTTAGCGGAAGTGGATCAGAACGAATGGCCCGGGTGCCAAGCAGGATTTAATGCCTACATACAAAGCATTACCATGACACCGGGAACAAGTTATGCCCTACTCGTAAATAATTTCTCTGCCAACACAGGCTTTACCTTAACATTCAATAACAACAATCCAAATGGAGGAACCTTCGCTGGACCTGTACCACAAATCACATCAAGCAACTTAACTATTTGTGCAGGAGATTCTGTCATCTTTAATGGCTCAAGTTCACAAAATTGTACAATCTACAACTGGAACTTTACACCCAATGCTTCGCCCAGTAATGCTGTTGGGGTAGGATCACATACCGTTACCTATCCTAATACGGGTACTTATATCGCCATTCTGAATGGGCTCGATAACACAGGTTGTCAATCCTTGGATTATGTCAATGTAATGGTAAACCCACCGGTTCAAGTTATTATTGCTGCCGTTGACACGATTTGCAGTGGAGCTAATTTCATCCAAAACATCACCTCATCACCCGCGGGAGCTACCTTTAGCTACACCCCCTCCGCAAATCCCAACCTAACAGGTGCGAACCCTGGTGCTGGCGGAAGCATCAATCAAATTATCAATAATACGAGTGGCAGCGCTCAGAACATTACTTATGTAGTAAATGCAAGCTTGAATGGATGTCAAAACACGGACAGTTGCATACTCACGGTGACTCCCCTCGTTGAACCCACCTTTAATCCAATGGGGCCCTATTGTTTGGGTCTAATCCCCGCCCCTATCCTACCCGCGAACTCAACCAATGGGATCCAGGGACTGTGGAATCCACTCGCAGTGAATACGCAACAACTCGGTAATTTTAGTTATATATTCAATCCAACCCAAGGACAATGTGCAGACTCAGCTTCGCTTACTGTACAAATCTCAAATAATCCCGGGGTTTCCTTTAGTGCTGATAATTTACTTGGTTGTTCTCCATTACAAGGCACATTAACTACGACTGCAGTGAATGGGGCCACGTATCTTTGGCAAATCAATGGGCAACAAGCAGGAAATACTGCGAGTATTTCATACAACTTACCGAATGTTGGCTGTTATGATGTGGAATTGCAAGTAGATATCAGCGGGTGTTCGGCATCTTCACTGCTAAGCGATTATTTATGCGTAGAGGCCACGCCGGTAGTTAGCTTTTCCTTCGTGCCGGGCGAGTTCAGTTCACCTTCTGAGCTCGTGAGTTTTAACAATGGAACCCAAGGTGCAAGTTCATACCTTTGGCTTTACGGGGACGGAAACAGCAGCAATCAGCCGGAAGGAACGCATACTTACACCAATACAACAGGTGGTTATTTTGTAACGCTCATTGCTAGTTCACCCTCAGGTTGCAGCGATTCACTCACCCAATTTATCGGGTATCAAGAACCCTTAATTTACTATGTCCCAAATACCTTTACCCCCGATCAAGACCAATTCAACCAGCAATGGAAACCCATTTTTACCAACGGGTTTGATCCGTATGATTACCACCTCCGCATTTTCAATCGTTGGGGAGAATTAATTTGGGAATCATTTAATTCCGAAACGGGTTGGGATGGCTCATATGGTAAAGAGTTCCAAGCACAAGAAGGAATTTACACGTGGGAAATCACCTTCGCTACCAAAACGAAGAACGAAAAACAACAGATTACAGGAACCCTAAACTTACTTCGATAGTTATTTCATTTTAACCACCTGTTCGAGCAAGTCGTAAGAGATTTTACCCGCGCCATTTCGCAAAGTTGATTACTCACCGGATTCGACGGATATAAAGAATTAACCCAAGTTTGACCTTGAGCAACTACGGTTTCACCAGCGTCATATGCCAAGGGAGGATTAAGGGATCCAACCGTTAACAATTGATTCACATCATCCGTCATGGTCATGTTCGTAATTGCTGTGATTTGCTGATGGGTGGGACCAAACATGGTCCTGCGAAGCAAGTGGGCCGATTCACTTCGGGTCCATGGGCCTGTGAAAGGAATTAAACTCATTTCTTTTAATTTGTCTGATAAATGTAATTTAAATAGTCCAAAAGAATTAGCCCTAACCGAAAATAATTAACCTCCTGTTTACATTGAAAAATCCTTCGCTATACTGAACTTTGTATTAATAACGTAACATTGGCAACCAACCAAGTACCGAAACGTATAGCAATCGAATTCATATTCAAAACAAAAAAAACGAATATAGTTCCCTGGTATTGAACCTCAAGAATTAAGTTTATCAATAGACTAATTGACGACATAACAGGTTATTAATAATTTGTTATTAAATTTGACTTACCTAAATTGATTATGAGAAGAATTTTACTCGCATTATTACCATTCCTTGTTTTATCTCTAGGATTTGGAACCTTATTCGGCCAAGCTTCTACCATTACTTTTAATTACACGGGTGCTGTTCAAACATGGACAGTTCCTCCGTGTGTATTTACGATCAACGTAATTGTTGCAGGAGCCAAAGGAGGAGGCGCGAATGGAGGTAGTGGAGCTCGAATCTCGGCACCGATTAACGTCACACCCGGTCAAATATTAAATATTTATTGTGGGGGCATGGGAACCCAAGGAAATGCTTCTGGTGGATGGAATGGTGGGGGAACTGGATTTGCCTCTAACAACGGAAATATTGCCTATGCGTCATGGGGAGGCGGAGGAGCAAGTGACATTCGCATCGGAGGTGTCGCTTTAGCAAATCGTGTTATTGTTGGCGGTGGCGGTGGCGGTCGCAGTGGGGGGTCATCCCCAGTTTGTGGTGGGGCATCCAATTGCAACAACGGTGCAGCCGGGTGTAATACCTACGGACAAGGTGGTCAAGGCGGAACACAAGTTTCAGGAGGAAATGGAGGAACACCTTGGGCAGGAACTCCTCCGGGAGGGTCTCCAGGAACACTGGGTAACGGAGGTCAAGCAGGGCTTTGGCAAACTGCATCTGGCGGTGGCGGTGGCGGTGGATTCTACGGTGGCGGTGGCGGTGGAAACGACGGATGTTGTACCGGTGCCAATGGCGGCGGTGGCGGTGGTGCCGGATCATCTTTAGTACCTGCAGGAGGAACCTGTTTAGCTGCAAACAACACTAATCATGGATATGTTACTATTAATTATCAAGCGGGTGGAATCAACGTTACCGCGACCAATGGTGGTCCATATTGTGCGGGTCAAACCATTACACTAAATGCAACAAATGGCGCTACTACGTATTCTTGGACTGGACCTAACGGATTTACCTCAAACGCACAAAACCCAACCATTCCGAATTCAACACCATTGGATGGTGGGACATATACACTTAATTATACTACACCTAACTGTAACGGTACGGCTACTACCTTAGTAATCGTAAATACGCCAATAATTCCTGCCTTTACCCAAATTGCTCCAATTTGTCACAACGGCGCGGTACCAGGCTTACCTGCCTCTTCAAATAATGTCCCTGCACTAACAGGAACTTGGTCGCCTTCGGTTATATCATCTGCAGCTCCTGGAACGTATCCGTATATTTTTACACCAGCTCCGCAATTCTGCGCAGTTCCTGAAACCATGAACATTACGATTCTTCCAAATGAAACGCCTTCGTTCAATCAAATCATGCCGATGTGTATTAACAGTGCGCCTCCAGCCTTACCAAATCCTTCTACAAACCCTACTCCGTATACCGGAACATGGGCACCGCCTACCATAACAACAGCTTCTGCGGGCTTGTACACGTACACATTTACTCCAACGGCTGGACAATGTGCAGTGGCTACAACAATGGATATTACGGTATTAAACTACACAGAACCTACCTTCCAACAGATCGGACCATTGTGCCAATTCACGCAAGGAGTTACCCTTCCAGCAAGTTCAACAAACGCTGTTCCGATTATAGGTTCTTGGAATCCAGCTGTAATTAATACGAATACCCCAGGAACAGTATTTTATAATTTTACGCCAAACCCATTCCAATGTTCAGATTCAGCATCTATGTACATTACAATTGACCCACTGAATATCCCACAATTCACACAAATACCATTGGTGTGTCAGGGAGATGTACCACCGGTATTTCCATTGGTTTCAAACAATAACCCTGGTATAGTAGGCAGTTGGAATCCACCGACCATTGACAGTTCATTGCCGGGAACATTTACATTTAGTTTTACACCCAATCCGAACCAATGTGCCGATTCGATTACAATGAATGTTACCGTGGTTCCTTCTGTGCCCCCTGTGTTTGAGGCAGACTCGTTAACCGGATGTAATCCACTGATGGTCAACTTCAACACGATACCCGTTCCAGGAGCGAGCTACAGCTATACGTGGAATGGAAACACTATTGGAGCTACGCCTAATGTTGATTATATGTTTACTGCAGCGGGCTGCCACACCATCACCTTACAGTATAACCTATTAGGCTGCTTAGAAACAACCACATACACAGACTACATCTGTATGGAAAACTATCCAAACACCACATTTACTGCGAACCCAAATGTGCTTTCATCCACGTCGGAAACGATTAACTTCACCAATACAACGATGGGTGCTATATCTTACGTTTGGGAATATGGGGATGGGCAAACGTCGACCGTGTTTGAAGAACCCCACTTTTACAATGGAATCTCAGAAAACATGCTCGTTAGTTTAACGGCGAGTACCGCATTGGGATGCACCACCACCTATGAATTGTCGTTGCCAGTAATCAGCGATCCGATTTATTATGTCCCTAATACCTTTACTCCAGATCAAGATGAGCACAATCAAACTTGGTTTCCCGTATTTACCACTGGTTTTGATCCCTACAATTTCAACTTAAAAATATTTAACCGTTGGGGTGAGTTAGTTTGGTTAAGCAATAATGCACTGGGCGAATGGGATGGCACCTACGGCGCTGATGGCAGAAAAGTACAAGCCGGAATATATACTTGGATCATTCAATATTCCAACAAAGAAACCGACGAAAAGAAGGTGGTTACCGGTACGGTAAACGTGCTTAAATAGGAACTACTTACTTTTTACGGAAGAAGATCTTAATGGGTACACCTGTAAAGTTAAAGTTTTCCCTCAGCCTGTTTTCTATAAATCTGCTGTAAGATTCCGTAACATACTGCGGCAAATTACAGAACAATGCAAATGCTGGTGCGTGGGTCGGTAGCTGCTGAACAAATTTGATTTTCACATACTTCCCTTTAACTGCTGGTGGCGGATTATCTTGAATGATTTCGAGCATTACTTCATTCAACCTAGAGGTTGGAATCTTTTTTGTTCGATTGGCAAACACTTCCATACACGTCTCAATTGCTTTGTGAATACGTTGTTTGGTAATGGTTGAGGTGAAAATGATTGGAACATCATTAAATGGAGCTAATTGCTTGCGTAAATTCTCCTCGAATGCTTTCATGGTGGTGTGATCCTTATCTACCAAATCCCATTTATTTACTAATACAATTAATCCTTTAGAGTTTTTCTCGATCATGTAGTAGATCGATAAATCTTGTTTTTGAAGACCTTCGGCAGCATCTATCATCAAAAAACACACATCGGAATTCTCAATGGTTCGCACCGAGCGAAGCACGGAATAATATTCTATGTCTTCGGTTACTTTGGCCTTCTTTCTGATTCCCGCGGTATCAATTAATAAAAAATCTTGTCCAAAGGAACGGTATCGGGTGTGTATCGAATCTCGTGTGGTGCCAGAAATATCCGTTACGATGTTTCGTTCTGAATTGGTTAAGGCATTGATCATGGAAGACTTCCCTACGTTGGGACGACCTACAATAGCGATTCTCGGCAAGCCATCTTGTTCTAAGACTGCCTCATCTTCCTTATCTAAAAAGGTCACTACCTCATCCAATAAATCACCAGTACCTCCGCCGTTTGCAGCACTTAAATCAAAAACATCGCCTAATCCAAAGGAGTAAAATTCTGCGGACATACCAATTCGGTCGTTGGTATCCACTTTATTAGCCACAACCAGAATTTTCTTTTTACTTTTTCGAAGCAACTCCGCCACTAAAAGATCCATTTCAACAATACCAGTCATTACATCCACCATGAACAAAATAACTTTTGCTTCATCAATGGCTAACTCCACTTGCTTTCTGATTTCCCCCTCAAACACATCCTCTTTGGTAGCAGCATAACCTCCGGTGTCAATTACCGAGAATTTATAGCCATTCCACTCCCCTTTCCCGTAAATTCGATCCCGAGTTACCCCACTAATTTCTTTAACAATCGCATCTCGCGATTCAGTTAAGCGATTAAATAAGGTAGATTTGCCGACATTAGGTCGGCCGACGATTGCAATAATGTTGCTCATTAATATCCGTATTTTTTCAATTTAGCTTCCGAGGACCTCCAGTCTTTATCGACTTTAACAAAGGTTTCGAGAAACACCTTTTTATCCAAGAATTTCTGAATATCAATTCTGGCTTGACGTCCAATTTTCTTTAACATCTCTCCTCCTTTTCCAATAATAATTCCTTTTTGAGAATCGCGTTCTACAATGATAATTGCCCGAATCCGAATGAGGTGAACCGTATCTTCATACATTTCTATTTCGATTTGTGAACTGTAGGGAATTTCTTTTTGACAAAAATTAAAAATCTTCTCTCGAATAATTTCGGATACAAAGAAGCGCATAGGACGGTCTGATAATTCATCTTTATCGTAGTACGGTGGACTTTCGGGAATTAACGCTAAAATTCGTTCCCAAACGATGTCAATGTTAAAGTTGTGCAGCGCAGAAATAGGGTATACTTCTGCTGTGGGAATTTCTTGCTTCCAATATTCAATACGTTCTGCAACCTTTTCTTGATGCGACTTATCTACCTTATTGATTAAACAAAGTACAGGTACGGTCAACTTTTTAATTCGTTCTAAGGTGGCTTCATGATTCATTTTTTGTTCAACAGTATCTGTAACAAAAAGCAAAACATCTGCATCCTGAAGGGAAACAGAAACATATTCCATCATGTTCTCGTGCAACTTGTACGCAACATTAACCACTCCGGGTGTATCCGAAAACACAATTTGATGGTCTTCATCGTTTACGATTCCGAGGATTCGATGACGCGTAGTTTGTGCCTTAGAAGTAACAATGGATAACTTTTCTCCAACCAATTGATTCATCAATGTTGATTTACCCACATTCGGACTTCCAACAATATTTACAAAACCTGATTTATGCGCCATGGCTTCAAAGGTATGAAATTAAAGCGGGAGCGCCCTAAAACACGCCGTATATGTGTTTACTTTGATTAACTTTGAGGGTGACGGAAGATGAAAAATACATTAAACGCTGCATTGATTTGGCGTATTTGGGACAAGGAAGGGTGTCCCCTAATCCCCTAGTTGGGTGTGTCATTGTCAAAGACGGAGTCATTTTAGGCGAGGGGTATCATGAATTTCATGGAGGACCTCACGCAGAAATTAACGCAATACACAACGTAAGTGATGAAACGTTAATTGAGGGTTCTACCATTTATGTCTCTCTAGAGCCGTGCACGCACATGGGTAAAACTCCCCCATGTACGCTTGCCATTTTACGCTTGAAACCAGCACGGGTCGTTATTGGAAGCAAGGATACCAATCCGTCTGTTGCGGGAAAGGGAATTGATCGACTTCGACACGAAGGAATCGAGGTTGTTGAAGGAATTCTGGAAGAAGAATGCCGGTCTTTAAATAAACGTTTTTTCACCTTTCATGAGAAGCGTAGGCCTTATGTAGTCTTGAAATGGGCACAAACCCAAGATGGATTTCTGGATAGAAACCGGGAAGACAATGAAGTAGGAATTCATTGGATTTCAAGCCCTGAAACCAAGGTGCTCGTGCATAAATGGAGGTCTGAAGAGCAAGGCATTTTAGTTGGAAGAAATACCATCCTCAACGATAATCCATCCTTAACCGTTCGGGAGTTTAGCGGTTCAAACCCTATTCGAATCGTCATTGATAGCAACTTAAAACTTTCGAAAGATGTTGGGGTATTTTCTGATGAAGCACCCACCTTGGTATTTAATCGCGTGAAAAATGGATTAGAAGGAACTACGGAGTGGATTAAAATTCAAGAAACATCCACTAAATATATTTTAGAAGAACTATATAAGCGCAATATTTTAAGCATATTGGTGGAGGGAGGAAGCCGAACATTACAGTATTTTATTATTGATAATGTTTGGGATGAGGCTCGAGTAATTGTAAGCTCTGCGCTCTTCAAAGAAGGAATGCGTGCTCCCGTACTAACAAAAACACCCATACGTTCTCACCCGTTTGGTCCTACAGATACCATTTACTATTACCAAAGAAAATAATGGATTTATTCTTTAGTGTTTTTGCTTCAAGTCTCATTTTTATTATTTTCAAATCCTTCCCGGCTTGGAAAATAGATACCCTACAAGCTGTTATCGCGAATTACTTCGTTGCCTTTGCTTGTGGGATTTTTCTTTTTCATAACGACATCCCTGCAAGCGATGCCTTAGAAATCGGAATGCCCTTCGCACTGTTGTGTGGTGTATTATTCATTTCACTTTTCGTACTCATGGGCCTTAGCTCACAGAAGAATGGAGTTTCAACCACTTCGATTTCTGTGAAAATGTCAATGGCCCTTTCTGTTATCTTAGTGCTACTTTTTAATCACACCCCTTTGGCATGGACAAATGTTATTCCCTTAGTTGCAGCCATAGTAGGCGTATTTCTTGTTTCATTTTCGAAACAGGTTAACAACCAATCGAAGGGCAACCTCTGGATGCTTTTAGTTTTATTTTTTGGGAGTGCTGGCCTTGATTTAGTATTATATTTTACTAATTCCAGATGGCTACCCCATGGTTTTCACGACGGCGTTTTCGCAGCCCTTGGATTCTTGATGGCGGGAATCATCGGGCTAGGGTACTTCATCATTAAGCGCATCCAAGGAAAGGTAAGCTTCGATCGAAGAAGTTGGATTGGGGGAATTATCTTGGGAATTCCAAATTATTTCTCTATCTATTTATTAGTCAAGTCATACAATACACTTAATTTACAAGCACATCAAATCCTTTCCCTTGCCAATGTTGGCGTAGTGATTTTTGCAGCCATTCTTGGTGTAACACTCTTTAAAGAAAAATTCACCATTCAAAAAACCATCGGACTGCTCCTTTGCCTCGCGGCATTAGCGTTCTCGATTGGGTTTGGATAAAAATTTCTAAGATTAATTCCTTAACTTTGAGGTAATGAATAAACTTTTTCTTCTACTCCTTACCGCAGCAACTGGTTTTACGTTAAATGCGCAAGTTCTAATTAACGAAGCCAGTAATGCCAATGGCACGAACTATGTTTTAGCAAATGGGACTTCACCTGATTGGATTGAAATCTACAATGCAAGCGCTACTTCGCAAGCACTTCAAGGACTTTATTTGTCGGACAACAGAACTACCTTGAATAAGTGGGCATTCCCTCCCATTGCTATACCTGCGAACGGCTTCACAACGTTGCTCGCAAATGAACAAGGAACGACATATTTAGTCAATCATTTTGAGAGTCCAATTGATCATCAATCGCTATGGTCATATACCATACCGAATGCAGCAATTCCAGATTGGTATACAACAGCGTTTGATGCGTCCAGTTGGAGTCTAGGAAAAACGAGCATCGGCTACGCTGATGGTGACGATAGCACCGATATTATAGGTCCCGCAACTAGTGTCTATGCACGAATCAACTTCAATGTCACAAATTTTAATGACATCGCCAAAACATTTTTAGACATTGATTACGACGATGGATTTGTCGCTTATTTAAACGGCGTTGAAATTGCACGAGAAGGACTGGCAGGAACGCCTCCTTCCTTTGATGAGTTGGCAGCAGATCATGAAGCACAATTATACCAGGGAGGAAATCTAAGCAGTTATGATTTGGACATGAGTGTTATTTCGAATTTATTGCAAAATGGAACAAATGTCCTTGCGGTTGAAATTCATAATGCATCTGCATCGAGTTCTGATCTAACCTGTAGGCCATTTCTTACCTTCGGATTAGCTTCACAACAACAGCAATTTAACGGAAATGTGCATCCCTTTTTTAATACGCCGCAGGCAGGAACCATAGAAACGAATTTTTCGATTGCAACCAGCGGTGAAACACTCTATTTAAGTAATTCAAATGGAATCATTTTAGATAGCCTTGTTGTACCCGACTTAGAGCCCAATATGTCTGTAGGAAAGAAAACTGATGGCACCAATACATGGTTTATCTTCCCAACACCAACACCGAATGCCTCAAATGATTTGGCAGCATCTTTTATTGGGTATGAAGAGCAACCAACCCTCGATGTAATTGGTGGGATTTTCCCAGATACCATAACAGTAAATGCAATAAATCAATCTACACAAAACGGCATTCTTCGCTACACCTTGAATGGACAGGATCCAGATACTACCTCTACCCTTGTCAGTGGTCCGATTTCTGTTAATTCTAGCGCTGTACTAAAGGTTAGTTGTTTCCCCAATGGCACCAATCGACTTGTAAGCCCCATCGAGGCCGAAACGTATTTAATCAATGAGAATTCAACCATTCCGATTGTTTCATTAACCATCGATAATGATGATTTGTATGGGCCGAATGGAATTTTCGATAATTGGTGGACGGATTGGAAACGACCTTGTGTGATTGAGTACTTTAATCCTGATGGCACAAAACAATTTGAAAGCAAAGCGTCGGTAAAACCGGACGGGGGCGCTGGAGGAAGTCGCTCAAACCCTCAACACAGTGTTACCGTTGAACCTGCCAACTCAACCTTCGGTACGGGCGAGAACATACATTATTCGCTATTTCCTGAAAAACCCTATGTAAATGACATTCAAGCAATTTACATTCGAAATGGAAGTAATTTCTGGAATCAATACCACCAACGGGATGCGACATTCATGCGAGTGATGCGTAAATCATACGCGAACTCACAAGCCTATCGTCCGGCCAATGTATTTTTAAATGGACAATTCTTCGGAGTTTATGAACTTCGAGAAAAAGCGAATGAGACCTATTTCAATGAAAATTATGGCAATCATGTAGACAGCCTCGACTTACTATCAGTGAGTTATTGGTATGGTGGCGCCTTGCGAACGGTAAAAGGATCCGATAGTTCGTTTTACAGCATGGTCAATTTTATCACCACCGCAGATAAAAGCAATCCAACCTATCTTAGTCAATGCGACAAACGATTAGACTTGAAAAATTATACAGACTACATTGCCGCTGAATTGTGGTATGGAAATGCCGATTGGATATATAACAACATAAAAATCGCTAGAACACGTACAACAGACAATAAGTGGCGTTTTTTCTTGCAAGATGTGGAATGGGGTCTTGGGGGTTGGACAGATTATAATTCGAACATGTTTGATTGGTTTCAAAATGCTATCCAACCAAACACGTATTACGACATCCATAGCAACTTGATGCAGGATAGCACCTATAGAAATTACTTCATCAATCGGTATGCGGATTTAATGAATACCACGCTTCATCAAAATACATACACCCCGATTATTAATCAAATGTATGAAGAGCTACTCCCAGAAATGCCGCGTCATTTTGCGCTTTGGACAGGGGATGTGCCTGGGGGAATGAATGCATATACCTATAATAGAGATGTTATTTTAGGACAATTTAATAACAGGAACACCGCGGTACGGAACCAAATGTTGAATTATTACAGCTTACCAAATAGCGTTAATGTTACATTGAATACGATTCCTGCAGGTGCGGGCTACATCAAAATCAGTACAATCGTTCCCGATTCGTTACCCTGGACAGGAGTTTACTTCCATGGGAACCCCGTTAAAATTACAGCGGTCGCAAATCCAGGATATACCTTTGATCATTGGGAATATAACATAAATCTTCCAGCCAATCTGTTAAACCAAGAATCCGTGGTGGTTAACATCGCTACAGATGATTATTTTACAGCCGTTTTCACAGGGACCGCAGCCAACAATTCGCTCACGATTTCAGAAATAAATTATCGTCCAGATGCTAGCTTAGATGGAGGAAACTGGATTGAGTTGCATAATTATGGTAATACCGAAGTAAACCTTACGGGATGGTCGTTGAAAAGTGATGACTTCTACAATGCTTACTCCTTCAGCGACGGGGTTAAAATTCCAGCAGGTGGTTATTTGGTGGTAGCACAGGACACGCAATTATTCCATACCATATATCCAACGGTGTCTAATGTCGTTGGTAATCTTCGATTTGGATTAGAAAACAGCATGGATTCCATTTATATCTTCCGTCCGAACAGCGACACCTTACTTGCTATGCAATATACAAACAACGCTCCATTTCCGCGTTGCGCGAATGGATTTGGTAGGACGTTAGAAAATAAATACACCACATCGATTAGTCTGGATTCGTTATCCTGGTTCTGCGGCTGTATTGCTGGATCTCCGGGTGAAGCGTATATCCCATGTGATGAACCAGTGATTTTCAGTGAGTTCAACCTAGGAAAGGTAACAATTGCACACAATGCAGAAGATTGGATAGAATTGAAAAACAACACAGATAACGTCATTAACTTTTCAGGATATACGCTTAAAGACGAGAAACAAAACAATAGTTTTTCGCTTACAGGATTACAACTAAATCCCGGAGAATATGCTGTTGTTGTAAAAGATTCCTCCCTATTTACTGCACGTCACCCATACTTTGAAGGCAAAGCACTATTTCAACTTCCTTATGGAATCTCACGAAATGATGCATTGCGTTTATATGACATCAACGGAACGCTGCTTCAAAGCGTAGTATTTGATACGACGATTGCATGGCCTCAAGCACCGTTTAACAGTGACTTTACCTTTGAATATTTAGAAGCCAATGCTAATCAAGCGCTTGCATCAAATTGGTTTCAAGGATGTGAAGGCGGTTCGCCTGGTAGAGCATTTGGCCCTTGTCCAGTGTTGCCAGATGGCGAATTCGCATGGCTGTATCCAAACCCTTCCAACGGGGAAATCACAATTGCCATAGACAATATGTTAACGGGTAATGCAGGAACTCAAATCGAAGTGTTCGACCTCAGCGGTAAACTTGTTTACAATCAAAAATTTCCAGTGATTGTTGATTCTGTTGAACCAATCAAGATGGACCTAGGATTTCTTAGTTCAAGTATGTACTTGATACGAGTTACCAAGGCCTCACAATCGGTGACCCTAAGATTGATGAAAGATTAAGCCTGAGAAGCGCGATTCAACAGGGTAATCATAGCAGCAGTAACAATAAACAATTGCGTTGCTGTTTCATCATCCATTGAGGTACCGTCTTCATCGTCCGTAGATACTTCCATGGCCATGAAACGAGTTAACTCAGGTTGATCACAAAAGTCTTCCAACATTTGTTCTGATTCTTCATCATCTTGCTCAAAATATGCGTCAAGCATGGTAGAGAATTCCGGCTGAAAAGCCTCAATCATCTCCTCCGTAATCTCAACGGGTGTTAATCCCGCTTGATTGAAGGACTCAATAATTACCCAAAAATAGTAGAGTAAATATCCTTCTAACGCTTCATTTTCATACTCCGTAGGTGCTGCCAAGACATAATCTAAAAGCACAGGTTGTTTCACTGAAAATGCGGTAATCCCATCTTCCAATTGTTCATCTGTTGCATCGTCAACCCAATCCAAGGCTGTTTCAATGTGTTTAATTTCAATATGTTTCATCGCCGCAAAGGTAGGTTTTTTGCCAATAAAACGAAAGTGTAACTTTAGATACACATCAAATTAAATCATCCGCTTACCTTTGTATTCAAATGAAAACAAAACTTTTTTATATCGGAATGACCTTGCTTGGAATGCTTGTTGGTTTCTTATACTATAGATTTTATGGGTGTACTGAGGGGTGTATGATCACTGGGAATCCTTGGCGATCAACCGCATATTTTGGGTTAATGTTTTTACTAGGAAGTAATTTAATTAAAGATTTAATAACAAAAAAGTCATGAGTGAATTTAACGGAACCATCGTGGATGTAAGAACACGAGTAGAATTTAGCGGCGGGCATGTAGTTAATTCAGTAAACATTCCTTTGCAAGAAATAATGGAACACGTGGAGGAGATTAAACAAATGAAAACACCTATTATATTTTGCTGTGCATCAGGTGGAAGAAGCGGACAAGCAGCACACTACTTCAAATCCTTGGGCGTGGATTGCGAAAATGGAGGCGGGTGGATGGAAGTTAATCATCAATTTAATAATTAAATCATGGGATTGTTTAGCAGTATTTTTGGTAAAAGTGCGGATTTCGCACAACTGGTTAAAGACGGAGCTGTAATTCTTGACGTGCGTACGCCCGGAGAATATGCTAGTGGTCACATCAAAGGCTCCAAGAACTTTCCACTCCAAAGCCTTCAACAACACTTAAGTAAAATCCCAAAAGACAAAGTAATTATTACATGTTGTGCATCAGGCATGCGCAGCGGATCCGCTAAATCATTGTTGTTATCCAGCGGCTACAAAGAAGTTCACAACGGTGGAGGATGGATGAGTCTAAAAGGTAAACTTTAAGCGATCGCAACGAGTTACAAAAAGGCGCTGGTGCCCCTTTTTTAATATTATTGAACTTTACTACCTTTACCTATCCTTTAATTTAACATAGCATGCAACTGTGGAATAAATACAACAAGGAGGAACTGGAAAAAAAACTTCGCGAAAAAGGACATACCTATGTTACGGTATCGTTCTACAACTACGCAAAAATCCAGGATCCTCACTCCTTTCGAAATGAACTCTATGCCATGCTGGATTCCATTGATGTGATTGGTAGAATTTATGTGGCTCATGAAGGAATCAATGCCCAAATTGCGGTTCCAAATACACATTTTGAAGCATTCAAAGAACAACTCTATTCA
Organism: Flavobacteriales bacterium; assembly: GCA_947500755.1. Lineage (GTDB taxonomy): Bacteria > Bacteroidota > Bacteroidia > Flavobacteriales_D > Crocinitomicaceae > UBA952. Next base: position 63,463 of record CANMTO010000006.1, read on the forward strand.
ATTGATTTCTTGCGTGGAATTCGATTAAATGTAGCAGTTGAAGAAGAAGGAGCCGAATTTCCATTTCTCAAGCTCAAAATCAAAGTGCGGGATAAAATTCTTGCCGATGGCTTAAATGATGAAACCTTTGATGTTACCAACAAAGGACAACACTTAAATGCAGAGGAATTCAATAAATTAACCACAGAATCTACGTGTTTGTTGGTTGATTTTCGAAATCACTATGAACACGAAGTGGGTCACTTCAAAGATGCTATTCTGCCCGATGTGGACACCTTTCGCGATTCATTACCAATGATAGAAGAAGAAATCCTAAAAGGAAACGAAGATAAAAAAGTGATCATGTATTGTACCGGTGGTATTCGGTGCGAAAAAGCATCCGCTTGGTTTAAACACCGTGGGTTTGATAATGTATATCAATTAGACGGTGGCATCATTAAATACGCCAATGAATGCAAAAGCCAAGGACTAGAAAATAAATTTTTAGGAAAGAACTTTGTGTTTGACGAACGACGAGGTGAACGAATTTCTGACGACATCATCAGTGAATGCCATCAGTGCGGGGCACCCTGCGATGAACATACCAATTGTGCGTTTGAAGGCTGTCATTTATTATTCTTACAATGTAACAACTGTAAGTCTATCATGGAGAATTGTTGTTCCGATGCATGCAAAACTATCACACATTTACCGGAAGAGGAACAAAAAGAACTTCGTAAAAAATTAACTCAAAGTAATCTCATTTTTAAAAAAGGGAGATTCGAGCCAAATAAGCTTAAAACAAACAGGTAATTGAGCTATCTTTGATACAAATTCGCATTCATGAACTTGCTTCTTTTCATTAATTGGTCGTTCGACGCTGAAATAATTCCAGGGTACAGAACCCCGAATTGGTACGGATTACTTTTCGTATCGGGAATGATCCTTGGGTATTTTGTGATTCGGAAAATGTTCAAACAGGAAAATATATCCAATGAACTCTTGGATAAATTGGTCATGTACATGGTTCCTGCAACGGTAATCGGAGCACGTTTGGGTCACGTGTTTTTCTATGGCCCTTATTGGGGCCCAGAAGGGTATTTTTCAAACCCCATTGAAATTGTAAAAATTTGGGAAGGCGGTCTAGCAAGCCACGGTGCCGCAGTGGTAATTCTCTTGGCCTTGTGGTATTTCTCTAATAAAGTAATTCACCGTCCATATCTGTGGATGCTGGATCGCATTGCAGCCCCTATCGCCATCGCTGGGGCGTTTATAAGACTTGGGAATTTGGTCAACCACGAAATGGTTGGATACGTAACCGACGTTCCTTGGGGATTTCGATTCCTACACCACGATTGCATGAACTTAATTGACGGTCAATACCTCTGTGATTGGGCCGAAATCCCGGTCCGTCACCCAGCAAACCTCTATGAATCATTGGCCTATTTCCTCTCATTCGGAATACTCATGTTCCTTTTTTGGAGAAAACAAGCGTGGAAAAAGCAAGGATTGGTATTTGGAACCTTCCTTATCCTGATTTTCGGATTCCGTTTCCTGATTGAATTCTTAAAGGAAAGTCAAACCGATAATGACTCTATTGTCGATATCAGTACTGGATTAAATACCGGACAATGGTTGAGTGTCCCCCTCGTTTTAGCAGGTATAATTTTAATTATTCGGGCAAGAAAAAAATCATTCGAGGAGGCTTAGTGTAAAAATGACAATAAGATGTTCAGAATCCTTTATATATTTGTAAAAATTTGTTGAAATATGGCCATTAAGTCAAGCACTAAAAAAGCAGTTAATTCCATGAATTCCGAAGGGAAATTCGGAAAAGATACCTACGTTAAATGGTACAAAGACATGTTACTCATTCGACGTTTTGAGGAAAAAACAGGACAATTGTACATTCAACAAAAATTTGGAGGATTTTGTCACCTCTACATTGGACAGGAAGCCATTGTTGTTGGAACAGCAAGTGCAGTGCGCCCCACAGACAAGCACATGACCGCATACCGTGACCATGCCCATCCGATTGCATTGGGTACAGACCCACGGGTGTTAATGGCTGAGTTGTACGGAAGAACAACAGGGTGCTCTAAAGGAAAAGGGGGATCTATGCACTTTTTTGACAAGGAAAAAAACTTCATGGGAGGCCATGGTATTGTCGGGGCTCAAATTCCAATGGGAACGGGCGTAGCTTTTGCGGAACAATATAACGGGACAGAAAACGTCGCTATTGTTTCCATGGGTGACGGTGCGGTTCGACAAGGAGCATTGCATGAAACCTTCAATATGGCCATGATTTGGAAACTTCCGGTTATCTACATTATTGAAAACAACAATTACGCGATGGGCACCAGTGTTGAACGCACAACGAATGTAACTGATCTTTCTAAAATTGGGCTTTCATACGAAATGCCATCCAAAATTGTTAACGGGATGCGTCCGGAAGATGTACATAATGCGATCGAAGAAGCAGCAAACAGAGCACGTCGCGGAGATGGTCCCACCCTACTCGATATCCGTACTTACCGATATAAAGGACACTCGATGTCGGATCCACAAAAATATCGAACAAAAGACGAAGTTACTGATTGGATGGAGCAAGACCCTATTGAGCATGTGTTGTCCGTGATTAAATCCAATAACTGGCTTTCTGAAAAAGAACTAAGCGACATCAATGCATGGGTTAAAAACGAAGTAGACGAAAGCGTTACTTTCGCTGAAAACTCTCCTTACCCAGATGCTTCTGAACTATACAAAGACGTTTACGTTCAAGCGGATTATCCATTCATTAAAGAATATTAATAGTAAAAGCTATGGCTGAAGTAATATACATGCCCAAATTAAGTGATACCATGACCGAAGGCGTTGTGGCATCTTGGTTAAAAAATGTGGGCGATGCTGTGAAAAATGGCGAATTGTTGGCAGAAATTGAAACCGATAAAGCCACCATGGAATTTGAATCGTTCTATGACGGCGTGTTGTTGCACATCGGTGTAGAAACCGGCAAAGCGGCTCCGGTGAATTCCTTGCTAGCCATTATCGGCCAAGCAGGTGAAGATATTTCTCCCTTCCTAAATGCAGCTCCATTAGCAGCAGAACCAGTGAAAACTGAAGAAGTGAAAGCAGCTCCTGTAGTTGAAACACCTGCGCCAAAACCAGTACCAGCTGCTGCACCTGTAAGTGCACCAAAACCAATCGCATCTAACGATCGAGTATATGCCTCCCCTCTGGCTAAGAAATTAGCGGAGGAAAAAGGAATTGATCTCCAATACGTAGCAGGTTCCGGCGAAAATGGAAGAATCGTAAAACGTGATGTGGACCACTATACGCCGCATCCGAACGGTGTTTCTGCATCCGCTGGTAATTCAGGGGGATTAACTACTGAAACCTATACCGATGAGCCTATTTCTCAAATGAGAAAAACTATTGCTCGAAGATTGGCTGAAAGTAAATTTACTGCACCGCATTTTTATCTTACCCTAGATATCCACATGGATAATGCCATGGCATTTAGAACCTCTGTCAATGCGACGGAAGGATACAAAATATCGTTTAATGACATCGTTGTGAAAGCGGTAGCACTATCCCTTAGAAAACATCCAACAGTTAATTCTTCTTGGATGGGCGACTTCATCCGGAGAAACCAACACGTTAACATTGGTGTAGCCGTTGCTGTAGAAGATGGCTTATTGGTCCCAGTAGTTCGCTTTGCAGATACCAAAGGATTTATGCAAATCTCTGCAGAAGTAAAAGACTTTGCTGGTCGCGCTAAAGAGAAAAAACTACAACCTGCGGATTGGGAAGGAAATACGTTTACGATCTCTAATCTTGGTATGTTTGGTATTGAGTCCTTTACAGCGATTGTGAATCCACCTGATAGTTGTATTTTAGCTGTTGGAGGCATCAAGGAAGTTCCTGTAGTAAAGAATGGGCAAGTGGTCCCGGGTAATGTAATGAAAGTGACCTTATCTTGTGACCATCGCGTGGTAGACGGTGCAAGTGGTTCAGCGTTCTTACAAACATTCAAAAACTACATGGAAAATCCAGTTTCGATGCTCCTTTGAGTAAGCGAATGGATGTATGCCTAACCTAAGATTACTACCCCTACTTTTCACATGTTGCGCAGCGCTTTCGTTGTGGAGCCAGGCGACTATTCGAGTTACCGTACTTTCTGTTCAAGTTGGTATTTTTCAAGATTGTGACGGGCTTTTCTTTGGGAATTCAGACTTTGTATGGGAATTCACTGGAACCGATAACACCGTTGGATATTCCAATAATAATCCTGCCCTTTTCGGGATTTTTGGCTTTAATTACGCCTACAAAAACAACGACAACGGGCCCTACACGATGAGTACCCCCAACGGGAATTTCTCGCCAAGTAATGGCCTATTCTTCGATCATGATTATTTATGTCCCACCAACGTTCCAAGCACCATTAACCTGGGATGGGAGGCCTACGAAAACGACGATGTCGGCAACTATGACGTGTTTGGCTTAAACGATGGTCAAACCAACTTACAAAACGTTGCCATGCCTGTCCCTGCTGCTGCAGGATCCTTGTTTTACACGTTCACGGCCAATTCCGTAGACCCCGGATGCAACCAAAGCTACACCGTGAATTTGCGGGTGGACCGAATTCCCATTGTGGTGAATTACATGCAAGACAATATCTGCAACGCTAACAGCTTAACACTTAACACCACCTATACCTTTGGTTGGTGTCCGGGAACGCTGGAGCCGAACGAACCCGCGGCAAATGATGTACAAAACGCAGGATCCTTATGGTCTAAATTCATTGCTCCACCTTCCGGAAGCGTGGAAATCACCTCAGATTTAGCCGGAACGCAAATTGGCACCTATTTTCAGGTGTATCACGCTGCAGATGGCGGAAACTGTACCCATGGTATACACGCGGTGACAGGCGCACTGATTAAAAATAAATTTGAATACCTTTCAAACGTAGACTTTTCTGATGGTGTAGATTTACTTGGAATTGACCCAGAGGCTGAAATCACCTTGAATGCGTGCGACCCAATTCCTTTGATTTCCTATCAAAAGTTAATTCCGGGAGAAACCTATTATATTCAATTCACATCCGATCAGGTTAATGACAACGGGTACTTTCAGCTCCGGGTGAATGGTTTGGGCGGAGGCGCACCCAACCTAGAAGACATTCCCTGTTTATCCACAACCGTGCCCTATGGAACTGCCGCAATTTCTTCCGGACAAAACAGTCCAGCGACCACGACCTTAACTTTTGGTTGTGCCTTTGACGGTGGGAATAATGCCGCAGAAACAGGTCAAGCGCACAGCAGTGCGAATCCGAACCAATACCACGCTTATGACTATCCGCATGCTGCTGTAGGAAACCCTGTGATGAATGAAAGTGTCTGGTTGAATTTCATTGCTCCGCAGCAAGGCCGCATATCCTTTGAAGCAGATTATCAAAGTGCCCTTTATGGCGAAAGCGCTGCCCTATTCGGTTATGACCGGTCCTTCGCGCCAGGAGTTCCCGTCGATTATTTATGCTCGAACCTGAAGTTTATTGATTCCGATGAAGGGGGAACCAATGGATTTCTTGGCGGCGATCCTAACGCGTTAATTCTTGCTCCGTGTTTAGAACCTGGATATAAATATTTCGGCATGGTGGATCCTTCCGATGCCATTACACCCCTGAGTTCACAATCTATAAAGACATGGGTGCACGACCCCAGTGTAGTCGATCCAAGTCAAAACCCTCCAGGAAATGATATTCTTTGCCTCACCATGCAAAACCCCTTATATCAAGTTCCTGTAATTCCTGCAGGAGTAACTCCTCCGTTTCAAGCGGTAGCGGGTTCGAATGTGCTGGCCTGTCAAGAATACTTAGCGGGTGAACCGAATGTTGATCCTAACCCGGCCAATTGTGCGAACCAAACCGTTTGGCATTACTTTGTGGCACCGGCCTCTGGAGCCGTAGAAATTAGTTTACGTGCATATATTGGGATGAACATCCTGCGCTTCAATATTTATGAACTGTTAAATGGAAATAGCTGTTATGGAGGACTTGCTCCAGCTACCTTTACCACGAATGGAACGCGCTATGATCCAGTAATTACCCCAGTGGTAAGCGGTGCTGCCACACAAAACGGACTACAAGTATCCATGTGTTGTTTAGATTCCGGAACCGTATATGCGATCCAATTAGACGGTGGTTCACCGGGAGATGAAGGCCAATACATTATTGATTATGTGCATGAAATCGAGGCAGATGCCGGAGATATCGAAGTCACGGTGAGTAATGGTGAATATACCAACGTATTGCTTGGGGATACGGTACTGGTATGTTACGGAAATACGCTTCAACCGAATATTATGCTCGACGGAATTGGAAATTCTACCCAAACACTTCCAGGGTGTCTATCGCCCGGTTATGTACTTCACAGTTATCCATCGGTGCCGGATCCAGTCTATAATTCAGGCTTTACATTCATTGACTCCTTGCAGTCAAACGGCAGTTTCCTACACAGCGGCAACGGGAGCGGTTCCTTTGGCAACCCAGTTTACAACACCGTTTATTTCCTTTCCCCTGCGGGTGACTTACCCAACTCCTGGGGAAATTTCAGCTGCCAAACCACCACAGTGGCCGATGGTGTACCGGTGGTATTTTTATCCCCATTAGCGGCATCCAGTGCATACGATAACAGCAACTGCACCTTAAGTTTCACCGCAAACGGTGGGGTTTCTGCTTATTTGAATCAAGCCTATGAATACACGATAACCAATCCACTTGGGACAGTTGTTCAAGTAGGAAGTGTAGTACAAGGACAGCCCGTTTCCTATGTTGCGGCAATCCAAGGAACCTATACGATAACGATTCCGGATGAGCCGTGTCCATTAACCTTGAGCATCGATGCAACGGGATGTCTAAATCCGTGTGTACCTGAGACTGTTCCCGTTTCGGTAACGATCTGTCAAGGAGACAGTATATTATTGGGTGGCAGCATGCAATCCCTTCCTGGAACTTACACGGACTCCTTAATTTCCATCATGGGCTGCGATTCTGTGGTCTTGAGCACGCTCAGTTTTCACCCGAATCCAAGTTATGGGTTTCAAAATACCACCTTATGTCAAGGCGATGTGTTTTCCTTTAATGGAAATGAGTACACCGAAAATGGTCAATACCAAGATACGATTCAGAGCATTCATGGGTGTGACAGTATCGTAACAACGAGCATCTTTGTGATTACTCCTGTGGTCGTTAATCAGGAAGTACACTTATGTCAGGGGACATCCTACACGTTTAATGGAAACACGTACACGCAGGAGGGCGTTTATTTTGATACGACCACTACAGTAAACGGCTGCGATTCAATCAACGTGTTGAGTTTGTTTTTAAATGCCGCTTACGAAACCAGCATTTACGATACCGTTTGCCTTGGTTCGCCTTATTTCTTTGGAATTGACACCTTGAGTAGTTCCGGAACCTATGTATTACCGTTAGTAGCGGACAACGGGTGTGATTCTACGGTTACCTTGGATTTGTATATGTTGGATTGTTCGATGTTAACCATTTTTGCACCGAATTCCTTTACACCAGATGCCGATGGCACGAATGACTTATGGTACCCAATTTTACAAAACGTGAAGTCATACACCTATACCATATACAACCGTTGGGGAGAGCCCATATTCACTTCAACGGGTGATCCGTGGGATGGAACCTATAACGGAAATAAATGCCAGATGGGGGTTTATACATACATTATCGATTGGATTGACAAAGAGAACATTGGTCACCGAGTAACGGGGAGCATAACCTTGGTACTTTAGCCTCGGCAAGCTCGGCTACTTGATCGACAAGCTCGACTACCCAATCGACAAGCTCGGCTAACCAATAGACAAGCTCGGCTACTTGATCGACAAATCAGAAAGCTTCTTTTCAAATTCAAGCTGCAGTATTCTATACAATACGTTCAATTCCATTGTCTTATGGAGCCTGTAAAAAATCACCTATGCAACTACAACACATCAAAAATAGTATTCTCGAAATTCGAGGAAAAAAAGTTGTTCTCGATTACGAACTCGCGAAAATATTTAAAGTTGAAACAAAACGATTAAAAGAATCCGTTAGAAGAAATTCACGTCGTTTCCCCGTAGATTTTATGTTTGAATTAAGTGACGCCGAGTGGCAAAACTTGAGGTGCAAATTTAGCACCTCAAGTTGGGGAGGTCAAATCATAGAAAACCGTTTAATCGAAAACTCCATGACAAAAAAATTCCCTCCACAAAGGAGGGAATTCAAATAACACAATCTTATTGAATATCTTACTTTTCCTTTTTGTGTAACAAAAACTTATACGTCAATTCACCGTTATTGTTGATCAAGTAGTTACTAACATACTCCCAACCGTTGGCATCCATGAAGTTCAATGCATCAATCATGCTGTTAAACGCTGCATTCTTCCCTTCAGTGTTTTTGAATCTAGGTAACGCTACCAATCTCTCTACTAATCCCTCCCAACATATTCCATGTACTCCATTTTAGAAGAATCAAAGGCAAACTTAGCCGCAAGGCTTGACGCATTATCGTAATCTAATAAGTGATCAGAAAGAAACTTTGCCACCTCTAATTGATTCGCATCGAAGGTAAATAAATCCATTAACTGAACAGCATCAGACGCATACAAGCACTTGTTTTTTAAGGAAATCTTAAGCGCTCCTACCCGATCATCTTCAAAGGAATATCCTTTTAATTCGGTCTTCAATGATTCTACATTCGAAAGGGTTTTTGAACATACCATGCGACCATTTGAAGTTCCGCCAACGGTATTGGTCGTATTGGTTTCATTACTCGCGTTGGTCGTACCATTCACCGTAGTAGACGCATTGGTGGTGGTGGTGGTAGTGGTGGTTATGGTTGAATTAGAAGAATTCTGAGTCACTGTACCGCCATTCACCGTTACATTGGTTGTTGCACCAGGAACCGTTGCATTCACGGATGGGTTAACCCCATTTCCGTTTACATTCACATTCGTATTGGCACCAGGACGTGTATTGCTTGTATTTTGTTGAGTTCCATTTCCTGAAACATTTACGTTCATGTTTACATTTTGTGCGTTTGTATCCACCACGGTGCCGTTCATGTTCATATTTACATTCATGTTAATGTTCTCTCCATTTACTGGGTCCGTAACCGAAATATTCACATTACCATTTCCACCATTGGTTGGCGTAATTGTGGTATTGGTATTTGGAGTGGTTGTTGGGGTTGGGGTTGGAGTTGCTGCATTAAACTGAATTCCAACACTTCCATTTCCATTTCCATTCGTAGTATTTCCGCCTACCGTTGATGTTTCCGTAGAAACTGTTTGAGTGGTTGTAGTTGTTGTAGTTGTAACTGCGTCCGAAAACACTGCACTGTTATCTGGACGATAGCTTACAGAACCCTCTGTTACCGTTCCCGCTGCAGGAACCATGCTTACCAACTGAAGTTTACCAACGCCTTTTTTGAAAACAACTCTAGTAGTTACATCCTGGGGAGTATCCAAAAAGAAATTTTTATCAATGTCTTTTGTTTTTCCATCTTCAAAAATCAACTTAACAGAATATCCTCCATTTTTTATGCTGCTCACCACCACATTGGTTTGCGCCACTGAATTTTGCTTAATCCCATTCATAATGAGGTAGAACTTTTGACCACCGTTGTTAAATACGGTCAAGTTACTTTGGGCAAAAAATGAAAGGGATAGAAAAAGAACTCCCAAAAACAGACTTGTTCTCATAGCTTTATAAATTTCTTAGTAATTGTTTCAAAGTTAAAATTACGATTTATTTCGAGGATGCAGGAATGCCGATATTATTTGATACTAAATATGGACTATTCGCTGCGGTCCACCTACCAAAAACACTCCCACTTACCGTGGTTTGTGCACTTAATATGCCGGAAAAGCATGTGATTATACTTAAAATTGAAAATCTCATGATAATTGTTTAATGCTATAAAGGCAAGACATTAGCCCAAGATTTATAATTTCGCAACATGCATTATGTAATTGTGGATGTCGAAACAACTGGTGGAAGCCCAAAACAGTCTAAGATTACTGAAATTGCTATGTACAAATACGACGGGAGTCAAATCATTGATGAATTGGCCTCTTTAATAAACCCTGAGCAGCCTATCCCGGAATTTATTGTGCGTTTGACGGGAATTACAAATCCCATGGTTTCCGAGGCACCGAAATTTTATGAACTCGCTAAAGACATTCTTTCCTTTTGTGATGGGTGTGTTTTTGTGGCTCACAATGTTGGATTTGACTACGGCATGTTACGTCATGAATTCCGGAGTCTTGGGTACGACTTTCGATTTCCACACCTGTGTACCGTTCGCGCCTCTAGGTTCGTTATTCCTGGATACGATTCCTACAGTTTAGGAAAACTATCTGCCTCCCTTGGTATTAAGATTGATGGAAGGCACCGCGCTGGCGGAGATGCCTTGGCCACTACAAAAATATTTGACCTGATTTTTCACAAAGACCCAAATAACTTGGCCTCTTTTATTCAGCATGAGATCAATCCGAAAAAAGTAAATCCTAAATTAAGCATTGATGCAATAGATGAACTGCCCACGAAGGCGGGGATTTATCGCTTTTATGATGAATTCAATCACCTCATCTACATTGGTAAAAGTAAAAGCATTAAAAAACGCGTTGAACAACACTTACGCAATAACACTACCCATAAAGGTGAAATAATGATGCAAGAAATTGCACGGATTGAACACGAGGTGACGGGCTCAGAGTTAATTGCGATGTTGTTAGAAAGCGAACTGATTAAGACACACAAACCAAAATTCAATCGACAGTTAAGGAAATCGATTTTCACCTACGGACTTTACGATGAACCGGATGACCAAGGGTATTTAACCTTGAAAGTTGGTCTTACTAGTAAATCTACCACTGCCCCGCTCACCTATTTCAATTCCAGAAAAGAAGCCCATGATTTCATAAAAATTCGAGGTGATCAATTTGGCTTATGTCAAAAAATCAATGGGGTTTATCCCACCAAAGATGCGTGCTTTCATTACTCCATTAAACAATGTGCAGGCGCTTGTATCGGCCTTGAACCGTTGGAAGAATACAATGAAAAGGTAAGCAAAATGATCCGTGCTATGAGTTATGAAGAAGACAGCTTCTACATCATTGATAAGGGCCGATCAAAGATGGAACGCAGCATTATTTGGATTGAACGGGGAACCTACCGAGGCCATGGATATGCGCCGTTTCATTTCAACAGTTCTTCGCCGGAATATTGGAAACGATTTGTTGAACTGAAAGATGAAAACCGAGACATTCGCTCCATTATTAATTTGTACCTTCGAAAAGGGACTGGATATAAACTAGTGCAGTTGTGAACGGTAAATTAACATTTCTAGGAACAGGAACATCACAAGGCGTTCCCTTGCCAGCTTGTTCATGTCATGTTTGTCAATCCAATGAACCAAAAGACCATCGCTTGCGAAGCAGCGTGCTAGTTGAGGTTGCCACGCAACGGATTTGTATCGATACCGGACCTGACTTCAGGTATCAAATGTTGCGTGAAAAAGTCATGAAATTAGACGCCATTTTGTATACTCATGAACACCGAGACCACGTAGGTGGATTAGATGATGTGAGAGCCTTCAATTACATTCAAGCGGAGGCAATGCCGCTTTACGCACCCATCGAAGTCATTAAGGCCCTTCATCAGAGTTATGCCTATATATTTAATAGCAATTATCCGGGTATCCCAAAAGTAAGCTTGTGTGAAATTGATGAAGCACCCTTTTCCATAAAAGATATTCAGATTACCCCCATCCCCGTTTGGCATCACAAACTTCGTGTTTTTGGATATCGCATGGGAGATTTAGCGTATATCACCGATGCTAAAACCGTACCTGAGTCCTCTCGGAAACTAATTCGCGACATTCCAATATTGATTATTAATTGCCTGCATGAATCTACACACATTTCACATTTCAATTTAGAAGAGGCGCTCGCGTTTATCGAAGACATTCGCCCCAAGCAAACCTACCTAACGCATATCTCTCATTTATTCGGTACCCACGAAGAGATTCAATCTAAATTACCCCATACGGTAGAAGCGGCATACGATGGATTAAGCATTCTATTCAATCCATAGATATCAGATTATTCTTAGATTTGTTTCGCATGAATGAACTCCATATCGACGTTCGAAAAATAATTGGGGATAAAAATCCGAAGCTCTTAAATAAACTGCCACGATTTGTAATCGCCTACTTAGAGCGTATTATACATCAAAAAGAAATAAACGCCTTTTTAGCGGAATACGGTCACCTAAAAAACCATGAATTCTGTGAGGCAGTCATCTCCTACCTACGCATTAACATTGAATTTCATGGGATTGAACGAATTCCAAAGACCGGACCGGTAATTATTGCGTTAAACCATCCCCTTGGAGGCGTAGATGGGGTCGCATTTATTGTTGCGATGAAGCACCATCGCCCTGATTTGGTATTCCTAGTTAACGATATCTTATTGAATATTAAGCCGTTGGGCGACTTATTCGCAGGCATTAATAAGCACGGTAAAAATAGAAGTGATACGCGAAAAACGATTGCATCAATGTTTAACTCAGATAAAGCAGTATGTATATTTCCAGCCGGTCTTGTGAGTAGAAAACAACAGGGAGTGATTAAGGACCTTGAATGGAAACGTACCTTTGTGACCTATGCTAAAGAAACGGGACACCCCATTATTCCAATTCATATTGGAGGAAAATTATCGCGTTTTTTTTATGGGTTACATCGAGTAAGAACCTGGGTTGGAATAAAAAGTACGCTTGAAATGTTATACCTCGCAGATGAGATGTATAAACAACGAGGGAAGAACATTGTTTTTACTACAGGAGACGCTATATACTTGGATTCTACGGATGATACCAAAGATGAACACCGCATCGCTCAAGAAATAAAAGAAAAACTTTACCACATTCCCAAAGCTCATGGAACCAATCATTGAAGCAATTCCTAAATCCATTCTGAAAGAAGAACTCACCCGCAGTGGGCTCATTCGAACTACTCGAAAGGGGGATAACGAAATATACATCATAAATAATTCAAATGCACCACATGTAATCCAAGAAATTGGGCGCCTAAGAGAAATTACCTTCAGAGCCTCTGGAGGTGGTACGGGCTTATCAATTGATCTTGATGAATACGACCTCGGCGAATATGCCTATGAACAACTCATTGTTTGGTCTCCGGAAGATGAAGAAATCATCGGTGGGTATCGCTTTGCATTCTGCGAACGCGCGACGGATGAGCAAGGGAATATCCATTTATCCACCACCCATTATTTTGACTTCACCGATAATTTCATTAGCCAATATCTACCCTACACCATTGAACTTGGCCGTAGTTGGGTTCAACCTAATTTTCAACCTACGGTAAATCCAAGAAAAGGACTATTCGCATTGGATAACATTTGGGATGGACTGGGGGTGTTGGTTCGCGAACATCCTGAAATCAAATACTTTTTTGGAAAAGTCACCATGTATTCGAATTACGATACGGCAAGCAGGGATTTTCTTCTCCATTTTATGCACACCTATTTTCCCGACGGAGAAGGCCTTATGAAACCCTTTAATCCCTTGATTCAGGACTATGACCGCGCCTATGCAGACAGCCAATTGCTCGGGTTGGATTTTAAGGATGGATTTAAAGTACTCAACGCACACATTCGCGAAAAAGGCGAGTTCATACCGCCATTAGTAAACATTTACATGAATTTATCGCCAAGCATGAAGACGTTTGGCACCGCGGTAAATCCGGAATTTGGGGGCGTGGAAGAAACTGGAATTTTGGTAACTATCGCCGACATATTCCCCGAGAAAAAAGAACGGCACATGGCGTATTGAAATGAGAACCATACATTTCAGTAAAGAAATTGGTCAACTATCAAGTTAATCTATATGATTAAACGAAATTATTATTCCCAAGGTCTGTTGACTTTTCAACGAAATTTGGTAGTCAATATTCTTAACGCCAGCAGCATTTTTATTTCCCTGCAATGTCATAAAATTTGGACCAATAACATTTTTCAATTTTTGACTCAAAGAAAGAGTTACAGGTTGGGAGGCGATTTTCTGTAAAAATTCCTCCGTATTTATCGGAGTTTGGGAATATAAGACAACAAGACGTTCTTCGCCTTTATCTCCATTGAGCCGCATGAATTTATCCTCAGAAGGGATCGGAATCTCAGAATCATCATAATTCAAATAGGCACTTATTCCATTAAATGGAAACAAGAGATTCCATTTACTTTTGGTATCTAGATTAAATAGATAAACAAAGGAAGGTTTACTCGAATTTAAAAACAGTCTAAACCTTTCTCCTGAGCGTAAATCTTCATTCAGTTTAAAACTTCCGTCACCATTTTGTATAGCCGTTGCCGATGAACCATCGGAACGGATTAGTTTAATTCCACCAACAACCGTATGATCGTTCTGCATGTAATTAACCGGATTGCCAACTACCTCTATTGCTTGAAAAGCAAATTTTGCGAAATCCTCATATTTGATCCAAGCGTAACCCCCATCACCCCAATCTTCCCCCCAACTGTTTTGAATTTCGATGGCACCACCATATTTTTCATCATCATACCCAATAGCACAAATGGCGTGGCGACCATGCTCATGGTTCACTTTTTCCCCAACTTCCTCAGTAGGTCTCCAATCACCACCTTTATAATCATGAAATGAATTTGGGCAATAAATTGCCAAAACCACCGGACACGATTCACTTAAACTCTTTTTTACCATTTGCACTTTAATTTTCGCACTTACTAAAGGCAGAAAGTTTCCATCATCGTCCCAAAGTTTTACAAAGGTTTTTATCGTATTATTTTGAGCCATCTTAAAAATTCCTATAGGAATGCTGCTTGGGCATGGATCAGAATAATCGGATAATTTCGGAACACCGTTAAGTGTAATTTGGCGTAAACATTCGGTGTTTAGTGATCCCGAACAATCAAACTGATTTGGAGCAGCAAGACGGTATACAAATCCCGGTGAAAAGGCGTTATTTGTAATGGTTTCTTTATCCGTTTCATTGTTTGCAATTGATTCAAGGATTGTTCTTGCGCAGTAAGCAGTTGCCCAAGCAGCACATGTGCCATACTCTCCTTGACTTTTTGGTGTTGGTGCATATTGTTTCAAAGAAAAACCTGACCCAACGTTTCGATAAGTAGCCGTGGTCATGGTCGCTTTTACATCAAGTTTTTCATACAAGGTATCTGGCCCCTCAGGTAAACCCATGAAATATTTCTGAGAAAAACAGAAACTACATAAAAAACTCAAAACTAGAATTAAGAAAGGTTTCATTGGTTTCAATTCTTTTTTCGAAAAACAAAATTACCCCCTTGATCTCCAACCTGAGGAAGGATACCAAACTGTGGGATTTGATTATTTGGACTATTGCTAATTACCGAGGGTTTAATTCGTGCATAGAGTTCTTCTGAGGTAATACACGATTGTTGATTTACCTCAAGTAAATTACAAAGCAATTTCAAAAAAACACTTTCATCGGGTACGACTGTATTTGCCCCACTTGTCATAGCTCTTCTGCTTTTAACCTTCGCCATTTCTTCGCAAGAGGCAACCGCAACATCACGGAATCCACCGGTAAAAATAGATCCACTAAAGCAGGCATCAGCAATAACCAATGTATGCTTGGATTTTATACCATTAACATAATCCCTAAACTCACCGTTGGAAAACCATGTGGCTCGATTGTCCATTTTTGCGTCCGAAGGAAGCCAATAACCAATTTCATTCTTTAATATTCCATGTCCTGAAAAGTAAATAAGTAAATTATCTTGATCCGTTAATTCGTCTTGCATCTCGATTAGGGAATTCACTAAAGTCTCCTTGGTAGGGTTTTCTAAAAATACAATTCCCGAGGAGTCGAATGTATAATTTTTTGTTAGAATTTGTCTTAATTGCTTTGCATCGTCAATGGGTTTAGCCAAATCGTTTATTCCCAAGTCATTATAAGATTGCACAGCAATTAATAACGCATGATAATTTCCTGCCTTTCTTTCAGGATGATAGTCGATGGTTCGAAACTCTGAATTATAAACATTACCATTACACGTAAACTCAACATATACCTTATTAAGGCCAGCTACAAGGCTTATCTCTTGGTCAACTCCATAATCGCAGGCATCATCGAGCGATATGCCTCGGGTAATCACTTGAGCACCGTTGTTATATACTTTAATACCACTTATTACTTGTGTTGAATGCACACACAATTTAATCCGATAATTTGAATTGGTGCTAGAGGCATGATCATTATAAGGAAAATCCCAAGTTATTTTAGGTTTATCTTCCTTCAGTTTCAGTAACTCCATTTTAACTCGGAAATCGACACTCTCAGGTTCTAATTCGATTGCTTTTTCAAAATCAGCTTTGGCTCCTGAAATATCACCCAACTGTTCGCGGGATTTTCCACGGTCAAAATAATATTCGCCCTGATCTTCATCGTCGGTCAACATAGAAATAGCTTTATCGAAAAAAGAGACTGCTTCGTGATGTCTATTCTGACAGGCTAATATCGCGCCTTTTGTGTGTAAAGAAAAGCTTTTCTGTTCAATAGCTAACGCTCTATCAATTTCTGATTCCGCACCTTGACATTGACCTAATTTAAACTTTGTCCATGCCAAGTTATTTAAACACATTGGATCATTCGGTTTGATTTTTAATGCTTCGGTGTAATAATGTACAGCCAAATCCTCATCTTCCGTATTCCCTGCTTTGCTCATGTAGGATAAAAAATCACTTTCCGTTTCATCCATATGCTTGAAGCAAATTCGATAAATACGATACCCTTCCTCAAAGATAGATTTCATTTGTTCATTATCATAACCCACCGTTACCCTATGCTTCTCACCCAATTGACTCTCGAAAGTTGAAGCAACATAAAGCCAATATTTACCATCGTGATTAACATAGGTCAAATTATACTTTTCATTATACCTTAATTGAATCCAATCTGTAGGTATATCTTGAGAAAATTTAAATGTTTGGCTTTTAATTGAGGTGCCTTTTGCCAACACAAAAACATAATCGCTTTTTCCAAATCCGCATCCAGTAATTCTATACCCATTATCCCAATACTGTTTAACTTTTTCTGTTACTTGATTAATATCCTTGGTACTAAACCACACCTGAGTCTGATCCTGAAAAACCTCACTCTGAGACATTACTACCACCCATTTCCCTTGCCCATAATCCATATTTGTAATAAAGTATCCCTCACTCCATTTCTTATTTATCCAATCACTTGGAAATGTAATATCCTGAATATATGTTTGACCGTCAAAAGACAAACTACTCATGACTATATTCCATTTGATTCCATCATGCGTTATTTCATCAATAAAGAGTTTTGATTCTTTATTTAATTGTTTAATTTCTTCAATTGGAAAATTCTCTGAAACTAAAAATTTTTGCGCTAAACTTAGTTTACGATATACAATAGCTAAATTCTGTTGACTATAAATATGAAAGGCAAAAAACACAAAAAAAACTAAGTACAACTTTCTCATACCTTAAAATTAAACAAAAAATAAAGATATATCAGGTCAATGATTGTAACTGAATCTAACTTATGTTAACCAAGGATAGGCCCTGAGCAAGGCATCTAGGTCTTTAACTCCCGATTTTTTAATAATCCGTTGCTTTAATCGGCCTATGGTTACATCTACATGAGCCACATTCATGATTCGTGCAATGCGCGCTGAAGGCACGCCATAGTAGTACTTTAGCTTAAGAATGAGCGCATCACGTTTACTCAGTTTAAGCAATACATCGGACATCGCATGATAATAATCAGGCTCGCCTTTCGGTTGATCGGTATGGTAAGTGTCGTCGGAATAATTCGCCCTTGCTATGCTTGTTTTTTCCTCGGAAATCAGATTCACTTGACGTTTCTTGTTTTTTTTACGCAACATCGAAATGCTGAAATTAGATACCACCGCCTTTAACCAAGCACGCGTATTGAATAAATCAATGTCTGTGGTATATTTAGTCGATAGAATCTGATAGAGGTGGATGCAAAATTCTTGATACACATCATATACTTCCTCCCCTTCAAACTTTGCGCGAATTTGATGCAGAAAAAACCCTTTATAACGATTCAAGAGTTCGGTGAAAATTACGTCGATATGTTTTTTATCTACCATGCGTATTTGCTTCAGAAGACTGAGGGAATCCACACAAATATTCAATGGATGAACCCGAAGAAATCCCGTCTTTTAGGTGCGTTACAACCCACAAATGATTCGGTTCAATGCCTTCAAAAAATGATTCGGGCTCCCGTATCAAATAGGTAGGCACTTGATTTGTCTTTAACCGCAAGATCACTTGCGCGAGCTCTTTTCGGCTATCTAAAGCCGCCATTCCTACCGGATAAATAAAAAACACGGCAGCTAAGCAATTGGACTGGATATATGTTGTTATTGCAGCGGAAACAACCCATTCACTGGGATCGCCAATTAATATGCACTGTTGTGAGCGACTCAAGGTGCCTTCAATCGCCTGTGCTAAAGACTCGGGCGTATAGCTCTCACAAGGAATTGACGCTGATGTAGTGGAATCAAGCAACATTCCTCCTGCTCCTTCAGTTAATCCACCTGGTTCATACAACAGCGAATTAAGTTTGTGAAAGGCCTCAGGGGAAACCAAGGATTTCGCGTGATTCCCGATTATTTTTACCTGATCCGCGTACGTTAGAAAATCCATGTACTTTTTTCATTAAAATTAAACAATTTTACTGTTAATTTGCCGTTGACAAGCGCCGATGAAATTATTCTATACCCTGTTATTGCTACTGTTTAGTTTGACATCAACGAAAATGCATGCGCAACTCGGTGGAAATTATGTATTTGGGTTTTTAAATTTACCCACCGGTGCCAGAGCAGCCAGTTTAGGGGGATATGCCTCACCAACGGCAGACAAAACACTCGATTTTGCAATCTTCAATCCCTCTTTAGCCAATGAATCTATGCTCGGAAATTACTCGATTCAACAGGCTATACTGCCTTCAGGGATAACTTTCGGTACAGTATCCACTGCGATTTCTGTAAAAAAAGGAATTTTAGTTCCCTACATTCGTCACGTGAGTTATGGTTCTTTTCAAGGCTATGATGCTACGGGAAATACTACGAATACGTTCAGTGCTTTTGATTTTCAAGCTGGAGCGAGCTATGCGTATCCATTAAATCCCGTGTTTACCTTAGGCGTTAATACGGGAATCATTGGGTCGTATCTAGAAACATATTCCTCCTACGGGTTCGTCGGTAGTTTTGCCGTTCAATATCACCATAAGAATGAGTTAATTCATGCGAGCCTCTTAGCGCGAAATGTGGGGATTCAATTCAAGGGATATACGGGATTCGAAGATGCGCTTAATCCACTACCCTTGGAAATTCAAGGGAGTTTGAGCATTAAATTAAAGCATGCGCCACTGCGGTTCACCTTTATTGCACATCACTTAAATCAATGGAAAATCGGATATTACGACCCTTCTATTTTACCTAAAATTGACGGCCTAACCGGAGACACCATCCAACCACCCAACGTTGGTTTTTTCGAACAACTTGGCCGACATTTAGCGGTCCAAGCGGAATTAGTTACCAAAGGAGTATTTCAACTGAGAATTGGCTTTGATTATCACCGCAGACAAGAATTAAAATTGGAGCAAAATCCTGGCTTAGCGGGCTTATCTTTCGGAATAGGACTCAATTTCCGGAAATTCAGGTTAGATTATGGCTTTATGGTATATTCTAAAGCGGGGATGAATAATTCCATTGGGCTAAGCACCAAACTAAGCGATTGGAAAAAACACTAAGCGGCAAGAACCCTCAATAGGGTTTCAGCGTTACAAGTGCTTAAGCTGACTACTGCGCTATCCAAGGAACTCGTGAGTTGATTCTCTGAAAATTGTAATGAGTGGTGTTCCTTTACTGTAAATAGTAAATTATCAGTGGCCTCATGTCCGTTCAAGAAAAACAGGGTGGCCCCAATCATCGCAAGATATTTCGGTGTTGCATCAAGTACCCCAAGGGAAGCATCCTGTTGAACCGTCACCTGAGACATAAGCATACCTATGCGGTGTTGAAAGGCAATTTGATCTGACGATGGAATGTGTTGAAGCGCGGGAATGATTCGTTTTAATTCAAATAAGTCGTTAGAATTGAGCGCAATTCTCGATGGTTTACCGAGTTTACCCAGGCGATGTAACCAGATCCTTAACACAACTACGAGGGATACAGTAACAGCAAAACCAATAAATTTTGCTAACGCTAACCAATCAAAACTAATGCATATAGGAATAGCAATTAAGGCTACAAAAAAGAAAACAAGCCATGGAAGTAACCCAAGAGACTTCGAGTTCATTTAACTTTTTGAATCTTCAGCGATCCATTTATCGTTAAACATTTCACCACGCATAATCACGGTTTTCGTTCGCGCATATTCTTCCGCGGCCATTAGCATTTGCTCTCTGGTGTCTCTTCTAATTAATATAGAACTTGATCCAGGCACTTTTAATTCAATATAAAAGCCGTTCTTTAAGCGTGCCGGACGTGTTGGTGGTCTACCCATGGTAAAATTCGAATTTTATACAAAATAAACATTATTTCTCGGATTTGGTTCGCTTTTGTGAAATTTTAAGAAAGACAAAGGCAAATAAATTCTTGTGAACTCTGCAAACATTGGTGTATTTTTGCGCATGATTTCACTCGAAAAACTTGGTTATTTTCTTCCGCAAGGGTTCCTTTTCTCTGATGTTAGCCTGCAAATTAATCGCGGAGATAAAATTGGATTAGTAGGGAAAAATGGAGCCGGGAAATCCACCATGCTTCGCTTATTAACCGGACAAACACAACCCTCGGAGGGTAGGATTCACCTACCAAAAGAGATGAAAATCGGGATGCTATCCCAGGACATAAAAATAAACACCTCCAAATCGGTGTTTGAGTATTTAGTTACTTCTAACCTTGTTCTTACACAACTGAATGAGAAAATCGAACAAATCAACGAAGCCTTAACCACGCGAACAGACTACGAATCCGATTCTTATTTAGCCTTACTCGATGAATTGTCGGACTGCAACCAATCCTTTCAAATACACGATGGGTATAATTGGGAAGAAAAAATCATGGCTATATTGGAGGGCCTCGGATTTGATAAAGAAGAAGTTCACCGTCCCTTGGATACCTTCTCAGGGGGTTGGAAAATGCGTGCAGAACTCGCGCGGATCCTAGTGAATGAACCTGATGCACTGTTGTTGGATGAACCAACAAATCACCTAGATATTCTCTCTATTGCATGGTTGGAACAATATCTTCAGCGCTTTACCGGAGCAGTAATCCTAATTTCCCACGACCGTTTATTCTTGGATAATGTTACGAAACGAACGTTGGACATTAGCATGGGAAGGGTATTGGATTTTCCATTTGGATTCTCAAAATATAAGGAACGTCGCGAAGAAGATACGGAGCGCCTGGAGCAAGCCAAGAAGCAACAAGATAAAGACATCAAGCAAACCGAAATGTTGATTGAAAAATTCCGCGCGAAGCAATCTAAAGCGTCCTTTGCTCAATCCTTAATAAAAAAACTAGACCGGACAGAACGCATTGAAATTGAACGCGATAATTACGGGGGAATGCGGGTGCGCTTTCCACTCAGCGTACAACCCGGAAAATGGGTGCTCAACATGGAAGGTGTTGGTAAAACCTACGAAAAAAATCTGTTCCATTCGGTATCTATTTCCGTTGGACGTGGTGAGAAAATTGCACTGTTAGGACCAAACGGTGTGGGTAAATCTACACTACTAAAAATCATGATGAATCAAATCACCTATGATGGAACTATGGAATACGGACACAATGTTGGAATTGGGTATTTCGCTCAGGACCAAGCGGAACAATTGGACCCCAGCTTAACGATATTTGAAACGGTAGATCATGTGGCGAAAGGAGAAATTCGTCAACAAATCCGAAGCCTACTTGGAACCTTCCTATTCAGTGGCGAGGACACCCAAAAGAAAGTCGGTGTGCTCTCCGGAGGGGAACGAACAAGGCTCGCGTTGTGTCAGATGCTATTAAGTCCTTCTAACTTTTTAATCCTGGATGAGCCGACAAATCACCTGGATATTCCATCAAAGGAGATATTAAAGAATGCCTTATTAAATTACGAAGGAACCTTCTTAATTGTATCTCACGACCGGGAGTTTTTAGCCGGATTAACCAACCGGATATGGGATATTGAGGAACGGCAATTAAAAATTCATCACTTTAAATTAGATGAATACTTGAAATACAAGGCACCAAAAGAAGCTAAATCCTTAGAAAAAAAGGTTGTTGAAGTGGAAAAAATTCAAGAGGCACCAAAGGCAGAGCGTATTGATCGTGAACTACAAAAAAAGATTCAAAAAGTAGAGCGAAACATTGAAGAAACAGAAAGTAAAATTGCAACCCTTGAAGCCCAATTAGCAGACATCACCTACAACGACCCATCCTACCATGCCTTGTTAAATGAATATAACACGCTTAAAGCTAATCTTGACGGATTAATGGAAGCGTGGGGAGAATTGGCCGAATAGGGAGATGGTTGATTTCATCTCATCTACTTTTTTACCGCACCCTTCGATACGCCTCCGCCTCACTACGGCGGACTAGCTCAGGGTACGTCTAAAGGCAAGGAGGAAACAAGAAATTATTTTACTGAAGAAATTAATAAAATTGCTACATCACCGGTGCAATTATTTGCGATTACAAGGGAATTTGAAAAATTTCAGTTTCAATGTACGAATCCCTATTCCTTCATGTCAATGAATTTTATCACCTTTTTCCCATGGCGGTGATGAATGGCATATGCGGTTAAATCAAAAGCGAATAGAAAGGACCCTTGAAGGATTAATCCATTTCCAAAACCGTTTAATTGGTCAGCTTTGGCTTGATTGTTAAGCGCCATACTGCGCAATAAAAACCCAGCAGTCATATAAACGACATCCAAACCGGTATTAAATAAAAAGATCCTCTCCGTTTGCTGCTGTTCAGAAAGGGTTTTCGATAAACTAAGTACCGCCTTTGTATTACGAGCCCGCAAATAACCGGGGATTGCTAGCCCTAAATTCACAGTATTCCACATGACATTCATTTGATGAAAAGCTTTGAGTTCGGGTTGCTGAGCGGTGACCCACCCAATCGTTCCTGCGGTAATATTTGCTCCCGCCCAAGTACCTAAACCTAGCATTAATCCTTGATCCCGTTTCAAGCGCGCTTGATTAAACGCAGTTAGGTCTTGCGCTTGTGTAACTAAAAAGGTAAAAAACAATGGAAAGAAGATCAGTTTCATGGAGTTTAAACAAGGAATAACCCATTTAGTTTGAAGAAAAAGCAGTAATTACAACTGATTCCTTAGGAATAAAACATGAGATCAGGAGTATCTTCTTGCTTTTCGGCGCTTATCGTGCCGCATGCGACGGTTGTCTTTTTTCATGGCTTTTCGCATGGGTTTTGACTGATTTTTCAGGTGTATTTTGTAGGATTTTTCTATCATTCGTTTTCTGCGTTTTTCCTCTTTGTGGTGTTTTTTCCATTGAATCGCCCGTAGTTTTTCAAACGATCCCTTTGGCCCAGCTTTACATGCTACCAAAATAATCAAGCAGACCAAGACTAATTGTCGCCACGTGAAGTTAATTAATCGCATTATTACTACCTTTGAACTATGTTTCAACGTGGGTTTTTTATTTTAGTTACCTTACTATCAGTGCTTTCCTGTGGGAAAAACAATCAGAATCCAGTACCCAACGTACCGGTAGATGTTACCATTGACCTTGGTTTTCCGAGTTACAGCGCGCTTCAAGGGGTAAGTGGGTACACCTATGTGAATGGCGGATCACGAGGAATTATCGTTTACCGTAAATCCTTGAATGAATTTGTAGCCTTCGATCGACATTCGCCCGCAGATGTTGAAGGCACATGTATAGAACCACTCTATCCTGACGCAAACAACTTTTTAGAATTAATTGATTCGTGCAATAACGCCCGTTTTTCATTGTACGATGGTTCACCCATTAGTAATTCACAATATGGATTGAGGCAATACGCTACACAATTTAACGGATCAAACATCCTTCGCATTTTTAACTGATATGAACGAAATTAAGGTAACCATCATCGACCGAGAAGGCCAAACCCATGAATTAGTAGGTCCCACCGACATGAACATGAACATCATGGAATTGTGCAAAGCCTATGAATTACCCGTGTTAGGGGAATGTGGCGGAATGGCTATGTGTGCCACCTGTCAAGTTTATTTGGAATCTGAAACCGACTTACCGGAACAAAGCGATTCGGAATTAGACATGCTGGACCAAGCATTCTATGTAAAGTCAAATAGCCGCTTGGGTTGTCAAATTCACTTGGACAATTCGATAGACGGAATCGTGTTGCGCTTAGCCCCAGAGTCCGAAAATTAAAACCTTAGCGCTTCGGGAATAATACATACCGGTATCGGTTGCATTTTATGTTGATTGGCCTCATTAAACCGTCGATATATAGCCAAGACTTCTCGTTGACGTTCACTTAAATCCGTTTCATTTCCTTTATATTCCATGGCCCATTCAAGCTCGGGATAGGACGCTCCCAATTGATCCTCATCCGTTCTATCCGAACCCCACAACCCATCTGTTGGTTTGGCATTCGTGATTTCTTCAGACACGTCTAAATGCTTTGCTAAGGCCCATACTTCAGATTTTGTTAAATCGGCAATTGGACTTACATCTACTCCCCCATCGCCATACTTGGTGTAAAACCCCACTCCGAAATCTTCTACTTTATTTCCGGTACCAGCCACTAAACAGGCATTTGCTTGTCCGATGGCGTACATGGTGGTCATTCGTAATCTGGAACGCGTATTAGCCATACTCAATTCATGATTGGAAACCTGCATTGGTAGCGTTGAACGGAAGGATTCAAAACTATCGGTTAAATCAACTTCTAAGGAAGAAACATTGGTGAACGTTGCGGTAAGCCAAGCGATGTGTTGATGGGCACGTTTCAATTGATCGGGCTGCTGATGAATCGGCATGCTGACCAACAGTGTTTTTAATCCGGTTTTCGCACATAAGATGGAGCATAAGGCGGAATCAACACCCCCAGAAATACCAATCACATAGCCTTCTTGTTTGGCATTTTTACAATACGCAGCTAACCAGTCACTAATATAGTCACTCAGTTGATCCACCCTTAGAACAACAAAGAAACCTTTAAAATCAACTGATTTTGTCGGGCTTTTTGGTAGAAATAAGTTCCTGAAGCATCGGAAAAGGTGTAATTATCTTCGATGGCACGGAAATGTAGGGGCGTTAAGCCATAAAAGAAACCGAGTTCGGGAACTAATGAGGTAGATCCGACAAAATTCCATTCTGCACCTGCTGAAAAGCCAACCGAACCTTTGTAGAAAAATTGATCCCCAAATGATTTTAAATTCGCATTTTCTTTCGCTGTAAAGGTGGTGGCGCCATTTCCATCAACCCCTAGGTCAAACCCACGGTCGTTGATTCGCTGCGAAACCATAAAGGAATTTCTAATTCCAAACTTGGCGAAAATCTTCCAATCGCCAATAGGGTCCATCCGAAACAACATCATTAAAGGAATGGCTACTCCAACGGTGCTATATTGACGATCCGTTAATAAATAAGACGTCCCTCCTTGCTCATCTTGATGCAAGATGTTTGATCCGGCATATCGATAAAAAACTGAATCTGCGGCCTCATAATTCAACTTAGTAAATTCAAACTCAAAACCTGTAGATATCCCTAAATTTGGTGCATTCTTAAAACTGGTATTGAAAATCATACCAACAGACAAGTCATTGTTGAACGGTGCCTTTGTAAAATATGAATCGGTAGGCTTTACCATATTAATTCCAAAATTCCCGGTCATCCCTGCTTGTATTCGGCGAGGAGCTGAATCTTGAGCTCGTATAGAATAGGAAAACAAGCTTAACATCAAGCTTAATAAACAAAAAGAAGCGACTTTTTTCATAAGGTTTTATAATATAGTATTTTTGACAAAATTAAAAATAATACAATTCCATGGGTTTCATTAGAAATTCCTTTCTTTTATTTTCATTGAGCCTGATTCTTTCGGCATGCAACAGCAATCCGTATGACGTCGATGTAAGCGATATCAAACTACCCCTTACGTTTCATCACAGTGATTCGATGCTTGCTACCTCCAATCCAAACGTGCAACTTACCCATCGAAACGAACTTGGGCAAATCGACAAAGACATTAGCGGCTATTTATTTGGATACTGCTATGGCATCCGCATCAACCCAGATACTAGCTTTCTCAATGGAATGAGAAGATACAACAACAACCCGTTTGTTGTGCGCTTAGAATTACGAATCAATCAGCAATTTGCAAAAAAAATACCCCTGTATCGCTACTCATTAACTGATGCCTTTAAACGCATGAAATATCACTTTAAAGACGCACCCCTGCCGCAACATATCTTTTGGATTAACTCAGGTTTTACTAGTTCTGTTTTTTGTTCAGAAAAATCCATTGCCCTGGGCTTAGAACGGTATTTAGGTGAAAAAACCGATGTAATTAAAGAATTACCGAATGATCGGTTCTTTTCATGGATCAAAGAAGGCATGGCTCCCCAATTTATGGAACGCGACGCAGTAATTGGTTGGTTAAGCACCCATTACATGGAAGAAACCAAAGAAAACTATGCCACAGAGATGATTCGTTGGGGTAAACTCTTATTCATTACTTCCGCTTGCCTTCCCCAAGAAAAAGAATCAATAATCCTGCGCTATACACCAAAAGATTACGACTGGGCATTGGCCAGCGAAGGGGCCCTGTGGAAATATATTGTAGATGAACAGTTGCTTTACAATACCGGAGAAGACGCCAAGCAAAGCCTACTGCATGAAGGACCATTTACCCGTGGGTTACCCCAGGAAAGCCCGGATCGAATGGGACAGTTTATAGGATACCGCATGGTAAAACAATACATGGAACAAAACACCCTTAGCCTAGTGCAATTACAAAATACGCCCTACCTTACAATCCTTCAGGGTTATGAGGCACCTGAAAAAAAATAACATGAAAAAAACATCTACCATCGAACTTTCAGTAGCATTGAACGAAAACAATGTTCCTGAAACCATCCAATGGTCTGCGGCCGACAGCGGGCACAAAGACGCAGCTACCAAAGCATTTTTCTTAGCACTCTGGGATGCCAAAGAAAACAATACCTTACGCATCGACTTATGGACCGAAGATATGAGCGTGGATGAAATGAAGCAGTTCTTCCATCAAACCTTATTAACCATGGCAGACAGCTTTGAAAAAGCAACCGGAGAGGGAAAGATATGCGAAGACCTTCGCGACTATTGTTATCATTTCGCCGATAAAATGAATATACTACCGAGGGAATGATCTTAGAAAAACTTCATACGAAACATGCGGATACGGTGCAGTATTTTTTAGCCGATGGCACCTCGTTAAACGAACGGATTGGAACAGAAATCCTTATTCAATACACAGGTAATATCGTCTGCAGGAAATGTTCAAAATCTACGAATAAATCCTTCGGTGAAGGATTCTGCTATCCGTGTTTTTTAGCGGCACCGGAGGCCAGTCCGTGCATCTTGCATCCGGAATTGTGTGAAGCCCATTTGGGGAAAGGACGAGATTTAGCCTACGAAGAAAAAAATCACAATCAACCGCATTATGTGTATTTGGCTGCTACGGACCAAGTAAAGGTAGGCGTAACGCGTGTAACACAAATGCCAACCCGTTGGATTGATCAAGGTGCCCGCGAAGCCATCATCTTAGCGGAGACGCCCAACCGTTACCTTGCCGGGGTGATTGAAGTAGCACTTAAAGAGATGTATAGCGACAAAACCCATTGGCAAAACATGTTGCGGGATATTCAGGAACAATCGATTGATTTGGTGCAAGAGAAATGGGAATTGCTCGAGCGCTTACCCGAAGATATTGGTCAATACTTCACCGAGGATGAGACCGTTTATGCGTTCAATTATCCGGTGTTGGCATACCCAGAAAAAGTGGCCTCGTTAACCCTCGATAAAGAACCACGGATAAACGGCCGATTAACCGGAATTCGTGGCCAATATTTGTATATAGACCATTATTTAGTATTAAATATTCGTAGACATACCGGCTATGAAGTAGAATGGAAATGATATGATTCGGATAATACGCGCTTTCCTTGATTTTTTCTACCCAATCGTTTCGCGAATCTTTGACAAAACGACCTATTACTATGCGGTGGCGGGATCAACGAATTTGGTGCTGGGATGGGTGTTATTTTGGGTGCTTGACCATTGGGTCATCAACAGTAAAACCGTAGAACTGCCTTTGTTTAAACACCCGGTGCACAGTTATACGGTAATTGCCGCAGTATGCGGTGTGGTTAGCTTTTTGTTTGGGTTCCTGATGATGCGCTATGTGGTGTTTACGGAAAGTCAGCTCAAAGGCCGCATACAGTTTTTCCGCTACGGATTGAGTGCCTTGATTTCTGCGACCGTGAACTGGCTTCTCATTAAACTCATGGTGGACACCTTTGCGTGGAATGCGTACCTATGCAACGTGTTTGCTTCGTTGGTGGTAGTGACCATTAGCTATTTTTTACAACGAAAGTTTTCGTTTAAATAGTTCCCCTTACACCGTGTATGCTCAACCATTCGGCTATGCTTGAATCCGAGAAAATCGTAGATTAACCCTCCGGCTATACACCCTTCAACGTTCCCTA
>CANMTO010000007.1 GCA_947500755.1 Flavobacteriales bacterium
ACATCCGTTTGCATCCGTGGCTGTTACCGTGTAAACACCCGCTGGAATGTTATTTAAATCCTCCGTAATCGCCTGGTTACTCCATGCGTATACGTACGGTGCAACTCCACCATTTACCGTTAAATTGATTGATCCTACATTGTTTCCAAAACATCCCACATTTACTTGAGTATAACTTGAAGTAAGTGCGGATGGTTGAGTAATCGTTACTGTTGTCGTTGCCGTACATCCATTTGCATCCGTTACTGTTACCGTATATGATCCTGCAGTAAGGGTTGTTGGGTCTTCAAGTGTTGTGTTGTTACTCCAAGCATACGTGTATGGCGCGGTGCCTCCGGTAACTGTTAAATTTATTGAGCCCGTATTGTTACCACTACACAATACATTCACTTGCGTCGTACTTAAGGCTAATCCCGCTTGAGGTTGGTTTATGGTAACTGATACTGGTGCAGAAACACATCCGTCAACACTTATTGCTGTGTACGTATACGTTCCTGGTTGTAAATTCTGTGTTGGTGATCCTCCATAGGTATACGGTGCATTCCCTCCTGCTGCACTTAAACTTACTGACCCTATTCCTCCAAAACACAACACATTACTTGGGGTTGCTGTTAATACTGGTTGTGGGAATACCGTAAATTGACTCGTCGTACTACATCCATTTGATGCATTGTATGTTATCGTGCTCGTTCCTGGGCTTACTCCCGTTACTAGACCTAATGCAGAAATCGTTGCTACGCCCGTATTAGAGCTGCTCCATGTGCCTGGAGTTACTGCATTCGCCAATTGCGACGTTAATCCCAAACAAGCAGACAAGGTTCCCGTTATTGGTTGAAGTGGGTTGATTGTTACCGTTCCTGTACCTGTAACAGGAGGACAGCCCGCCACCGTGTAGGTTGCTGTGTAAGTCGTTGTTGTGTTTGGAGTAACCGTTATCGTAGATCCTGTAGTTCCGCCCGGTGACCAGGTAAACGTTCCACCAGGAACGGTTGATGTTGCTGTTAATGTTGCTTGTTGACCGGCACATACCGTCGCATTAGTTACCGTTACCACAGGAACAGGGTTTACTGTTACCGTTACTGGGGTTAGAGCGGAAGCGCAACTAATTCCCGACCAAGTGATTCGCACGTATCCGTTGCCTGCATTACCTGTCATGTTTCCTCCGTTAGGGTTAGGCATTGAAGCATTTCCAGGAATGGTATTTCCTCCCAAAACACCTCCAAGATAGGATGATCCTCCTCCGCCTCCATCGTCATTGAAAGCCGCACCACCGCCATAATACCCGCCGCCACCGCCGCCGCCATCGCCATTTTTGTTTCCTCCTTGGCCTAAAGAGCCTGCGGCATTTCCACCGCCACCTGCGGCTTGAGTGCCGCCGCCGCCGCTACCATTATTTCCATTGAGTCCGCCACCAGCTCCAGCTTGTTGACCACAGCATCCTGCGCCTCCACCTCCACCTGACACTATAATTCTGTTAGCCAATCCATTGCCTCCAAGACGTACATCGGAAGCCCCTCCTCCGCCTCCAGAGCAACCCGCAGGACCTGCATTGCCTCCTCCGTTCCAACCACCACCACCTCCTGCGACACAAGTTGAACCCATCCCTCCCGTGTAAACCGTTAGCGTTTGACCCGCAGTTAAGGCCACCGTTCCTGTAGCATACCCTCCATTCGCCCCGATATTTCCATCATCTCCCCCTTTAGCACCCCATGCTTCAATGGTGTACACACCGGTTACAGGTGCAGTGAAATTTTGTACACCTCCGGTGAACGGGAAGTTTTGAGATCCCCCCTGAGCCGTTGCTGTTTGCACATAATACGTGGTGGTTGTTTGCAAATTGGGGGTAGTATAGGCAGCATTGATCCCCAGTTGACCTGTTCCGTTGGCGTTGGCATACCATATATAATTATTGTTTTGTCCTCCTGTTGCATTAAGGGTTGTGCTGCCTGGCCCACACAAGGTAACGTTGTTCGCTGTTGGTGCTGCCGGTAAGGCATTCACCGTAACGGTGGCCGTAGCAGTGACTGGAGGACATCCAGCCGCAGAATAAGAAACCGTATATTGAGTAGTTGTATTAGGCGTGACTGTTACCGACGAACCTGTTAAATTACCTGGATTCCATGTAAAGGTGCCTCCTGGAACATTGGCTGTTGCGGTTAACGTTGCCGTTTGACCAGAACAGATGGTTGACCCCGTTGCTGTTACTATGGGTTGTGGATTGATAGTAACGGTAACTGGAGTTAAGGGTGATGGACAACCCTGTGCATTCCAAGAAATAAGAATCTGGCCATTACCGTTTTGTACGCCTGTAGTTGTTGTTCCTCCATTGACACCCCCAACATACGAGGAGCCGCCGCCGCCGCCATTGTTATACCCGCCGCCGCCACCGCCGTAAAATCCACCGCCGCCACCGCCGCCGCCAGCAGACCACCCAGAACCATCTCCTCCTTGTCCAAGAGTCCCTGCGGTTACGCCACATGGGCCTCCGCTATTTGCAAGAGCCCCGCCTGCAACTTGTGTGCCCCCAGAATTTGGACTGTTTGTACCGTTGTTACCAGTGAGTCCTCCTCCGTGACCTCCTGCAGCATACGACCAACCACAACCGCCGCCACCTCCTGCAACTATAATTCGATTCGCCAAAGCATTTCCTCCAACTCTTATATCCGAAGCCCCTCCTCCAGGAGTGCCATTTCCAGCACTTCGATTCGCACCGCCGCCATTCCAACCACCCGGAACGAAAGTACAGCTGCCGTAGGGATGATCTCCCAAACGATCTTGTCCTTGACCGCCAACATACACATTGATTACTTGTCCTGCGTTTAAAGTTGTTGTACCTTGTGCTCTACCTCCGAGCCCGCCGTTTGTTGGATAATAAGTCGTTACATTTCCTCCGCGTGCACCATATAAATCGAACGTATAGGTACCAGTTACCGGCGCCGTGAACGATTGAGGGCCTCCGGTAAAATTGAATGTCTGTGAACCAACCCCAAAATTTCCAGCCTGTTGAGTATTGACATAATACGTTGTGGTCGTATTTATAACTGGCGTTGTAAAGCTTGCGCCTGTGCCAAGAAGTGTGGACCCTGCGGCATTAGCATACCAATTATACGTTGCAAGCCCCCCGGTAGCCGTTAACACCGTGCTCCCTGGGCCACAGAGTACCAAATTGCCATTTACCGTTGGCGCTTGAGGAGAAGGGTTTACTGTAATTGTAATCGTTGCACAATTTGGGCTCGCCTGCCCGTTACTGTTGTTGTTTACGTAATAAGTGGTCGTGACTGCTGGGCTTACAGTAATTGATGCTCCGGAACCAATTAATGTTCCTCCGCAGGAGCCTGTGTACCAGTTTTGGGTACCCATTGTGCCGTTTGCGGTGAGGGTGGTGCTTTGCCCAGCACAAACGGAAGCTGCGCTTGCGGTGATGCTAGTTGGTGAAGTTACTCCACCCGCACAATTCGTAGATCGGTACCCCAAGTTTCTACTAACATTACAAGCACAAGAAGCTCCCTGTGCCCAATTTCCCATTTGTAGATAATAGGTTTGTGTCGATGGGGCGGTCCACTGAATATATGAACCCAAGCCGCACCAATCGTCGTTGGCCGCCATGGCGCCGGACATTGCAGAACTATTAATTGTTAGATAGGGATCGCCGTTGTAGGAAGCTGACGGAGCAATAGAACTACAATAAGTAAATTGATACGTACATCCAGCTTGTGCTGGGAAAGACACATACCCAAGGCAGGAATGCTGGAAAAACTGCCAGTTCATGTTGGGATTAATTGCGCCTAAATTCGTGGCACAGCAACATTGCGCTATTGCCGATTGGGTTGAAAAAGTTAGGACAACGATTGCGAGTAGGTGTAGGCGTTTTAACATGTCAATAAATCTTAAGTCAAAATTACTTTTTTACGGCCTTTTGACGAAATTTTTTGGACCCCGTTGCCATTAAATTTATGTTAATCTACTGAAAATTGGATGGTTTCGAAAATTTTCCTTGACTAGAAGTAGTAGTTTGACATAAATTAGATTTTGACGAGTAATATTTAACATTGTTAAAATTACGAAACCCAAAAACTTAAGGTTGCTTACATTTTTACAAAGAAAATGTCTCCATGAATTTTGTAGTAAAGTCCCCTTCAATAAATTTTGGGTCTTGCATTAACTTTTGATGAAAAGGTATGGTTGTTTTAACCCCTTGAATGATATATTCATCCAATGCCCTACGCATTTTCAGTATGGCTTCTTCACGTGTTTGAGCGACTACAATTAGCTTAGAAATCATGGAATCATAATTTGGAGGAATGGTATATCCCGCATAAACGTGGGTATCTATTCGTACACCATGACCTCCGGGTGAGTGATAATCGGTGATTTTTCCGGGAGAAGGACGGAAATCATTGTATGGGTCTTCTGCATTAATTCTGCATTGAATTGCATGAAGAATTGGGGTATAATTCTTTCCGGAAATTTTCTCGCCAGCGGCTAATTTAATTTGCTCTTTTACCAAATCGAAATTAATAACCTCTTCGGTGATCGTGTGTTCTACTTGAATTCGAGTGTTCATTTCCATGAAATAAAAATCACGGTTTTTATCGACAAGAAATTCAACCGTGCCAACACCTTCATAGCGAACGGCTTTTGCTGCTTTTATCGCCGCTTCACCCATTTTATCTCTAAGCTCCGGAGTCATAAAAGGCGAGGGCGTTTCTTCTACTAATTTCTGGTGTCTGCGTTGAATCGAACAATCTCGTTCTGAAAGGTGGCAAGCATTACCGAATTGGTCTCCAGCAATTTGAATTTCTATGTGACGAGGTTCTTCAATGAACTTTTCCATGTACACACCATCGTTCCCAAAAGCAGCGGCAGCTTCTTGTCGGGCAGAATCCCAGGCCTCTTGCAGGTCGTCTTCTTTCCAAACAATACGCATTCCTTTGCCTCCACCTCCTGCGGTGGCTTTTAAAATTACGGGGTATTTTATGGTTTCCGCATTAATTTTAGCGTCTTCTACGTCTCTCAACAAACCAACAGAACCGGGAATACAAGGAACTCCTGCGGCAATCATGGTTGCTTTTGCCGTGGCTTTATCGCCCATCGCTGCAATTTGTTCTGGAAGGGCGCCGATAAACTTGATGCCATGCTCTTGACACACCCTTGAAAACTTTTCGTTTTCAGAGAGAAATCCATATCCTGGATGAATAGCATCAGCATTTGTAATCTCTGCTGCTGCAATTATATTTGGGATAGATAAGTAAGATTTTGAGCTTATGGGGGGGCCAATGCAAACGGCCTCGTCTGCGAATCTCACAGGAAGGGAATCTTTATCCGCCGTGGAATATACAGCCACTGTTTTAATTCCCATTTCTTTGCAGGTACGAATAACCCGCATGGCAATTTCACCACGATTGGCAATTAGAATTTTCTTAAACATATGTGTTAGTTATGCAGGTTCAACCAAGAACAGAGGCTGATCGAATTCTACGGGTGTAGCGTCATCCACAAGGACTTTCACAACTCTACCGCTCACTTCGGATTCGATTTCATTGAACAATTTCATTGCCTCAATAATACAAATTTTATCTCCTTTTTTGATTTCTGAACCAACTTCTGCAAACGCTGGTTTATCTGGGCTTGATGACCGATAAAAGGTTCCAATCATTGAGGATTTTATCGTAATGGTTGAAGTGCTTTCCGATAGAGATGAAACAACAGGCTCACTCGTGCCAGCTAAGGGTGCAGGCGTTGGCGCGTTGTTTATTACTGGTGCTGCTACTTGCGGCGCCATATAAACTCCAGACGGAACCATGTTTGGACCTTTAATGTTAATCTTAAATCCATCCTTTTCAATTTCAACCTTTCCCAGACCAAGTTTAGAAACCAGTTTAATTAAGTCTTTAATTTCTTCGTTATTCATAGTGTAAAATTAAGAATTATATGCCCATTTGATATATACTGCGCCCCAAGTAAATCCACCTCCGAAGGCGCTCAAAATTATATTATCTCCTTTTTTTAATTGTTTCTCATAATCCCACAAACAAAGCGGTAAGGTACCGGCTGTGGTATTTCCATATTTTTGAATATTAATCATTACCTTTTCTTTAGGCAATCCCATTCGATTCGCTGTTGCATCAATGATGCGCAAATTAGCTTGATGCGGAACCAACCAAGCAACATCCTCGCTACTTAAGTTGTTTTTTTCCATAATTTCCGCGGAAACTTCAGCCATGTTCGTAACCGCAAATTTAAACACTTGTTTTCCTTCTTGCTTTACATAGTGCATTCTGTTTTCCACCGTTTGAATGCTGGCGGGATTCAAGGAGCCACCTCCTGGCTGAACCAAATACTCTCTTCCTGAACCATCGCTGCGCAGAATAAAGTCCTGAATACCCATTCCTTCATGGTTCGGTTCAATTAACACTGCCCCTGCCCCATCGCCAAAAATCACACACGTCGTGCGGTCTTCATAATCTAAAATCGAGGTCATTTTATCAACCCCAACCACAACCACTTTTTTATATCGGCCTGTTTCTATAAACTGTGCAGCAGTGGAAATTGCGTAAATAAAACCAGAACAAGCCGCAATTAAGTCATATCCCCAAGCATTTTTCATGCCTGTTTTATCGCACAACACATTTGCCGTGCTTGGAAATGGATAATCTGGAGTTACTGTGGCTACAATTACTAACTCAATATCTAGTGGGTCCGTGTTTGTTTTTTTCAGCAAACCTTCTACCGCTTTGGCCGCCATATCTGAAGATGCTCCGTTTTTCAATACTCGTCGCTCTTTAATACCCGTTCGGGATGTAATCCATTCATCGGAGGTATCTACAATCTTCGCCAAATCTTCATTGGTCATCACGTCTTCTGGAACGTATCCTTGAACAGCTGTTATGGCGGCGTATATTTTATTCATTAGTTGAATGCTTTTTTTATTTTCAGTGATAGCTTTTTGGTCGCTACTTCATTGGCATGCAGAATCATATTTAGGACTGCTGTTTCATTACTACAACCATGACCAATTACCACGTTTCCTTTAATTCCAAGAATGGGTGTTCCTCCATAATTTTCGAAATTAAATAAATTGAAATAATCATCATCAATTCCACGTTCT
Source organism: Flavobacteriales bacterium (assembly GCA_947500755.1). GTDB lineage: Bacteria > Bacteroidota > Bacteroidia > Flavobacteriales_D > Crocinitomicaceae > UBA952. The sequence goes on from CANMTO010000007.1 coordinate 7,109, forward strand.
TTTAGGATGTTGTAAAAGCCTTCTGCCTCTTTAAGGACCACATTACCTGTAAATCCATCACAAACAATTACATCGGCTTTGTTTGTAAAGATATCTCTTCCCTCAATATTGCCTATAAAATTAATTGAATCTATATCTTGAAGCATTTTGTAAACCGCTTGGGTTAGCAAATTTCCTTTGGATTCTTCTGCGCCGATGTTTAGGAGTCCAATTCGAGGTTGGTCTATTTTTAATATATGTTCTGCGTACAAGGACCCTAGTTCTGCGAATTGGCAGAGTACATCGGCCTTACAATCCGCATTTGACCCCACATCTAACAATACAGATTTTCTGCCGTTCACGCACGGGATGGTTGCTGTTATGCACGGGCGTATGACCCCAGGTATGGTATTAATTTTGTAGATTGAACCGACCAACATGGCTCCCGTGTTTCCTGTGCTAGCGAAAACATCTATTTTACCTTCACTTAAATAATCTAGACCTATCGCAATGGAGGCATTTGGTTTTCTTGAAAAAGCCCGTGTGGGGTGGTCATCCATACCAATGATTTCTGGTGAATGAACAATTTCAAAACCCGAGGCCTCTTCTTGGAGCACAATCAATTCATTCCTTATTTCTGTTTCATCACCAAAAAGAAAAATACAAGAATCACCATTCAATGCCCGTTTTGCTTGAACAGCACCCAATAGATTTACATTTGGCGCAAAATCGCCACCAGAAACATCTAAACCAATATTCATTTAACGGTCATTATGCCGCAGCTTCTTCTTTCTCTGCTACGACCTTCCCCTTGTAATACAATTTCCCTTCATGCCAATGTGCATGATGAAATAAATGCGGCTGACCTGTTGTTGGACAGGTTGAAACATTCGCGGCAACCGCTTTCTTATGGGTTCTTCTTTTGTCTCTTCTCGTGGTAGAAATACGACGTTTAGGATGTGCCATTTTTACTTGTTATATTAATTTAATTTATTCAGTGCCTCCCATCTTGGGTCAACATCATTCTTATTGTCTTGTGGAGTATCGGAACTATTCAAAAACCTCAATACTTCGGGGTCGCACCCATCATTATCATGAATGAACCTTGAGGGTAGGGAAACAATCAAAAGTTCGTACAGCGGTTGGAACATATCAATTTGATAGCTGTCTGGCGGAAGAATTACTAACGATTCGTCTAAAGACTCCTCCGTTCCAAATTTGTAAATTAACTCCATTGCTCCATGTACGTCAAGACTCATGTTTTCGTTACATCGATCGCATAAAACCTCGAGCTGCGCCTCAAGCGTTAGAGAAAGCAGCATCATTGTCTCTTTCTTTTCTAACTGAACCTTAGCCATACCAATACCTTTGTGAATTCCAAAGCTCTCACAAGAATCAAAGAACGACGCTTCGAGTACATACTCAAAGTGATGGTTGCCTAGTTTCAACCCTGAAAACGGCAGTATGTGTGGACTACTTTTAAGCATGATTAAAAAGGCGGGTGTAAAGTTACTGCATTTTTTTGAATTGCCCAAAGAACGTCGCTACGCAATTCCTTCATACTCTTTTTGTCCTGCGCTAAATCCCAAAGGATTCTGGTTGTTTGCCGTATAATTCCGCCTGTTTCTTACCGCGTCAATCGCCAAGTACAGGGCGTTTCGCATACCCTCTGCAGAGGACTCCCCTTTACCTGCAAGGTCAAAGGCCGTGCCGTGTCCGGGCGAGGTTCTAATGATGCTTAGGCCTGCGGTGTAATTTACACCGGCATCAAAGGCTATGGCCTTGAACCCTGTTAACCCTTGGTCATGATACATCGCAAGTACCGCATCAAACTCGAAACAGCTGCCAGCACCAAAAAAGCCATCGGCTGAATATGGTCCAAAAGCTAAGATTCCTGAGTTTTTGGCATTGCTAATTGCCGGTGAGATTTGCTCCATTTCTTCCATGCCAATGGTTCCTGATTCTCCCGCATGTGGATTCAATCCAAGCACCGCAATTTTAGGCTTGATCACATTAAAGTCTTGCCTTAACATTACATCAAGATTCTTAATCGCTGTAACCACCGTGTCTTTAACCACGGCAGCAGGAATGTCTTTAATTGCGATGTGGTTTGTTGCTAAGGCTACTTTTAATCGTTCCGCGCAAAGCACCATTAATGCCCCCTCCGCTTTAAATCGATCATTATAATACTCTGTATGGCCTGTAAATCCTGGGGAGATCGCATGAATGTTCTGTTTAGATACTGGAGCGGTAACTACCGCATCTATCGTTTTTGCGCTTAAATCTTCGGAAGATTTTTCAAGTGCCCAGAGGGCTATTCTTGCAGAGGCTTCCGAGGGTTTTCCCTCCAAGACATCCACCTGTTCTTTCGGGCTAATTACATTCAGCTTTCCCAATAGGGCCTGACTAATGTTTTGAATTGTTTGAACTGGTAAGTCTTCTAAATTTAATTGCTTCTTCCACTTGTTTAATAGCGCGACCGGGCAATACGCAACAACGGTCAACTCCTCAAGCAATCGATGATCAGCAAATAGTTTAACGATTAGTTCCGGTCCAATCCCGGCGGGATCTCCACAAGTAATTCCTATTTTCATTTTATGAAGGGGTATTTGTCCATGTTGCATGGTTTTTAATAAAATCGAATAGAAGTCGAACCCCATATCCTGTTCCTCCTTTTGGGCGATAATACTTAGGTACTTCCAACCATGTTGGGCCGGCAACGTCAAGGTGAATATAAGGCGCTTTCACAAAGGTCTCAAGAAACTTCCCGGCAGTAATCATTCCGGCATCTGCCCCGCCGATGTTTTTTAAATCTGCGATTTCAGATTTCATGGGCTCTAAATAATCATCCCAAAACGGAAAGGGAACCACTCGTTCATGGGTTTCAATGCCTGATGTTTGCAAGTAATCTATCGCTGCCGGGCTTGCATTCCCCATGGCGATAGATGCTGAAGTACCGATTGCTCTTAGTGCCGCCCCGGTAAGAGTAGCTGCGCTCAGTACCAATTCGGGTTTGAATTTATCGGCATAAGAAAGTGCGTCGGCGAGTATCATTCTTCCTTCCGCATCCGTGTTGAGTACCTCAACGGTAGTGCCATTAAACATGGTGATGATGTCTCCTGGCGCATACGCTTCGCCGCCCGGCCTATTATCTGTGGCTGGAATAAGGCCAATTACTTCTACGGGAACGGCTAATTCAGAAAGCATGTATATTGCTCCCGCTACTAAGGCGGCCCCAGCCATATCGCTTTTCATGGTGTCCATGCTATTCGGTGTTGGCTTTAGGCTCAGCCCTCCGGTATCGTATACCACCCCTTTGCCTACTAAAACAATGGGTTTCTTGTTGCTTGGCTTGGAAGGTTTATAGTGAATTACGGTAAAGGTTGGCGGGGTTATTGAGCCTTTATTCACCGCGAGCAAGCCTCCCATTTTCATAGATTTAATCTTGGTATGATTGAGAATATCTACCGAACAATACTTAGACTGACAACGTGCTTTAATCGCCTTTGCGAAATCCACGGCATTCAGATGTGAAACTGGTAAATTAACCATATCTCTGGTCCAAGTAACGGCGGTAGCCATAACCTTTAACTGATTTATTTGACCTTTTGTGAGTGTTTTTGGAACTTCAACCGTTGTTAACGTTGGGGTGCTTTTCTTCGTTAGAAATTGATCAAATCGATAATCCGCTAGGAGCAACCCTTCAAGAATTGCAACTAAATTTTCTTCTATGTCGAACGCCAAGGTGCTTATTTCTTGCTGAAGCAAGCGATAGATTTCCGCTCCTACAATTCGCTGTTTTTCAAGTGATTCCTTGAATAAGGTTGGTGAAATAACCAGCTCCCAAATAATACCTTTGCTGTAATCCCAAAAGGCACCTTCTTTGAACGCATAATTCGGGGCTAATTTAACGTAGGTGCGTTCTTTCGCGGAAGAGGTATATTTAATTTCTATCATGTTGCAAAATTAACATTAAAACAAAGGGGCCAATTGATTTTCTACACGCGTTAAAATCCGCGGTACTAATATGGGGGTTGGCAAATCGTACAGCTCGTCTCTTGAAAACCAAAATTCAGAGTTGGCCGGTGTGTGTTCTTGAGTCATTATTACGGCGTAATGAAGTCGTTGATGGCTTAGAATATGAATAGCTCGATCATTAATCACCTGACTTTCTTGGTTTATTTTAGCTAGAAACGCGGTCTCTGATGAGAATTCGTCGAACGGAAAAAGAAACAAATTTTCCCAAATAGACCCCTTCTGCTGCTGTATCATTCTTATTTTACCATCCTGCAAGTGGACTTTGAACAATAAAAACCGATTAATGGGTTTCTTTTTCGGTTTTTTAACGGGACGAAGGTGTTGTGTATTATTGATTCGAGCCAAGCAAACAGAGGCCAAAGGACAGGAAGCGCAAGAGGGAGATTTTGGTGTGCACACCATGGACCCAAAGTCCATCATGGCTTGGTTAAAATCACCAGGTCGAGAAGGGGATAAAATTTCATTAGCAAATTCCGTTATTGTGCGAGAGGTTTGGCTTGTTTCCACCGGATCAGAAAGATCCAGTAATCTCGAGACAATCCGTATCACATTTCCGTCAACTGCTGCAATGGCCTTGTTAAAAGAAATTGAGCTAAGGGCGGCTGCAGTATATTCCCCCACACCGGGTAGTTTTTTCAAGGCTAAAAACTCGCTAGGGAAAATACCGGAATGTGCGGTTATAATCTCTTGGGCCGCCTTGTGTAAGTTCCTTGCACGCGAATAATATCCCAATCCTTTCCATACGTTTAGCACTTCTTGCTCGGTTGCCGCCGCTAATGCATCAACGGACGGAAAGGCCTCAATCAATCGGTGAAAAAAAGGAGCCCCTTGTTCAACCCTAGTTTGCTGTAATACGACTTCGCTAATCCAAATAAAATAAGGGTTTTTAGAATCCCTCCAAGGTAAATTGCGTTTATTTTGGTCATACCACTCTAAGATTGCACGTTGAATATTAGCCATTTACGATTTTTTTTGATGTTTTTTTAATAAAAATCAACGGTTACGTGGATTTCTACGTTATTTTTGTTCCGCGAAATTACAAATTGTCACACTTTATTAACATCAATCAAAAATGACTAAAGCAGATCTTATAGCGAAAATATCAGAAGAGACCGGATTAGAACGCAACGAGGTTTCTCGTGCTGTTGAATCAATGATGGACTTCATTAAAACATCGCTAACCAACGGTCAAAACGTTTATTTACGCGGATTTGGTAGCTTTGTGGTGCGTGAACGGAAGCAGAAAACCGGCCGTAACATCTCCAAAAACACTACGATTATTATTCCTGCCCACAACATACCATCATTCAAACCAGCAAAAGTTTTCGTAGATCAAGTAAAAAACAAAGTAAAGGTTAAATAGCCTTTTTTTGCAAATAATTTTTATTTGGCTTACCTTCGCACTCCCTTAATTGGGAGTTTTTGTTTTATTAGAGATTCTACAACACTTAAAAATATATTGACCATGCCAAGCGGTAAAAAAAGAAAAAGACATAAGATGGCTACGCACAAGCGTAAGAAACGATTGAGAAAAAATCGTCACAAGAAGAAAAAATAATTTTACAGTTAGTCTTATTTGACCATAAGGGTCAAAAAATACTCCTTTGAGTTTAGAACTTATTGTAGATGTTCGGCCGAATGGTGTTTGGCTGGCATTGTTGCGTGAAGGGAAGCTGATTGAGCTTCATGAAGAACGGGGAAATTCAGATTTCGCTGTTGGTGATATTTATTTAGGTAAAATTCGCCGATTGTCCCCTAGCCTTAACGCGGCTTTTGTAGACGTGGGTTATGATCGAGATGCTTTTCTGCATTATTTAGATCTTGGCTCAAATTTTAATTCATTAAATAAATATACCAAAGAGGTTATTCGTGGGAAACAAAGTGTTCCTTCTCTTCAATACTTCAAGCTGGAGCCTGAACTTCAAAAGGAAGGAAAAATTGACTCCTTGCTGTCCTCTAGTCAGTTCGTGATGGTTCAGGTGGCCAAAGAGCCAATTTCTTCTAAAGGACCAAGACTTTCTTCCGAGATTACTTTGGCGGGAAGGTATATGGTGTTGGCTCCATTTTCATCAAAGATTTCCGTTTCACAAAAAATTCGTTCCCACGAAGAAAAGAAGCGCCTTAAAGAGGTAATGGAGGGATTACTTCCTAAGAACTTCGGCGCAATTATCCGCACCGTTGCTGAAAACAAAACTGCGGAAGATATTCAACAGGATTTAGCACAATTGTTGGAAAAATGGGATGCTATTTATAAAAACCTCAAAGGCAGTAATTCTCCAAAACGGATTCTTGGAGAAATCAATACCACCTCATCCATATTAAGGGATTTATTAAATGCAGACTTCAGTAATGTTCATGTAAATTCTTCGGAATTATTTGAAGAAATCTCAACGTATGTTCAGCAAATTGCTCCCGGAAAAAACAGCATCGTTAAATTATACGATGGCCGTATTCCTATCTTCGAGCGGTATGGAATCAACAAGCAAATAAAAGTGCTTTTTGGAAAAAAAGTACCTATGCCAAGTGGGGGTTATCTCATTATTGAACACACCGAGGCGATGCATGTGATTGATGTGAACAGCGGTAACCGAAAAGGGGCCGATGGCCAAGAGTCGAATGCGTTAGCAACCAATTTAGAAGCCGCTGAAGAAATTTCCCGCATCTTACAGTTGCGCGATATGGGGGGCATTATCTGTATCGATTTTATTGACTTGCATGACCGTGAAAACAATCGGATTTTGTATGATAAAATAAAATTGTTTATGAAGAATGATCGTGCAAAACACAACATCATTCCTCCTTCTAAATTTGGTGTGGTAGAAATTACCAGACAGCGTGTCAGAGAGGTGACCGAGATTGAAACCAATGAATCTTGCCCCACCTGCAATGGCTCCGGAGAAATACAAGCCAGCATTCTTTATGCGGAGGAAATCGAAAACAACTTGGCATACATGATTCAAGACCGTGGAATGAAAGGCTTTTCCCTACAGGTTCACCCCTATTTAGATGGGTATTTTAAAAAAGGAGGGCTTTTTAGGTCGATGCAATGGAAATGGTACTTTAAATTTAAAACGTGGATACCAATCACCCCGAATACGGCATTTCATATTTTGGAATACAAATTCGTTGACAAAAACCAAGAAATCATCCCTGAATAATGACCCTCGATGGTGTGGCTCATCGATTAATTATTGAAATGGAGCGCTTTTGTGCGTATCAAGAACGAAGCGCCTTTGAAATAAAGACCAAACTTTACCGCAAAGGGGCCACAGAAGCACAAGTTGAACTTGTGCTTACACACCTCATCTCCTCCAGTTTTTTAAATGAAGCTCGATTTGTAGAAGCTTTTGTGCAGGGAAAAAGCCGTATTAAGCAGTGGGGAGCACAACGCATAAAATCGGGGCTTATCTCACATCACATTTCGGAAACAGTGATTAATCGAGCACTTTCTTCCTTGTCAAAAACAGAAAACCATGCTCACCTAAGGCGATGGTTGGAGAAAAAACAAAGCAGCTTAAAAAATGAAGCAGAAGGACCAAAGAAGCGCGCCAAAATCATTCGATTTTTACTTTCCAAAGGCTTTTCCTTGGATGAAATACTTAAGGAAGTTTAGGCTTTTTTGATGTAAAGTACCTCTTCTAATTTGAATACTTTAAGGAGTTGATTCTTAGTTAACAATTTTACACTTAAATCCCATTGTTTATTACTGCAATCAATCATTGCTCTAACATCTGCCAAGGGTGCTGGCTCGACTGAACATGCCTTTAAAATCTGCCGGTCTAATTCCGTTAAGTTAACCTGTTTTTCAGGGCGCATTTGTGGGAAAAACAGTACTTCTTGAATGGATTGATTATCCGTTAACAACATTACTAATCGATCCATTCCGATACCAATTCCAGAGGTTGGGGGCATGCCATATTCCAAGGCTCGAAGAAAATCTTGATCAATAAACATTGCCTCATCATCTCCACGCTCGGAAAGCGCTAGTTGCGCCTCAAATCGCTCGCGCTGATCAATGGGGTCATTCAGCTCTGAATAAGCGTTTGCTATTTCTTTACCATTAATCATGAGCTCAAAACGCTCCGTCAAGGCGGGGTTGGTACGGTGACGTTTACACAAGGGCGACATTTCTATGGGGTAATCAGTGATAAAGGTGGGATTGATGTACCTTGCCTCACATTTCTCCCCAAAAATTTCATCTATTAATTTTCCAACACCCATTTCTGGGGTAACGTCAATGCCTAACTCACGGCATAAATCGCGCAACGCTTCTTCTGTTTTTCCCTCAATATCAAACCCTGTATGCTCAAGGATTGCATCGCGCATACTGATTCGTTTGAATGGGGCTTTTAAGGAAATCTGTTGTTCCCCAACCGTAACCTCCGTTGTTAGACAAACGCTTAAAGCGATTTCTTCGATCAAGGACTCGGTGAAACTCATCATCCACTCGTAATCCTTGTATGCCACATACAATTCCATTACCGTAAATTCAGGGTTGTGGGTTCGATCCATGCCCTCGTTTCGGAAGTCTTTTGCGAATTCAAATACCCCATCGAATCCACCGACAATTAATCGTTTCAAATACAGTTCATTTGCAATACGCAAATACAATGGCATGTCTAAGGCGTTGTGATGCGTAATAAACGGCTTGGCGGTTGCTCCTCCGGGAATTGGTTGTAAAATTGGCGTTTCTACCTCTAAAAAACCAAAGCGGTCAAATGCCTTTCGTATCACTGAAAACACTTGAGACCGCTTGATAAAGGTGTCTTTCACCCCTGGATTAACTACTAAATCGACATAACGTTGTCGGTATCTCAATTCAGCATCTGTAAATCCGTCGTGCGTATTTCCTTCTGCATCTACTTTCGGCAAGGGGAGGGGTTTTAACGACTTGCTTAACATGGTTAAAGACGTGACATTGATGGAGGTTTCACCTACTTGAGTCTTGAACATCGTGCCTTCAATACCGATAAAATCTCCTAAATCAAGTAGTTTTTTAAACACTTCATTGTATAGGGTTTTATCCTCACCTGGACAAAGTTCATCGCGATTAAAATACAGCTGTAGTCGTCCCGAACTGTCTTGCAACTCTGCAAACGAAGCCTTTCCCATGATGCGCTGACTCATCATCCTTCCCGCCATTTTCACGGGTTGATTTTCCACGTAGGCAGTCTTCACCGATGTGGCTAAATGTGAAACCTGAAATGCGGCAGCGGGATAGGGTTCAATGCCTAGTTCTCTTAATTTAGATAAGGAAGAGCGGCGTTGTACTTCTTGTTCGGATAGTTCTTGACTCATTCAATGTTTATTTAACGATGCAAAGATAAGGGATGTTTAGACGCTTATAAATTAAAAAGGAGCATTCCGATGCTAAAATAGATAAACAGTCCGATAATGTCATTCAATGTGGTGACGAAGGGTCCTATCGCCAAGGCGGGATCAATGCGATATCGATGCAACAGCATCGGGAACAAGGTGCCAAAGGTTGCTGCAAAAACGATGACGGTGAGTAAAGACAAACTAACCACTGTTGCAAGCTGAATGCCCGAAAACACGGAGGCAACACCGAAAATTAAACCCGATAATATAATGCCATTCATTAGCCCAACCCCTGCCTCCCGAAGTAATCTAGGAAAAATTCGTGTTAACCCATGGTCGCCTTTAGCAATAGACTGCACAACAATCGCGGAAGACTGAACCCCCACATTGCCCCCCATGGCAGTAATTAGCGGAATAAAAAATGCGAGGGCTGGTAATTTAGAAATCCCTCCTTCAAAACTTGAAATCACTTTAGCGCCAATGGTTCCCCCTACCATGGCAAGGATCAACCATGGAAGCCTTGAAAACCCAGATTTCCAAAAGGACGAATTGGCATCTGTACGGTCGCTAATACCGGTAGCCATTTTAAAGTCTTTATCGGCTTCATCCCGAATATAATCTACCACATCATCTAGGGTAATCCTACCCACCAATTTACTTTGATAGTCTACCACAGGAATAGAAACCAGGTCGTATTTTTCCATGATCCAGGCAACCTTTTCTGACGTATCGCTTGTTTTAACCTTGATGATGTTTTTTGATTGATAGAGTTCTTGTATGGTAGTTCGAGTGTCTGCAAACAAGAGGCGTTTCAAGGAGAGTACGCCCACCAATTGATCCGATTCGTTAACCACAAAAATATTGTAGACTTTTTCAACATCTTCTGCCTGCTTCCTTAATTCAATCAAGGCACGTCTAACGGTCCACTCCACATGCGCTTGAAAAAACTCTTTTTGCATGAGTCCCCCAGCAGTATCTTCGTCATAATTCAATAAATCCACGATGTCTTCGGCCGCGTCATCATCTTCCATTTGAGAAATAACCTCATGGATTTGATCTTTGGGGAGTTCCGCTAAAATGTCGGCGGCATCGTCTGAATCTAAGTTCTCGAGTTGATCTGCAATTTCTTTTGATGACAAAGAAGCGATGAAGCGATCGCGTACCTCTTCATCTAATTCCATTAAAACATCGGCTTGCAGGTCTTCGTCCTCCGCCAAATAATAGATATATTTTGCCTCTTCGTTTGATAGCTTGTCTAATATTTCGGCAATGTCTGCATAGTGTAGGTGTAACACCTGTTCGTTGAGCCATAGGGCGTCATCGTTAGCAACACGCAAACGTATTTCTTGAAGAAAGTCCTTAGTTAGTTCGTAGCTCATTAACACTTGGTATTATCCTTCCTTACGGAGTATGGAGTAAAAAGTTCTCTCCAGGACTGAAAAGAAGGTGCGGGAATAATTATTTGCCCTTCTTTTTCTTTTTATTATCCCCCTTTAAACGAGAAAGCAATTTGACGTTTGCTTTGGCCGAGTCGTATTTTTCGGTGATTTTAGACCAATCCATCAACCCCCACACGGCGGTTAAATAATCAGCTCTACGGTTTTGATAGTTTAAATAATATGCATGTTCCCAAACATCTATTCCTAACACTGGAATGCCCCGAACTTCGCACACCCCCATTAGTGGATTGTCTTGGTTTGCGGTTGAGGTCACCTTCAAGGAACCCGTTGGAGTAACAATAAGCCAAGCCCAACCAGAACCAAAACGACTCATTGCGGCACTAAACATTTGCTTCTTAAGTGAATCTATATTGCCGAATTCTGCAATAATTGCCTCATTTAACGAGGATCCACAGGCGCTTTGACTTGATTTTGGAGCCAGAATTTCCCAGAACAAACTATGGTTATAATGCCCCCCCGCATTATTTCTAAGCGCATCGGCTGCAACCGGAGGAATAGATAATAAAATTTCCTCCAATGACCTGCCGTCAAACATCGTTCCTTTAATGGCTTTGTTTAGATTGTTCACATAGGCCTGGTGATGTTTTGTTAGGTGGATTTCCATCGTTTGTGCATCAATGTTTGGTGCATAATCACTGTATGCATAGGGCAATTTAGGGACCACAAACGATTGAGCGAATGACGACAAGGCCAGCAAGAGAACAAAAAGGAATAATTGATTGCGCATTTTTATTGGTAAAGTTACAAAAGATCTCAAAGCAGCTTCGGTAAAACCTGTCTGATTTTGCGCATTTCTTCGTATTTTTGAACCCTTAATAAATTGACCACAATCATGGGGTTTCGGGAATATAAAGGGCTAAATCTGCCGAACATTACAGAAGAATTACTCGCTTATTGGGAGGCAAAAGATATTTTTAAAAAATCCATAGACCAGAACGGCTCCGTTGGAAATTTTGTTTTTTACGAAGGCCCTCCCTCTGCCAATGGCGTTCCGGGTATTCACCATGTGATGGGGCGGGCAATTAAGGATGCGTTTTGTCGATATAAAACGCTGAAGGGATTCAAAGTCAATCGAAAAGCAGGCTGGGACACCCATGGTCTGCCTGTAGAACTTGGCGTTGAAAAAGAACTGGGCATAACCAAAGAAGACATCGGAACCAAAATCACGATTGATGAATATAACGCCGCTTGTAAAAAAGCGGTAATGAAATACACAGACATTTGGAATAAACTAACGAAAGACATGGGCTATTGGGTGGATATGAGTGATCCCTATGTAACGTACGATAGTAAATACATGGAGTCTGTGTGGTGGTTGCTTGGACAGCTCTACGAAAAAAACTTGCTCTACAAGGGATACACCATTCAACCGTATTCTCCGAAAGCGGGAACTGGATTGTCTTCTCACGAAATCAATCAACCGGGGTGCTATAAAAACGTGAAAGACACCTCTATTGTAGCGCAATTTAAGTGGTTACAAAACCAAGAAAATCCATGGGGAACCTGTAATGATAATCGATATTTTCTAGCGTGGACTACCACGCCATGGACCCTTCCTTCCAATACCGCATTAACGGTCGGACCAGACATTGACTATGTGCTTGTGCATACGTTTAATCCGTATACCTACGAATTAATTGAGGTGGTCTGCGCCAAGGCGCTTGTGTCTTCTTTATTCGGAAAAGGATTCGTAGCAGTGGATTCCTTGGATAACTTAAGGTTGCCAGAAGACAGGAAACTAATTCCTTTCTTCGCGGGTGATTCTCATAAAGGAAAGGCCTTATTGGGCTTGCGTTATGAACAGCTTCTTCCGTATTGTTTGCCTTATGAAAAAGCGGAAGAGGCATTCAGAGTCATCGGTGGAACATTTGTCACTACGGAAGATGGAACTGGAATTGTACATACTGCGCCTACCTTCGGAGCAGATGATGCACGAGTGGCACAAGAGGCTGGTGTTCCACCACTATTAGTGTTGAATGAATCCGGTCATCCGGTTCCCTTGGTAGACCTTCAAGGACGCTTTAGACCAGAAATGGGTGAACTGGCGGGTAAATACGTGAAACAAGCATACTATGAGGAGGGTTCCGAACCGGAAAAATCAGTGGATGTTGAAATCGCCATTCATTTAAAAGAAACTGGATCTGCATTTAAGGTTGAAAAATATGAACACAGTTATCCGCATTGTTGGCGAACTGATAAGCCCGTGTTATATTACCCCTTAGACTCCTGGTTTATTCGGGTTTCTGAACATCGCGAAACGTTAGTGGAACTCAATAAAACGATTCAATGGAAACCAGAATCAACCGGAACCGGCCGCTTCGGTAAATGGCTTGAAAATGCCAACGACTGGAACTTGTCCCGCTCCCGATATTGGGGAATCCCAATCCCTATTTGGAGTACTGAAAACGGCGATGAACGCCGATGTATTGGGTCGCTGGAAGCGCTAAAAAACGCGTGCGAAGAGTCAGTGATGAAAGGGTATATGAAGGAAAACGCACTCCAGGCGTTTGAACCAGGGAATATGAGTGTAGAGAATTACCTGCGTGTCGACATGCATAAAAATCAGATGGATGAAATCGTCTTGGTTTCCCCAAGTGGACAACCCATGCGAAGGGAGGCGGATTTAATTGACGTATGGTTTGATTCCGGATCTATGCCTTTTGCGCAGTGGCACTATCCCTTTGAGCATAAAGAATACATTGATAATGGGACGCACTATCCTGCTGATTTTATTGCTGAGGGGGTAGACCAAACACGCGGATGGTTTTATACGCTCCATACGATTTCTGCTCTTGTTTTCGGGAAAGTCGCATATAAATCTGTGGTTTCCAATGGATTGGTATTAGATAAGCACGGGCTAAAGATGTCGAAACGACTTCAAAACACAGTAGATCCCTTCGTGACGCTTGCTGAATTTGGTGCGGATGCCACGCGGTGGTATATGCTAACCAATGCACAACCTTGGGATAATTTAAAATTCGATGAAGCGGGCATTAAGGAAACCCAACGAAAATTCTTCGGAACCTTATACAATACCTATTCCTTCTTTTCTTTGTATGCGAATATTGATGCGTTCGACCCAATGGCCGAACAAATTCCGCTTGCTAATCGACCGGAAATGGACCGGTGGGTGCTGTCAAGATTGAATAGTTTAATTCAACTAGTAGATGAAAGTTTTGAGCAGTATGACGCAACGAATGCCGGACGTCAAATTCAAGATTTTGTGTGTGATCAATTATCCAATTGGTACGTACGCTTAGGAAGAAGGCGCTTTTGGAAAAACGAGGATCCTGCTGATAAACTAGCCGCTTACCAAACCCTGTACACCTGTTTAAAAACAATCAGTATCCTTTCGTCACCGATTGCACCATTCTACATGGACCGCTTATATTTAGACTTAACTCAAGGCAAAGAAGCGGAATCTGTTCATTTAGCAGCGTTTCCAATCAGTGATGAATCCGCTGTAAACGCAGAACTAGAGCAAGAAATTGATTTGGCTCAACGAATTACAAGCATGGTGCTTAGCTTGCGAAAAAAGGAAAAAATTCGGGTTAGACAACCCTTAAAACGGATATTAATTCCCACGCTTCCTGAGCCATTGACTACTTATGTGAATCGGATTGCTGAACTGGTAAAATCGGAAGTTAATGTCAAGGAACTTACTTGGTTAGACGCGCGTACGTTGGTTAAACAAATCAAGCCGAATTTTAAAACCATCGGACCTAAATATGGCCAACAAATGAAGGGAATAGCCGCGTGGGTAAACGCCCTTTCTTCGGGAGAAATTCAGGCCTTTGAAAGCAACGAGGGAGCACGTTTTATGATTGATGGAACTCAGATTGACTTAGTTTTATCGGATGTGGAAATTAGCACCAAAGATGTGCCCGGATGGGTGGTGGCCAGTGAGGGCATTCTGACCGTAGCGCTGGATGTTGAAATCACCCCCGAATTAAAAGCAGAAGGAATCGCTAGAGAGGTTGTAAATCGAATACAGAATGCGCGGAAAGAGGGTGGGTTTGAAGTAACGGATAAAATTCTTGTGCACTATCGAGGGAGCGACGAAGTGCATGACAGTATTTCAACCCATGTAGGCTATATCGGAGAGGAGGTATTGGCAAATCACCTTGAACGGATGTCGGATGAATTTAACGGTGACGTTCAAGAGGAAATAATGGAGGCCAACGACTTTATATTTACATTAATTAAAAACACATGACTTGGATTTTTGACCAAAAAGAAACGGCAACATCAGAGGGTGCCGCAATCCGGTGGATAGATGATCGGTTTTTTACCTTAGACTTTGAGGGACAAGAATTTCACGGGGAAGTTATTTCTGATTTAAGCGAAGCGCATCAATTGGTCCTTAAAATTAATCACCGGGTTTTTCATATTCGCAAGAAACATGCCTTAGATGAGTTAATTCAACAACTTGGCATGGATAAGCCGAAGGTTCGGAAAATCAAAAGCTTCAACGCCCCCATGCCGGGCAGGATCATCCATGTGCTCGTGAAGGTAGGTGACGAGGTTGATGCAGGAACACCCCTGATTTCCTTGGAAGCCATGAAAATGGAAAACACCTTAAAATCAAGCGGCATTGGCAAGGTTAAGAACATTCATGTTGCGGCGGGTGCTGTCGTTGAAAAAGGTGCGCCGTTGTTCGAATTCGAATAAGATTAATATAGGATTAATGCAGCAATTGTATATTCGCCGACAAACCCATTGGATTCCCTTATGAAAACAATCAATCGTGAACTTAGCTGGCTTAGCTTTAACGCTCGAGTGTTGCAAGAAGCCCTTGATGAAAAAGTGCCCCTCATTGAACGTTTCCGGTTTTTAGGAATCTATTCCAACAACTTAGACGAATTCTTCCGAGTACGCGTGGCGGGGGTTCGACGGATGATGGATGCAAAACAAAAAAAAGTATACGGATACGACGGGACGGCGGAAGAGTTATATAAGGAGATTCGTAAAGTGGTTTTGCATCAACAAGAACTATTCGAGTCGTGCTATTTGCAACTCACTCAACAATTAATAAAGGAGAATATCTTCTTTGTAGACGAAGAAACGATTACGCCAAACTTAACAAAGGCCTTATCCTCCTATTACAAAGCCACCTTTAAACACATGCTTTTTCCAATTATTTTGGACAAAAAAGCAACGTTCCCTGACTTACGAGACGACGCGATTTATTTAGCCATTAAAATCCATAAAAAAGGGTTGGCAAATCGCTATGCAATATTACAAATACCTCCGGGTAAAGCGCGGTTTCACGTAATTAATGACGGGGATTCTTCTTATTTTATCTTAGCTGATGATATCATCCGCTTGCACGTATCAGATATTTTCTCCATGTTGCCTTATGATAAAATAAGTGCGTATACATTTAAATTTACCAGAGACTCAGAGCTTGATTTAGAAGACGATGTAACGCAGTCTTATTCCGAGAAAATTGAACGCAGTTTAAAGAAACGGAAAAAAGGAACTCCGGTGCGCTTTGTGTACGATGAATTCATGCCTGAAGATCTCTTAAACTATTTACTGAGTTGTTTAGAGCTTAAAAAATCCACAAACGCGATTCCAGGCGGACGATATCACAATTTTAAGGACTTTCTTCAGTTTCCAGATTTTAATCGGGAAGACTTGCTTTTCAAGCCGCAACCACCTCATCGTCACTCCTTTTTAGAATCAGGTCAACAACTGTTAGAGCGCATCAAAGAGCGAGATGTTTTCTTACATTTTCCGTATCAAAAATTCGACTATATCATCGATCTATTGCGCGAAGCAGCGATAGATCCCTTGGTAACAGAAATCAAAATTAATGTCTATCGACTTGCGCCAGATTCACAAATCATGCGTGCCTTGATTGCCGCAATTTACAACCGCAAACAGGTGGTGGTCATCATGGAACTTCAAGCGCGATTTGATGAGGCGAATAATTTACAATGGTCGAATCAACTCAAAGAACATGGAGCGAAAGTTATTTACGGCGCACCAAACTTAAAAGTACATTCCAAATTATTATATATTAAACGGCAAAACAAAGGTGCTGATTTATCGGTGGCCTATGTAGGTACTGGGAACTTTAACGAACGAACGTCAAGAATTTACACGGATTTTGCCCTGATTACTGCAGAAAAACGGGTGGTTTCTGAGGTTTCTAAAGTGTTCCGTCTGCTAGAGAACAATATGGAGCGGGTAATCTTCCGTCATTTAATGGTTTCTCCCATTAATTACCGTCGAAAAATAATTCAACTCATAGACCGTGAAATTCAACTCGCAAAAGCGCGGAGAGCGGCGTTCATTCGAATCAAGTTAAACAACCTCACCGATCGTCAAATGATCGAGAAACTCATAGAAGCAAGTATGGCTGGTGTCCGTGTAGAAATGATTATTCGTGGGATTTGTTGTTTAAAAACAGACCTCAAAAGAAACCCGAACCTTACGGTAATTAGTATCGTTGACCGATACCTAGAGCATGCGCGATGTATGGTGTTTGGCAATGATGGCAAGCCTCTGTTTTATATTGGAAGTGCAGACTTAATGGAGCGCAACTTAGATTACCGAATTGAAGTGGCAACCCCGATTTTCGACCCCCGGATTCAGGCTGAGATTACAGAAATTTTTGAATACCAATGGAGGGGCACGGTAAAGTCTCGGTGGATTTCTTCCGATATGAAAAATGAATATCGGCGAACGGAAGGCCCCCCGTTTCATGCACAACAAAATTTATATACAAAATACAGCGAAAAAGATCCCGATTAGTCAATCACAGGGATGGCATGTTCTAGGTTACTGGCCACAGTAAAGACGGCATCAATGGCCGTGGTTAATTGATTAGACCACCGGTATTCGATCGGTTCTCCGCTAATGCACCACTGTGCGCATTCTTCTTTAGTCTTCTCCGTTAAGTCAAACAGCACAGATACTCCAATCTGCTTTAGTGCGTAGGCATTACAATGTTGCTCAAAGTGATTCGCATAGGGCACCACTAAGAGTTTTTTGTGGAGATATAACGCCTCGGCAGGAAGCTCAAAACCAGCACCGCAAATGATGCCTTGTGCACTAATTAAATCACTCAGAAAACCAGGGCCACCAATGGGACAAAACGTCAAATTTCCAACGCCCTCCTCCTTGCTTACTTCTTTGGTATAAATTTTAAATGTCCCGGGGAGCTTGGAAAAATACGCGTGTAAAAACGATCGGTTAAACGCCGTTAGATAGACCAGATTATGTTTGCCAACGATGGGTTTCGCCGCTAAGATTTCTTCTCGAATGATGGGATAAAACGTGTGCTCGGTAAAACGTTCAAAATGAAATCCTAAACTAACCGTGCTTGGACAATAATGCTTAATGATCCAACGGCCCAAAGGAAACCAAAGGGGGGATTGCGGGCTTCCTGGAGCCCTAACTGCCGCTTGATGACTGAGCTCAATACAGGTTATCCCTTTCCATTTACACGCCCAAGCGCTTACTGGTTCAAAATCTGAAATAACCAAATCATACTGCTCAACGGGTAATGCCCTAACCTCTCTTAAAAAACGCAAGGGTTTTAATCCCTTCAGGGTCTTTAACACATCAATTCCTCCTCGTGCCGACGAAACAAACGTTAATCCATAACATTGATATGCAATGGGATACGGGAAAGAAAGTTGCGATTGATTTCCGCTTATTAACACATCCACCGTGCCGCGTTGAGACAAAATAGGAAGTAATGCAATGGCTCTACTCAAATGGCCATTTCCTGTTCCTTGTATGGCGTATAAAATTTTCATGACATTACCTGTTCTTCAAGAATCATAGACAAATCGATATTAATCGATTTCAATTCCGATTCCGGGTGCAGTTCTTGTGTTTCAGTAAATTGGTAGATCGACCATGTGCCATTGACATATTCTAGGGACGTGTGGTTTTCTACCCAATCCCCGGAATTTAGGTAGGTTACTTCTCCGTTACCTTCTGAATCTGAGAATACTTTAATGGCTGGTTGATGGATGTGACCACAAACCACATATTTATATCCGTTTTCACGCGCGATTTCTGCAACATTCTGCTCAAAATTATTGACGTAAGCGATTACTCCCTTAACCTTATCTTTAACCCGCTTGCTAATAGATATCCGTTCCTTTCCAAGTTTCAATAAGGTCCAATTAATCATCGTATTGATTAAAATCAACAAGTCATACCCTTTCCCGCCAAGCTTTGCAATCCACTTGGATTGTCTCACCGAATAATCAAATACATCCCCATGAAAAATCCATGCTTTTCCCGTGGGCAAGTCCAATACCACTTTGTTAGCTAAGGTTAAATTCCCCAAGTCAAATCCGGTAAATCTACGTAAGGCTTCATCGTGATTCCCGAGCACATAATGTACCTGAGTACCACTGCTCATTAAGCGAATAATTTCTCTGATGACCTTGAGGTGAGATTCTGGAAAATACTTTTTACTGAATTGCCAAATATCTATGATATCCCCATTTAATACCAGTACCCGCGGTCTGATTCGTTTTAAGTAAGATACCAATTCAGCAGCAGCAGAACCATATGTCCCGAGATGCACATCCGAAATAACTACGACCTCATGTGTATATTCCACGGGTCAAAAGTGCTCATTAACAAAGCGTTATGTGTTACGGAAGTGTTTTTTTTATGTTAATTTCACTTAACTGTTATGTTGATTGTCTTGTCTTTCGTGCAGGATACCTTTGCGTCCTGATAACTCGGCGCAGAAAAAGTGGCGCGGGCATTATTGGAAAACCCATAAGATTCAGTAGGCATTCCAAGCACATTTTTATCCAACTTGTCGTTTTTATTGACATCGTGATATACTGCGATTGCATAGGAACCGGGAGATAAATTGGTGAAGTTTACCTTGCTCTTAAGCTGATCGATGGCTACAATTTTACCGTTGAGTTGCTTTCCATACTGTGGAAAGGTTTCACTGGAATTAAACAGGGCAACATAAGCCTGACCCTTATTCGAAGGGAATCCACTGACCTTAACTTCCAAACTAACGGTTTCCTTATCGAGTAGCGAGAGGAGAACACTTGCAAAAAACCAGGTTAACATACTGCAAAAACGTCCGAATAGAAATATTGTTCACGTTTATGGTCCTTCAGAAATGTTTACCTTTACCCTATGAAGCAGGTACTCGTTACGGGAGGCGCAGGATACATTGGTTCTCACACCATCGTTTCGTTGGTGGAGCAAGGTTTTTATCCCATTATTGTGGACGACTTACGAAACAGTTCTCGGGTAATTCTTGATGGGTTAGCAGAATTAACAGTAGATAGATTTTTATTTATTCCCATAGATATTTGCGATAAAGAAGCGTTATTTAGGGTGTTTGATGATCATACATTTGACGCAATAATTCATTTTGCTGCCTACAAATCAGTGGGTGAATCGTGTGAAGTGCCGCTTCAATATTATCAGAATAACCTCATTGGATTAATGAATGTGCTAGAGGCTTGTAGCAGGTATTCTATTCCGAAATTCGTGTTTTCCTCCTCTTGCACCGTCTACGGAGAACCCGATCAAAAGCAGGTATACGAAACAACTCCAAAACGCTTACCAGAATCCCCATACGGGTTTACCAAATGGATGGGCGAACAGATTATTGAAGATGTGCACCGAAACTCCGTGCCCTTTCAAACAATCTGTTTACGTTATTTCAACCCTATTGGTGCACACCCAAGCGGATTAATTGGTGAACTTCCCGTAGGAATACCGAACAATCTGCTTCCTTACATCACACAAACTGCTGCTGGAATTCGTTCTCATCTTACTGTATTTGGAAACGACTACCCCACCCCAGATGGAACCTGTATTCGAGATTATGTACACGTTAATGACGTAGCGGATGCTCATGTGCGTGCCCTATTATTTACCAGCGAAAACCCATTATCAGTATTTAATATTGGGACGGGGAAAGGTACTTCTGTACTCGAAATGATACAATACTTCAATGAAGTTTCTGGTATGGACCTCCCGTATCACATTGGGTCTCGGCGTGCAGGGGATATCACTGAAATCTTCGCGAATGTTTCATATTCCAATGCTACGCTTGGTTGGCGTGCTAAACGGAATGTGAAAGAGGCCTTGAACGATGCGTGGAATTGGGAAAAACGTCAAGCCAAATCAAATGATTGACACCCATTGTCACCTGTACGAAGAATCGTTTCTTCCATCCCTAGATGAGGTATTGCATCGAGCGAAAGAAGCTGGGGTAACGCAGATTTTACTCCCGAATATTGATGTGGATTCTTGGGGACCCTTATTAACGGTACTCAACAACCCCATTATTCCTTGTTCACCCATGCTCGGGCTGCACCCGTGTTATGTAAAGGAAGGGATAAACGACCAGTTGAATGCCCTGGGTGAACTGCTTAAAACGCATCATAAACAGCTTGTTGCGATTGGTGAAATTGGAATGGATCTCTATTGGGATAAACAATTCCTTACCGAACAAAAACAGGCGTTTCATCAACAAATTGAGTGGGCGTTACGCTATAATCTGCCGATTGCTATTCACGTTAGGGATGCCTTTGACCCGCTATTCGAAGTGCTCTCTGATTACCAATATACCGAACTTCGTGGGGTGTTCCATTGTTTTACCGGCACAAAAGACCAGGCGGAATATATCCTACGAACGCATCCTTCCTTTTATTTTGGCATTGGTGGGGTACTAACGTATAAGAAAAGTGGATTAGCGGAGGTCGTAAAAACACTACCGTTGGATCGCTTAGTTTTAGAAACGGACGCACCGTACTTACCTCCTACACCGCACCGGGGAAAACGAAACGAACCGTCTTTTTTAATTCACATTGCCGATGCCTTGAGTAATGTGCTAGCAATTCCTGTGGCAGAGGTAAACAAAATAACCTCTGAAAATGCTCGGCGCTTGTTTAATCTTAATGTGCAACACCTATGAAACCAGGCATTTTACTAATCTATACCGGTGGTACCATAGGAATGATGGCCAACCCGAGTACTGGGGAATTACAATCCTTGGACTTTGACTACATTCATCAGCAAATTCCTGAAATTGCACGTTTAGATCTTGAGGTCATTCCAATAAGCATAGCACAACCTATTGATTCCTCACACATGCAACCCGCGCATTGGATCGAACTGGTGGAGCTCATAGCACAACATGAAGCTACTGTGGATGGATTTGTTATTTTGCACGGAACAGATACCATGGCCTATACGGCGTCTGCCTTGAGTTTTATGATCCAAGGCTTAGCGAAGCCAATCGTACTCACAGGGTCTCAACTTCCTGTTGGAATATTACGTTCAGACGGCAAAGAAAACCTCTTGGCCGCCTTAGAAATCGCGGGTAAAAAAGGCAGTACAGGAGACCCTTTGCTGCAAGAAGTCGCCGTGTTCTTTCAGTCGAAATTATTCAGGGGAAATCGGGTGTCTAAAATTTCTGCGCACCAATTTGATGCCTTTGATTCGCCGAACTATCCCTTGCTAGGCGTTGCGGGGGTTGAAATTGAAATTCACACGAATGAGTTACTTGCCCAACCTAAGACCAACACGGTATATTTTAAGCACCTAGACGCTCGTGTGGGATTAATTAAACTATATCCGGGCATTAATCTCAATGCCTACCAATCGGTATTTGATCCAGAAGTACACCGTGCCGTGGTCATTGAGGCTTTTGGTTCCGGAAATACACCGAACCATGAAGCGTTTGCCAAGGTATTGTCTGATTATGTGAGTCAAGGGGGGATAATTTTAACCATTTCGCAATGCACGAGCGGAAGTATCCAACCGGGAAAATATGCGTCTGGGCATCTATTGGCAGAACTTGGCGCATGGAACGGGACAGACCTCACAACGGAAGCCGCTGTGACTAAATTAATGTGGTATCTAGGCGCTCAAACGCCCCCAACGCCTTTGGAATTTGGCCTTGTGGTGGCTGGAGAATGCACTTAAGCCGTTGGTGCTTCGTTTAGCGCTTTTTAGTGGCTGAATAATCTTCGTAATCTTCTGTCAACTCTTGGCTCACTTGAGCGGTAACTGAAATCGGAATATAATCCACTTCTACGTTCGTTTTATCGAGCCCAAAATCTTCTGCCGGCTTCAACCCGGTGGATTTAACAAATCGGTATGCTTTTACGCAAATCATTTGAAACGTCGTAAGTTTATTATCCATAGAAACCCTGGAATTTAAGACAATGAATTTAAAATCAACCTTGCCTACTCGGTCTTTGATGCATTCAAATACACTTTCATTGGTGAGTTCGCCTTTCTCCACCATGTTACAATGAATTTTACGCATCATATATTCAATGCGGTGTTCTTCTTTAAATCCTAACTGTAAGGAAACGTAATAGCAAGAACCGTCAATTACTTCGTGTACCGAATAGTGGACACCCCAAGGTTCATTCAGGATGTCTAAATGAAGAAACCAGATTACGCCTGCTTTACGTGGGCGTTTCATGAACAGGGAATGGTAAACGGTTAAATCCAGTTTATCATGGGAATTACTTCGTGTTGGAAACACCAGGTTAGTAGCCTCATAAGGGATTGACTGGTCTTTTTTCACCGCCTCTAACAAGGGCGTTACAGCGGTCATTGGAAGATACTCTGTAATGTTTCGTCGTAATTCGCGGGCTTTATAATAAAAGTATAGTAAGGCGAAGAATGTGGTGGCAAGAATTAAGGTGAACCATCCTCCAGAAACAATCTTACCTAAATTAGAGAGTAAAAACACCCCTTCAATCATCAAGAAAACGGCAAAAATCAAAACATAAAACCCACGGGCTCTAGGATTCTTAAGCATCAATAAAAAACCTAACAGCACAGAGGTCATGACCATATCAATGGTAATTGCCAAACCATAGGTGTGTTCCATCGCGCTGGATTTTTTAAAAATCCAAATCACCAACAAGCAGCCAAGCATTAAGACCCAATTGATAAATGGAATATAAATTTGACCCTTATGCTCTGAGGGAAACTTCACTTTTAGGTTGGTCCATAGCTTCAATTTAATAGCTTCATTCATTAGGGTAAATACCCCTGTGATTAGGGCTTGTGAGGCAATAATTGTAGCTGCTGTGGCAATAATAACCGCAAAAATCAATTGGTTTTTTGGAACCATGCTGTAGAACACCGTGGCTCCTTTGGTAAGGGTAAAGCCTTCTGAAGTGCATAACGCTGCTTGACCCAAATAATGAAACACTAATAAGGAAGATATAACCGCCCAACTGATGCGAATGTTGCCTTTGCCACAATGACCTAAATCGGAATAGAGTGCTTCCGCTCCGGTGGTGCATAAAAACACAGCTCCTAGCGCAGCAAACCCCCCGGGAACAGTCGTTACAAAATGAAAAGCTTCGTAGGGATTAAAGGCCGCTAATACCCCTGGGTTTTTAAAAATATTGATTGCCCCAAGATACGCTAAGTATGAAAACCAAATCACCATGATGGGACCAAAGGCTTTACCAATGGCCGCGGAGCCAAATTGTTGAATAGTAAACAAGGCAATAATAATACCCACTACGATGGGAATTACCGGTACGTCGGGATTAATGTTGTTAATTCCTTCTACGGCAGAAGAGATGGAAATGGCGGGCGTAATAAAGCCGTCAGCAAGCAAGGTAGCACAGCCAATGAGTGCTGGAATAACCACCCATTTTACATTTCGCTCCTTTAGCAAAGCAAAGAGGGCGAAAATTCCACCTTCGCCGTTGTTATCTGCATTGAGCGCAAAATAAATGTACTTGATGGTGGCCAATAAAATCAAGGTCCAAATCACACAAGAAAGCCCTCCAATAACAAAGTCTCTACTCAAATGGGCCCCCTGACCGGTAATGGCTTGAAACACATACAAGGGTGAGGTTCCAATGTCACCAAAGACAATTCCGATGGTAATAAGAACGCCTGCAAATGATATTTTATGGTAAGAACCCGACATATAAAAAATTTTGCTAATTTATAAGAAATCGCGCTTAACTAAACTGAAAATCACGAAATTATTTTTCGGCAACAATACTGGTTTTGTTACACCGAAAAAATGGAATACCTTTGTGCCTGCATTGGAGAGGTGTCCGAGCGGTTGAAGGAGCACGCCTGGAAAGTGTGTATACGCCAAAAGTGTATCGAGGGTTCGAATCCCTCTCTCTCCGCCAAAACCATTGAAAAGCCTAGCATCGCTAGGTTTTTTTATTTAAGGACAGAGCCAAGCTTGCTTGGGTGAATGGCCAGAAATAAAAAAGAAAAACCACGAAGTGGTAGCTTTTCAATGGTTTTGAAGCATCCCTCCCCCAGGGTTCATACGCCTTGGCGTATACTCCTTAATTCCATGAAAATCATTTACCCTGGGTGCGGGTTTAAACCCGCACCCAGGAATAAACCCGCACCCAGGAATAAAACACAACACATGCGACCCCCACGGGGTCGTACATTTCACACCCAACCTTGAGCTAAGCATATTCGATTCCGATGGAATCGGGGAGATTTATAGGATCACAATTGGGGAAATAACGCCATATGTACTTCCCTGGTCGCTTCCCAGTGGGCCATGTGACCGGCATGTGGTATTATAACGACTTCGGGTAATGGAGCACCGTTTAATGCGGCTAAACGGATGTGTAACTCCTCTAAGCTAACTAGGCGGTCCAAGGCGCCATGGATGATCTGAATTCTTGTTGGCATTTGAACCACTAATTCCGTATAATCGGTGCGGCTGCGCATCGCTAAAGCCGCATAAGCAATTGCATCAGCTGTCATGGTTTCCGCTTCGCGTTTCAATGCCGTGATTTGTTCCTGAAACGCTGATGGGTCCACAAATAAATTAGGGATTGCCTCATTAATGAACAATTGCTTTCCAGTATACGCGATGCGCGCTACCCGTACTCGATCCGCTTGCTTGGCTTCGCTGTCTGACCAATAATTCGAATTTAATAAGATAACACGGCTTGGCTTACATACCGCATGAGCCAACAACGCCAAGGCTACATAGCCCCCCATGCTGTGACCTACTATCCTGTAATCCTGAACGTTAAGGTGGGTTAAGACCTTCTCCACCTCATCCGCCATAAAACGAATGCTTGGCTCGTTTATCGTGTCAACAAGGGGTGAATTCCCGTGACCGGGTAAATCGATAAGTATGTGTGTTGCCGGAATGCCCGCTAAATTCAGCGGTTCCCACATGGTGGAAGACTCTAAAAAGCCATGTAAGTAAACGATTACCGGACCTTCGCCGATCGCTTGATACTGCAGCAGTTTAGCCACAGTTCATGAGGTCTTCTATCGCTTCCGCCTCAATCGGTATGTTCCGCATTAAATTATGGGCTTGACCACTGGCCTGAACCACCACGTCATCCTCTAAACGAATGCCCAGGCCTTCCGCCGGAATGTAAATCCCTGGTTCTACGGTAAATACCATGTTCGCTTGAATCGGTTCATGCCATAGCCCTACGTCATGGGTGTCTAAGCCCAAAAAATGCGATGTGCCATGCATAAAGTACTTTTTGTACGCCGGCCAAGCCGGGTCTTGTGATTTAATGTCTTCCATGGAAATTAAGCTAAGATTTACCAATTGCTCCTCCATCAGAGTACCCACTTGCTTATGATATTCGGCCATGATGGTTCCCGGGACTAATAATTTGGTGGCTTCATTTTTCACGTGAAGCACCGCATTATACACTGCTTTTTGACGGCTGGTAAATCTTCCATTAACGGGAATACAGCGTGTTAAATCGGACGAATAATTGGCGTATTCTGCCCCCACATCAAGCAGCATTACATCGCCATCCTGACATTGTTGATTGTTCTCAATATAATGTAAAACACACGCATTCTTACCTGAAGCAATAATGGGTGTATACGCAAACCCTTGAGAACGATTTCTTAGAAATTCATGCGCGAATTCCGCTTCAATTTCATATTCCCACACGCCCGGTTTAACAAAATCCAAGACGCGACGGAAACCTTTTTCCGTGATGTCGCATGCGGTTTGCATGAGCGTAAGTTCCGAAGCTTCTTTGATTGATCGTGTTTTGTGTAAGATCGGGGCTGATTTATATACGTGATGGGCCGGGTAATCAATTTTTACTTGCTTTATAAATCGATCTTCACGCGTCTCCACTTCGGTATTGGCACGAAGGTGTTCATTCGTGTTGAGATAGATCCCCTGCGCTTCCGCCATTAACTGCTTGAATATAGTAGGGAATTGATTCAACCAATACACCGTTTTAATGCCTGACGTTTCAAGCGCCTTTGCTTTAGTTAGTTTCTCTCCTTCCCAAATGGCAATGGTTTCATTGGTTTCACGAAGAAACAATACCTCACGATGGGCGGGATTACTTGCCGTAGGAAATAACACTAGAATAGATTCTTCTTGATCTACACCCGATAAATAAAAAATATCTCGATGCTGCTGAAAAGGCATGGTTGCATCGGAAGAAATGGGATAAATATCATTCGAATTAAATACCGCCAAGGTATTTGACGTCATGTGTTGAATGAACTTTGCTCGGTTAGCAATAAAAAGTTCACCGTCTATTTGATGGTATTTCATTCCTTATTTAATCTTGCTAAATCGTAATTGGTGCGTACCGCTGCTCGACTCAAGCGAATACCATAAGTCGTCCTTTGTAAGCCGGTCAATGGTGAAGTTTGTCGCTGTATTATTTAACATGGGGGTTAACGTATATGTACTGTCCGCAAATACTTTTAATACGGTGCGTTCCCCTGCAATATCCCATCCTCCCCCGTAAGAGTGGTAGGCTCCGGCCGCATCAACATATGCCCGCTCAAAGGTTCCTCCCTCATTAAAGGTTTCTGTAAAATTTTGTACCAAGACCGTATCGCTATAATCAAAGCCATTCATAAAATACGCGTTCATTTTCCATTCACCCATGATGTGGCCCTTGGCTAATTTACGCAAGCCACCTTCAGGGTATTTAGCGCAAGAAACCGCCAAGGCGAGCGATAAGACCAATAACATTAGTTTTTTCATACAAACAATTTTAACAAAGTAACAAAAAAAGCCTCAAGATTCCTCATCGGTGAACCAGCTGGCATAGCGTACGTAATTTTTACTGATTCGTTCCACTTCGCCTGCAAAGAGCTCAGGAGAAAGAGTTTTTACTTTTTTAGCAGGAACCCCTGCATAAATGCTCCACGATTCAACTCGTGTGCCCTCAAGTAATACGGATCCTGCGGCAATGATACAATTCGATTCGATGTGGCAATTATCCATAACGACGGCGCCCATTCCCACCAAGACAAAGTCCTCTATCGTACAACCATGCACTAAGGCATTGTGTCCAATGGAAACGGAGTTCCCAATCGTAAGTGTCGTTTTTTCAAAGGTGCAATGCAACACCGCACCATCTTGAATGTTAACTTGGTTTCCTATTCGTATACTGTTTACATCGCCGCGAACTACGGCATTGAACCATACCGAACATTGATCTCCCATTACCACATCACCGACAACGGTTGCATTTTCAGCGAGGTAGCAATTCGATCCAAAAACAGGGGTGTTTCCCCTACATGATTTAATTAGTGCCATATTACGACCACGAGGTTCCGTCTTTACTGTCCTTAATTTGAATTCCTGCCTTTTCAAGACCGTCCCGAATCATATCCGACGCGGTCCAATCTTTTTGTTCTCGCGCTTGTTGACGCAAGGTAATAACCATATCCATAACACCAGAAAGCCGTTGGTTTTCTTCCTTTTTTGACGGTTCTATTCCTAATACATCCTGAACGAATGTATTCATGGCATGGGTAAACCACAATAAATCTTCCTGGGTTAACTGTTCTTTCCCTTCATTTATCGCATGAATATATTTTACCGCATCGAACAAAGAAGCGATTAAAATCGGTGCATTAAAATCATCACAAATCGCAGCCTCTGCGGCGCTTAGTACCTTAGCGACTTCAAACGAGGAGCTGTTACTTGGGGTAAGCTTTTCTAGTAAGGAAAGTCCTTCCATCAAGCGTTCAAAGCCCTTTTCCGACGCGTTAAGTGCCTCTTCTGTAATGTCTAAGGTGCTTCGATAATGGGCTTGCAACATAAAGAACCGAACAACCGCTGCGGGGTATGGTTTAGTAAAAAGGGCAGAAGTTCCGTTTACAATTTCTTTCGGAAGGAAATAATTACCCAAGGACTTGCTCATTTTTTGCCCATTCACATTAAGCATATTCGCATGCATCCAATACCGTGCGGGGTTGCATCCAAAGGACCCACAGTTTTGCGCAATTTCGTCTTCATGATGAGGAAATTTCAGGTCTAACCCCCCACCGTGTATATCAAACTGCTTTCCAAGATACTTGGTGGACATGGCCGTACATTCTATGTGCCATCCCGGATTCCCGTTGCCCCACGGAGAACGCCAAACCTGCATGTCTTCTGGATTTGCTTTTTTCCAAAGGGCAAAATCCGCAAAAAAGCGCTTTTCACCCTGCGCATTCAATGTGCGTGTTTCTTGCTCTAATTCATCCACTTTTCTTCCGCTGAGTGCGCCATAATTATGCTGCTGCATATAGGTTTTCACATCAAAATAGACCGAGCCGTTCACCACATAGGCAAAACCGTTTTCGATGATTTGTTCAATCACTTCGATCTGTTCTTGGATGTGTGCTGTTGCCGTAGGTTCAATACTCGGCGGTAAGAGGTTATATACGCGTTGTAGTTCCTGAAACTTAACATTGTAGGTATAAACAATCTCTAGCGATTGAACCTGCGCAGAGCGAGCAGCCGAACCGATGCTATCTAATTCTTGTCCAGCACTGTTGGTGATATGTCCAGCATCCGTAATGTTTCGCACATATTTTACCTTGTATCCCAAATACAGAAGACATCGATAAATAAAATCAAAATTAATAAAGGTGCGCATGTTACCCATGTGTGGTTCACTGTAAAGGGTTGGGCCACACACATACATGCCGACATGGTCTTCGTGCAAGGGCACAAAGTTTTCCTTTTTTCCAGATAAACTATTATAAATAACGAGTTGATGGTCTGACTTCACGCGTTTGGGTTGATTTACACAAAGGTAGAAAAAGCCCACAAATAAGCTTAATTCCAACACGAAATCCATTCGGGATTATTATTAATTTTGAGCATGAACAAATGGACACTTATTGTCCCTGGTGGAGGGGTTGGAAGTCGCATGGGGGCAAATCGTCCGAAGCAATACCTTGAAATTGCGGGAAAACCGATCCTGATTTATACCCTAGAGGCCCTAGACCAGCATTTTCATCAGCCAAAATTTATAGTAGCCATGGCTCCGGAGTGGATGGATTACATGCTGCCCTTTTTGCAAGATGCCGGCTTAAACGAACGATGCACCCTGGTTGCAGGCGGAAAAGAGCGGTACGATTCCGTGAAAAATGCGCTAAAAGAAGTAAGCACGCCGTGGGTGGGAGTTCACGATGCGGTTCGCCCCTTTGTATCTCAAGAAACGATTGAACGACTTTGCGAACATATAAAACATCATGCTGCCGTGATTCCGGTGGTGGGATTAAAGGAGTCTTTACGGAAGAAAACATTCGGGGGAACCGAGGCTGTGGACCGGTCTACGTATATGAATGTACAAACACCCCAATGCTTTCACGTGCCCTTACTCAAAAGCGCGTATGAACTTCCATTTAACGAGACCGTAACCGATGACGCAAGTTTGGTAGAGCAACTGGGGGTTGCGATTCAAACCGTATTGGGAAATGATGAAAACATAAAAATTACAACGCCTGTTGATTTAGTGCTTGCAACCCACTTAATTCAAACGCAATGATCCAGCCGCCCTTTCTCCAGCCGGGGGATACGATATACATTACCGCTCCGGCCAAAGCCATCGAAGAATCCGTGGTGTTGGAGGCAAAAAAAACGCTCGAAACCTGGGGGTTAATTGTTCGTGTTGCCCCGCATTGTTTGGGTCGAGCGGCGTATTTTTCTGGAACGGATGCGGAGCGCTTAGCTGATTTCCAACACGGATTAGATGATCCCTCGATAAAAGCAATTCTATGTGCACGCGGAGGATATGGATGTATTAGAATTGTGGAGGAACTGAATTGGTCAGCCTTTCAACAAAACCCAAAATGGATTATCGGATTTAGCGATGTAACGGTTTTTCATCATAAAACACATCACTTAGGGATAGAAAGTATACACGGAATAATGCCCTTGGGGTTTATGGAAGGGTCGGTGGCGGCCAAGGAAACCCTTAGAAAGAGCCTCTTTGGAGAACCCTTTACGCTAGAGGCAGCATACGTTTCTGAGAATATTACCGGGGAGGCAAGGGGAAAATTAGTTGGAGGAAATATGGCCATCGTAACGAGTTTACTAGGAACCCCGTTGTCTTACTCGTTTAAAAACAACATTTTAGTGCTTGAGGATATCGGCGAACATATCTACAAAATTGACCGAATGTTGTATTCGCTAATGTTGGCCGGTGCATTCAAAGAAATCAAGGGGTTGGTGCTGGGAGGATTCTCGGAGATGGAAGACACCGATGTTCCATTTGGAAAAACCATTAAGGAATTGATCCTTGATCAGG
The DNA here is from genome assembly GCA_947500755.1 of Flavobacteriales bacterium. GTDB lineage: Bacteria > Bacteroidota > Bacteroidia > Flavobacteriales_D > Crocinitomicaceae > UBA952. Next base: position 38,427 of record CANMTO010000007.1, read on the forward strand.
TTCGAGATTTGGGCATTCCCGTAGCCTTTGATCTACCTATCGGTCACACCTCAGACAACCAAGCCCTGGTGCTTGGACGAACCGCAGTATTGCAGGTTACAGAAGTGAAAACCACGCTCCTTATCTAAAATGATTCTAAATAAAAATCATATTTTCATTCGATTGTTCTATGCCTTAACTTTGCACCTGATAATATAAATACCTATGTCTGTACAATCCGCTTTTTCATCATCCATTATTAAAAAAGTTTGGATGGCCCTAACGGGACTTTTTCTGTGCACCTTCCTTGTTGGTCACCTAGCAGGAAACATGCAACTTATTCTAAAAACTGGAGAAGAGGGGCGCAGAGCCTTCAATGAATACGCCTATTTCATGGGACACAATCCATTCATTAAGGTGCTTTCATACGTAACCTATTTCTCCATTATTTTTCACGCGGTTCACGGCTTCTATTTAACCTACCAAAACAAAAAAGCCCGGCCTCAGGGTTATGCATACAGTAAGCCCGGAGCAAACAGTTCCCTGCCCTCTCGTTATATGGCCATTTTAGGAACGATTATTTTGGTATTTATCGTTACCCACATGGCTAACTTTTGGTGGAGAGCAAAAATAAAGGAAGACATTCCTTTGCATACGTATATCATCTCTGCGAAAGATCAAATGGGCCAATCACAAGAACAAGAAATGTACTACACGCATAATTTACAATTAATTCCTAAAAGCGATGAAATCGTTGTTAAAAACAATACGGAACTCTTCATGGCAAACTTCAATGTCAAAATTGCTGATGGATATAAAGATCTACACACCGTTGTAATGGACTTCTTTAATCCGAAGAAAAACGACATGGCACTTGCCTATTTATTGTTGTATGTGGTCTCTATGGCGGCGCTTGCATTTCACTTATGGCACGGGTTCGCCTCCGGCTTCCAATCCCTGGGTCTGAACCATAAGCGTTACACACCGCTTATCCATGGGGCAGGAAAACTGTTTGCTTTGGCGGTGCCCGGCTTGTTTGCCTTGATTACCCTCTTAATTTATTTGAAATAACGATTTAATCATATACCGATGTCAACATTAGACGCTAAAAATCCGGAAGGACCATTATCAGAAAAGTGGACCAACCATAAAAACCACATGAAATTAGTGGCGCCAAATAACCGACCAAAAATCGATGTGATTGTTGTTGGTACAGGATTGGCTGGAGCCTCTGCCGCTGCTTCACTTGGTGAAATGGGCTACAATGTAAAGGCATTCTGCTTTCAAGATTCTCCACGTAGAGCACACTCGATTGCCGCGCAAGGAGGAATCAATGCAGCAAAAAATTATCAAAACGACGGGGATTCTGTGTACCGCTTGTTCTATGACACCATTAAAGGAGGCGATTACCGTGCGCGTGAAGCAAACGTGCATCGATTGGCTGAAGTTTCTGGAAACATTATTGACCAATGTGTTGCTCAGGGGGTTCCCTTCGCAAGAGAATATGGCGGGTTATTAGACAACCGTTCCTTTGGTGGAACACAGGTTCAACGTACATTTTATGCGGCGGGGCAAACCGGTCAACAGCTCTTATTAGGTGCCTATTCAGCCTTATCGCGTCAAATTGGATTGGGTCGTGTGAAAATGTACCACCGACATGAAATGTTGGATTTAGTGGTGGTTGACGGAAAAGCACGAGGTATTATTGCTAGAAATCTTATTACCGGTGAAATCGAAAGACACAGTGCACACGCCGTGGTAATCGCTTCTGGCGGATACGGAAACGTATATTTCCTATCAACAAACGCCATGGGAAGTAATGTGTCTGCAGCATGGAAAGTACACAAGCGTGGCGCTTATTTTGCTAATCCTTGTTTTGTTCAGATTCACCCCACCTGTATTCCAGTGCACGGAACCAACCAATCCAAATTAACGTTAATGTCTGAGTCCTTAAGAAACTCTGGACGCATTTGGGTTCCTGCCAAAAAAGAAGACGCAGAAGCCATCCGAGAAGGGCGGTTAAAGCCCACTCAGATTGCAGAGGAAGACCGGGATTATTTCCTAGAGCGCAGATATCCTGCCTTTGGTAACCTGGTGCCGCGCGACGTGGCCTCTAGAGCTGCAAAAGAGCGCTGTGACGAAGGATTTGGAATTGAAGCGAACGACACCAACGAAGGAGTTTACTTAGATTTCTCCTCAGAAATTAGAAGTAAGGGAAAACAAGAGGCCTTTGCTAAAGGGGATCATAATCCTTCTGAAGAAACCATTCTTGCCTTTGGTAAAAAATGGATTGAAGAAAAATACGGAAACTTATTTCAGATGTATGAAAAAATTACCGATGAAAATCCGTACGAAACACCCATGAAAATTTATCCGGCTGTTCACTACACCATGGGTGGCGTTTGGGTTGACTATAATCTTCAGAGTACTATCCCTGGTTGTTTTGTAACCGGCGAAGCGAACTTCTCTGACCACGGTGCTAACCGATTAGGTGCTTCCGCGTTAATGCAAGGATTAGCTGATGGTTATTTTGTATTGCCATATACGCTTTCAAATTACTTGGCGGAGGATATCCGCACAGGAACGATTTCCACAGATGCTCCCGAGTTCGAGGCGGCTGAAAAAGAAGTAACCGAGCGCATCCAAATGTTCTTAAACAACAAGGGAACCAAATCTGTTGATTCTTTCCACAAGAAATTAGGGCTAATCATGTGGAATAAGGTAGGGATGGGCCGCAGTGAAGCCGGTTTAAAAGAAGCGGTAGAAGAAATCAAGGCCCTTCGTGAGGCATTTTATGCAGATGTTTTTGTTCCGGGTGATGCCAATGAAATGAATACCGAACTTGAAAAAGCACTGCGCGTGGCGGATTTTATCGAATTAGGTCAATTGATGGCCGTTGATGCCTTGAACCGCAATGAATCTTGCGGCGGACATTTCCGTGAAGAATATCAAGATGCAGAAGGAGAAACCCTTCGAGATGACGAAAACTTTAAAATGGTGGCTGCTTGGGAATACCAAGGCGGCGAAGCAACACGTGCCACCTTACACAAAGAAGAATTGAAATACGAGTTCATTAAAATTGCAGCGAGAAACTACAAATAAAGAAACGACTTATGGCAACTAAATTTATCAATATTACCCTTAAAATTTGGCGTCAAAAGAACAGCCAAGCCAAAGGAAGCCTCGAAACGTATAAACTGGACCAGGTGTCTACAGACAGTTCGTTTTTGGAAATGCTTGACCAATTAAACGAGCAACTTATAAACAACAATGAATCGCCAGTAGCTTTTGATCACGATTGTCGAGAGGGTATTTGCGGCATGTGTTCTCTGTATATTAATGGCCGTGCACACGGGCCCGATACAGGAACTACTACCTGTCAATTGCACATGCGTAAATTCAACGATGGAGATACTATTTATATTGAGCCCTGGAGGGCAAAAGCCTTTCCAATCATCAAAGATTTGGTGGTAGATCGTTCTGCCTTTGATCGCATACAACAAGCGGGTGGCTTTATTTCCGTAAATACTTCTGGAAGAACCATGGATGCTAACGCCATACCAATTCCTAAAAATGACGCGGATAGCGCATTTGAAGCAGCGGCATGCATCGGCTGTGGCGCGTGTGTAGCTGCGTGCAAAAACAGTTCCGCTATGCTCTTTGTGGGTGCTAAAGTGTCCCAATACGCCTTATTGCCACAAGGCAAGGTAGAGGGGCCTGAACGCGTGCTAAACATGGTGCGTCAAATGGATGAGGAAGGATTCGGGAACTGTACGAACACTGGGGCATGCGAAGTAGAGTGTCCGAAAGGAATATCGATTCAGAATATTGCTAGAATGAACCGAGAATTAATTAAGGCAGCGGTCATTACAGAGAAAAAATAAGCCGGCTTTGGGCATAAAAAAAGGGAAGCAATGCTTCCCTTTTTTATGTATAAAAGAATCGATTCTTATTTCAATTTTTTGCTCTCGTCTTTATACCAACCTGTATTTTCCGAAGACTCAACAGGCACATTGGCTTTCTTGCTTAAGTTGTTTTGAGTATACATCCAATATCCAAACCCAAAAAATCCCGTTACAAGAAGGAGGTTGTTGAAATAATTCTGAATGAATTCAAAAAATCCAAACGCCCATTGAAATAAGTCTCCAAGTTGATATATAAATTCAGTCCACATACTCGTAATTTTTTACAAAGAAACAAAAAAAAAGAATTCTAATTAAATTTCTCCGATTAATTCTAAGGTTTGCTTTGCCGCTATTTGCTCGGCTTGTTTTTTGGATCCGCCCTTTCCTCTGCCGAAATCCCGTCCATTAATTTGAATCGCGATTTCATATTCCCACTCCCCGTGAATATGTTGCTCATCGGTGACGATAAAGTCTATCTTCATGCGCTTTTTTTGGCACCAAATAATTAAGCGGGATTTAAAATCAATTTCCTCCTCAAGAAGCTTATTTAAATCTACGAACTTTCTAAGGACATGATTTTGCAAGCTTTTTTTAGCGGCATCAAAGCCCCCGTCTAAATATATTGCGCCGATAATTGCCTCAAAGGCATTCCCTTCTAAGGATGAAATGTTTAAATTCCTAGATTGATTATAATTCAACACCGCCCGAATTTGCATTTTTTCACCTATAAATGCAAGGGTTTTTCTATTTACTACCTTAGATTTTAGCTTGGTTAAATACCCTTCGTCATTCCCGGGAAACTTCTTAAACAAATACTCCGCAACCACGGCATCAAGTATTGCGTCACCCAAAAACTCTAAGCGTTCATTAGATTCTATGTCTTCTTTTATATCGCCAGAGCGATGAGAAATAGCCAGTTTAAAATGAACTAAAGACGTTGGCCTGTAGCCGAAATGGTTGATTATAAATTTGATTAGAAGGAGTTCCTCTGCAGACTTTTTCGTGGAAAGAAATCCGAGGTTTACGGCCAATTATCCAACAAATTTCTTGACTACCACACTCGTGTTGTGCCCGCCAAACCCGAAGGTGTTAGATAATGCATAGTTCACCGTACGCCGCTGTGGGGCATTGAAGGTGAAGTTTAATTTAGGGTCAATTTCCGGATCATCTGTAAAATGATTAATCGTAGGTGGGACGATATCGTTTTTCACCGCCAAAACACAGGCAATGGCTTCTATCGCTCCCGCCGCCCCTAACAGGTGACCGGTCATTGATTTGGTAGAAGAAATATTTAACGCGTAGGCGTGTTCTCCAAATACAGCTTGAATCGCCTTTACTTCAGCGATGTCCCCCAAGGGAGTGGATGTTCCATGTACGTTTATATAGTCTACTTGGTTAGGACTAATCTCTGCGTCGTCTAATGCGGCAATCATGGTGTTTCGAGCACCTATTCCTTCGGGATGTGGAGCGGTCATGTGATATGCATCACCAGACATTCCTCCTCCTACTACTTCGGCATAAATTGTTGCGCCTCGCTTAATGGCATGCTCATATTCCTCAAGAATCAGCGCTCCGGCTCCTTCACCCAACACGAAGCCATCTCGGTCTACGTCGAAGGGCCGTGAAGCGGCCTCTGGGTTATCATTTCTTGTGGACAGTGCTTTCAAGGCATTAAAGCCTCCCATACCCATTTCATTTACAGCGGCTTCTGATCCTCCTGTAATGATGGCATCTGCCTTACCCAATCGAATTAGGTTAAATGCATCAATGATCGCATTGGTAGACGAGGCACAGGCCGATACGGTAACGTAATTTGGACCACGAAATCCGTACTTAATTGAAATCTGACCTGAAGCAATGTCTGCAATCATTTTAGGAATAAAAAATGGATTGAACCGTGGCGTTCCGTCTCCTTCAAAAAACGCCTTGGCTTCCTCTTGGAAGGTTTTTAGGCCCCCTACGCCCGAACCCCAAACGACGCCAATGCGGTCGGTGTTTGGATTGGACTCCATGAGGCCAGACTGGTCTACCGCCTCCATGGCAGAAACCATGGCATATTGGGTAAACTGATCCATTTTCCGAGCCTCTTTCTTATCAAGAAACTGCTCCACATCAAATCCTTTTACCTCACAGGCAAATTGAGTTTTGAATAAGGAGGCATCAAATTGTTGAATGGGCGCTGCTCCACTTTTTCCGATAAGCAAGTTGTTCCAGTATTCTGAAACAGTATTGCCAATAGGCGTGAGCGCACCAAGTCCAGTTACAACTACTCGCTTTAATTGCATGCTGTAATCCTTAAAAGGTTGGAAGGTTTTGTTTTATTACTTCGCGTTGCTTTCAATGTAAGAAACCGCATCTCCAACCGTTTGGATGGTTTCTGCTTGGTCGTCTGGAATAGAAATACCAAATTGTTTCTCAAATTCCATAATTAATTCTACGGTATCTAAAGAGTCCGCACCTAAGTCGTTGGTGAAGCTTGCTCCATCCGTAACTTCAGATTCTTCAACATTTAATTTGTCTACAATGATTGCAATCACTTTACCTCTGATTTCAGACATCTTTTTAGTTTTTTAATGGTTTTAAGCTTGCAAAGAAAAAAACAAACTCGTAATTATCAAAATTATTCCTGATTATTTATCAACGAAATTCATACTGATAACTCTACAAACTCGCTTCTTTCCTTATTTTTGCCCATGAAACGGCCCTTAAATCTTGTGCTATTTATCTCTGGAACAGGCTCTAATGCTAGAAATATCGTGGATTATTTCGCTAAGCACGAACACATTGCCGTACTCGGGATTATTAGCAGTAAAGAAAATTCCACCATCAAGGAATATTGTGTTGATAATCAATTGTTTTACGCTCAATACACGCCCTGGGATGAACACGAAGCACTCCATCAGCTCACACATCACGCATGTGACCTGATTATCTTAGCGGGATTCTTAAAGAAAATAAGTGCGCTGTTGATTTCACAATACCCTAATCGCATTTTAAACATACACCCCTCACTACTTCCTAAATTCGGTGGCGCAGGAATGTATGGGCGGCATGTTCATGAGGCTGTGCATGCAAGGCAAGAAGCGGAAACCGGAATTACCATTCACTTGGTTAATGAATACTATGATGAGGGTAGAATTCTAGAACAACACCGTTGTTCTATAACGACATTAGACAGCATTGAACAGATTGAAGAGAAGGTTCATGAGTTGGAATATCAATGCTTCCCTCCCGCAATCGAGCGTTATTGTTTATCCCTGAAGGGCTGATCTTAAGTGCTGGCCGAACCAGTAACAATCTTCAAAGCTATTGTACAACGGGGCTGGGGCAACTCGGATCACATTAGGTTCCCTCCAATCCGCAGTTACACCCCGTTCACTCAGGGCATCAAATAGTCCTTTGCCTTTTCCTGTGGCCTTGATTGAAAGCTGCGCACCCCGTTTCTTTGGATCAGAGGGGGTTATAACCTCAAACCGTTCTGTACCCGGACTATTCGAAGATATGTCAAAAACCACAAAGGATAAATAATGGGTCATTAGGTCTCTTTTTTGACCAATCCGCTCCATGCCTGCTGCTTCAAACAATTCAAGGGAAGCTAAATGAACGGCCATTCCCAATACGGGAGCGTTACTCAATTGCCATCCTTCTGCTCCAGGTATTGGATTAAACCCCGGCTCCATTGCAAATCGCGTTTCTTTGGTATGACCCCACCAACCGGCAAGGCGTGGAAGATCTTTACGATGCGCGTGGCGTTCATGAACAAAAAAACCAGAGACTCCACCCGGTGAAGAATTTAAATATTTGTATCCACACCATGCTGCAAAATCAGGACCCCACTCATGGAGGCTTAAGTTCACATTGCCTGCGGCATGCGCTAAATCAAATCCTACCATCGCTCCCACGGCATGTGCTTTTTGGGTAATGGTTTGCAAATCAAAGTATTGTCCAGTGTAGTAGTTAACACCACCCCACATCACCAGAGCTAAGGTTTCGCCGAGCTCTTCAATGCGCTGATAAACATCTTCTTCATGAATGAGATCTTCGCCCGGTCGTGGCGTCACCCACACCAAATCACTTGGCGGCAAGCCATGGATTTGCAGTTGGGACTCCAGTGCATATTGATCGCTTGGGAACGCCTTTGCCTCACACAGTATTTTTGTACGCTTACCCTCAGGGTTATAAAACGAAGCCATGAGTAAGTGTAAGTTGGTGGTTAGGCTATGGGTGGTGCAAACTTCAATGGGTTTTGCGCCTACGATTGCCGCCACCTTTTCCGTGAGTAATTCATGATAGGAATACCAGGGACGACGACCTTCAAAATGTCCTTCCACACCAAGCGTTCCCCAATCCTCAAGTTCTTCTATGAGGTACTGTTTCGCTTTTTTAGGCTGTAATCCCAACGAGTTTCCCGTGAAATACACTGGATGTTCTTTTCCAAAGGTTGGTAATATAAATTCATCTCTAAACGCCCTCAATGGATCGTTGTTGTCCATTTCTTTTGCAAATTCTAGCGAGTTTTCAAAGTGCATCCAATTCGATTTTCGTAATTTTGTGCACAAAGATAAGGAACAATGACGCAACTCAACCGTACGCAATCCAAACGGCTTTTCGAAGAATCTTCCACACTGTTCCCTGGGGGCGTAAACTCTCCCGTTCGTGCCTTTAAAAGTGTGGGAGGAACCCCCTTGTTTTTTGCGAAAGGAAAAGGCGCTGCCGTCTGGGATGAAGATGGAAATCAATTTATTGATTTTTGTAACAGTTGGGGCCCCTTAATTCATGGGCACGCCAATGAATATGTGGAGAATAAAATAATTCAAACCCTGAAGAATGGCTCCAGTTTTGGAGCGCCAACACGCCTAGAAAGTGAATTGGCCAAATTAATTAAAACCAACATCCCCTTTATTGATAAACTTCGTTTTGTGAGTTCGGGAACCGAAGCAGTAATGTCGGCGCTTAGGTTGGCAAGAGGATTTACGGGTAAATCTAAAATTCTAAAGTTTGAGGGTTGCTATCACGGACATGTTGACGCGATGTTGGTGCAGGCAGGAAGCGGCTTAATTACGCTAGGGACCTCATCCAGCGCTGGTGTACCGCAAGCGGTTGCTCACGACACCCTTGTGCTTCCATTAAACAACGAAGAACTGCTTAAAAACACGTTTGAACTGCACAGTCACGAGATGGCGGCAGTGATTATTGAACCGGTGCCGGCCAACAATGGGCTTTTACTACAAGATTTAAGTTTTTTACAAACCCTAAGGGGCTTGTGTTGGAAATATAAGGTCTTGTTAATTTTTGACGAGGTGATTTCAGGATTTAGGGTCGCATTTGGTGGGGCCTCAGAGCTTTATGGCATTCAACCTGACATTGTAACCTATGGGAAAATTATCGGGGGGGGATTGCCCGTTGGAGCCTACGGGGCCTCTAATGAGATTATGGCTAGCGTATCTCCGGAAGGGCCGGTGTACCAAGCAGGGACCTTATCCGGAAATCCGGTAGCCATGGCAGCAGGAATTGCTCAACTTGAACTGTGCTTGGCTCCAGATTTTTACCGAACCCTGGAAGCAAAAACACGTGGATTTGTGGAACGAGTGAATGCCTATGCGACGGTTAAAAACTATGATTTCGAATTAGTATCCTTGGCGTCCATCTTTTGGCTTTCATTTAATGGTAAAAAATCCATATATCGGGCCGACGAAATAAGCCCAGACATGACGTCGTTTAATATACTGCATGATTATTTACTTCATCACGGGGTTTATTTAGGCCCAAGCGGGTATGAGGTGGGTTTCATTTCTTCAGCACACACATCGGATGATTTGGTTTTTGCTGCAGCTCAATTTTGTGCCGGATTAGATGTGGTTTATGCTTGAGCGGCCAGACACCCTAGTCATTGGAGGCACCGGATTAGTAGGGAGTCATTTACTTTGGTTGCTCGCGCAACAGGGTCCCGTTTTTGCTAGCTCTAGAAGCATAAAAAATCAGGAACGGGTGCGCCAACTCTTTCATTTTTGTGATTCAAAAATAGGAGAAGAATTGTTTAAGCGCATCGAATGGATCACCTTGGATATTCTAAACATAGAGGACCTGGCCGCGTCACTGAAAGGTATGCGTAAGGTATACCATTGTGCGGCCTTAGTTTCGTTTCATCGGATTGATTTTTATCGGTGCATTCAAATCAATAGAGAAGGCACGGCTAACGTAGTAAATGCTTGCCTAGATATTCCAAACATAAGGCTTTGCTATGTGAGCTCAACTGCTGCTGTTGGACAAAACCCGGCAGGGGAAATCGATGAGACCTGCCTATGGAAGGCCTCAGATACAAATAGCGGGTATTCTGTCGCTAAATTCGGGGCAGAAAAAGAGGTGTGGAGAGGAATGGAAGAAGGCTTAAATGCCGTAATCATAAATCCGTGTACCGTGATCGGGCCGGGATTATGGGAAGAGGGATCCATGGAAATGTTTCGCGCAGCAAAAAACGGAATACAATTTTATCCCTCAGGGTGCAACGCTACGGTAGATGCGCGGGATGTAGCAACATCCATGGTGTTTTTAATGGATTCTGGTATACAAAATGAACGCTTTTTGTGCACGGGTTCAAACAAAGGCTTTCGCGTGTTGTTTACTGCCATTACAAGGGCTATGAATAAAAAACCTCCTCGAATTTACGCACCCAAATGGCTTGCAATTCCTGTTTCATACTTCTTAGAAACCATTTCCTTAGTGCGTAAAAAACGTCAAGGAATGACGATAGAATCAGCACGTGCTGCTTACGCAACGCGAATTTATAATTCCAATAAGCTTAAAAAACTTATGCCAAATTCTTTTTTCAGCTTAGAAGAATCCATAGAACACGCCATCAAGGGAAGAATCGTATGAAAAAAGAACCCCTTGGTATACTGGTGTTAGTCATCCTTTATTCGGTTGGGCTTTCATCCATGTTTGTTCCGGGACTGCGCTCGCATGTGTTACCGCTTAGTGCCTACACCCTGCTTATTTCCTTCTTGGTGTTATTAAATGCGTATCGTTGGAAAAACGACGTACTCCTCGCAAGTACCCTGGTGTTTGCGATCGGATTTGCCGTGGAGTGGATTGGCGTTCATACTTCCTTGCTCTTTGGTATCTACTGGTATGGCGCTAATCTAGGGCCGAAACTGCTCAATGTTCCATTGATAATTGGAGTGAATTGGGCCATGTTGTCTGCCTTGACTAGCGCAATCGGATCCAAACTATTCAAGCAACTCACATTTCAGGTAGTTGGCAGTGCGCTGTTAATGACCGGTATGGACTGGCTGATGGAGCCTGTAGCCGTGAAAAGCGATTTTTGGCATTGGAAAAACGGAATTATTCCGGTGTATAATTTCGTGTGCTGGTTTCTTGTTTCACTCGTTACCAATTGGATTTTCATTAAAATAGGGAAGCCTAAATTGAACAACACGTCCGTCGCGTTGTTTATTCTCTTAATTTTATTTTTCACAATTCAACTGTTATTATAATGTATTGGTGGGGTCCTTTCGTATTATTCGCAACGTTTTTCGGTATGGAATTCATGGCGTGGTTTACACACAAATATGTGATGCATGGTTTAATGTGGTACTTTCATCGGGATCACCACCAAGTAGAGGCAGGGTTTTTTGAGAAGAATGATGTCTTCTTTTTGATTTATGCCATTCCTTCTTGGTTAGGAATCATGCTTGGAATGATGTATGATTTTTACCCCACAGTTTGGATGGGTTATGGGATTGCCCTGTACGGGATTGCTTATTTTCTAGTTCACGACGTTTACATTCATCGTCGATACACGTTCCTTCGAAACATTGACCACCCCTATTTTTATGCCATTAGAAAAGCGCACAAGGTACATCACAAAAATCAAGATAAAGAGGAAGGCGCCTGTTTTGGGATGTTAATCGTTCCTCCTAAATTTTACCGAGAAGCGAAAAAATCATACGAAGCCCAGCAGCGCAAGGCATGAGTTATTATGGGTACATTTTATTGTTTTCTTTCTTAGGTCCCCTTGCACTGAGTTTTGATAAAAAGGTCGCTTATTACAAACGTGTACGTCACCTCATTGTTCCGATTATTTTGGTTTCTGGATTGTTTTTGATTTGGGATCAATGGTTTACTGAAAAGGGCGTTTGGGGATTCACCATGGCGCATACAGCCCACATCTTTTTGGGGAAATTGCCCCTCGAAGAAATACTGTTTTTTGTGGTGGTTCCATACAATTGTATGTTTATCTTTGAAGTAATAGGCGTCTATTTTCAGCCGAAGAATAATGCGCTTCTAAACCGCGTGTTTTTTGGTGCATTCTTACTGCTAGGGTTAACCTTATTAATTCAGCAACCTACCGGGTGGTATACGCTTTCTGCCATTCTACTTGCGATTTTACTAAGCATTACCCTGCTGATTTATAACCCAACATGGCTAAGCCAATTCGTGATTTCCTTCTTGGTTTGTTTGCTTCCTTTTCTTGTTGTAAATGGCTTGTTAACCGGTGCCGCTACCACACTGCCTGTGGTGTGGTATAATCCCGCTGAATTCTCTGGGTGGAGAATCATCACGATCCCCGCAGAAGACTTGTTTTACAACTTTGATTTGCTCGTTGGGTTTGTGGTGTTTTTTAAACTGAGTTCCGAGCGCCTATCGCTTAGCAAGTATCGCTGTAGTTGAATATCCGTCCACTAAAGGAATGGTTTGCACTTTGCCCCCCCAAGATTTCACTTCGTTTTTACCCACGATATAACGCTTGTCTGATGGGTCTGAAATCTCCGCGTCATAATCCCCTCCTTTAACGACAAGGTCCGGTTTTAACGCTAAAATCGTGTTTAATGGGGTGTCCTCACTAAATACCACAACATGGTCCACAAATCCAAGTGAGGCAAGCACCATCGCACGAGCAACTTCAGAATTCACGGGCCTGTTTTCTCCTTTCTCTAGCTTGCGAACGGATGCGTCATCATTTAGTGCAACAAAGAGCTTATCCCCTAACGAAGCCGCTTGGGCTAAATAGGTGATGTGCCCAAGGTGCAACAGATCAAAACACCCGTTTGTGAAAACAATTTTTTGATTTTTTACGCGATGCAATTCGGCCATCTGCGCGGCTTGATGCAGGGTAATTACCTTCGCCTGAACATATGCTAAGCGGCTCACGGCACGAGCAAGTTAGAAGGCTCTTTTGGAAATACCAAGGAAGGCTTGAATGATTTTGCTGCTTCAAAATCCATGGTGGCATAACTAATAATAATGACAACATCTCCTACCGCAACTTTTCGAGCGGCTGGACCATTTAAACAAATGGTGCCGGAATCTTTGGCTCCTGTAATCACATACGTTTCTAAGCGTTCTCCATTGTTGATATTAACCACTTGAACCCGCTCCCCTTCAATGAGGTTTGCTGCCTGCATTAGGCGCTCATCAATGGTTATACTTCCAATATAGTTCAACTCCGCTTGGGTTACTGTGACCCGATGGATTTTAGATTTTAATACTTGAATTTGCATAATTAATTGCCTTTGGGCGGCACAAAAGTAAGGGAATTCAATCGGCTGACAAAAGCATATTGTCAATAAGTCGTACCTCACCGCAATATGCCGCTACACAAACCACCGCAGAGTCCTGGGGAATTTCTACGGGAAGCAAGGTGTCTGGGTCCACGATAAACAAGTAATCCAAGTCCAAGGGGGATTGCCTAAGCATCTCTTTTGCCTTATGGATTAATTCAAGGGGCGGTTCGTTGTGCCAAGATTCTCGTATAAGCGATAAGGCCCTGTATAGCACTGAAGCCGTTTGCCGCTGTATTGACGTTAAGCGTAAATTTCTACTACTCATCGCTAACCCATCAACTTCTCTTAGGGTTGGACAAGAAACAATAGATACCGAAAGGCTTAGCGAATTAACCATCGCTCGAATGATCGCCAATTGCTGAAAATCTTTCTGACCAAAAAATGCGCGATGAGGTTTTACGTGGTTAAACAAGGCATACACCACCTCAACAACCCCCCTGAAATGTCCAGGACGAGAGGCCCCTTCCATGGGTAAATCTAGGCCATTAAGAGACACCTTAGACGCAGGAGAGTCTTCCAAAAAAAGTTCGTCGTATTGCGGAAGATAAATAAAATCAACCCCCGCGGTTTCTGCACATGCAATATCTTCTGACAGGGTCCTGGGATACGTTTCATAATCTAACGAGTCATTAAACTGTCGCGGATTCACGAATATGCTTAACACCAGCAGCGCCGTTTCCCTCTTTGCAGCGTGCATCAATGATGCATGACCCGCATGAAGCGCACCCATCGTAGGTACGAAGCCAATGGAAACGCCTTTTCGTCGGTAAGGATTCAGCGCCTCCTCTAATTGTGTTTTATTTGATATAATTTGACTCATTCCGCTCGGTACAAGGAAACAAAGCTATTCGTTTTTAGGAACTTTCATAAGTTTTCCGTAAATTCGCATCCTTAAATAAGTGTAGAGGCTCGATGGAAAAAAAACGCGTATTGTTCGTCTCTCAAGAGATTTCCCCTTTCTTAACTAAAACCGAAATTTCTAATTTCACCCGAAGGATTGCGCAATCAACCCAAGAAGAAGGTAAGGAAATTCGTGTATTTATGCCACGATATGGAGTAATCAATGAGCGACGTCACCAGTTGCATGAAGTCATTCGGCTTTCTGGGTTAAATTTATCAATCGATGACCAAGATCATCCACTCATCATCAAAGTAGCTTCGGTGTCTGCTGCGCGAATGCAAGTGTATTTTATTGATAATGATGATTTCTTTAAGCGCAAACAAATTCTACATGAAGAAGACGGAGCCTGTTGCATTGATAACGACGAGCGTTCCATGTTTTTTGTTCGAGGAGTTTTAGAAACGGTAAAAAAACTTGGTTGGCAGCCCGATGTAATTCATTGCAACGGATGGTTTTCAGGAATGATGGCGCTTTACATTAAGCACTTCTATAAAAAAGATCCGCACTTTAAAGAAACAAAAGTGGTGTATAACCTATACAACGAAAAATTTGATCAGCCCCTTGATGCTCGATTCCATGAAAAACTCAAATATGACGGATTTCCAAAATCTGTATTAGAGAAAAGTAAGGAAACAGATTTTATTTCATACACTAAATTAATCCTCGACCATTGCGATGGCGTTACCGTAGCCGAGGCCAACTTAGACCCTGCCTTGCGAGCCCTTTTTGATGAAGCAAGTATCTTGAAACAAGATTATATCAACGAAGAACAAGAGGCGAAAACATTTTCTGCATTTTTTGATCGAGTGTTAGATTCTAGCGCTGTTATCAACTCGTAAAGACCCATGAGGTATTCACTCCTTTTCCTTCTAGCACTTACGCTTCTAGCTTGTAAGAAAAAAGACCAGTTGTTAGGTAAAGAGTTATTAGGTCCCGATGCCTTATTAAACGGAATCTCTACCGATACCTTTTATTTGGCCACTTCAGTAGTTCTTGAAGACAGCATGATCACCGATAATGCGGCCAATGTGGTGTTGGGAAGTTACAACGACCCGAAGTTTGGAACGTTTACTGCCTCCTTTTACACCCAGCTAAGATTGGCTGGAGTCAACCCTAATTTTGGTGATCCTTCTTCAATTGCCGTAGACTCCTTTGTACTTGGATTAGAATATGCCGGATATTACGGGGCTTTAAGTTCACAACAATTTGAAGTATTTGAATTGACCGATGCCCTTTCTAATGATTCAACCTATTATCAGTTTTCAACGAAAGCGTATAACAACACTAATTTAATTCCCCTGGGCAAAGAAACCATCACACCAGACCCTTTGAATTATACCATTATTGGAGACGATAGTATTCAGGCTCAATTACGGATTCCGCTAGACACAAACCTAGCTAAACAGTTTATTACCGAAGCAACCAACGGCAGCAGCACCTTTGCAAGTAATACAACCTTTCAAAGTTATTTTAAAGGCTTATTAGTAAAAACAAACAACGGGCCTCAAAGCGCAGGACAAGGCGGAGTGTTCTATTTTAACCTCAACGATCCGGGAACGAAATTAACGATTTATTATCGTCAAGGCGGGGTGGCTAAGACCTATGACTTTTTAATGAGTTCTACCTGTGCCGACTTTTCTAACGTGGCCGTTAACCGAAACGGATCCGCTATTGAACAGGTCATTAACAACCCCTCCCAAGGGCTGAAAGAATTCTATGCGCAAGCCTTTGGTGTGCGCGCCAAGGTAGTAATCCCAGGACTTAACCAGTTCACAGAAAACCAATTAATCCATCGCGCGGAAATTCATTTACCGATTCAGTTTCAGTTGGGAAGCAAATATAAACCCGGTTCAAGTGTTTCTTTTGCCACAAAAAAAACCGCCGCTGCTGAGGGGTATATAAACACCGGAGTCCTGGGCGTTTATTCCGAAAGCAAGAAGGAATTTTCTGCAGATTTAAAATCCTATGTTCAAGCCGTAATCAATAAAGACATTGAGAACACAGGGTTAATTGTTTCTCCTCGATTCTTCGTGAATTCCGCAGAACGGATTATCTTTAACGGGCAGAACACCATCAATAAGATGCGTCCGAAAATTATTATCACTTATACCGACTTTTAATTATGTGTGGTATCGTTGCATACATTGGCACTAAAGACGCCTACCCCATTATCATAAAGGGATTAAAACGCCTTGAATACCGCGGGTATGACTCTGCGGGAATTGCACTAAACGCACACGGCACACTAAACATTTACAAGAAACAAGGAAAGGTGTCCAACCTGGAAGCGTATGCAGCCGACAAGGATTGCTCCGGAACGTCAGGAATTGGTCACACTCGTTGGGCCACGCATGGAGAACCCAATGATGTTAATGCGCATCCACACTTTTCTGCCGACGGTAAATTAGCCTTAATTCATAATGGGATTATTGAAAATTATGACTCCATTAAAAAAGAACTGATTAACAAGGGATATAGTTTTCGCAGTGAAACCGACACCGAAGTACTCGTTCATTTGGTAGATGACATCTCGAAAAAAGAAGGCGTTTGGTTTGGTGAAGCACTCCGTATTGCACTCAATCATGTGGTGGGTGCCTACGCCATTGTGGCGATCTCTAGCGACTTTCCAGACCGCTTAGTGGCCGCAAGAAAAAGCAGTCCGCTCGTGGTTGGTGTCGGAGAAGATGGTGAATATTTTTGTGCATCCGATGCCTCCCCGATTGTAGAATACACAAAGAATGTAATCTATATGGAAGATGAGGAGATTGCCGTGATTGACCGCAAGGAGGGCTTGAAGCTATATAACATTGGTGACCAACCTAAAACACCATACATCCAAAAACTGGAATTAGAACTTGAAGCCCTTGAAAAGGGCGGCTACGAGCATTTCATGTTAAAAGAAATACACGAGCAGCCGCGTTCGATTCAAGATTGTTTTCGTGGGCGCTTAAACGCTGAAAAAGGATGGATTTCCTTGGGAGGAATCCGTGACTATGAGCAAAAAATGATTCAGGCGAATCGCTTGATTATTGTGGCTTGTGGGACCTCTTGGCATGCCGGATTAGTGGGTGAATATCTGTTAGAAGATTTAGCACGCATCAATGTTGAAGTCGAATATGCGAGTGAATTTCGTTACCGAAATCCTATAATTAATGAAAATGATGTGGTTATTGCGATTTCTCAATCCGGAGAAACGGCAGATACCTTGGCTGCGTTAGAATTAGCTAAATCGAAAGGAGCAACGATCTTAGGGGTTTGTAATGTGGTTGGTTCCTCTATTTCTCGGATTACCGATGCCGGTTCGTATACCCACGCCGGACCAGAAATCGGGGTGGCTTCTACCAAAGCCTTTACCGCACAAGTAACGATCCTAACTTTAATGGCCTTGCAGCTCGCTCATAAAAAAGGAACCATTAGTCAGTCTAGATTTCATGAATTATTGTCTGAGTTGGAAGCAATACCCGAAAAGGTTCGTCACATTCTTGCAAAGAATGATCACATTGAATCGATTGCAAAAGCATATAAAGACGCGTCTAACGCCTTATACTTAGGGCGGGGGTCTTCGTTTCCTGTAGCCTTAGAAGGTGCGCTTAAACTGAAAGAAATTTCCTACATCCACGCCGAGGGTTATCCGGCGGCGGAAATGAAGCACGGACCGATTGCCTTGATCGACGAAAACATGCCCGTATTTGTAATTGCTACGCAAGGAAATTCCTACGAAAAGGTGGTATCAAACATACAAGAGGTTAAGGCTAGAAAAGGAAAGATTATTGCTATTGTAACAGAAGGAGACACCCACGTGCGCGCCATGGCGGATCATATTATTGAAATTCCAGCAGCAGATGAAGTATTGGTTCCCTTGTTAGCAACGATTCCATTACAATTGCTCTCTTATTTTATAGCCGTAATGCGCGGATGCAACGTGGATCAACCAAGAAATTTAGCGAAGTCGGTAACGGTGGAGTAAATCCCCTTACCCTCCAATATATACTACCCCAAAGGTGATGATCCCAGCAAGGGTGTAGCCCAAAAACAACTCAAGGGCAGTGTGCTTTCTAAGATACCAACGCGCCGAAATCACCATTCCCGCCATCAATATGGATATTGCAACCCACAGAAAGGAAGGATTGTGTTGCTGCATAAAATACGCATATAAGAAGCCTGTTAATATCCCCGCCCCTCCCGCATGCATCGATATTTTTAACACTTGCGTAAGCCCCATAAACACCAAGGTAACTGCCACGCCAGATAGTGCCAAGGATAAAAAACACCCAGGCAAGAGCCGTTTGGGATCACTTTCACCAATTAACCAATAGAGCATAATTCCATAAATCAGCATGATTAACAAGGGGTACAAGCGCTCCGTGCGGTTCTCAATGTCTATCGTTGTGATTATTTTAAATCGATAAAGGCCTAAAAAAGAGAGTCCAGGCGCAACCAAACTAAAGACCGCAAACATGCCAAATACTATCCATTTTATTGAAATTGGTAGCGCATATACGCCTATACCGTGCTGAACGAGTTGCTCTGCGGGATAAAACAATACTATCAATAGGCCATACAACGGCATTAACAAGGGTAAAAAAAACCAAGAAAACAGGTGGCTTAATTGCTTCATAGTTACAATTCTTTTCGAAGGCGAGCTACAGGAATATTTAATTGTTCTCGATATTTGGCAATGGTTCTTCGGGCAATGTTATAGCCCTTTTCGTTTAAGATTTCCATTAGTTTCTCATCCGGTAGTGGTATTCGTTTGTCCTCCTTCTCCACCGCATCCAATAAGATTTGCTTCACCTCGCGGGTAGAAACCTCCTCTCCGCTATCCGTAGAAAGCGATTCGGAAAAAAAGTGTTTCAAGGAATACACCCCGTGATTGGTCTGTATGTACTTACTGTTCGCTACGCGTGAGATGGTTGAAATATCCATCTGTACACGTTCCGCGATATCCTTCAAAATCATTGGTTTCAATTTAGCATTGTCACCCGTTAAAAAGAAGGCCTGCTGATAATCTAATATGGCACTCATCGTAAACAACAAGGTTTCTTGTCGCTGTTTGATTGCATCAATAAACCACTTCGCTGAATCCAATTTGTGCCGTACAAACGTTAATGCCTGCTTATCCGACTTGGACGTTTTGGCGCCTTCGGAATAGGAGCGCAACAAGACCTCGTATTCTTTGCTCAACTTCAAGTCTGGCGCATTTCGGGAATTAAGGGTCAACTCCAAGATCCCGTCGGTTTCTGTCAAAATAAAGTCAGGAATTATTTGCTGAACAACCTTCTCATTGCTTTTAGCAGAACCCCCGGGTTTGGGATTTAATTTCAAAATTTCATCAATCGCTTCCTTCAATTGATCTTCATCAATCTTTAATTTCGCAATAATTTTATCGTAGTGCTTTTTCGTAAAATGTTCGAAACAATCTTTCAATATGCGCAGGGCTAATTTCTTTAGTTCACCGCCATCCTGACGGCGGCGTTCTTGCAACACCAAACATTCTTGTAAGCTTCTTGCACCAATTCCTGCGGGATCTAACTCCTGGATTTGATACAACACCCCTTCTATTGTGAATTCCTCGGCTATCACGTTATAATGAAATGCCAAGTCGTCTACTATGGCCTCTAAGGTTCGGTTCAAATACCCGGACTCGTCTAAATTTCCCACAATGACCTCTGCAATGATTGCTTCGTCTTCTGTGAGGTCGTTCAGCTGCAATTGCTCCATCAAGCGGTCTTGAAACGACTGTTCACCCGATAAAGGCACCACCCGTTGCTCATCGTCTTTGGACTGATTATTTACTTGTGTTTTGTAGTCTGGGGTGTCGTCATCAAAATAATCTGAAAAATCAAAGGCCTCTTCATCACCGTCCTGTTCTTGTTGGTCCAGGGATTCTTCACCTTGTTCGTCTCCTTGTTCTAAGGCCGGGTTTTCTTCTATTTCTTGCTGAATACGTTGTTCAAGTTCGGCGGCAGGAATTTGTAGCAATTTCATTAATTGAATTTGCTGCGGAGAAAGCCGTAAATCTTGACGTTGCGTAAGGTGTTGTTTAAGCGCCATTAAAATGCTGCGTTCTGTGGTGTTCTTGGAAAAGGAATTACGTCGCGAATATTGGTCATCCCGGTAACAAACATAATCATACGTTCCAAGCCCAGTCCAAATCCTGCGTGGGGCACTGATCCGATTTTTCGTGTATCCATATACCACCACAATTCTTCTTCGGAAATACCAAAAGCTGCGCATTTTTCTTGCAGCACTTCTAAGCGCTCTTCACGCTGAGATCCTCCCACAATTTCTCCAATGCCCGGGAACAATACATCCATGGCTGCCACGGTTTTTCCATCATCATTCGCACGCATATAGAACGCCTTGATTTCCGCAGGATAATCCGTTAAAATCACCGGACACTTAAATTCTTTCTCCACTAAATAGCGCTCGTGTTCACTTTGCAAGTCAATTCCCCACGCTACGTCATATTGAAATTTCTTCTTTTTATAGTGATTAGAATTCTTCAAGACCTCTATGGCTTCGGTGTAGGTTAAGCGTTTAAATGGATTGTCGATTACAAACTGTAACCGCTCTATTAAGGTTAGTTCATTGCGCTCATGCAGCGGTTTTTGTGTTTGTTCCTGTGCTTCGCGATCATTTAAAAACTGAAGATCCTCCGAACAGGTTTCCACTACAAACCGACAAATATGCTTTAAGAAATCTTCTGTTAAATCCATATTATCCTTGAGGTCGTTAAACGCCACCTCGGGTTCTATCATCCAAAATTCCGCTAAATGCCGCGACGTGTTTGAATTTTCCGCTCGAAATGTTGGCCCGAACGTGTAGACCTTGCCAAGCGCTAAGGCGGCTAATTCTGCTTCAAGCTGTCCAGATACGGTGAGGTTAACGGGTCTACCAAAAAAGTCTTGGCTATAATCGATTTCACCTTCTTTTGATCGTGGTGGATTTGAGGGATCCAAGGTTGAAACACGAAACATTTCACCAGCACCCTCTGCATCTGAAGAGGTGATGATTGGTGTATTCAAGTAAAAGAATCCATTCGTATGGAAATAATTATGAATGGCGTATGATACGGCGTGACGTATTCTAAATACCGCGCCAAAAGTGTTCGTTCTGAATCGAAAATGCGCTTGTTCTCTCAAAAACTCTAAGCTGTGTCGCTTAGGCTGCATTACGGTTTTTTGTACCTCATCTGCTGGGGCAGCACCAATCACGGTAAGTTCTTTAACATCAAGCTCTACGGCTTGTCCGGATCCAATAGACTCCACAAGAATCCCTTGAAGTGTGATCGCTGCCGCAGTAGAAACTTGACGAATAACATCCTCGGGAAAGGCAGTAAAATCAACAACTGCTTGCAGGTTTCCTTGACACGAACCGTCGTTGATTTGAATGAATCGGTTGCTTCGAAATGCCCTTACCCATCCCCTAACCGTTACTTCTGTTCCAATTAACGCTCGGCCTTGATGTGTTATTTCTTTGATTGATGAGGTTTTCATACCGACAAAAATAGCCTTTTGCCTTGAAAATCTATATATTAAGCAGGGCGTGTTTTATAATTTATTTATTACCTTGTACCGAAATTTAACGCGTGCATCTTCATAATTTAATAAATCACCTTCCCCTGATGTTTCCCTTTGCGGGAATCATCGTTATATTGCTTGGGATTTATTTCAAGTCTGAACTGCTTATACGCGTTGGATATTTCCTCTTTGTGCTTGCTGCGATTGGTGCGTTTCTATCCATGAATACGGGCGAAGAAGCGGAAGAAGCGATTGAGGGTATTTATCCAAAGGTTACCCATCATTATGCCCATGAACACGAAGAAAAAGCAGAATTGTTTGCTTTGGTAATGTATGGGTTAGGCTTATTATCCTTGCTTGCCATGTGGGCCTCTTGGGTTAAAAACAAACTACAAAAATACCTGCTGTGGGCCATTGGGGTCTTCTTGGTTGCTGTATTATACCTTGGGTATGAAACCGGAAAAAGCGGGGGTCAAGTAATACACAAAGAGTTCAGAACCGAATGAAAAAAACTTACTACCTACTACTACTCTTAGCCTTATCGAGTAAAGGATTTGCCCAAGTGTTTTCCTATGGGACGCCATTAGCTCCAAACGCTTCTGAAAAACTCAAGGAAGAAACGGATGTTACATGGTCTGAACAAGAGTCGAGGCGCACGTTGTTTTCTAGTCAATTTGTTGACGAGCACGGAAACACCAAGGGAATATTCAGTAAAAAGCCGATTAATTATCTAAATAAAACCGGAGAATTAATACCCATTAACCCTTCCTTAAGGCTCAATGAATCAGGGAGTTGGAGGGCAGATGAGCAGCAATTTCCAACTTCACTTTTTGCGGATGGATCTTACAGTGTAAGCCTTGACGAACTGGGCGCCACGTTGTATTTGGGTAAAAACCGAAGCATCAATGGCGTTTCGTATAAACAAATCCAGTTAAATACCGAACAAGTAAGCATGACCGGTTGCAACATCCCGTTGGGCGCCTACACGCAACAGTTACTTTTCATGGAGGACCGCGTTAAAAGCAACTTAATTGTTTCCGAACCGGTTAATCTTGGGGAATCTCAATACTTCATCACCACTGAACGTATCGAGCTACCCGAGGGATACGAGTTACAATACGCCCCTCATCCGGTAACGGGATTCGAGGACATCACCATTCGTGGTTCTCGTACGACCTTATTTATCGATGGCATGGCTTATGGGGCAGACATCCTAGTTATTAACAGTAAAACGAAAGCGGTTTGTGGAACCATATTCGCGCCCATTGCCTATGATGCGGCTATGAAATCTTGTACGGGGTTAATACGGTTTAAACCCTTGTCTAATGAAAATGAATATGAACTTACCGTTGCCGTAAGCACCGAATGGATGAATGCCGCTGAACGAACCTATCCGGTAACGATTGATCCCCTGGTGGGGGGTCCCACCACTACCTGGGCTGGATCATATATGAATTCCTGCCTTTCTCCCGCATACAACGTGGACAGCATTCAAGCCACTATTCCAGGTGGCGTTACGGTTACTGGAGTATACGTTACAGCAAGTTTTTATGCGGATCCATGGAGCCCTGCCACAATGAGTCAAGGGGTAATGTATTTTAGTGGTCCGTGCGGCAGTTCACAAACATTTACGGTCACAGGTCCTACAGCCGGTACAGCGGGAACAGCCTATTTGGATAGTTTTAATATGATGTCTCCTTTAATTTGTTGCCTTCCAGAGTCTTGTAGTTCAACGAATTTTTATGTGCGATTCCACTTAGGGAGATATAGTTTAGGCGCGGGCTGTAACCTTACCTACATTCGTTATGACCCTTTTACCACCCTTTGGCCTTTTCAAGTGGTGGTTTACGGAAAAACCCCAGAAACTTATGGGTCAGAATGGTATACTACCCAAACACCTCAATGTTCTAATGATTGTGAAATTGAAGTCCGCGGATATGCACGATATGGCGTAGCGCCCTACACCTTCACACACCCTTGGACCAACGATACGGTGGTTACAGGTACAAATACAGGGTGTGGAGCAGGATCAACAAACCATTTATTTAACCTTACGGTTCCTACGTGTCCCTTATACTGTGATTCCACCTTCACCGTATTAAATATACCGCCCCCGGTAATAACGGATGCCTGTGGTACAGTAATTACAAGTATTGGGTTTGAAACCCTTCCCATTAAACCTGCCACTAACATTGATTTGGTGTATGACTCCGTCCTATGTTCAGGGGAAACAACAATAATAAATCTCACCTCTTGTTTGGCCAACGGAACCGCGTATTACTTTGGAGAAGGACAAAGCGGACAAGGATCGTTTACCGTTTCACCCACCACAAATGATGCCCCAATCACCTTAAACTACAGCGCCTATGCTGAAGGAGATGGCTGTACTTCGGATACCTCCACGTTTCAACTGACCGTGTACAGTAATCCAACCGCAGCATACCTCGTGAATCCAAATCCGGTGGTTGCGGGTATTGAGGCAGCGTTTCAAGATCAAAGTACCTCGCCGGTGTCCACCATACAACAATGGGTATGGACCTTAGATGATAGTGTGATTAGCCTAAACCCTCAATGGAACAACCTGTATTTAACGCCGGCCAACCATGTGTTGTGCTTGGCGATTCAAGATGCGGTTGGCTGCGTAGACACCCTGTGTTCACCCTTTATTGTGGTACCCGCTGAAGTAGCTACTCCGAATGTGATTACCCCGAATAATGACGGTAAAAACGACATCCTTTCCTTTGAATATTTGGAATTCTATCCTGAAAATAGCTTACGAATCTTAAACCGTTGGGGAGGCGTGGTGTTTGAACAAAACGGGTATGCGAATACCTGGGATGGTGGAGAATTGATCGATGGTGTTTACTTCTATGTGTTAACGCTCACCGAAAAGAACCAAACCTACAGCGGATTTTTTCATTTGATTCGCTAGGCATTTTCCGTTGATGCGCATTTCTTTTGATTAATTTTATCCCATGAAATTTCTGTTGGTTGGACTTGGTAATCCCGGCGCTGAGTATGAAGATACTCGACATAACATTGGATTTAGTGTATTGGAGGCCTTGGCTAAAAAACACGACGGGTCGTTTTCCTTGGATCGCGGTGCACATAAAGCAAGCATTAAATTGCGTGGAAAACAAGTGGTGCTCATCAAACCCACAACCTACATGAATCTGTCAGGAAAAGCCGTTAATTATTGGCTTCAAAAAGAACAAATCAGTAAAGAAAACCTCCTGGTAATCACGGATGATCTGGCGCTTCCTTTTGGGAAAATTCGCCTTAAAGGAGCGGGCTCCGACGGGGGTCACAACGGACTTAAAGATATTCAGCATACCCTGCAAACTACGGCCTATGCGCGTCTACGTTTTGGCATTGGAAGTGAATTTTCGAAAGGAAGGCAATCGGATTATGTGTTAGGGAAATGGGACAAGGAAGAACAAGTCACCTTGAATGAACGGATAGCCCTTGCGGTGGAGGCCTGTGAGGCGTTTTGTACAATAGGGCTTCAATTAGCCATGACCAATTGCAACGGGAAATAATTTACTTGACAAGATTTAACAAATTTCAACAATAGAATTAAACACGCACGATTACTTTCGTGAAGTAAATAATAATGCCCTATGAGAAACAACCACGAAATCGATTATTACATCCTTGGCGAAGAAATGCAAATGGTGGAAATTGAATTAGATCCCCAAGAAACGGCCATTGCTGAATCTGGCTCGTTCATGTATATGGATCCGGGAATTCAAATGGAAACCATTTTTGGAGACGGATCGCAGCAACAAAGCGGATTCATGAATAAATTATTGGGGGCGGGAAAACGCTTGTTAACGGGCGAAAGCTTGTTCATGACCGCCTTTACACACACGGGATCTGGTAAGGCTAAAGTAGCATTTGCATCGCCCTACCCCGGTAAAATAATTCCAATCGATTTACAACAATATGGTGGAAAAATAATCTGTCAAAAAGATTCCTTTCTTGCCGCGGCCAAAGGGGTTTCGGTAGGAATAGAATTTCAACGAAAACTGGGAACGGGACTCTTTGGAGGTGAAGGGTTTATTATGCAAAAACTGGAAGGCGACGGCTTAGCGTTTTGTCATGCCGGGGGCTATGTAATGAAACGCACCCTGAATCCAGGAGAAACGCTTAGAATTGATACCGGATGCATTGTCGCATACACGCAAACAATTGACTATGATATTCAGTTTGTGGGTGGAATTAAAAATACCTTATTCGGTGGTGAAGGGTTGTTTTTTGCAACACTCACCGGACCCGGAGAAGTATGGTTGCAGAGCTTGCCGGTATCTCGACTTGCCTCACGCATTCTGGCGTATGGAACCGGCACAAGAAAAGAAGAGGGTTCCGGCCTGCTGGGTGGACTCGGAAATTTACTAGACGGCGACGGAAGGTAAATTAGGATTTATTTAAAAAGAAAAACGCCCCATGAGGGCGTTTTTTATTGCTGTAAAACCAACGCCATTAAATCTTAATAATGCGTACCGTTTTTATTCCTTGTTCATCCTGGGCATTTACAAAATAAATACCTTGTGGAGCAGACAAGGCGGTAGAAACCTCGGTTTGGTTGAATATACGCGTTTCATAAATAATCTTTCCACCTACATCGGTTATGGTAAGATTCCCTGTAAATGCATCAGCAAAGGTTATGCTTACTTCATTTACCACCGGATTCGGTGCCACACTAAATGGGGCAGATGAAAGGTCAGTTAACCCAATATAATTAATCGTAACACAGTTTGAGGTATCAGAACAACCATTCGCATTCGTGCTCACCACGGCGTATGTTCCATTTTGAGTGATAAGCAATGAAGAGCCATTCGCGCCCGGTAAACTTGATCCCGTAGTACAATTAATCCATTGATAGGACAAGCCCGACGTATTAGCACAAAGCAATTCAGAACCATTGCTTGGATTAATAGCAATCGTATTGTTTATCTGATCTACAAACAAATGAAGCGTAACCAGACTGTCACATCCTTGTATTGTATTATAGCTTGCGGTATAATCTCCCGCTTGGGTGTAATATTGTCCATTAAACAACACTTGTTCACCTTGACAGATGGTTTGTGTTGACTCACTGGTTTGACTTGCGCAACCGATATAGATAAAATCGCGATAGGTTGTTGAGGCCATAGCATCTACTTGGGCATTGAGCGTGGTGTATCCTGTTGAACCACTGGTAAACGTGCTTGGGTTTGTGTTGCTGTTACTTACTGCCACGGGCGTTGAAATTCCCCAAACTACCGTTGTTGCACCAAGCGCTTCTGCGGTCATTGTAGCATTAGAACAATACCCATAAGACACATGAATTACCGGTTGTCCCTGAAGATTAAAGGTGTCAATTTGGTTTGTTAAGGTATCACCCGAAACAAGGTACACCGCTTGACTTATTCCATTGGATCCATCGCCTCCCTTTCCTCCTGCTCCTCCAGCACCACCGGAGCCTCCGGCACCGCCGTCACCAATTTCTGAAGTACACGCAGCCTGAACGCCACCGCCTGTACCTCCATTTCCGCCAATGCCTCCGTTTGCACCAACACCCCCAGTACCCGCTGTACCCGCCTGAATATAACAATCTAAGATATTTCCGTTTGAGCCGCTAAAATTAATATAGATTCCAAAGGAACTTCCGGCGCCATAACCACCTTGACCGCCTTGACCGCCTTGGCCACCGCCTCCGCCACCAGATCCGCCGTTTCCTGGCCCATTATCACATAACGCACAAGTTTGTCGGCCACCGCCACCGCCAGAGCCCCCACCCGATCCGCCGCACCCATCCGCTCCATTCGCCGCTTGTGTGCCCGGTGTCCAGAAACCTGTTAGCGATGTGCCTTGCGTACCGTTCGCACCAAGTGCACCCGCGGTACCGGCAATTCCATTTCCGCCCGCCGTACCATTTCCTCCGGGGTCTCCGTCATTTCCTTTATTACCAGCAGCCCCGCCATTTCCACACGCTGAGGACCCGCCAACTGCACCCAATCCAGCATTATTAGCTGAACATTCATCGCCTCCGGCGCCTCCGCCAGCACCAGAACCTCCATTTCGTCCTGTTCCTGCTAAGCCCACGGAACCGGGGTTAGAATTTCCTGTTTGTTGAGCACCGCCGGCTCCACCAGCAACTCCTCCGCCACCTTGACCGCCTACACCACCAGTACCGCCTGCATTACCACTACTAAAGGTACACGATCCACCATCACAACTTCCTGGCCCTCCTTGGGCACCATTTCCTCCATTTACCCCATTGGCTCCAACTGTTCCGGATAATCCCGCCCCAGCGTTACCTGCCAATAATTGACAACGCACTAAATCGTATGAAGAACAGCTATCCATGTAAATACCATATACAGAAACACCATACGGGAAGGCCTGTGTTGGCGCAGGAGCATTCGCGGTTTGAATGGTTAAATCTTGAAAACGAAAGCCGCTGTTATTAATTAATTCGATGGCGGAAATACGCGGTGCAGTAACCGGTCCAATGGGGTTAGCGTTAGATCTAAAGATTGTTGTTGCACCCGCTAAACTGGTTTTAGTCCAAGCCAAGGTGTCAATAAAGCCTCCTTCAATAACAACCTGTTGACCGTTTAATGTTAATGCACTTTGTATGGTATAGGTCCCTTGTGCAACTCGGATATAACTTCCGTTGGGTGCCGTAGAAAAGGCTGTTACCAAATCCATAGGATCATTTGTAGTGCCCAATCCGGTTGGCAAACCAGCCGCAGTTACATAGATTACTTCACATTGTGAAAATGCTTTTATTGCAAAAAAACAAGCGAAAACAAGTACGTATATTCTTTTGTTCATAGGAGTTAAATTTAAGCGAATGTACATTTTTAAGGGGGTAAATCCAAGTGTTTTATATTTTACCTTGCTTGTATTCAATCGCTAAACCGTTCTGTAACATCGTGTTGATTTCACGTTTCATAAGCAAGTAGAATAATTAACGTTTATTGACTTTTTCTAATAATTCATTTTTATTACCTTAGGAGTAAGTCAAGAGACCAGAGTATTCACGTTTAATTCTTTATACTATGAAACGCATCTTAACGAAATGGGACAAATTCAAACTTGGACGACGCCTACATTACCTTCAAAAAAGATTACACCGGGCGGAGGAAAACAGATATCAAGATAAAATAGACAAGTACACGCGATATATTCGTGAAGTTCAAGAAAAATTACAACACGTTAAAGAACCGATTCGGCGCTTGGGTTAATTTGTTCAATCCATTGTTCAACCGATGATGCTTGGTCAATGGTAAATCGTCCGGATTGTGTGCGACGCAACGCAATTAAGGTCGCGCCTGAATTCAGCCGCTGACCAAAATCTTGTGCAATGGACCGTATATAGGTGCCTTTGGTACATGCAATCTCAAAATCTATTTCGGGAAATCGTTCTGCGTTTACCGTAAATTTACTGATGGTGATGTGATGCGCTTTAATGTTTACCTCTTTACCTGCTCTAGCAAATAAATACGCGCGTTTGCCATCGATTTGTTTTGCCGAATACACGGGGGCAGTTTGTGTTTGTTCACCCAAAAAACCAGCAGCAACATGATTGATTAATTCCGGGGTTATGTGGTCTATATCAAAGGTTTCATTGTACTCCGTTTCTAAATCAAACGATGGGGTTGTCTTTCCAAGTAAAAACGTGCCCGTATAGGTTTTCTCGTCCGCCATGTAGGTATCTACGTTTTTCGTTTGTTTACCCGTGCATACAATAAGCAATCCAGTGGCAAGTGGGTCAAGCGTGCCTGCGTGACCGACTTTAATTTTTTTAACCTTAAGTGCTTGCTTTAGGTTCCAACGGATTTTATTGACCACATCAAAGGATGTCCACCCATAGGGCTTATCCACTAACAACACTTCTCCTTCTTGAAAATTCATCGCGTTGCGGTAGCCGGGGATTCACACTCCGTATTTTGTTTTTGATTATTCGGTCCTGACCCTTGATTTATAAACAAAGCAAATAAAATTATCCCAACGACAATGCGATAAATTCCCCAAACCTTAAATCCATACTTCTGTAAAAATGAAATAAAACTCTTAATGGCTATAAAGGCCACAATAAATGAGGCTACATTTCCAATCAGAAAGACCAAGGTGTTTTGCGTGGAGCTCAATATCATTTCAAATCCTTTAGTTTCTTGTCCGTTGACGCACCAGTCTTTTAGTAAAACAGAATATAAGGTAACTGCGGCCATGGTCGGCACAGCCAAAAAGAAACTGAACTCTGCAGCAGATTTTCTATTTAACCCTTGCTGCATTCCGCCAATTATTGACGCTGCGGAACGGCTAACACCGGGCATCATCGCTAAACACTGCCAAAACCCTATAAACAAGCCCTTACGTATGGAAACTTCTTGATCTTTTATTTGCGCCTGCTTGGCAAAGATTCGGTCTATAAAAAGTAACAACACACCACCTATTATGAGCACGAGGGCAATGATTAATGGCTTTTCAAATACCGCTTCGATTATATCGTCAAAGAGTTTTCCTAATACTAATGCGGGAAGAACAGAGATGGCTAACACGCGATAAAAAGACCATTTAATGTGTACAAAAAATCGCTTCCAATACGCCGCCACAACAGCTAAAATAGCTCCAAACTGAATGGAAACTGTAAACATTTTCACATACTCGGTTTGTTGGATTCCAAGTAATTCTTCAGTAAATAATAAATGTGCGGTACTCGAAACGGGTAAAAACTCGGTTAAACCCTCAACGAGTGCAAGAATTAATGCATGAAGAATTGACATGGACTAGTTTAATTTTGTGGTGTCTCCTTGGTTACTATCGTCTGAAGGATTTTTTTTCATGATAGAATAAAAAATTACCACATACCCTAAAACAATAAGAAATGGTGCTAGAGTAATTCGAATTGGGCTGAAAAGTTCGTCTGCATTAAAGCTATTCGGGTCTTCAGAACCACCACCAATCATTAACGCAAATCCCAAGACGTTAATGATTAAGCCAATAATCAAAAACTTATAATTCTTAGGGTTGAACCCGAAATGTTTAATCTTACTCATACTAATATAATTTGTCCAGTTTCATTCGCAAATACTTGTTTAATGCAAACCACGTGGACACGAAAGTAATAAAAACACCCGTGGCAATCAATCCGACAATTAAGATTAATAAATTAATTAGTGAAAAAGTTAATTCAATGGTTTCAAGTGTATTATTCAACGCATAAAACACAGAAATCAATAATGCGAGCGAAATTATAGCTGAAATTAATCCGTTTCGAATCGCTTGAAGCAAGAAGGGTTTTCTAACAAAGGACGGTGTTGCGCCAACAAGCTGCATGGTTTTGATTGTAAATCGTCGCGCATACAGTGCCATTCGAATGGTGTTGTTAATCATCGCAACGGCGATAATAATAAGCAACAAGGCGATAGAAATGAAGAGTATAACAAACTGCTTAAAGCCTAAATTAACCCGCTCCACCGATGAGGCGTCATAGCTCACTTCATCAATTACTTCTTTATAGGACTGCATAAGTTTTTGCTTGATTTTCTTAAGGCCACTTTTCGTAGCATGTGCTTCATTTGGAGAAAAACACAAAGAAGGGGGAAGCGGATTTTCTTCTTCAAACAAGCGCTTAATGTCTTCAGAACCCTCACCGGTGAATTCTTCTACCGCCCGTTCTGCAGAAACAAACCAAACACGTTTCAATTCTGGCCATGATTTAAGTTCAGATTCAATCTGTTTTATGTCTGCATCTTGTACGTCAGCATTAAAAAAGACATCGCATTGAATGCTCTCTTTGGCTTGTTTTTGTATGGACTGAAGGGCCATTGAACCACTCAACACGACTCCCGTTAAGAAAAGAACCAATGAAATCCCAATGATGGTTGAAAGGTAACTGCTACGTATGCCTCTTTTTGTGTATTTTTCGATAGAATCCGCCATGTAGCGAAATTACAACGCAAAAGCAATTAAAATCAAGGGCTAACCATGAATATTCAACGAATGAATGTTTATAGCGATTCCATAATGGGTTCTACCCAATCGCCGTGTTCTTTGATTAAATCAATTAAGGCATCAACCGCTTCATCGGTGTTCACGTTTTTACGCACCACTTCTTTTTCTTTGTATAGCGTTATTTTTCCTGGACCAGAGCCCACATATCCGTAATCTGCATCGGCCATTTCGCCCGGCCCATTCACTATACAGCCCATAATTCCAATTTTTAATCCTTTCAAATGGCTAGTACGTGAGCGAATGTTTGCTGTGGTTTCTTGTAAATCAAACAAGGTTCTTCCACAGCTCGGACAAGAAATATACTCCGTTTTAGACGTTCTTAAACGCGTAGCTTGTAATACGCCAAAGGAGGTTGAATTCACCACCGTTTTTGCTTGATTCGGGGCATCGATCCAAATTCCGTCTCCAAGCCCATCCACAAATAAGGAACCCGCTTTGACCCCAGCTTCTAATTGAAAGGTTTCTTCGTTGTCGGTTTCTATCGATAACTTAAAAATCACGGGATTCTTTTTGTTGGCCTGCTTAAGCTGCATAAACGCCCAACGCAACCATTGTACGCTATTGTCATAAACAGAAGTTAAGACCAATACATCGTGAGGGTGTAAATTTCCAATATGTTCCACTAATTGCTCCGGAGCTGTTTCACAAAAACACACCTGTTCCGCGGTAATTTCTCCACGTTCTTTTAAGGAAATAACCGGGAAATATCCGGTTGGATATTGCGCTTCATTTGACCACCCCTTGCCATCTACTAACACACGCAAGGTGCCTGGTAATTCAAAATCAATGGATTGCTTTCCTAAATATAAAAAGTCTGCCGCAGCATCCTGAATGTTCCATTTGTCTAATGCTGGAGCATATACATACCCCGCAGCATATAAATTGGCGGGAGTAATGGCCGTGTTTCGAGAGAAATCAGCAATAACAACGGGTACTTGTCCACCGCCCACTGTTGCACAAGCGTCCGAAAGTCTTCGCTCAAACGATACTGGATTATACGGAAGTTCCTCTGGAACCGAAGGAAGGGGTAAAATAGATTTCTGGCGTGTTAGGTTAATTAGTTTTCTTGCTACTGGAATTTCGAATTCAGGCGCTTCGGTTAATGACACACGAATGGTATCTCCTAAACCATCTACCAGCAAGGCACCAATACCCACTGCCGATTTGATCCGCCCATCCTCTCCATCTCCCGCCTCCGTTACTCCAAGATGTAAGGGATAAACTTTCCCGCGCTTAATCATTTCACTGGCTAATAAGCGATACGCTTGCACCATGACCAAGGTATTACTCGCCTTCATGGAAATCACCAAATTGAAGTACCCGTTTTTCTCACACACCTCCATGAACTCATACGCAGAAGCGACCATTCCCTCCGGAGTATCGCCATAACGACTCAAAATACGATCCGATAAGGAACCGTGATTTGTCCCGATGCGCATCGCGCGATTTAACGATTTACAGAGCAGCACCAAGGGTGTGAACTTCTCCTCAATTCGAACTAACTCCGCTTGATAGGTTTCGTCTGTATATTCAATGGTCTCAAACTTCTTCTTGTCGGCATAATTACCCGGGTTTACCCGTACTTTTTCTACATATTTTGCGGCAATTTCTGCGGCGTTGGGTGTAAAATGAATATCAGCAACCAAGGGTTGATTGAATCCCCGTTCAACCAAGGCGCGCTTAATCGCGTTTAAGTTTTCTGCTTCTGATTTGCTTGGCGCAGTTAAACGTACCAATTCACAGCCGGCCTCCAACATACGAACAGATTCTTCCACCGAGGCCTCTGTGTCCATCGTATCCGCCGTAGTCATGGATTGAACGCGAATCGGATGTTCCCCGCCTAAATGCAAATCCCCAATCTGCACTTCAGTAGCACGTAATCGAATTTGCTGATATGGATTATTGCAATATTTCATAGGCGTATAACAACAAGTGGTTTAGGATTGTTTCGAGCGCAATACGTTGTGAAGTGAATTCATCAAGTCATTAAAATCCGCTTCAGCACGTTGATCATTTCGGAAATGAAAGTCCGCCTTCGAAACATGGGGAGCAATGTAGGCCTCATAACACGGCATCACGTGGTTGTCCCATTGATAGATGATATCACTTCGTTTATATCCTCGATTGTCTTGATCCCTGTAAATCCTTCGATCCAACTGAATGCTATGATCCACGTCCACAAATACAGAAAAAGTTAACAGCTTGTGTACTTCTTGATAATGATATAAAAACAAGCCCTCCACTAAAATAATTTCACTGGGTTGAATGGTCAGTAACACATTTTTCGCAGGGGTGGTGTTAAAAAAGTATTCCTTAACTTCTATGGGTTTACCTGCAACTAGGGTGCGTAAATCCCTCGTTAATTGCTCTTCATTTAAGGCGGTTGGTAAGTCAAAATTAACGATGCCATTATCATCCAATTGTTGCTCACCAATGGGATGATAATAATTATCCATCGTAAACAAGGCGGGATTAAAGGATGAAAACTCTTCCGCAACACGACGTAACAAGGTGGTTTTACCTGAGCCACTCCCCCCACAAATCCCAATAACTACAGGTTGTTTCTTCTTGTTCATCAAACAAAGATAGCCATTCAATTATTCTCATTTTAATTGCTTTGCCATTAATTTTTAACTAATCTTGCATTATATTAACAATCGCATGAAAACACTTTTCTCCATAGGTATTATCCTGCTAACCCTCAACACTTGGGCTCAACTACGAATCAACGATAAAGCACCCATGCAAAACGTTGAAATGAAATCAGTAAATGGAACCTTATACAGTATAAGTAGCCTCAAAAAAGATAAAGGACTTATTGTTATTTTTTCTTGCAATTCGTGTCCTTTTGTAGTGGGTTCCGATGATTTTCCAGGTTGGGAAATGCAATATGATTCTTTGAATAATGAAGCGTTAGCGAATAACATTGGTTTCGTGTTGGTGAATTCAAACGAAGGAAAACGTGCTCAAGCGGATTCCTATGAAGAAATGATTAAACACGCGAAAGAGGAAAATTATACCATGCCGTATGTGCTTGATGAGCAAGTAGCATTAGCAAACGCATTTGGCGCTAAAACTACACCACATGTGTATTTTTTTGACCAAAACTTAACCTTGATTTACACGGGATCCATTGATAATTCCTGGGATAAAGGCAGAAAAAGCGATCAAGCGTATTTGTTTAATGCCATCAAGGCACAAGGAAAAGGAAAAAAAATAAAAACCACCACCACAGAACCTAAAGGATGTGGAATTAAGCGTGTTGTTACCCCACCTAAAAACTAATA
This sequence comes from Flavobacteriales bacterium, assembly GCA_947500755.1. Classification (GTDB taxonomy): domain Bacteria; phylum Bacteroidota; class Bacteroidia; order Flavobacteriales_D; family Crocinitomicaceae; genus UBA952. The sequence goes on from CANMTO010000007.1 coordinate 73,593, forward strand.
CCCGATGAAAAATTTATTTTTCTTTTTAAGTGTATTAATGCTCTGGCAGGCAAGCTATGCACAACAAGGAAACGGCATAAACAGCCATTACTTTCCGAAAGACGGTTGGAAAACAATCCCTCAGATTAGCTACCCTACACCCGATATTAACGCACTAAGACAAGAAGATATAATCTTAGACGAACAAGGCGGACAGCCCTGGCGTTTTGGGTTTAATCACCCCACACTAATTAATAGTTCTTCCAATGGTATATGGATACAAGCAAAAAATGGAGGTCTAATTTGGTTGGTTCGAATTAAATGCCCGGAGGCCCTAACGATCAATTTGGCGTTTAACCAAACAGAAATTCCAGATGGAAATGAATTGTACGTATACAACCCAGATAAAACATTCATCCTTGGAAAATTCACCCAAGATCACCTCTATGAAGGACAACTAGGAACGGAATTAGTTCCTGGAGAAGAAATCATCGTAGAATACTATGTTCCCGCAAACCATCAAAAAGGTAATATTCAAATAAATAACGTTACCCACGGTTACCGCACGGCACGTGAATTCCAAGAAAAAGCCTTTGGGAGTTCTGGAAATTGTAACTTGAATGTGAATTGTCCGCAAGGTGGACCTTGGCAGCAAGAGCGCAATGGGGTAGTGATGCTCGTGTCTGGAAACAGCGGATTTTGTTCCGGGTCCTTAATCAATAATACCTTAAACAACGGGAAACCCTATGTCCTTACTGCAAACCATTGCTTCAGTAATCCGGCCACCTGGGTGTTTCGTTTTAATTGGCAAAGCGCGGGGTGCAATAATCCCGGGGCCGAACCAACGTTTCAATACTTAAATGGTGCGGTGTTACGTTCACGTGCCAGTGCTTCTGATTTTTGCCTCGTTGAAATTACCGGGGGACTACAAGGAGGGACTGTACCCGCAGCATTTACTCCCTACTTTAGTGGCTGGGATAATTCCGGGAATACTCCAACCTCAGCCGTAGGAATTCATCACCCTGCCGGAGACATTAAGAAAATATCCTTCGAAAACGATCCCTTGATTTCCACCAGCTTTGGCGGAAGCCCCGCTAATTCCCATTGGGGGGTTACCAGTTGGGATGAAGGAGTGACCGAAGGTGGTTCTTCAGGGTCTCCCTTGTTTGATCAAAATCACCGCATTATTGGTCAATTACATGGAGGCGCCTCCGCGTGTGGTGCCCCGGTACTATCGGATGAATACGGTAAAATAAGCTATTCGTGGACCCCCGCGAGCAGCGACAGCACCAACCAATTGAAATATTGGTTAGATCCAACGCAATCCAATGCAACGTTTGTGAATGGCTATGACCCTTCGGGGGGCGTACCGATTCAAGTGGATCCTATTGCTTCTGCTGTGGGTGGGGTTTCAGGTACCTTTTGTAGTGCAGGAGTTACTCCAACCGTAACCCTTTCGAATGGAGGCGCAATTACCCTTACCGCTGTGACTATCACGTATGGGTTTGACGGAAACAACAACCTGACGTACAATTGGACGGGGTCCCTGGCTCAGTGGCAATCCACCACGATAACTTTACCGATGGTAAATTTAAGCAATGGTGTACACACCTTTAATGCAGTGATCAGCAATCCTAATACGGGCGTAGACGAAAACAACCTGAACAATGCGCAAAACAGCACCTTAAATGTGGTGTTGAATGGGCAAGCGGTGGTATTGGACTTAACCTTGGATTGCTACGGGTCAGAAACCTCCTGGGAATTACAAAACGCTACCGGAACGGTAATTTATTCGGGCAGTGGCTACCTGGATGACGCCGCGGGCCTAGTAACGGAAACCTGGTGTTTAGATTTTGGGTGCTACGCGTATGTTATTGAAGATTCATATGGCGATGGGATTTATGGGTTGCCTTGGTGTGATAGCAGTGGAAATGTCGTTATTTCTTCGCTTGGTGATTCATTAACTGGCATCTCCGCTGACAATTCAGACTTTGGGGATTCCGAAACATTGAATTTTTGTGTAACGGGTGGCGGCCTTGACGCTCTAAATCAAGAATGCATTAAGGTATATCCAAACCCAAGTACGGGTGTGGTGAATTGGGTTTCTTCTGCCGTGGTAAACTCCTATGCAATCGTTGATTTGCAAGGAAAAAAAGTAGTGGAACGCCAGAACGTACATGCTGCACAATTCCAAGTTTCGATCGCTAACTTAAGCCCGGGTGTATATGTGTTGCAGGGAGTATTTGAAGATGGGAAAACAGGCCAAGTACAAGTAATCAAACACTAAGCGCTTGGCGGGGATTTATATTCATATCCCGTTCTGTAGGAAAAAATGCACCTATTGTGATTTTCATTTCTCCACCACCTTTGCCTCGTATAGAACGGCGCTATTAAGCCAACTACGCCAAGAATTCCATACCCGAATTCACGAAATAACAGCTCCGATAGAAAGCATATATTTAGGCGGGGGAACCCCCAGCTTGCTGAGCCCGGAAGAATTGGGCTCCTTACTCGAAGGACCCAAAAAATATATAGGAAACCAAACCGTGGAAATCACCTTAGAAGTGAATCCGGAAGACCTTACAGAAACCAACCTATCGGCATGGCAAGCGCTCGGAATCAACCGACTAAGCATTGGGGTGCAAACCATGAATGATGAACTCCTGGCTTGGATGAACCGCAACCACCGCGCAACAGACACTAGAAAGGGACTAGATCTACTGCAACCATATGCGTTTTCAGTTTCGATTGATTTAATCTTTGGCGTGCCCAAACAAACGGAGGAGGTTGTAGAAGAACTGTTAGCGCTGATTGATACCTACCCGATTGAGCACGTATCGGCCTATGCGCTTACGCAAGAACCACAAACCTTATTGCATCACCGCGTGAAAACAGGCAAGGAACCTCAACTCAACGATGAGCAACAGGTGACGCATTACCACCTCGTTGAGCAAGCATTGAGCACCCGGGGGTTTGAACATTACGAGGTTTCAAACTATGCAAAACCAGGAAAACGCGCGGTTCATAACGGCAATTATTGGAACGGGAAAGCCTATCTGGGTCTTGGTCCTGGGGCCCATTCCTTTGATGGAAAAAGTAGACGCCGGTGGAATGTATCAAACAATGCCCAATACCTAAAACAACAGGATTGGTATGAAGAGGAAACGCTGAGTGCAGACAACCAATGGAACGAACTTTGGCTTACCGGACTCCGCACACAACATGGCGTGCCAATGGAGCGCATTGGCGACTTGGGAGGATTTCGTGCCGAGGAACAAGGGATGCTTGAGGCCTTAATTAAACAAAACAAAATACACGAACAACACAACCGCTATTGCCTTACACAAGACCACTGGTTGGCCGCCGACGGGATTAGCATACAGTTGTTTCGGGCCGGTTAATCGATTAGTGATTTCAAATTTGTATATTCGTACATACGCAACAAACCTGCTCCAATACACCCGTTTTAGATGTATAAGCGAAGTTTTATAGCGTCTATAAACAAGTTAGCAGCAAGGCTTACTTATTTCCAAGTGTAACTTTTTAGGTTCATTTTAGGTTTACGCGTTTTGTAATTTATTTAAACCGAATGGAGATAAGAAGAACCTATGACACAAGAGTAAAATATTTAGTTCGAGCAGGTCTACTGCCGGAAGTTTATCGAAAGCAAATTCATAGAAGTTTGATCAGTAAATGGAAACGCGAAGATCCTTTAAAGTATTACGGCTATGCAAGTTCAAAATAAGCCGAAGAGAAATTGAGTTAGCAAAAATCAGCCTGAAGAATTTTGCTGTTCAGTTTTTGCAAGTAAATAAACAGAAACTTAGTTCAAGAGAATAATTGTAATTTCTATAAATCTTGAAAGCAAAAACTGAATAAGTGATTTAAGAAAAAGTTTGCGAAAACGAAACTAGAACTGAGAACCTAGCTCAAGAGAAGAATTATTAATTCGCTGAATAATTTGCGCAAACTTAAATGACAAATGAGCGTAATTCAGTTTGCTCTAAGGTCATAAAAATGCTCTTAGGAAATCAGAAGCGTATTTGTAAACTAAGCAAAGGAGCGCAAACAGAATAAAGAATATCAATCGCTTCTTTTGCTCAGAAAGGCTGAGAATTTGTTCGGCTTCTTTTGCTTCAAAATATCAATTACCAAAAAAAGACAATGCATACAACCTATAACAGCGCTCACCAAAAATTTGGGCATTTCGGTTAATTGAAACATTGTGGACTTTTGTTACATTCGTGCTACTTAAAACATCACGTTCACCAATCCCAAACTTCTGGTGCCCGCGAAACGTTAGCAGCAATGCAAAGACAACAAC
>CANMTO010000008.1 GCA_947500755.1 Flavobacteriales bacterium
CCAAGCATATCCATTTCCACCTCCATTCCAGCCGCCTCCACTTGCAACACTATTACTTGCAGCAAAACCGACACCCCCCACATACACATTTATTACCTGACCTGTAGTTAAATTATAGGTTCCTGTAACATAGCCCCCTTTTCCACCAGCACTTGATCCTGTCCATCCTGAAGCACCCCAAGCCTCAAAGGAGTAAGACCCTGAAAACGGTGCGGTAAAGGTTTGAACTGAGCCAGTATAATTGAATGTTTGACTACCTGCTTGGGCAGTACCTGAAGACACATAATACGTAGTTGAACTACTTAATGCTGGGGTTGTAAAAGACGCTCCTGTAGAAACTTGTTGTGTTCCTTGCGCATCAGAATACCAGGTATAGATTTGCCCGCCACCATTCGAAGCATTAAGCGTAGTAGTTGCACCACAAGTTACCACAGCATTTGCTGCTGTTGGAGCTGCCGGACCATTAACTGATACAGCCACAGGAATTAATTGCGATTGACATCCGCTTCCAGACCATGTGATTTTTGCAATTCCATTACCTGATCTTCCAGTCATAGTAGATCCTGCTGGATTTGGCATCACCGCATTACCTGCAATAAGTTGGGTATTAGCCAATTGATACGCTGCAGTTGGCGTATATCCAGCTGGAGTCCATGAGGCCGCAGTGTACGTATAACCTGAACCTCCAGAACCTGTAGGCCAACTGGAAACACCACCCCACCAGCCACCGCCGCCGCCGCCATTAGCCCAGTTGTCTGAACCTCGTGCACCACCGTTCCAACCACCGACTGAACATGTATTAGAATACGGAGTAGGATTAGAGAAGCCAAAAGAACCAACAACGTTCGTATTATTGGAACTACCTCCGCCATTCTGCGTGGAACCTATCACACTTGTACCATTCGCTGTAAAGTTAGGCGCTGTGGTACCACCACCATCGTTTCCAACGTAAGCAACTCCTTCATAGTTATTACCGTGTCGGCCACCGCCACCACCAGCTACTAGAATTCTTGAAAGTAAACCTGCATTATCATTCCAGTTACCACCGGTTAAACGGAAGTCGGTTGCACCACCTCCACCGGTAGATCTCCAGTTAGAATTTGAACATCCTGAGCCTTGCTGACCAACGTAAACTTGAATCGTTTGGCCCGCAGTTAAGGTCACATCCCCTTTAGCATAACCTCCACGTCCACCAAAAATTGCATTAGGATTTGAAGGATCGTTACCCCCTTGTGCTCCCCATGCTTCTAAGGTGTAAACACCCGCAGCCGCTGCGGTAAAGGTTTGAACTGAGCCAGTATAATTGAATGTTTGACTACCTGCTTGGCTAGTACCTGAAGACACATAATACGTAGTTGAACCACTTAATGCTGGGGTTGTAAAAGACGCTCCTGTACCTACCTGCGTAGAACCATTCGCGTTTGAATACCAATAAAAAGTATTTCCACCACCACCGTTTGCATTCAGCACCACAGTTTGACCGCAGTTTATAGCTGCCGGAACGGCGGCTGAAGGAGCTGCCGGTAAATTTACACTAACGGCAACCGGAATTAGGTTTGATGAACATGGGGTACTCATTTGAGTGATCGTAACCAAGCCATGACCGGTTCTAATACCTCCAACAATTAATGGATTCGTACCAGAGTTGAACGATCCACCTCCACCACCGCTACCGGTGTTGTTATCATGGTATCCTCCAGCACCGCCTGAATAACCGCCGCCACCGCCGCCGCCGCCAGTGTTACCATGGGTACCACCACCGCCACCAAAACCACCAATACAGGTAGCATTTGATCCATGGTTACCGCCATTACCGCCATTAATAAAGGATAGACCTCCTGTACCGTAAGATCCGCTACCACCGTTAGAGGACAATCCTCCACCGCCAGAAGCACCACTGTTGTTACAGCCGTTTCCTCCGTTTCCTCCGGCACCGCCGGTCGTACAACCAGAAGCTTGTCCGTTGTTCGCAGTAACCGCATGCGCATTGTGAAGAAGTGAACTTGTAGAATACTGTCCACCGCCACCGCCGGCAACAAGAAGCGGAACATTGGCAGAAGTTGTAACGAAGGATCCACCTCCACCACTACCAGAAGTTGATACACCCCCTTGTTGTCCAACTAAGATTTTAATTTGCTGACCCGCTGTCAATTGGAAGTCGCCTCGTATTTGGGCACCTCGACCGAATTGATTAGCTCCACCGCCTTGAGCACCGAAGGCTTCAATTCGGTAGGTTGCGGTTGTTGGAACGGTCCAAAGCTGAATACCACTTGAAGATGTTACTAAACCCGCCAAATTTGTGGCTGTATAAGCCGAATTTACCTGAGCTTGAGTTGGACCAAACTGTCCAGTTGCAGAGCAGTTAGTAAATGTGTAGGTTGTACCAGCACCCATACCCGTGGTTGAAGCCACGTAATAGGTAGTAGCACTTGATAGCGCAGGCGTAGTCCATGGACTTCCTGTTCCTACAATGGTAGATCCTGCTGCGTTTGAAAACCACGTAATCGTATTACCACCTCCTCCAGCTGCAGAAAGTACTGTTGTTTGACCGCAGTTTATGTTTACGTTCGGGTTAGCTACAGAAGGACTAGCAAGCGGATTAACCGTAACTACAACCGGGTTAATGGCTGTTGCACAAGCACCGGCACCGGCACCCACATAATAAGTCGTTGTACCTGAAAGTTGAGGAGTCGTATAACTTGCTCCTGCTACCAATAAGGTTGAACCGTTGGCATTACTGTACCAATTAATTGCACCAAGATTGTTGGATGCAGTAATTGTAGTCGTTTGACCGCAATTTATCGTTACGTTGTTGGCCGTTGGTGCGGTTAATGCATTTACGGTTACCGCAACCGGTATTAATGAAGAAACACAAACCGCGGAATTCCAACTGATAGTAACTAATCCATTTCCTGTTTTAAAGCCCTGTGTATGGGTTATAGCAGAAGCTGTTGCATCAGTAAAACTTGAACCGCCACCGCCGCCGCCGCCGCCATATCCAGAACCACCACCATAATAACCACCACCACCACTACCGGCATAATATCCAGAACCACCACCGTTTCCAAGGGAACCTGCCGGACCACCTTGAGAGGCTCCAGCGCCTCCAGCAGCTTGAGTTCCTCCTTGACCGCAGTAGGTTGGATTAAGTGAATTATTAGTATATCCTCCACCACCAATTAATCCTCCACCGAGGCCACCATGATCGTTTGTCCAGTTCCAATAATATCCTGCACCACCACCACCACCGGCGACTATTTTTCTATCCACTAAGGCAACACCACCGATTCTAACATCGGTAGCACCTCCACCACCAGCAACACAGCCACATCCATAAGGCACGCCTCCACCATTCCAACCTCCAAGAGACATGGTGCCTTGACCACCTACATTCACATATACTGTTTGCCCCGGTGCTACAGAGATGGTTGCTTGAACGCGACCACCATTACCACCCGTACCATAACTTGAAGTACCACCTTGCGCTCCTTGCGCGTCAACCGTAATAGAAGTTACACCTGCCGGTACCGTCCATGTTTGCTGAGCCCCAGTGTAATTAAATGATTGAGTCCCTGGCGTTGTACTAACAGAAGAAACATAATATGTTGTTGCTGAGGTTAAGGCAGGAGTAGTATAATTAGCTCCCGAACCAACTGCGCCAGTTCCATTTGAATTGGTATACCACAGATAAGAATTACCTGCACCATTAGATGCTGTTAAATTTGCTGTGGTACCACAACCAACAACTGCAGCATTTGCTGTTGGAGCCGCTAATGCGCTTACGGTAATTGGAACAGCCACGGGTTGAGAAGCACAACCGATACTGTTCCATGAAATGGTAACAATTCCGTTTCCTGTTTTAAATCCTTGAGTATTGGTAACACTAGTTGATTGATTATTTGTGAAGCTAGAGCCACCGCCACCGCCACCGCCGTAATATCCTGAACCACCGCCGTAGTAACCACCGCCACCACTTCCTGCGTAGTATGCAGATCCTCCACCGGTGCCGAGTGTACCTGCTGGCGCACCGAATCCAGAAGCCCCTGCTCCACCCGCAGCCTGAGTTCCACCCTGACCGCAATACGTTGCGTTGTAGTTATTATTTGCTTTTCCTGCTTCTCCAGTTAAACCACCGCCGTTTCCGCCGTGATCATTGTTCCAGTTCCAATAGTATCCTGCACCGCCACCACCACCGGCAACAATGGCACGGTTGGCCAATGCATTTCCACCAATACGAATGTCTGAGGCACCACCACCACCACCAACACAACCGCATCCGTAAGGTGTTCCGCCACCGTTCCAACCACCAGTTGAATAATTACCTTGGCCACCAACATTGACAATAATTGTTGCACCTGGAGATACAGGTATTGTTGCTTGGGTTCTTCCACCGAGTCCGGCTGTACCGTAACTGGTCTGACCTCCTTGAGCTCCCTGCACATCTACATTAATTGAAGTAACTCCTGCGGGAACTGTCCACGTTTGTTGTGCGCCTGTGAAATTAAAGGTTTGACTTCCTTGGTTCACATTTGCTTGAACCGCATAAATGGTAGTTCCTGCGGCCAACGAAGGCGTTGTATATGTTGAACCTGTACCCAATAGGTTGCCCCCTGCTGCGGCAGTGTACCAAGCCGTGTTGTTTCCAGAAGAAGACGTTAACGTGGTAGTTCCCCCGCAGCTTATTGCGGTAGTCCCTGTAATTACAGGCTGTGATACGTTCGAGTTTACGGTAACGGGCACCGCAACAATATTTGAAAGACAAGCCCCTTGACCTGCAGTTGTTGCAGCCACTTGTGTTAAAAATGTGGTTGCTATGTTGGTTGCCGTATTGTCGTCAATATAACCACCACTTGATGCGGCATATAATAAATAGTAAAGTCGAGTTGTCCCGGAAAGACCAGAAATATCATGTTGCGTATTATCTGTATTGGTTGCCCACGTATGTGTTGCTCCTGCATTATTTGGAATAATAACCATTTGGTTGATAGATGGGTCTCCAGCACTATATACACGCTTTAACATTACCTTATAAGTCTGGCATCCTACTGTTACAGATAGTGTGGTTCCATTGTACGTTCCAGAACCATCTGCCCCGTTATTTCCTGAAATGTTAAATGTAGAGATGTTGTTGACATCAGCTGCCAAAACCCACATGTTATTAATTTTTCTCGTAAAGTACTGCCCCCCTGCACCAAAAATATTGGAGTTCGCAATGGCATTATCCGAATATGTAAGGTTGTTCCCGAGGTTTGTTCCGATGTAGTTACCTCCATCGTACATGTCATTTCCTCCATCACTGATGTAGGTACTGTTCAATCCGTTTGGACCATCCATGGTAAAATTATAACCATTGGGAACCGCTGCGCTTATTGCTCCTGCATTTGAGTTTAGTGAACTCAATATGTTTGCTAAAGAAGCGGCACTACATCCTGCTTGTCCAGAAGTTGTGCGCACATAATAAATGGTATTCCCTACAAGGGCTGGCGTAGTAAAAGAAGCTCCTGTTCCAACTTGTTGCGTCGCTGCCGCATCTGAATACCACACGTAAGTACCTGCACTTCCAGAAGCAGTAAGGGTAGCTGTATTACCGCAATTGATACTTACAGGGTTCGCTGTTGGAGAAGGCAAGGGATTCACTGTAATAGGAACCGCTACAACGGGTGAGGTGCATGGTATATTTTGATAAGTTACCGTAACTCGCGCATACAATCCATTCAAAGAACCATGGCCATTGAAAAAACCTAAACACGTACTTACTGGAATTCGAAATTGATTTGCCCCGGCGACCACATACTGGTTCGGCTGAAAGTTAAAGGTAAAAATATTATTGTTAGACCCACAACAATTACAATGGTAGGCAGGTGTGAAGGGGGTGCCGTTATTATTATTCAATTGCGGGGTTAGTGCTTGGCCGTTGTGACATTGTACACCCACGCTAATCTGTATTTGAACAGTTGCAATTTGGGTTCCTGCTGCTAAATTGTCATTCCAATTGAATCCCACAGACCCCCCGCAACCATAGTAAGACGATGCACCCCCACAACAGTTGTTTGGAACATTTACCAATTGGCCATAAGTTGAAATATTATAGGTTTGAGTACCCGCCTGAGCTGCTCCTGCTGCACCGCGCAGATACATAGTTGTATTTGAGGTTAAGGCTGGAGTGGTATATGAGGCTCCTGTACCGACCATGTTGGTGCCTGCCGCATCGCTGTACCATATATAGTTAGGAGAGCCCGTTGCAGATAGTGTCGCTGTTGCGCCACAATTTATCGCAACCGCATTCGACGTAGGCGTTGGAGGCGGGCATTGCCCAAATACAAAAACCATTGCAAAGATTGCAAAGGCCGTAAATCCAAATCGCAGAAAAAGCTTTGAAGAGTGTAGAAGAGTAGTCATAGTATAAAAGTTTTATCAGGTTAAATTTATAAATTCTTAATTAAAAAAATCAAATGTATTGTGTTATCAATTTAAGAATTTAAACAGAATGCTCTTTGTTTTGAATATTCAATGGACGACATCGAATATTCATTGAGAAAGAATGAACGTAAAAAACGCTCAATCTTGCTTTTTTTCTTCACGATCGCGAAAAAAGGGGGTAGATTTAGTAGCATAAGGTAGGTTTAGGTGATTCAAAAGTAGTAGTATTTCTAATTCAAGTTATATCATTAAATTCCATGTATTTAATTTACGTGTAATTACGTATTTAATACTGCGTGTTTCTAATTAACTACGAACGGTAGTATACTATGTTTTTTAGTACTGGTTGAAACGAATTGTGCGAGGTATTTCCCACTGGCTAATGGAAGGCTTAGTGATTGGCTTCCTTCTAAAGCTACATCAAACACTACGCGGCCTTGCGCGTCAAAAATACGTGTTTGAAAAATTTCATCTGTTGGAAGGGAAACATTGAACGATCCACTGTTAGGATTTGGATATAGGCTAAACACCATGTTATCTATGCTCGGTGCCTCTGCATTCATAAGATTTTGTACCTGAAAGGAGTCAAGCATTTGACAGCCGTTGGCATCGGTAATGAGCACCTCATAGAAACCCGAGCCCAGCGAAGTTAAATCCTCAGATGCGTCATTGGTATTCCAAAGATACATATAGGGTGCTACTCCCCCTTGGGCTGTTAGATCAATCGCCCCATTGTTTAAGACCGTTTCATCCGTAACAAATCCAGTAGCCACGATCGCTGAAGGAGCAATCAAGTTAAAGGCTTGTTGAATTGAACATCCATTTCCAAAAGAAAGCGTTGCTAAATATGTACCAGCTCCCAAGCCACTGAGTTGGGTTCCAACACTTCCCTCTGACCAAAGCACCGAGGTGGCTGTATTATTTGTAACATTCAACTGTATTCCCCCATTGTATGAATCAGCGCACAAGGGATCTGCTTGAATAACGGTGTAGGTTGGAGGAATCACATCATATACAAAAACAGCGGTATCTAAACGACATCCGTGCGTTCCCTCAATGTGTACCGTATACGTGTTCGTGGTAAGACTAGGATTAAATACACCCGTTACGTTATTCCCCCAGGTTACATCAAACGGAGCTTGTGCTCCCTGTATTAATAAGGTTGCTGACGCATCTTGGATATAGCAAGAATCGGTCAACAAAAAGGCAGGGACAATCGGGTTCCAAGTATTTGAGGCAGCCAACACCGCTTGAAAGGCATCTAACCTACCCGCACCAAGTTTACCTGCATACGTTGGGTTTAAAGAATTTAGAGGAGCTGCCGTACTTTTAAGTATTTGCTCAATTTGAATGTTTGAGATGCATTTATTGGCTGATAGCATTAATGCCACTGTTCCACTTACATAAGCGGCCGCGAACGAGGTTCCGTTCATATTCAGAAACCATCCACTTGCTGGAGATACCGCAACACCGTAACCGGGCGCAGCTAAATCTACTGAATCATTATGGTTATGTGTCGAGGTTGGATCACCCGCCCACTGCTCGTGATTGTCTGTAGCACCTACCGAGGTAACGGAGAAGACATGATTGTAAGAAGCTGGGTAAACAAGCGCATCTGGTAAGCCACACGTATTTCCATTTCCGGCTGAAGCTACAATAAAGGAACCGTTAGCGGCAGCCTCTTCGATTACATCCTGTTCCAATTGACTGAAGAAGCACCCGCTGCTCCAACTGATGTTAATAACATCGGCGCCCGCGTAACTTGCCGCCAAGACCTCATTAAAATTCATTTTATAGAGGGCAAGGCTTGTATTGAAGCCAATAGAACTTAGACCATAGCCATTGTTCGTTTTACCAGCGGCAGTGATTGCAACAGCTGTTCCATGCGTAGTGGTTAAATTGTTATTGACGTCGTAGTAAATATATTTCCCTTCTAGGTCCTGGTGATTCACATCGAAATTTTGATCGCACACAGCAATCACCACTTGATTATCGCCTTGGGTTAGATCCCATGCTTGAGGCGCATTGATCAGGGTTAACGCATAATCAGAAATTCCCGCTTGACTGTTTAAATCATTTGGGACGTATAAAGGGGTGTATTCAGGGCCTCGTTCGATGCTGTAAATTTTACTTCCTAAAGAAGCACACGCCTCTTTAAATTGCAGAAGATCGCACTTCCCGTTAACTTCATACACTTTTTGAAGTTCGGGATTTCTACTTGCACTGAGTGCTTTTACAGGGGTAGTCAATTCAAATCGATTGCTTAGGGCACTCCACGCAGTTGAACTAAAGACCGAAGGTTCAGCTTTAAACCAAAAGGTAGATTGTTGAGAGAAAGCGACAGAAATCGAACAGACAATGAAAATTGTTTTAAGGAAAGATAAGCAGTTCATAGCGTAAGGTTTTGTGTTGTTTTGCCCGAAGGCGAACACGCTTACGCAACTGGTTCGGAGAAGGTTACAAAAAATTAAATCAGATTACCTACTATTCAGCAATGCTTGGTTTTAAATCTTTCAAGACTAACTGAACCGTGGAGCGCTTGTTGAATTCATTAATTTCAAGTGTATATAAGGCATCAAACGCCAATCCTGCATGGGTTAGCGCTTCTTTTTCGATCAGATTAAACCCGATAGCGTTTAACCCTACGACCGATCCTTGCTGTACCAGTGACAACTTTAGATGTAAGTCCTTCAGCACCTTGGCTTGCGTGGCATACACCTCATTAGTTTGAAAAATGGGTTTTAGATTACCCGGACCATGGGGCTCAAAAGCTTCAAGCACACGTACCAATTTCGGAATTAAAAATACGGACTCACTCCCAAAAATCTCATTAAAATTAAGGGTGGCTTCATAGCTTAAAACGGGGGTGCGTGGATTGGTTTCGAAATACACAGATGCCAAATCATTCAACATCTGTTTCAGAGCGTTGAAGTGCTGGGGGTGCAGAGAAAGCCCTGCGGCATGCTGATGACCACCAAACTGAATTAACAGGGCTGCACACTGAATCAACGCTTGGTGTATATCAAAGTTCCCGACCGTACGCGCAGAACCCGAAAGAACGCCTTGATGTTCCGTTAAAATAAGCGTTGGGAGCGGATATTTCTCAATGACCCTAGAGGCCACAATACCCACCACCCCTTTGTGCCAATGAGTTGCAAACAGAACATTCACCGAGCGATCGCTTGGTTCTTTTGCAAGCATATCCAACGCTTCTTTGGTGATTTGCTGATCGAGTCCTTTTCGCGTGGCATTATCTTGCTCAATGTCATGCATCAGTGCATCCAGGTCTTCAGATACTGGATTCAACATGCATGCCACGGCGGTTCTTCCCGATCGGATTCTTCCTGCGGCATTAATTCGCGGGGCAATCCCAAAAACGAGGTCGTTCAATTTAATCATTCCAGAACGATTCGCCGCGGAGAGCATCTTTTTAAAAGCAGGACGCGCATACTCATTGATCTGTTTAAGACCATAAAAGGCGTATATCCTGTTTTCATCGGTAACGGGTACGATATCTGCGGCAATGCTCAAGGCCAGTAAATCCAAATTGGCATAGAGTTCCTCCAAGGGCCACGCATTGGAACTGAACAAGGCCTCTAATAATTTCATCCCAACTCCTGCACCAGAAAGGCCTTCAAACGGATAGGTATCCTTAGGCACCTTGGGGTCCAAGATAATTGCTGGAGGCAGGACCTCCCCTGGTTCATGATGATCACACACAATCACTTGAATCTGATTAGACATCAAGGTCTGGATCAGTTCTACTGAACGCACTCCACAGTCTAGGGTAACTAGCACATCAATGTTATCACTAATTGCTGCTTCTACTCCGGCTTGACTTAAGCCATATCCTTCAGCATAGCGGTCTGGAATGTAATAATCAATAAAAGCAACCCTGGCACGCAAGGCATTCATTGCGATCGCTACAGCGGTAGTACCATCTACGTCGTAGTCGCCAAATAATCGAATTCGTTTTTTTTCTTTAATTGCTTGATTTAACAGGTCAACTGCTTCCTGCATGTGAGTAAACAAGAATGGGTCGTTCACATGGCTCAATTTAGGCCGGAAAAAGCGCTCTGCTTCCTGGTAGGATGTTACACCCCGATGCACCAAGAGGGAAGCAATTAACGGCGTTATTTTAACCTCTTTTGATAAATGTTCAACCTTTTCTGGACAGGCTGGGTCCTTGGGAATCCAAGTGTAGTTCATAAATAAAAATGATAATAAAACACAATACGCTTTACATCAAAATTAATTGTTTATATTCACCTCAAACTTTAAATCTTTTTAATATGAAAACAAAAAATTTACTATGGGTAGCGCTTCTAGGTCTTGCTGTATCTTGTACGGTAAGCAAGCGAATTGACAAATGGGGATACAAGGTATCTTTAAACAAAAACCAACAATCAGAGCTTAGCAATGAGGAAGTAGCTGTAGTTCCAATGACGGAGCAAACCAATTCAACATTACAAACAGTTCAGCTTGAACCGGTTGTTTCATTGGTTGAAACTGCGCGTGTAGAACCTACTGCAGAAGTAAATTCACCAGAGGTTACTGCACAAGCCGTGAAAATGGTGAACGCGAATCAAACAAATGGAGCAGTTGCGATGAAATTGAACAAAAAGGCTGAGCGCATTATGGCAAAGCTTAATTCAAATGAAGCAAAAGCGAGTAATTCAAACCGCACAGAAACTTGGGTATATGTCGTGCTTATTTTATTAGTTCCTTTTGGAACAACAATTTCGATGTATCTATATGAAGGAAGTTGGACAAAGCGTGTAACTACGAATTTAATTCTAACCTTACTTTGTGGTTTACCAGGATTCATTCATGCCTTGGTTGTGATTTTTGGCAACAAATAATCTGGCCTTTTAAGGATAGTGAGCCGGGGAGTTATTCTCCGGCTTTTTTATTGAACTCAAGGTGCGAAAGAATCATGGAATGAATGCTTACCGATGCATTTCCGTGATGATATCGATCAAGGTACCACTCCCCTTTTTCGTTCTTAGATAGCACATTAAATCGATCGAAAAAGTCGATTCCCAATTGTTCTCCGAGCGAACGAACTGTATGTGTAATTTTGTCTATAGAACAGCCAGAAGCCTTTACCTCTGCTTCGTTAGCTGCGATAACAACAGCGGCACACTCAAAGCAAAATCCTTGAGCATCAATCGGTGTACCATGGGTTTTCCAATTTGAAACAAATGTGCTCAATGTATTATTAACGATGAATACTTCTTCGGTATTCAACATTCGATTGGCCACAAACACCCAGGTTCTTTGATCTGTCATCTTTCTTACAAATCCGCTGCTTGAGCAATTAATTCCGCTACATCAAGCACTTGAATATCTGCTTCTTTATTGAAATTCTTTACCCCATCGGTCATCATGGTATTGCAAAACGGGCAACCAGTCGCCACAATATTTGCCTTAGATTCGAGTACATCTTCTGTGCGCTCAATATTAATTTCTTTATTGCCCTTCTCTGCCTCTTTAAACATTTGGGCACCCCCAGCGCCACAGCAAAGGCCGTTGGTTTTACAGCGCTTCATTTCTACCAATTCACCGTCGAGGCTCTCAATGAGGTCGCGAGGCGCTTGGTAGACATCGTTTGCTCTACCTAAATAACAAGGGTCGTGGAAGGTGATTTTCTTTCCTTTGAAGGTGCCTCCATCGATCAGGGACAATTTACCTGTATTAATTAAATCCTGAATCAACTGGGTATGATGGAGCACCTCATAAGACCCACCTAGTTCGGGATACTCATTCTTCAGTGTATTAAAACAATGCGGACAACCTGTAACAATTCGCTTTATTTCATAGCCATTGAGCACTTGAATATTCATTTGAGCCTGCATCTGAAATGTGAATTCATTTCCAGCGCGGCGTGCAGGATCTCCAGTGCATGACTCTTCTGTACCTAGCACGGCAAATTTCACCTTACAATGGGTTAAAATTTTGGCAATTGCCTTGGTGATTTTCTTGGCACGGTCGTCAAAACTACCGGCACATCCTACCCAAAACAGGACGTCAGGAGTTTCTCCTGCGGCCATCATTTCGGCCATTGTTGGAACTTTCAAATTCATCCGTTTAATTTTCTTCGGTCCATTTCATTCGATCAGCAGGAGAAAACTGCCATGGTGCACCATTATTCTCAATGTTAGTTAACATTCCTGTTAATTCCGTTGGGACTTTTGATTCTTCCATAACCAGGTATCTTCTCAGATCAACAATAATCGAAAGTGGATCAATGTTCACTGGGCATTCCTGTACACAGGCGTTGCAGCTCGTACAGGCCCAAAGCTCTTCGGGGGTAATGTAATCTCCAAGCAAGGACTTTCCGTCATTTAAATCAAAGTTATTTGACCCGATTTCTGACAAACGATCACGCGTATCCATCATGATTTTTCTAGGAGAAAGCAATTTTCCAGTTTGATTTGCCGGACAAACAGAAGTACAACGGCCACACTCGGTGCATGAATAAGCATCCAACAATTGCTTCCAAGAAAGGTCTTGCACATCCTTCGCCCCAAAGCGTTGAGGAGCCTCTGTTGTAGGTGCTGCTGCATAAGGGTCAGCCGATGGGTCAAGCATTAACTTCACTTCCGCTTCCACGGACTCCATGTTATTGAATTTTCCTTTGGCATTAAGGTTGGAAAAATAGGTATTTGGAAAAGCAAAGAGAATATGTAAATGCTTGGAATACGGTAGGTAATTTAAAAACACAAACACCATAACGAGGTGCCCCCACCAACCAATCGAAGAAATAATATGAAGTATATTTTCGTTGTTGATTCGTCCAAAAAACAAGGGCCCGAGGTATTGACTTACCGCGAATCCATACCCCACATTAGAACGCCATATTTTATCTGCTTCATCTGCGCCATTCATCATGAAAATAAAAATGATTAGAAGCAACTCAAATAACAGGATCAGGTTGGCATCATTTCTTGCCCAACCGTTTAGGTCTGAGGAGGTAAAGCGCGGAATCTTGATTAAATTTCTACGGGCAAAGAAGATCAATGTGGCAATGAAGGTAAGTACCGAAAGCACTTCAATTGAACTGATTACGAAGGTATAAAAAGGACCTAACCCTGCCTCATAAAAGAATCGATGGGACCCGGTGAACCCATCAATAAAAACTTCGATTAGCTCAATTTGGGTAATGATAAAAGCCACGTAAAAAATAAAATGTAAGATTGCCGGAATTGGTCGATTAAACATTTTTTTCTGGCCAAAGGCTACCAACAACATGGTCTTAATTCGCTCCCCTACTCGATCGGTTCGGTTGGTGGGACGGCCCAACTTGATTTGCTTTACAATTGAGCTCAGTTTCCATGAGAAAATCGCGATAGAAACCAAGGCCAAGATAACGAAAACAAGGTGTGCTATCATGGGCTATTCAGGGATTGTATCTAACCACTTTTTTAATTTTCCTTCTTCTTTTCCGGTAAGTTGGAGCCCTTTATTTTTTCGTCCAATCACAGATAAATGCACATAGCGTTCAGGGTGTGCTTGCAAATCGTCCACAAGTTCTTGAAGCTCATTGTTTGTTTCAACAAGTTCATTGTATAGTTTTTCGTCATGCACTAGTTTCCCCAAGGTACCCTTTCCACTGTTCACATCTTCGAGCATGTAATTAAACTTTTTCAAGGTAGTTTGTGCTTCAAGAACAGTACCCTTGAAGTCTGCACTCACCATGTCATCTGTCACTTTTTTGGTGTTTCCAATAATTGCACTTACCTCATCGCTACTTTTTTCGAGGTTCAAGGTTATCCGTTCCACATGGTCCATTATTTTAGAAAACTGCGCCTTTTCTTGCCCAACAAACCCTTGGATTTCTGAGGATAAATCTCCAATTTTCTTAATGGTGATTTTTAGCTCTTTAATGCTTGCTGTGATGTCGTTGGAACCTTTTTCATCAAAAACTCCAGAAAGCGAATTCACCATGCCGTCGATATGTAGGATAAGTGTTTGAAGTTTCTGAGAAATTGGATCTGCATATTGTTTAACCTGAGAAAACATATCGGCGGACATCTTTCCAGGAATTTCATCCCCGGAACGGTAGCTTCCGTTTTTAGGTTTGCTGGGATAATTAACAATGAGTCCTTTGGTTAATAGATCCAAAGACCCTAATTCGATGACTGTACCTTTGGGTAATTTAATGTCCGATTCACTCACACTGAATTTAATTTTCACTCGGCGATTCTCTGGATTCGTTGGTACGTTTTCGATGTCTAGAATTTTCCCAATAATCACCCCGTTCAAGGTGACATTTCCAGATACCATTACTTGGCCAGAATTAGGGAAATAGGAATAGAACGTATTATCCCCACCGAGCAGACTATAACCCTTTAAAAAATTAATACCAAGCACCAATAATACGATGGCACCAACCGCAATAAACCCTGCTTTTATTTCTTTGGAAAGTTTCAACATTTATTTTTCTGCTAATTTAATGGCTTTTTCGATACTGATGCGCTCTCCGTTAGAGAAAGCGATAACAAATGCGCTAGAAAAGCCTTTTTCTTGCATTGCTGTTTTATGTTTCTTCGCCCCTTCGAGGTCTTTGATAAACATGCCCGTGTAATATTTATACAGATTATCTTGGGTATATTCTTTGACTGGAACGTCTTTAAATTTAGGGGCATCCGATGATAATTTTTCAGCAGAGGATACGATTTGAACCGCGAAAAATACTTCAGAAGAACTTATTGGAACCGCAGATACCGAATCTACCGCCGTGGAATTTGTTGGTTTCGTATCCGGTCTCTCTGGAATCACCACATGGTCTTCAGTAAGCATTTTTCCTTCGTACGTATTTTTATATTTAACGAACGCTTTAAGCATGGCGTTCGACATTTTCTCTTGCCCGGCAGCATTTCCGATGAACGCCTCCTCATTTGGATTGGTAAGAAACCCCGTTTCAATGAGAACGCTAGGCATCGCTGTTTTGTACAACACCAAAAAACCAGCTTGTTTAACGCCTCGATCATATCGGCCGATGCTTTTAAACTCTGATTGTAAAAATCCGGCGAACTTAATCGCATTATTTAGATTCACATTTTGCTGCAATTGGATTGCGATCATGGCATCCGGTGTTAAATCAAAAGCCTTATATTTTGCGCCTTTATCCTCTTCCAATGAAATAATGGAGTTTTCTCGTTCCATTACCTTTTGTTGAGATTCAGTTCTATGTAAACCAAGTACATAGGTTTCCGTACCATAGGCCGCGGAGGAACCCGCATTTGCGTGAATGCAAATGAACAGGTCTGCGTTAGCTTTATTTGCAATATTCGCACGCTCAATTAATTCCACAAAAACATCCGTTTCACGGGTGTATTTCACGGTAATGGTTGGGTATTTCTCTTTGATTAATTTTCCCAGCGTCAGCGCCATAGATAAACACACATCTTTTTCATGGGCATATCCGCCATGGCAACCGGGATCTTTACCACCGTGACCGGCATCAATAACCACGGTTTTTAATTTTGGGGAATCAACACCTTTCTGAGCAAAAAGATTGGTTGAAACAAAAAGGTTGCACAAGATACATGCAACAAACGCGTTCCTCAGAATCAGCGCTTTTTTTGGTAGTTTTGCAATACGTTCCATGATAGATTTCAAATTTACGTTCAAGATTCAAACGAAAGTTGTGCCACCTTGGCTACTTTTCTTCGTTGGAATGTTAATAATGTGTTTTTCTTTAAACGCACAACGTGTAATTTCGGATACAATCTACCAAGATGACCAGCAAGTTGATGAAATTATAAAATATGGTGCTCGAGACTCTTCCTTCTATGATGTGCCCTCAAAAAAAGCCTATTTATACGGCGGAGCATACGTTGAGACGCTTACCAGTAAACTCACCGCGGGTGCCATAATCATCGATTTTGACCAGAATGAGGTTGAAGCGAGTTATATTCTGAACGCGCACAGTATGGCGATAGAGTACCCTGTTTTTGTTGAATCGGGCGAAACCATGACTTGTAAGCGCATGCGGATGAATACCGAAACGCAAAAGATCTACATTGAAGCGCTACAGGTTAAACAGGATGAATTGTTCTTTAACATGGGAGAAGCGAAGCGCTATCCTTCAGATCAAATACATTTAAAAAAGGGAGTACTTACCACCTGTGATCAAGAGGAGCCTCATTACCATTTTTTATTGACAAAAGGAGTTGTTGTGCCAGATAAACGCATAGTGGCGGGTCCGATGAACTTGTGGATTAGTGGGATTCCTACGCCCATTGGACTCCCCTTTGCTTTTATTCCACAGCAGAAGGAGCGCACTAAAGGTCTACTATTCCCGGAATTTATCCCCAGTTCAAGTTATGGGTTTGGTATTCAAAATTTAGGGTATTTTATCCCGATTAACGAGCATCTTCAAACGAGCGTGTACGCCAATTTATACAGCCGGGGAAGTTGGGGGATTAGGAATGAACTGGAGTATGCCAAACGCTATGGATTTACCGGGCGAATCGGTCTTGGTTATCAGCAATTCAACAACGGATTTCCTAGTTATAGCAAGAATAATAAACTTACGGTAACGTGGTCGCACAACAAGCAACAAAAATCAAATCCTTTTTGGAATTTCACCTCAAACGTTAATTTCATCTCCGATAATACTTCCAAAAACAACCCTGACCCAATAAATCCTGAATATTTCAACAACTCCTTTAATTCAGATATCAACTTGACACGCTTCTTCCCGGGAAAGCCATTAACCATGGGGGCTAAAATCTCCATGCGTCAGAACTCTTTAGCACAGAACATGGCCTTAGTTGCTCCGGTAATGAATATAAACATGACCCGTATTTTTCCGTTTAAGCAGCTAATTCCACTTCCCACATCTGAATTCGGGAGAGCCATTCAACGCATTGGATTAACATACAATTTTGAGACTCAAAACAAAAGCACCTTCGCAGATTCACTCATCAGCCCCTTTGATTTTACCGGAATCGGGCAAACTTTTTTTAATGGTGTAAACCAAGGAATCGGACTACAAACAACCTTTGGTTTATTTAAAAATGCGGTAAAAATAAACCCCACGTTGAATTATGGAAATAAAATAAATTTCCAGCAAATTGAAAAAAAATACGATATATTATCCAACAGTACGCTTACTGATACCCTACGAAAGGCAGCTATGGGGAATGAATTTAGTTTCAGCGTTAATGCAACCACGGTGGTCTATAGCTATTATAAGGTGCTTGGAAAAAACAAACCCATAATACGGCACTTAATGACTCCTTCTATTGGGTATCGGTATGTGCCTAAACTTAACGAAATCGTTACTGCCAACGTAGGACCAAACCTCAGCACCATTAGTTATTCTCCCTTTGAGCGAAGCATCTACGCATTCGGAAATACGCGCGCTTCATCATTTTTAAATTTCGGGATCAACAACAGCGTTGAGCTAAAAATGAAATCCGAAAAAGACACTATAAGCGGATACCGTAAAACAAGGCTCATTGATCAGTTCTCAATCAATGGGAATGTGGACTTTCTAAAAGACTCCATGAACTTGTCTGACTTATCATTAAACCTGCGAATAAGCCCCTTTAAATGGATGAATTTTGTAGCCAATGGCACCTACAGTTTGTATGGTTGGAATGACAGCTCGGGCAATGCAATTCAATCCTTTGCTTGGGAAACCGGCCAAGGAATAGGACGATTATTAAATGCAGCATTAAACACCACACTAACACTTACCTCGAAAAAAAGCAGGGAAATAATAGAACAGAAGCAGGAAGAAATAAGCCAGCAATGGAATGCCGACTACACCTATTTTGCGTTACACCCTGAACAAGCCATATACTTTGACATACCCTGGAAAATAAATGTGGCTCATGTATTTAGCATTGTAAACAACACGAACAAAACCGTAACTAATCCAGCTACCTGGTCAACGGTTCAAACCCTATCAATGAATGGGGACATAAGCTTTACTAAGCGTTGGAATGTATCTACGAATATCAATCTGGACACAAAAACACGGCAAATTACCAACATGAATTTAGCACTCAACCGCAACATGCATTGTTGGGCCTTGAGCTTCTTTTGGACACCGATTGGAGGGAATCAAAGCTTTCTATTAAGTATTCGCAATACCTCTTCCTTGTTCCGCGATGCTAA
The DNA here is from genome assembly GCA_947500755.1 of Flavobacteriales bacterium. Classification (GTDB taxonomy): domain Bacteria; phylum Bacteroidota; class Bacteroidia; order Flavobacteriales_D; family Crocinitomicaceae; genus UBA952. The sequence goes on from CANMTO010000008.1 coordinate 18,559, forward strand.
AATCGATGTGCGCAAACCCCCTGCTTTCTTTTAACTATTCGCCATTATTGTACAGCAAAATTTTCGGTCCTACCACCATGCGAATGGTAGTTACTCTGCGATTGGGATTATTCTTTTGTTGGTTATCACTGACGCTTGGAGGAAGAATTTCACCCTTCCCTTCATAGGAAATCCGAAAACTCAATTTCCATTTCACATCCAATGACTTGAGTTGTTTTTCAAATTCTGCAGCCACAGCTTTAGCCCGTGCTTCGGACAATACTTGATTGCGCTCTGTGCGTGTTTTTTCATCGCCAAAACCTTGCTTATCCGAATATCCAGAAATGATTAAAATCGTGGAATAATCCTCATCTGAGAATACATTTTCGTTGTGATTATCCAAATAATTTCGCCACCCTTGTATATCTGCTTTGATGCTGTCCAGCATACCTGTAATGAGTTTTTTGCCGTCTTCGCTAATTATTGCACTTCCCGTGTCAAAACTTATGTCCGCTGCAATATTTTTTAACTCTTTATTGGCCGCAATTAAATCTCCCAGTGGCACTACGTATTTATATAACAAATCATTTAGCTCCTGAGCTAAGCGCAGGGATTTCTCATGGCCTTCCGTTGTGTACGGATCTGTTTCATTGAGCGATTTAATGATTCCTTCCGTGCGCGCCATCAAGCGCGTGAGTTGATCATCTATCTCTTTAATTCGTTCGGTAGAATCAATGGAATAAAACATTTTTTGTTGCTCTTTTAATACGGATAAGGCTTGTTCCGACTTTTCAATTTCTGCTGCTAAGCTTTTCTCACGCTCTGCTTGTTTACGGTTAAATGCATTGACTTCAGTATCTCCTTGCTGCCCATGAAACACCGTGGTTTTATACTTTGGTTTTACCAATACACCGCTGTCTTTACATGAATAAAGAAGTACCCAAAAACTGATTAGCGTTAATAAATAGAATGGTTTCATTTTGATGATTTTAAACTAAGATACAATTATTGTGGAACTTCGTGATATGCTTTCCCATACACATAGGTAAATTTAGCGCCAAAAAAGATAACTTGAGCCGTGTAAAAGACCCAAGCCATTAAAATAAACATAGAGCCAACCACATCGCCTTTTCCGAGAAAAAAATAATGTTGTAGGTAATACTTAATGATCAACTGGCTCATGAATAGTAGCAGCGAAGTCAATAAGGCTCCTTTGAACGCCAATCTCCAGCGCACCGTACCATCATGCACGAATTTAAAAATAAATGCTATTATCAATAGATTCAAAAGGATCGAGAACAAATGATGGAATAAAATAAAGCCAATAAGCACATTTCCAAAGGAGGAAGACATCCAATTTTCAAGGATACTGAATGCGAAAATCTGTATGAAATAAGACAATAAAATAAGCAGGGCAAACACCGCTAAATACGCCAAGGAAAGAAACCTGAATTTGAGAATATCCATAACCACATTCAGCTTCTCTCGTTTTCGTTTTTGTATGTTAAAGAAATCGTTGATGCTGTATTTTAACGAAACCATAAATGCTGAACATGAATAGAGCAGCGCGATTATCATCACCAAATTCAGCGAGAAAGATTTTGATTGATTATTCAAATTCTTAAGGTAAGAGGTAAATATGGAAATGTCTTCAATGCCAATATTCTTTTGAAAAATCTCTGTAACGGCATTGATACACAAGTCTTCACCGAAAATCTTACCAAAGCTAATAAGGGTGAGATATAAAAGCGGGATGAGCGCAAACAGGGTGTAATACGCGAGTGCGGCGCCATGAAAAAATGCCCCTTCTTCGAAGAACTCTGCGGTAGCGTTTCTTAATATATGAAGAAATTTTTTGGAGGATTTATCGGAATCCATTGGAACGTATTTTTAGGGTTAGGGGGAGTTTGGTAATGCTATGTAGAATGACTAACTCCCTAGATTCTGTATAATAATAATGAATAAAAATTGTTCCGTTAAACAAATAACGCTCACAACTCACCGGAATTCCTTCAGGATCCACGCGAAAGTCATTGGGACGAAATCGATGGTTCGTTCCTTTCCAGTTGATCGAGTTTACCTCACCAAACCAGCGAGCTTCTTGTAAATTCGTTAAGTTGTGGTATCGTTCAGTCGGATTAAAAAAAGCGGTAAGTTTCCCCTGCCTCAGGAAAGCCATTTTGGAGCAAATGGTCAGCATGTCTTGTGCATCATGAGAAACCAAAACCAAACAAATATGCTCTGTCTCCTTTAATTGAAGGAGTAAAGTAATCAATCTTAATTTAAGTACATGATCTAAGTGGGAGAAGGGCTCATCCAACAACAACCATGAAGGCTTTGTTGCAATGGCTCTAGCTATCGCTAGCCGTTGTTGTTCGCCGCCAGATAGGAATTTGGCTTTTGTCGCTTTAACCTGCGATAAGGAAAAAACGTTTAGAAGGTGTTTTACCCGTCGTTCGCGGAGCCTTGGCTCCCAATTCAAAATAACCTCTCGAATATTTTCTTCACACGTATGAAAAAGATCCAAGGCATAGTCTTGAGCTACTAAGGCGATGCCAGGATGACCTGGTATTAAGCGCTGAGAGGCTCTTGGTAATAACTGATCCTGTAATAGCACCTCCCCCTCAGACTGATCCAACAGCCCGGCAAGGATATTCAACAAGCTTGATTTTCCGGCACCGCTTCTTCCTGCAATGCCATAGATTTCACTCGGTATGAGGCTTGCATTAATGCGATGTAAAATTTGATGCGTCGCATCAATCGAATAACTGAGGCCCTTAATCTGGAGCATGGGTGAGAAGTTCATTCGGCACATCGTGATTTGCGATGTACACTCCAGGAATTGGATTTATGAATGGCTCATTATCCTTGAGTTCTACAAGGATATGTTGCCGATCAGCATCGTTCGTTTGTTTTATGCTGTTCAGTAGCTGATTGGATATAGCAAATTGCACCTCTTTTCCCGCTAATAAGGCTAAAGAGATTAACGTTACCCCCCCTATTTCATATGAAAATTCAGTACCTGAGCCCAAGGCCCCTCTTAACGAATAAGCCGCGTCTTTCGTAATGTTTACCGCAAGCACATCTTGCACTTCCAATTCATCTTCCCAATGATAGCGGTGGTTGTCTGCTGTTTCCTCCCCTGAATGCTGTATTTCGGCAAGCTCCTGAGAAAACAAATCATTTAAGTGAGCGCAAGTGAAACTAAGGGTGAACATTTGGTAAAAATTTTAGTACTCACGAAAGTATTAATTTTGGTTGAACTTTAGTTCATATTTCACCATGAACAATGAGATGTGAAGAATATTCTAAGAAATCCTCCCCATAAACTCGCATAAAATACTAAATTCGACTTATGAAAAACCTGAAACTCCTTCTAATTGCACTCTTGCTTGCAGGATTTACGAATGGGCAAACAAAGCTAAGCACCACTGAAAAAGCGAATTATAACCGATTACTAAATAAAGGAATTGAAACCTTTAATGCCGCCAGGTTGAATGAAGCCTTAGAAACCTTTAAACGTGCAGAAGCGATTGACCCAGAGGCATGGAAATTAGCGTTCTGGATGGCTTCCTGTCATTATGAACTAAATAGCTATTACACCGCTGAAAATTATATAAATAATGCCCTTCGGAACATGCCTGAAACCGAGGAAGGTGACGCCACTTTTTATGAGTTAAGCGGAAAGATTAACCACCGATTAGGCAAAGTAGAGGAAGCGATCACAGCCTATAAAAAATGTGCGATACTCATGGGAAGTAAGATGGCCTCATCGTATGGAATCACCATGTATATCTCCCAATGCGAATTAATGATTCAAGCGAAAAAACAAGGGTTAACATCCCTTCGAAAACCATTATCTATTCAGCTTAATTCCTTGGAAGACGAATACGCACCTATTCTGGTTTCTGGAGGAGCCTTGTTTTTCACGGCCCGTAGGCCAGAGACCACGGGTGAAACGTCTGATCCAGATGATTCAAAATATTTTGAAGATGTTTATCGTGCCCAATGGAATCCCATTATTTCAGATTATGAAATAGATTATGAGTTCTTTAAACCAATCAATACCTCGGGATTTGATGCATTAAGTTATGTAAATTCCAACGGTACTTTTGCACTTTTAACGGTAAACACCGAAATGACCGAAAAAACTACCAAAGGATCAGACTTATTCGAACTGCGAAGCGAAAGTCCATTTATTTGGGAAGCCCCAACCCTTATTAAGAAGAAAGGCCTGAATACTGATTATTTTGAAGGAAGTGCCACCTGTACTGAAGGGTCTGAGTTTGGCGATTTCATGATTTTTGTTTCAGACCGCAATGCAGAGACCAGTGGCCTAGACCTTTTTACGTGTACGCAACAAGAATCAAGCTACGGAGAAGTAACCGCACTTCCGAAGCACTTAAACAGTGCAGGTAATGAAACCACTCCGATGATCACTGCAGATGGTAAATATTTGTTTTTCAGCAGCGACGAGCTCCCAGGATATGGTGGTTATGATATTTTCTACAGCACGAATGAAAATGGCGTGTGGTCGATGCCGATAAATTTAGGTCCAGAAGTTAACTCGGTTAACCACGATACACATTTTAGTTTGGATACTAAGAATAAAAAAGGAGTGTTTGCCTCGCTTGCTGAAAAGGAAGGTTATTTTTCTTTTGATTTATATGGGGTAGACTTGGATGGAAAGGATTTTCCGTTCTTGAAATAAGCTTAATTAACTCGTACTTTCTTTCTGTTGATGTTATCTAGACTGTAGCGCACAAAGGTCTCAAAACCACCTTTGAAATTCGATACTAAAGATAAACGAGAGATGTTAATATCGTAAGCAAATCCGGCGGAAAAAGGCCCGTAAAAGATGGCCGAGCGCACCACCATGGCGTCTTTGAATCGATTAAAAACACCTACACTGAACGCTATTTCCTTGATGTTATCTGTTTCCCAAGAGGCCTTACGTATGATTTGCTTGTAACTAACTCCGAACAATAATTCGTTGGATTTGCGCTGCCTCTGAAAATAGATCGCGGGCTGAAGCACCCCATTCATTGCTGTGATGCCAATATTCGCATTGACGAAACTTGAATAACGCACAGGAAGCGTTTGAATGCTTGAATTATAAAAGGAATACCTTGGATTATTGACGTGATACGCGGCAAATCCCACATTAAATCCTTTATCCGCCTCGTTGGTAACCTTGCCAATATCGGTTTGAAAGGAATAGACCCCACCAACACCCAAGTCGAAGTATGAAAAATTTTGCTCATAAAACGGCTCACCATTCGGAAGAATAGGATTAAACGACATCCCGTCATACTGTGTACCCCATTGTCCAGCGGCCGGATTAGTAACGCATTGTCCAAAGGTTGAATTCAAGCCTAAAGCAACTTTGCTAAACCGAGAAATCTTTAAATTGTATGAGAAGTTAATGCCAATATTACTTTGGCTGAAGTAACCATCACCCATTCTATCATTGACGAAAACAAGTCCTGCCCCTAAGGTTCCATTTGAATTTTTCAATGCTGCAGTTAAACGCCCGTCTATAGCAGCAAAAAACGTTTGAAATGGAGAAGCAAAACTACCGTATTGTCCTCTATACATGGCTATCCCTTGAAACGACGCATTAGCACCTGCCAACGCCGGATTCAAGGTGAGTGGGGATATCTCTGCTTGAGAAAAATGTACATCTTGCGCGGTAAAAACCAAGCAACGCATGGTTAATGCTAGAACCAAAAATGTTTGAACTGTACTGCGTGTATTCATCATCTTACCAACGTTAAACTACCTGATTTATGAAGTATTGTATCGTCGTACAATTGTACATTTAAATCATACACATAATTTCCTTCTTGCGCTGGCCTACCTTTATAAAACCCATCCCATTCAGCATTGATATTCGTAGCCTCAAATACTTTTTGCCCCCAACGGTCATAAATTACAAATCCAAAATCCTTTACGCATACTGCTTTTCCAAAAACCCTCAGCGTGTTGTTTTCTTTCGGACCTGTTCCATTCGGACTAAAAATCGTAGGAACAAAAAACTCACCACATAACAGTTTTACGCTAACTACCAAAGAATCTTCCCCTTGACATCCATTATTATCTTCAACCTGTACGTAATAGGTAATGGTAGAATCTGGGGTTATGACTGGATTCGGGCAATCGGTACAGGATAAGCCATCTACGGGACTCCAATCGTAGATTGTTCCACCATAAACATTGGCAATAAACGAAGTTTCAGGGTTGATCACGGTATCTCCAGGAATCATGGTTATCGGTAAAGAATTAACAATACCAATAGTGCCCGCTGCCCCTATTTGACAACCGTTTGCATCACTTACATTCACCCCATAGGTCCCGATATTCAGGTTTGAAATGCTGTCTGTGGTATTTCCATTTGTCCAGAGGTAATTGTAAGCACCTGTTCCACCAGACACCGTAACATCCATGGTTCCTAAAACGCCTGATGCACAATCAATCGATGTTGAATCAGCACTAATGGTGAGGACGGGAGGCTGAATAATCGTAATTCCTTGCACGACCACACAATTCAATGCATCTACTACAACAATGTTGTAATTCCCCGGAGCTAGGCCAGTAACGGTATCGTTTGCTACACCAATTGGAGACCAAGAGAAAACAAAAGGCGGGGTTCCCAATGAATCTATCTGAACAGCTGCGGAACCATCTGCTGCGCCATTACAAGATACATTAGTAACGAAATCAATACTCACTACCGGTGCTTGTGGTGTAGGATTAACCGTATACGAACTTAAAGAAGTAGTAATGCAGTTGGATAGGGTATCCTGAACATATATCGTGTAAACTCCTCCTGGAATATTAGGAAAGATGGGGCTTGCTTGATAATTAGATCCATTTAACGAATACACGTAGTTGGTACCAAGTGGGGCAGTCACCGTTATAGTACCTAAGGGTTGAGGACAGTTTGGTTGCGCGACCGTTGCTGTTGGAACCGGTGGAATAGTTAGTGCATTAGCAATTGTTGCACTGGTACTAAATCCTGAAGTACAACTCTGATTATTTGTTACAGTAAAGAGGTAACTCACTCCTGCAGGTAATCCAGTAAAAGTTGCGGTTGTTCCAGATCCTGTTTGAGAAAATGCACCCGGTGAGGCGTTCAAGGTCCAAGTTCCTGTTGAAGGTAATCCTGACAAAAGTACACTACCCGTATTTGAGGCACACGTAGGATTTTGTATGACTCCTACCTGGGGTGCGCTTGGATTGATTGGTGGATTAACGAATACATTGTTTGACGGAACAGAAGTACATGCCGATGAAATCAATGTAACAGTAAACGTATATGAACCAATCGGCAAGTTTGTAAAACTAACATTAGGGCCAATGCCCGTTTGTGTAAAAGTAGTTGGACCAGGACCTGTTGCAGTGATTGTCCATTGTCCTGTGGTTGGTAAATTCGATAAAGGTACAGTACCGGTTGTAACACCCGGCGCGCAATTTGGTTGTTGCACCAATCCAGCTATGGGTGCAGGTGGATTTGATGGTATGGCGTTAATATTTACTGCACTAGAGAACGCTGATGTGCATGGCACATTCGGCTCGATACAGATGAATGTATACGCTGTTCCAGGGGATAAATTACCAACGGTAGCTGTTGAGCCTGAGCCTGATTGTGTTGGTGCAGGAAACGGAGGAGGAACTGGTGCGCCTGAAGGAATCGCATACAAGTCCCAATTACCGTTTGGTAAACCAACCAACGTTGCAGTAGCCGTGGCGTTGGTACACGTAGGCTGAACAAGGGCTGTTATTACCGGCGCAAGCGGACATTGGGCCATCGTAACAATCGAGTTACCCAAACCTGTAAAACCAAAGAATAAGAAGAAGAATCGTAAATTTCTAATCATAAAGTATTTTAAATACTCATTTCTGCCCCGTAAAGTTACACTAATATTCAAATATTTCCCAAGAAGCCCATTGAAATTGAATTACGCAATAATATAATCTTGGTTGCTTACCAAATAAAACAGACCTTTGTGACATGGAAAAGCAGCGGATTTTTATGGAGATTTCCTATGATGGCACGGCCTACAGTGGGTGGCAAATCCAACCTAATGCCTTCACCATACAAGGTGCAATTGAAGAGGCGCTTTCTAAACTTAATGGGAATAAGCCAATAGGGATCGTGGGTTGTGGTAGAACAGACACGGGAGTTCATGCCAAGCAGTATTTTTTTCATGTTGAACTTCCTGATTTTAACTGGTCGGAAGTGCGATATAAGCTTAATAAAATGCTGCCAAATGACATTAAAATCGTTGATGCGTTTTACAATCAAAAACACGCACGCTTTGACGCTAGAAAGCGCACCTACCGTTATTTCATCGCTAAAGAAAAGTCGCCGTTCAATGACCGATTTTGTTGGGTATACGAGCGGCCATTATCGGTAGAAGCAATGAACACAGCTTGCTCCCATTTAATCGGACACCTGGATTTCGCCTCCTTTGCCAAAGGGGATACCGACGTAAAAACCACCCTATGCGAGGTTTTTAATGCCTCTTGGGAAGAGACGAATGAGGGGTATGTTTTTGAAGTAAGTGCAAATCGTTTTTTGCGCAACATGGTGCGAGCCATGGTAGGTACGTTAATGGAGGTTGGCATCGGGAATATTACGCCGGATGCAATTCCAATAATTCTCGCAAAAAAAAGCCGCCAAGAGGCAGCTTTATCGGTCCCTGCTAAAGGACTATTTCTTTGGGAGATTTTATATTAATCTGCTCGTTGACGCAGTAAGTCAAAGTACCCGTAGGTTTCCACAACGATGGCCCCACCTAAGGTGTCGCCATATTTTGCAGGTAATCCACCCGTGTACACCATCATACGATTGATGGAGCAGCTGGGTACGTTGTATACATCCTGCAATTTAACGCCATCTAACACATAGATCATATCCCCTTTTCGGGCGCCACGAAACATTAACTCCCCGTCATCCGCCATTTTAATTTCTGAAGACATTTGGGTGGCCATCGTAGCAATGCTGAATTTGTTCGGATTGTGTTTAATCTCTTTTTCCGTTAGTTCGGGTGTTGGTAACTCCCCCATTCTCAATCGCAAGCGTTCTTTAACAACAATCTCATCTTTCAATACACCTTTTGGCTTGAACTCAACAGAACCAATATTTCCATAGGATTCAATAGGAATATCAACCGCATAAGTTTGGGAAGTATCCCTCCCAAACACCAAAAACACATTATACTTGCCCGCAGGAATGGCTGAAATTCTAAATCGACCGTCTTTATCGGTCATGGCTTGATATTTCTTGCCTTGATCTAGGATAACTGCTTTAATGTATTCCATGGGTTGTTTTGAATCCGCATCCAATACGGTTCCAATGGCATCTCCGAGCGCGGATTGTGCCAATAATTGTGACACCAAAATACTCGCTAATAGGGTTAAGGTTTTTTTCATGATTTCTAATGTTTGATTACTAAGGTAACGAAAAAAAACTAATAACCTATCCTATACTTGCAGAAGAAACTGGCAACTCGCGGTTAATTTTCTTAAAAAGTCCTTGAAGTACCTTTCCAGGCCCAACCTCAATCACTTCCGAAAGTCCGTGGTCATTCATTGCCATCATGATTTGAGTCCATTTCACGGGGGCGGTAAGTTGCGCTAATAAATTTGCTTTTATCAGGGTCGGGTCGGTAACCGGGAGCGCATTCACATTTTGATAAATGGGGCAAATGGGTGCGTTAAACTGTGTTGATTCGATAGCGGAGGCTAATTCTGCACGAGCAGGTTCCATGAGTGGTGAGTGAAATGCACCTCCAACCTGGAGTATCAACGCGCGTTTAGCTCCTGCCTCTGTGAGTTTAGTGCACGCTTCTTCAACCGCTTTTAATTCACCAGAAATCACCAATTGTCCGGGACAATTGTAATTTGCGGGCACCACCACTCCATCAATGTGGCTACATATCTCTTCTACCACCTGGTCTTCTAGGCCTAGAATTGCTGCCATGGTAGATGGGATGAGTTCACAGGCTTTTTGCATGGCCGTAGCGCGGGCGCTCACCAAACGTAAGCCATCCTCAAAACTTAAGGTTTTATTGGCCACAAGGGCAGAAAATTCGCCAAGGGAATGCCCTGCAACCATATCTGGTTTAAACGAATCCCCTAAGCATGCTGCTAAGATGGTAGAATGAATAAAGATTGCGGGCTGTGTAACATTCGTTTGTTTTAAGGCTTCCTCAGAACCTTCAAACATAACAGCAGCAATATCAAAACCGAGCACTTCATTTGCTCGATGAAATAACTGCTTGGCATCGGCACTCGAATCAAATAACTCTTTTCCCATTCCGCTGAACTGGGCACCTTGCCCAGGAAAAACATATGCTCTCATAATAATTATAGGTTAAAGTTGTCCCAAGGAGTGAAATTTACCATCCTTGTATATTTTAATTTTCTTTAAAATTCCGTCGGCGTTGTACACGTAAACTTTTCCATCATACAGTTGACCTGCTTTAAAATTACCATCCAACCAAATTTCGTCATTTTCATTATACACTTTGTTATATCCTTCTGAAAAGAAGGTAACCCCTTTGGTGATTGGATTCGTTACCGAGGGTGGTGGTTCCTTTGATTCGGGTTCGGTATGTGCATCGGGTTGTTTCACCGCTTGTTTCTTTACGGTTTCAGTAACTTTTCCCCCACTAAACTTACTATACAAGCGCACTGTCCCGTCTTCATTATATTGGGTATACACCCCTTCTACCTTTCCTTTTTTAAGCCCATAGGAAGCCTCCAATTGTCCATTGCTATAATAATGGGTTACAGTACCCGTTTCCTTTCCTGCATCGTCAAAGGTGGCTTGGTATGCAATAGTTCCATTCTCATGGTAGCGAATCAACTCACCGGAAGAAGCATTATCCCCAAAGCTTCCTTTTTCTTTTATTTTTCCGTTGGAAAAATAGCGTGTATAATTACCGTTCGGCCGATTATTCACATAGTTTCCTTTCAGCTTGACCGTTTTCCCATCTTTATTGTACTTAATCCAAACCCCGGTTTTACGCCCGTGATGGTATGTTCCCTCTTCGATTATAGCATTGGATTCAAAGCCCGATTTCGGACGATCTACTCCCTTAACCACCCATTTACCGTGTTTTTTGCCGTCTTCGTCCCTTAGGTTTTGACCGTAAACAGCCTGTGTCAACAAACCAACATAGGCAACAATAAACAGCAAATATCGAACCTTCATAGTAGTCGTAAAATTAAATTAAATTGTGAATAACAAACCGAAACATATGGATATTGACCCAAATTTGTTATTAATTTTGTTTTCCATGTTAAGCATTTCTCCGTCTGATATAACGGTGCAGAAACTGCATCACTACCTGCTTGGATCGGTGGGCCCAAGGCCTATTGCGTTGGCATCAACCATTGATTTAAATGGCAACAAGAACCTAGCTCCTTTTAGTTTCTTTAACGTTTTCAGTGCAAATCCCCCGATTTTGATTTTTTCGCCTGCTCGTTCGGGAAGAACAAATTCGGTGAAGGACACCTACACGAATGCAAAAGCCCACCCCGAGGTAGTCATCAATGTTGTTACCTACGCCATATTGGAGCAGGTAAGTTTAGCCAGTTCGCCTTATGGTCCCGGGATTAGTGAATTCGAAAAGGCAGGCCTTACGCCGCTCGCCTCTGAATTGGTGAAACCGTTTCGGGTGAAAGAATCACCAGTTCAATTTGAATGTAAAGTCAATGAAGTTATTGAATTAGGCTCTGAGGGTGGCGCAGGGAATTTAATCATTTGTGAGGTGGTCAGAATGCATATTGATGAGGCGATACTGGATGCCAATCAACAAATAGATGCCCATAAAATCGACTTAGTTTCCCGCATGGGAGGGGATTGGTATTGTCGTGCCGACACGAACAGTATGTTTGAAATTAAAAAACCAATCACCACCTGTGGAATTGGGTATGATGCACTACCATCTGACTTATTACGCAGCGATGTATTGACGGTAAGTGACTTAGCGCGTTTGGCTGGGATAGAGCATTTGCCCGACGAAACCGAGGTGAACGAATACAAGCTTACCGAACTGAGTGACCTTTTCATGACGCATGTAGATAATGCTGCACGATTAGAAAGGGAATTACATGAACGAGCCAAAGCATTATTAAAAGCAAATAAATTAACAGAAGCTTGGCAAACGCTTCTGAGTTTTAATCATTAACAAATCGATATGAATCAGCTTAAATTAACCAACGTACGAATCAAATTAATTCATCCAACTCAGCAAGTAACGGAAAAATTCTCCAAACGAGAATTCGTAGTTACTGACGGAATGGAGAGTGATTATCCGCAACATATTATACTCCAAGCTACGCGAGACAAGTGTAGTTTATTGGATCAATTCAAGGTAAATGATCTGGTAGATGTTGCCATTAACATCAGAGGTCGCGAATGGACGAGTCCACAAGGTGAAATCAAGTATTTCAACTCCATCGAGGCATGGCGAATCGAGCCTGCTTCCGGACAAGCTCCTTCCGCTGCTCCGTCTGGCATGAGTGATTTCGGTATTTCAAACGCTACGAATACGCAAAGTCCCCTCGAATCTTCTGCCGAAGAATCCGACGACCTTCCGTTTTAGTCCCTTGTATTTGACTGATACTTTGCTTTGTATTTCAAGTAAAGTGATTCCTGAAAGTTAACAGGACTCTGAATTTTTCCGTTCATGACTATGGTGGTGACGTCATTGGTTTTCATGTCTAACGCAGGGCCTTTAGAGACGAATATGGTTGCAGATTTACCGACCTCGATACTTCCAAATTCTTGATCAATCCCTAAAATCTTACATGAATTAATCGTAATTGCTTGTAACGCTTGTTCTTCAGTTAACCCATAGGCCATAGCGGTACCGGCTAAAAACGGCAAGTTTCGTGCATTCATAGCTTCCATTCCTCCTTCATTTTGTAAGCAAAATAACACCCCCATTTTGGCGAGGATTGCAGGAAGGCGATAGGGTAAATCTACAGGGTCCTCATCATGTTCAGGTAGGCGATGCAGGCGTTGAATCATCACGGGGATATCAGCATCAATAAACCGCTGTCCGAGTAAGTAGGCATCGTCTCCCCCTACAAGCACGGGATAAGGCAGCTTAAACTCTTGGACAAAAGCCAGAAGATCAATAATTTGTTGGGCATCATTGGCATGAATATACACGCGTTTAGTGCCTAAAAAACAATCCTTCATTGCTTCGAGTCGCTGATCGAACGGAATAACTTTCGCATTCGCATAGGTACTCGCTAACTGAAAAAATTGCTTGAGTTCATTTAGCTCTTTGGTATACTGTTCATTTTTGTACTTGGGTGCAGGTTCGGCCCACCACCCCCCGCCGTAAGCGGTACTTGGCCAATTTACATGGATGCCATCGTTCGGTTTTACTGTAGCATCCTCCCAATTCCATCCTCCCATGAACATTACAGAGGACGTACCAGAAACAGACCCACCTCTGGGCGTACTTTGAACCAGAAGCACTCCGTTGGTTTTTACAGTTTCAACCACTTTAGATTCTGCATTAAAGGCAATTTGTGCCCGCACATGCGGATTAAATTCACCAACCTCATTGTAGTCGTTTGTCGCGCGAATGGCATCCACTTCCGTCAACCCCAAGGTGCTATTAGGTGCCACGAATCCGGGATATACGTGTTGACCCGTTGCGTCTATGATTGTATCCCAATCTTTGGCAATATAGGTAGTTGAAAGGGCGTTTTTAATGCCTGTGATTTTTCCATCCACCATTTCCAGCAGAGATGCCGTAATTTCTTGCCCTACGACGGGATGGAGATGACCATTCACAATAAGAATACGCTGAGCCGGTAAACCCAGACTTATCAATAATCCGATTAAAATTAAGCGCGTTTTCATATTAATGTAAATTTTCTGTTTCGGAACCTTCCTCGCCTAGCGTGTCGCAATGAAAATGTTTTTTCTTACGCTTAATGAATGGTGCTTTAGGCTCTGCTTGAACTTCCTTTGCCAACATTTTACCAATAATGCGCATTTTCTCTGCTTGATTTTGAGCCTGAAGTAAGAGGTCCTGCGCCTGTTCAAAATAGAAGACCCCTTCAATCATCGTAGATTGAACCTTCGCTTCAATAGAAAGTGGATTTGCAGTCCATAACACCAGGTCTGCATCTTTACCTACTTTAACACTTCCTGTTCGATGATCCAGATGCAGTAATTTTGCAGGGTTTAGGGTAACCATTTTCCATGCTTCAATTTCTGAAACCCCTCCATATTTCACTGTTTTAGCGGCTTCCTGATTCAGTCTTCGTCCCATTTCCGCATCATCAGAATTAATCGCAACCGTAATTCCCTGTTCATGCATCAGTGCCGCATTGTAAGGAATAGCATCGTTTACTTCAAATTTATAGGCCCACCAATCGGCGAAGGTTGAACCACCAACTCCGTGGTTTTTCATTTTATCGGCGACTTTATATCCTTCCAAGATGTGCGTAAAAGTATTCACCTTGAAGCCCATAGAATCCGCTACTTTCATCAACATGTTTACCTCACTTTGCACGTAAGAATGGCAAGAAATAAAACGTTTTCCGTCTAGGATTTCATTCAATGTTTCGAGTTCAAGGTCGAACCTATAGGTTCCTGAAATTCGCTGCATTCGGTACTGTTTAGCCCGATAAAACGCATCATAAAACACCTGTTCCACCCCCATCCGCGTTTGAGGAAAACGAACAACATTTCGATCACCCCAATTTGATTGCTTCACATTTTCTCCGAGTGCACATTTTATAAATCCTGGGGCATTTTCAATTTTCATTGCTTCGGGCGTAGCTCCCCATTTCAATTTAATGAGCGCAGATTGCCCGCCAATGGCATTGGCAGAACCATGTAATAGTTGCGCAGCGGTAACCCCACCTGCTAATTGTCTGTAAATTGAAATATCCTCTGGGTACACTACATCCCCAATGCTAACTTCAGCAGAAACCACTTGTCCTCCTTCATTAACCCCTCTTGAAATGGCGATATGTGAATGCTCGTCGATAATCCCAGCAGTTAAGTGCATGTTGGTACCGTTAATAATTTTTGCCCCCTCAGGGTACGGCGGTTTTTTAGCACCCACATAGGTGATTTTTCCTTGTTGAACAACGACATAACCGTTATCGATAATCCCTTCAGATTCATTGGTCCAAATGGTAACTTGCTCATAAACGGTTGATTGCTGAGTAAGCATCGCTTTAGAACCATAAGCCATATTTGGAAACCAAATTTCTGGATTGGGATTGGACACCATCTTTATTGGCGTTGAAACTTCGGTATCTTTCACCCGACGTATAGCGGACCATTGTCCCCAGCTCCCATCCGGATAGGTAATATCTCCTTCCCAAACGGAACCATTTGAGGAAATTTTACCATGAAGCAAAAACATCTTAGACTCGGCATTCGGAAGGGCAAACTGCAGGTTTACATCCCGGTCTGAATAGGTAAAAGAAACCGTTGTAATTACTGTATCTTTCTTAAATACTTTAAGTTTAGAATCCCAGATGTCTTTATACTCAATTAGTGAAACTTTGGGTTTTTGATTGTCCCCTGAGACCTTCATCTCAAAGCGAAGACCTTTTAAATTCAGGCTATAGGTTCCAAGCACATTCGTTTGATTTGAGGGCTGTATGGCTTGACCATTACCAAGAGACCAAGATTCGACTAAGGTAGCTTCATACACGAATGGATCGGTGGAGAACAGATTAAAGCTCGCTAATTTGGATGCTTCAAGGGTCCCGATTATGGAATCCAAGCCGAGATAGGAGGCCGGTATTGTGGTAAGAGACGCCAGAATGGAAGAGGAGCTTGTACCGTTAGCAATTAATTTTCGGATGGTTTTCCAGAAATCTGTTAGCGTAAGTCCGTGGGTTGTGATCGCCGTCGAAATTCCAGCATCGGACAGAATCTTAAAATTATACGGAGCGGCCTCCCAGTGTTTTAACTCTTGAATCGAAACGTTTTTTGCGACATAGGGATCAGAAACGTCGAGCGGTTTAGGGAAGGTCAGCGGAACAATAAGTTTAGGGTTGAGGGGCTTTAGCGCCTCTATGATGGCATATTCATCACCTGCGGTCACATATATAAACTTCTGTTTGAATTCTTTAGCAACGCGTTCAGCACGTAGGATATCCCATTTATCTCCCACCTTAAAGACTGATGGTAAATGTTCATTAGCCACCCATGCGTCCATGGATTGTTTACCTAACTCTGAAGCCGGGTTCTTTTTATAATATTCAAGATCATAAAACGATTGACGCAATAAGGCAATAGAGCCCATTAAGGAAGACGGATACGTTTGTTGAGAAACGCCTTTATTGAAGGAATAAAAAAAGGCTGAGGCACGGGTGCGAGTTGCTTCCAAGGGATTTAGATTCCCTAATGCAATTAGGGGCGCGGAGCCCCGAACAATCCCATCCGCTTGATGGGGGACGGCAAACCCAAACCCTTGTTTGTATAATTCCGTGCAGCGTTCATCGCTTACATTAAATCCATCGAGTGCATTGATTTCTGGGTGGATGGATTCGTTCCAATAAAACGCGCCTTGTTTTGATGTTTCTAATTGCGGATAGGATCCCTTGTGATGGGAGGATGCTTTAACAACTCCAGCATCGGTATACAACTCAATAAATGAGGTAACTGCAGTAAATCCTTCCTTATCGAATATCACAAAATCCGACGGAATATTTACATTGGTTCCAACTTCAAGAATCCGTTCTGCTTGAATTAATATCGTCGCGTTCTCTAGTTTCTTGGTCGGATTCACATAAACGTCAACATTAATTAGGGCAATTTTTTTCATTTCCGAAGGCGCTACACCGTTAGTAGGCCGCACTTGAGCATGGCCAACCTGCAGAAAGCCGAAAAGTAGAAGGAAACACGAAATGGGATAAATTAGCTTCATGCCCCAAAAATAAACAATTAAGTGGACTAGATGTATTTACTCGCCTCGCGCTTGGCCAGGCCAGTAAGTTGTTCCGATTTCACCACCTCAGCAACCCAGATAGGGTTCCATTTAGATACCTCGCGCAAACTCCAACCAATGGCTTTTTGGATGAAGAATTCCCGTTCTGGTTTAAATCTACTGATGAAATACTGAAGGAGGGCTAAATCCGTTTCTTTTCGATACCGTAACTGAAAAATCAAGCAAGCCCGACGGATCCAAAAGGAATCATGGGATTCCCATCGATTGAGTGTCTCTTTCATTTGTTCCGGAAATACACGTGCAAATTTACCTACCACATTTGGCGCGATGCCGTCCACGGTATCCCACCACGACTTGGTTGTGATTAACCACTCGAACAACTCAATGTCTGATGCTATGAATTCTTTTGGATTCCATTTCATGATCCACTCTAAGGCTACGAGTTGATATTCTCGATGTTCTTCTTCCCATAATTTGACTACCAATGATCGTTTTTGGGTTGGGTTTAAAGAATTCAACCCTTGCATTTTGAGTTCATTTAAAATCTCACGTCGTTCTTGGCTCATGATTCCCAAAAAGGGAAACTTGTTTCGCATGTAGGCTTCCATTTTTGAAGCGCGCAGGAGGTTTGTACGAGTGCATAATTCCTTGTGTAAATTATCGTAAAAAAAATCTTCCTGCATTAAATAATTGTTAGGTAGCCTCCAAAATTAACCATTATAAAAGATTGTATATACCTTTGTTGAAAGCAACTTTTATGCGTATTTTTCTAAGACAGAACATTTTAATACTGTTTTTTCTTAGTAATGTTTGTGTTTTATCTCAAACCCTTGTTATTAATGAAATTTCCCAAGGCCCCTCGGGTTCAAAAGAATACGTGGAGTTCTTGGTGGTCCCAACGGGAGCAATAAATCCTTGTCAACCCAATGCCAATTGCCTTGACCTCCGTGGATGGATTTTCGATGACAATAACAGTTATTTCACACCGGGAAGCACATCGGGTGTTGGGCTAGCTCAAGGCTCCTTACGATTTTCCAACTCGGCTTTTTGGGCATGTATACCGGTTGGGACACTCATTGTTATCTTCAACGATATGGACATAAATGCTTCAATTCCAGCTAATGACGTTAGTATGAATGATGGAAATTGTCGATTAATAATTCCAGCATCCTCGGGCTTAATAGAAGGTAACGCAAATAATCCATCGGCTGCCGCACCTTTAACGTATCCTATTGTTGGATGGACGGTAGGAGGCTTTTGGAATTATACTGGAATGGCTAATACTGGCGACTCGTACCAAGTTTATGCACCTGTTAACACCAGTATTCCAGCACATGCGATTAGTTGGGGAAATAACTCTTCAAACAATATTATATATTTTGCCGGACCATCAACTGCTTTGGTCTTTTATTTTAATAGTTTGAGTAACAACCCCTACGTACAAAATAATTGGTCAAGTGGGTCTTCTCCTTTGTTTGAAACACCTGGATCTGGCAACAATGCCGCAAACACGAACTACATTCAATCGTTAACCAACAATTGTAGTCCTATTGCACCTTTGGTGGTCAATCCATCGGCTCAACCTGCTGTTTGCATATGCAATGGAAGTGTAACTGCCTCCCCAAGTGGTGGGAATGGCGTATATTCTTATGTATGGACAAACGCACAGGGACAAGCCATTGGTAATTCGTCAACTGTTTCTAATCTTTGTGCAGGTTGGTATTACGTTCAAGTAGGCTCTGGAGGATGTACAGACAATGATAGCATTCAAGTTATTAACGCTGGGGCACTTATCAATCCAACGTTTTCAAACTTTGGACCATATTGCCAGGGTGTAATTCCTGCCGTTTTGCCCAACACCTCCAATAATGGCATCACAGGCACATGGACACCGCCTAGCATTAGCACGTTTAGCAGCGGCAGTTCGGTATACACCTTTACCCCAAACGCAGGACAATGCGCTAATACGAGCACCCAAACTGTAGTGGTGAATGGGAACATAACGCCAACATTTAATACGTATGGTCCATATTGCCCTTCAGCACAACTCCCTGCACTTCCAAATACTTCACTTAACGGAATTAGTGGTTCATGGAACCCCGGAATGGTTAATTCAACCTTAGGCTCAACTACCTACACATTCACACCCGCAGGAGGACAATGTGGCAGCACAGAAAACCTCATAATAACCATTATAAGTAGTGTAGCACCCACCTTTATGAATTTAGGGCCTTATTGCCAAAATACGCTTGTGGCTCCACTACCGAGCACATCCAATAACGGCATTAGTGGGAATTGGAATCCACCTTCAGTTAATGCGAATATACAGGGTTTAGGTACATATATTTTCACTCCTGACGCTGGTCAATGCGGCGACACTATTGTGCAGCAGATTCAAGTAAGCGCGGAGTTATCTACAACATTTACGAATTTTGGTCCTTACTGCTTAGGTGATTTTACCGCACTGCCTAATACCAGTAGCAATGGGATTTCGGGAACTTGGAATCCATCAAATATTAATACCTCCCAAGTAGGAACAAGCACCTATACCTTTACCCCCACCCCCGGAAATTGTGCCATAGACACGGTTATATCAGTGTTAGTGGCTAACCCACTTATCAATGCGGGAAATGATACTACTATTTGTGCTGGAAATTATATTATATTGGAAGGGAGTGGTGGAAGCAACTATCTATGGAATAATGGGGTACAGAATGGGATTCCATTTTCACCAAGTACCACCTCAACATACACCGTGTGCGGTACTGTTGGCTCTTGCACCGGATGTGACACCGTTCTAGTGACGGTAAATCCAAGTCCTAACGCTTCCTTTATATCAGATATAAGTGGCTACGATGTTCAATTTTTATACATGGGAACCCCTGTACAAACCTTTAACTGGGATTTTGGTGATGGTGATAATTCCTCGTTGATGGATCCAGCTCATACCTACACTAGCCCGGGTACCTATGGGGTATTACTGATAGTAAATGATAACGGATGCACAAGCACTTATTTCGCAGAAATCGAGCTCTTTGCACCAGGAACCGATGTACATCTGATTAATATCATTACGCCAAATGGGGATGGGGTGAATGATGAGTTCTACTTAAACCTGAATGGATATAAAAAGGTGACTATACAAATAGTTAACCGTTGGGGAAATCTCATGGCAGAATTGACTGGATCTCAACTCACTTGGGATGGGAAAACGAATGGACATATGGCTCTAGAAGGCGTGTATTTTTACACATACGAAACGCTGGGTTATGACGGTAAGAACGCCACGGGTCATGGATTCTTTCATCTAAAATAAAAAAAGGCAAATCATAAGCCGGGTTCTGTTCGTTTTGTCACACGTGACGCAACTGCCTATCATTTATCTAGCACTGACGTCGCCATCAGCGTCTATCGACCTACCCTCCGGAATCGAGCGAGCAACTCTTAATGTACAAGACATACTCCGGTATACATGGTCTTTCAGCGCGTAAGGTTTACCCTGCCAACAACATCACTGTTGCTGCGGTGAGCTCTTACCTCCCCTTTTCACCTTTTCCCCAACGCAACAAGTTTGTCAAGGTAGTTTATTTTCTGCGGCACTTTCTGTATTCATCAAGATGAACCCTTCCCGTTAGGAAGTACACTGCTCTGTGCTGCCCGGACTTTCCTCCCTCCCGTAAACGGGACAGCGATAGGCCGATTTGCCAAGTCAAAGGTACAATTAGAATTTAACTAACGGAAATTCCTTAGATCCATGAATTCCACTAAGGATTATTCGGTATGTCCCTGTATGTAATGCGTTGAGATCAAGGCTATAATTAAGCACATTATTCAATGAAGTACTAAGGACAAGCCTTCCGGCGCCATCGTAGATTTGAGCTAAATATACAGGGGATTTAGAATCAATAAGTAATGTTTCATGTACGGGATTAGGTCCAATGGATGCATCCAGCGTGGATTCAATTAAGGAAGCATCTAATCCCAAATAATCCTCTTGATATTCTACTTGATTAACCGTACCGTTTGTTTCTGTTGCTTTAAGCACCCACTCTTTTTCACCGTTTGCAAACCACTCGTATTCCGTGCGTTGAATTGGCGGCGTTCCAAACCACTGACCAGCACCAAAAAATGTTTGATAAACCGAATCAATTTCGGCAATATCGTGTCGTAAGCGCAATGCTTGAAATGTACCCTTCGGGGTTGTAATAGTTCCCCATCCATCTACATTCGTGGTTCGTTGACGATATTGTTTGATTTTAAAGTCAATGACTGGATTTAAATCGATGTAGGTGTAGCCTCTGGAATAATGAGAATCATTGTAATTCAATGGTAATTTATAGCGTGTTTCTATCGTATCCGATTTGAATGGAACCCCTTGTCCATTAACGCTTATGGAATAACCAAGTGAGGTAATAGAGTCTGTCATTCGCTTGGTATACTGATTCAAATCACTTAAAGAAACAGGTAGGAATTGAGACAATTGATCCAGTGGTAAATCGTTCGTTGGATTAAAGTAACTCGCTCGATAATTTGTTGGTGCAATGGGTCCATAGGTTCCGAACACCAATAATGAAGCAAAACCAATGGGATTAAACTCCTTGAGGTATTGACTGTTTGCAGATAAGGCGCTAAAATCCCACGTAAAATTCGCGCCAGTTGAGAGAAAATCCAAGCCTGCTCCTGCTGCTTGAGAAATACGGACGGTATCACCGGAATTTGCGAAATCCGCTACACTGAGGGTGATTTGTGACGAAATCCCAACTAAAAAACTCAGAAAAAAAACTGATAATATAGCCTTCATTATTCGTAGATTAAAGGATAAAGGTACATGAAATTGACTAACAAAATAAATTGCCTTACTTTTAGTGCGTGAATGATAAATCAATCATTTTATCGGAATTAAATCAATTTGAACTGGACCTCTCAAGGTTTAATTCCTCTGATTTATTGGTGAATATCCAAGCGAAACATGTACTGCCTTTTGAAAAAGAAACGGAAGAACTGAGGCCTGAAGCATCGAAACTGATAAAAGCTGCGTATCAAAAAGAACGAGAAGAGGGTGTGTTTTCCTTATGTTTATCTGAAGGTATCCTATTCTTGCAGGAAGCAGAGCACCAGCAACAAATTCCAATTTTCCTTCATTTATTGAACCCGAAAATCAACCCCGTATTAAATCAAGTTTCTTGGAATATCGGGGCGGATGAATGGATCATAAACCCCTATTTATTGCAGATCTTTTCATTTGAAGAAACAGAATTTACAGCCCTTGAAAAAAAGGAACTATGTGAGCTGTTGACATCAAAAGGATATGATTTGGATGCACGTATTCGGTACATAGGAAATTTCCATCCGTATCGACACAGCCTATTGAAGGAAGTGATTGAGTTAAAAAAAGAAACCGATTTAAGTCATTTCGATTTTCTATATCAAGGTGCTCAACACGTTGAAGAACCCATCCATAAATCCTTGTCTCCATTACTTTTCGAGGCAGACCACACCCAGTTCCAAGCAATAAAACGGGCGGAGTTGCAACACTTGGTTATTCAAGGCCCCCCAGGGACCGGGAAATCACAAGTAATCGGAAATTTAATCGGTCGGTTTTTAGAAGAAAAAAAGCAGGTGCTTCTTTGTTCTCAAAAACGTCAAGCATTAGAAGTGATTGCGTCTAAATTAACAGATTGTGGACTCGGAGAATTAATGCTGAGGAGGAACTCGCAGGACGGAATAAAAACTAGTATTCAGTCGCTGGCCAAAAGCTGGGAAGCGATAGAAAAACCATTAGATTCCATGGAGCAAGACTTTTCAAGTACCGTTCGCTTGAATTGGCTTCAAGGTCAACTGGACCTCTACCACAAGGACGGATTAATTGGGGAGATGAGCCCAAAGGACTTCATTACCGCGACGCGAATCGGAGAAAAAAAGAACGCGGCATTTCATGCAGGCATGCCGAGTTACTCGGAATGGTTAACATATAAGCCTATAATTTCGACTATTCCTGATTCGGTGCTGCAAATGCTGAGTATGCTCAAAGGTAATTTGAACTTGGAAAACACCTTTGAAACACGTCTAAAAACACTTAAGCATATACAAACGGAGCTAAGCCATTTACAATGGCAGCACTTAACCGATACGGAGATTCTTGAACAGGCACACGTAGCACAGATGGTACATTTGTTTTCAAATGATACGGCGCAGCGCTGTTTGCCGTGGATGAAACATCGAAGTAAAATCAACCGATTGATTAAAAAGTTGGATCTTGCTGAGGCGCAGCTTCAACAGAAAGAGCATGCGCTTACTTCGTGGAAAAAATTACCTTCGATTGTTTTGTTAAGTGGGCTACGTAAAGAACTTTCAAAAGGTGGTTTGTTTAAGAAATTCCATCAGCTTCGAATAAAACGAAACTGGTTAACTGAATCAACCGCTGATATTGGGGTATTAATTGAACTAACTGAAGTATACCATTCCTTACTTGATGAACGCTTAAACGCTCAAATGGAATTAATTTCGCTTGGATTAACGGATATTAGGACCGATATTACAGCCTATAAAACCTTTAATACCTTGTTTGATGGAAACTTGTATGAACAATACCACGCACTTTCTAAACAAGAACGAAGTTTCTATGGTACAAATCATGCAATGATTCAAGGAATTGCGCTAGCAATTAAACAACAATTCACAAGGAATTCTGAAGCACCCGTCTATGAAAATATAGATCATCTTTTAACTAATTTCCATAGCTGTATTCCTCATTTAAAAGCATGGGATCAAGTCCCCTGTTCCGTCACTGCCCCCGTGATTGAATTCGAAACTACTGGAGCCTATGAAGAGGCCATAATTGCTTCCGATTGGAACCGATTTATCGCCCAATTTCCTGGAATGAAGGAATTTCTTTCGCTTTCCATTGCAGATGAATTAGCACGGATTAAGGCGAATAGAAAAAATACGCAAGAACGGGTTGTTCATCAGATTTTGGTTGATCGTAAAAACACCTTTGATGCATTTCATCGAATAATAGCTACGCCTAGCGGTAAATTAACGGCAAGGGAAAAGACATTAAAAAATGAATTGATTATAGGAAAAAGAATCCTTTCAAGGCTTTTTAGTCGAAAAAGAAATTTCCCTGCCTTACGCACCGTACTGGAAAGTGAAGCTTCGCATTGGATTTCTTTATTGAAGCCCATTTGGCTAAGTAGTCCCGTGCAAATCGCCATGGATTTACCTTTGACTAAAAACCGTTTTGATGTTGCAATTATTGACGAGGCGAGTCAGTTGTTATTGTCTCATTCGTTAGGTACGATTTATCGCTCCAAGCAATTAATTGTGGCCGGCGATTCTATGCAAATGGCACCTTCAGCCTTTTTTCAGCGAGGAACTTCTAATGCGCTCACCCTACTAGATCAGGCAGCATTCAATTTACCTCAAAGTCCATTAAAATTTCATTACAGAAGCCAACACGAGGAGTTGATACAATTTTCGAATCAACATTTTTATAACAATGAACTCATTGTTTTGCCAAGCTATCCAAACTATCAAGCCATTACATCAATCTATCTCCCCGGGAATCATTACAAAGATGGAATAAATATAATTGAAGCACAGGCTGCAAAAAAGCTATTGGTTGAAAAATTAAGGCTAAAAGATACCCGCATTGGATTAGTAGCGTTTTCAGAAAAGCAACTTAAAGCCATAATTTCGTTGTGCACCACAGCGGAGCGCTTAGCGATGGAGGTAGCACTTGAATCAGATACGCTATTTTTGAAAACTGCAGAACAAATTCAAGGGGATGAATGCGATGAAATCATCATATCATTTGGCTACGGGTACAATGAAGATGGAAGATTTGATTTACGGTTTGGCCCCTTAACTCAAGACGGTGGCGATAAACGACTCAACGTTTTATTCAGTAGGGCAAAGCGTAAAATACATTTCATTCATTCGGTATGCGCTAAGGATTTCCCAATGAGTGAAAACCCCGCAATCCATGTGCTAAAACAGTGGTTTTCTTATGTTGAACACACCAAATCATCCTCCGAATCCTTAGGACTCCTTAATGTGATGAATCATCAGATTGATGGACGCGACATTCGAATTCAACGCTGGATTGATTTATCTCCCAACGTATTCGATCTAATCACCTATGAATCAATCTTAAGTGCTCGAGGGTGGGTTATTCGAGAGGAGGCGTTTTCTTCGGCACCGGATCGTACCCGTGTCCTCCCCTTGGATGACAGCGTGAAATTCGCTTAGTACCTAACCAAAGGCCTTTAACTGGACCCCACACTTGAATGGCTTCAATCATATAAGAAGAACATGACGGTGTATATCTACAACTTGGGGGGAGCAATGGCGAAATAACCCACTGATAAATTCGGACTAAAAAAATAAAGGGAAAACCCAGGATTTTCTTTAACATTTCCACAGTCAAATATAGGGATTAAAAAAAGGATGTTTGTAACTGAGGTCACTTTACGCGTTGGCAAACGAGTTATTCCTTAATTTCACCTCCATGAATTTATTCCGATTTCTCCTTATTATTTCAATGAATTATTCGTTTTTCATACAGGCTCAAACGTGGACACATGAACAGCTGGAGGTTAAAACCAAGAACACCTTGAACCGGGTAATGCGTTCCGACGACCTGTTTGAAGACCGTTGGGTTGAATTGCCACAAGCTAAGTTTTGGAGACGAATCATGACCTTATCTCCAGATTCTTGCATTATTAATGTTGCCAAAAATCGCACGATACTCGAGACCATAGCCTTCAGACAGTGGCGAACAAAAACCGAAACTGAAAAAGCGCAATACAAGGCCACATTACGTAAAACCTTTGGCTTAGATTCTACAGAGGAACTCTATGTTACAACGGGGAAAAATGATTTTTACAGATTTCACGAAGTATTTCCTTCACTTGGCAGCGGAATAGCGGCATTTGAAAACAACCAAGTAGATCCTTGGTATGCACAAGCCATCCTTTTGATTGAAAGTCCCGCTCAGCTCAAGAAATCAATCAGTGGTGCGTATGGCCCATTTCAACTCATGCCTTCGGTTGCTCAACGATACGGACTCACCGTAAATGGAAACACCGATGAGCGTGCGGACTTTTCAAGAAGTGCTTATGCCTCCTCTCAACTGATTAAAACCTCTTGTATTCCATCCGCTCGACGCATATTAAATGCACATGGACTGAGCTATACAGAAAGTGATTTGTGGTTTAGGTTGCTTGTCATGCATGTATATCATGCGGGAGCAGGAAATGTAGCCGCTGTTGTCAACAAAATACATCCTACATCGGGCAGTATGGACCTTATTCAACAGATGTGGATTACTTCCGCCGCAGGATTCGGAAATAACTCTCAAAACTACAGTCAATTGGCAATCGCAGCGCAGTGGCTATTGCACGATTATGTGTATACTCAATGCGATGAAATTCACCCGTGTACGGGTAAATGATGGGTAAGCTGATCCTGAGATAGGGATAACCCACACGTGAAATTTGTTGCAAATAAGCCCCCGGTGCCTAATCCCTGGGGAAGGTTGAGTGGGTATTCCGCGGCAAACTGAGCCACTGCAGTTAGACCGATGTTAGACTCCAAGGCAGAGGTCATCCACCAACCAATTCCGCGTGCGGTGGCTAATTCTATCCACGTTTGTACTCCCGAGACTCCTCCGTGCAAGCTGGGCTTTAAAATGATGAATTGAGGGCCAACGCGATCGAGCAAGGCCACTTTTTCCGCCAGTGTATAGCATGGAATCAGGGATTCATCTAAGGCTATTGGCACAATGGCCTCCTTGCACAATGCTGCTAATAAATCAATCTCGTTAACTGCTACAGGTTGTTCAATCGAATGAACATTTAAGTCTCTGAGTTGATTCAGTATCTGTCGAACATTAGCTGCCGTAAATCCACCGTTCGCGTCCACGCGAATCGTAAGTAATTCAGGACCAAAATGTTTACGCACCTGTTGAATTATTTCATGTTCTTGCTTCCAATCAATCGCGCCAATTTTAAATTTCAATACGGAATATCCTTCCTTTATTTTTTTGGCTACCTGGTCTTGCATCCATTCCGGTGCACCCATCCAAATTAACCCATTGATTTGAATAGCAGATTCTCCTCGCGCAAAAGCATTGTCAAAAAATAGCCCATGACTCGGAGCCAACCAACTCCGCAGGGCACATTCCACTCCAAATCTAATCGAAGGGAAATATAATAAGTCCGGAATCAACAAATCAAGGGAATCGAGCAATTCCGCTTCAGATAAAGACGCTTGATTTAGGGCATGAATTACTTCGCTTAGTTTACCCTCGTACTGAACGTCGTTGATATACTCTGGAGAAAGGCCTTCAATGATGCTGCACTCTCCAATTCCTTGCTTCCCTTCAGCGCTTAGGGTAATAAGCCAAAGTTTCTTTGTCGTAAGCACTCCCCTACTGGTTCCTGCTGGAAAATTAAACGCTAATTCATGCTTTTGAACTGTGAAAATCGGGCTTACATCCATTGTTTGTACCATGATTGAAAACTAAAATAATACCATATAAACAAGCTATTTGTATCCGTTCCATTGAGAAATGACTTTACTTCGCGCTCCAATTCAGGTGCCTTAAAAATCCCTTGCTCCTTAAGAAATCTTGGTTCGATGAAATCCAACAGTTCGGATTTTAAATATTCCCTCATCCATGCGGAAATTGGGATAGCGAATCCTTTTTTAGGTCCTTGCATCAAGGCAGGAGGAAGTAAATCGTGTGCAATATGTTTCAAAAGAATTTTTGTGTCTTTCCCATCACATTTATAGTGATCAGGTACTTGCGCTAGGAACTCAAATAATTCATGATCTAAAAACGGTTCTCTACCCTCCAATCCAACAGCCATGGTAGCACGATCCACTTTGTGTAGAATATCATTCGGAAGATAGTTGATGCTGTCGTTGAGTAACATGGTTGTCAGAGGCGATCTTCCTTGAAAAAAGGGCAGCTTTTCTGGAATGTTTCGTTGGTTAATAAGCTTATTTAATTGGTCATTTGACATGGAGGTGTTCATGGCTTGCATGTACGACTCTACTGAAAAATCGCTCAGTAGGCGGGCGAATTTTTGAACACGTTGCGCTTTTAAACCAGACAGTCCAATGGCTTCGATGGAATTAGCGATGCTTGAACCTACCCAACTCGGCAGGTAACGAACCGCACTCGGGATGCGAGAATAATAGAGGTGTCTGTTATACCCTGCAAATAATTCATCCCCTCCATCGGCACTCAAAGCTACCTTCACTGAATTGACCGCATGTTTTGATACAAGATATGTTGGGATGGCACTGCTATCTGCGAAGGGTTCGTCATAGATCGTGGGTAGCATCGGAATTACCTCCAATGCTTCATGTAAATCACAGGTAATTTCCGTATGGTCGGTGCCCAAGAAATCAGCGATTTGTTTCGCTTTAGGGCCCTCGTTTAAGCCGGCCTCAGGAACCGCCACTGTAAAGGTTTTAAGATCCTTGCGGGATTGGGTTAAAAGCGCTGCAGTAGTCGCTGAGTCATAGCCGCCTGAAAGAAATAAACCCACAGGAACATCTGACACCATGCGTAAATTAATGGCATCAGACAGCAATTCGCGGGTCCTGATTTTAGCGGCATCAAAAGAAATGGAGCGGGTTTCCTTTTGAAAATTGGCCATGGGACTCCAAAACACTTTTTTTTCAAGTCGAAGGGTATTGCAATCAATACTCACCATAGTTCCCGGTTCTACTTTGTAAGTATCCTTAAAAATGGAATGGGGCGAAGGGATATTGCCGTATTGAAAAAAATACCAAACACTATTTAAATC
The DNA here is from genome assembly GCA_947500755.1 of Flavobacteriales bacterium. GTDB lineage: Bacteria > Bacteroidota > Bacteroidia > Flavobacteriales_D > Crocinitomicaceae > UBA952. The sequence continues at coordinate 47,315 of CANMTO010000008.1, forward strand.
GAGCGATTTTTTAAATTGTGGATGGGTGTGAAATGGTTTTAATTCGCTTCCAAACAGCAACAAATGATCATTAAGATAATAGTACAAGGGCTTAACGCCAAAGCGATCGCGAATTAGAAACAAGGTTTGTTCTACTCGATTAAAAAGAATGAGCGAGAACATGCCTTTGAATAAATTAAGGGCTTTACTATTCCACTTATGAAAAGCCAGGAGCACTACTTCACTGTCGGATTGCGTTCGAAATGAATACCCCGCCTTCACCAATGTTTCTCTAATTTCTTGGTAATTATAGAGCTCGCCATTAAACACCATTGAAAGCTCCTCATAATGCATGGGCTGATTCGCAAAATCAGTGGTATCAATAATGGAAAGCCTCCTATGGGCTAAACCTAAAGAAAACGTTTGGGAATCATAAAAATACTCCCCTCCTGCGTCGGGTCCTCGATGAATCAAAGAGTCTCGCATACCAAGGAGCACATCGGTAGAGGTGCGTTTGCTTAAATCAATAAATCCGGCGATTCCACACATCAGGTTGGGCTCGTCATTTGAGGTTTTCTAAGCGTTAGAAGCAGAAAGAAAAAAGGCAATACCAGGGCTCGAATCCGAACCAAAACACCAAAAAGGATGGAGGTATATCCGGCCATAAATGCGGTTAACAATACAAAGGTAAGCATGTAAATGGCAAATTCACTTTTAAACATAAAACGAAGGTTCTTTAACAGATGTCGATTTAAAAAAAACAACCCTGTAAAAAAGAGAAGGGCGACACTTTCAAGTCCGTTCACGATGAAATTCAGTCCTACGTTTTCTGTAATAAATGGGCGATAAAGGGCAATAAATACGGCTTGAGGGAGGGCAGCTACCAAGCCCAAAATTGATCCGTCGGATTGGTTTATTTCATATTTGGCTCCAGTATAAATTGGGTTATCACTAAAATCGGACTGGGTAATTTGTGCTTCTTGAATCAGTACTTGGGTTCGATCTAAATTTGCGATCACAACAAATATAAGCACCAGCGATACATATACAAACCCTCGAAAAAGAAGTAAGATAAGCGGGCGCTTCGACCACCGATTGGCATAACGAGCGACTATCGCTAAGAAAAACGGAGCAATGATGGCCAAGGCAACAAACTGTCTTAGGCTGAACAGCAAGGCGCTTATTACGACCATAAAAAGTAAACGAAAAACCGTTCGCTTTGGATCCCATTTTAACCAACGGAACAATTGATACATTAACAGTAAGGAAAGCGTATACACCTGACTGTCCTTGCTAATCCCCGAGCACCAAAACGTAACGGAGGGGAAAAATAAAAATGCAAAGAGTACGGCCTTTATGTTTAAATTCTCGTGGGTAATTATTCGATAAACCATCAACCAAGAACTAAAAAAAACAACTGACGCCACTACAAGCGTTGTTGCCCAGAAGCTGTTGAAGGTAAGAATAGAAAAAACTGATAAGATCTTTGCTGCATTCCATGCCTCCGGTTCACGCCAAATCCAACCAGGAGGATACCCCGTACCTTGATTAAAACGGTAGGTAACGCCTAGAAGTCTGTCAGTATTGATCACTTCCTGAACATAGCCCATCGGATTATTTAAAAACAACTTATTTAATACGGTAGCACTGTCCCAATAGGCATTGATGTCCCCGCCTCCAAGAATGAACAAATAGATTAAGGCAAAAATTAGGGCAAAAAATATTTTAAACCCCCATCCCGCATAAAAATATCGATGAATACGCTCATGGTAATATCGATTGCGTATCAATCTCCCGATCCAGAACAAAATTATGATCCACAGCACTACAGTTAAGCCCTCTGCAATGGAAAATAGTTGCCCTTGATTCATGTGGATAAAGTTAATAAACCATCAAGAATGGTGGTAACTTTCGCCTTTATTTATGGTGCATGCTCGGTATAATTGTTCTAAAAATATCATGCGGACCATTTGATGAGAAAAGGTCATGGAAGACAATGCAATCTTCCCATTGGCGCGGGCATATACTGCATCGGAAAATCCAAAGGCACCCCCGATACAAAAGGTTATTTTTTTAACACTGTGTAATTCATGATTGGCAAGTAGTAGAGCAAATCCTTCCGAGGTATAGCTCGTACCTTTTTCATCCAGTAAAATTACATGCTGATCGTCGGATAATTTAGACAACAAAGCCTGGCCTTCTTTCTCTTTAAGTTGTGCCGGGGTTAAGGATGATGCTTGCTTAACATCGGGGAGCTCTGTGCGCTCATAACTCACATAATGAACCAGGCGTTTTTCATAGGTTTGCTCTAACTCTTTGAGGGCATTGGACACCGTTTTCCCAATGAACATCAATCGCACCTTCATGTTAGCGACCTGTTCTAACTTCCTTTAACGTATTGAAGAAGATAATTCCGTAACCAAAGGCCAACATCAAATGAAAAGGAACCATTCCAAAATCGCCAAATGCTAAACGATTTAATGCGGTAAATCCGAAAATCAACATAAAGGAGCCTTCGGCGATATTTAGGATCGAGAGGCTTTTTTTGTCGTATTTGTTACCAGTAAACTCATCTTTTTGAGCCACATTGAATTTCGGAGTGCGCACAAATGAACTTTTTATCCGTAAATACCCTTCAATCACTGCGACCGCATTGCTCATAGACAATGCCATAGATACCGTCAAGAACTGAACAAAACGCTTAATGAATTTAAACAAATCGTTCCAAAATCTCCCGGTTTTATCTCGGTAAGAATTCCAATAATAGAAGGCAAGGAATACGGTACTTGAAATGAAAAATGCACCAAATTGAACGAAATAATTCAAATCAGAAAAAGAATCCTTGATGTGCAGAATAAATAAACTTAGAATGGATAAGATTAAGATGAAAACAAACACCGAGGAGTTAAATAAATGGGCCATTCCATGCACTCGATCCGAAAATCTTACCCCGGGATGTGTAAGTAATTTACCCCGCATTTTAATAAAGCACTCTGCCCCACCTTTCATCCAGCGATGTTGTTGACTTTTTAATGCAGACATAGTAATTGGCAATTCTGCCGGCGATTCCACCTCTTCTAAATAAGTGAATTTCCAACCCCTCATTTGCGCACGGTAGCTCAAATCTAAATCCTCTGTAATGGTATCATGTTCCCATCCACCTGCATCTTCAATGCATTTTTTCCTCCAAATCCCTGCAGTACCATTAAAATTTATAAAGTGGCCAGTAGAATTTCTTCCTTGCTGTTCAATCGCAAAATGACCATTTAATCCAAAGGCTTGAAGTTCTGTTAGTAGGGAATATGATTTATTCAAGTGACCCCAACGCGTCTGAACGACCCCAACTTGTTCATTATTGAAGTAGGGAACTGTGCGTAATAAGAAATTTTCATCTGGAACAAAATCAGCGTCAAAAATCGCAATGAAGTCACCTGTAACACGGTCCATTGCATCATCCAGTGCTCCCGCCTTATACCCTGTTCGATCCACGCGATGAATATGCTGAATATCTACCCCCGTAGCAGCAATTTCCGCCACTTTTTTCGCGATAATTTCTTTGGTTTCATCCGTGGAGTCATCCAATACCTGAATTTGAAACTTATCTTTTGGATAGGCCAAGCGGGCGGTGGTTTCAATAATTCGCTCCGCAACATACATTTCATTATACATGGGAAGCTGTATCGTAACTTTCGGCGCGTGCTCTAAATCAAAAGCGGGCATTGGTAATTTTGGCAATCGCTTAGATTTTCTGTATGCTATAGCTAACAAAAGTTGGATGACACTGTAATAAAAAATCATAAATAAACATAGGCCGTAGATAACCAAAATAACCCTTGCCATCATGTGAGACCAATAATGTTCTTGGACCACTTTTTTACCATTTACCACCGTGGTTCTATCTCCCCAATTGAATAACCATGTTACTTTCAAACGGGCACTAAAGGGTTGAGTTTTACTAAACGTATAGTGCTCTAAATGTTCTTTTACATTGGTTTTAAATACCTTCAGGGTATCATTTCGATAGTCTTTGTCCGCAAGAATTAATATGCTTTCCCCTATGGGAACATTATTAAAGGTAAAAACCCCACGTTGCGTTTCTGCTTTAAATCGTTCACCCGTTTCTTTTGATACCAACAACAAAGAAACCTCATCGACATCCCTTCGTGTTTTAAAATCAACCAAATATCCTTTGATTAATTTCGATCTTAACCTCATGGTAGAAGCAAGTGTGTCCTGATTAAAGGCAATTATCAGTAGGCTGAATAAAAGTAATTTTTTCATATTAAACTTATGGAGCAGGTTGATTTCAAGGAACAAAGATAAATTAATCTTTGATTAAAGTCATTTCATTCACTAAATGTGTTGCCCCGGCATAGATGTCCATCACCCAAAGCACGTAGCGAATGTCCACTACAATATTCCGACAACGGTTCGGATCAAACAAATAATCACTCATGGTACTTTCCCAGGATCGGTCAAAGTTCAAACCCATCAAATTCCCTTTTTCATCTAACACTGGAGAACCTGAATTTCCTCCAGTGGTGTGATTTGAACCTGTGAAACACACCCATAATTCGCCGTCTTGCGCATAGGGTCCATAGGTTTTATTGGATGCCAATTCGAACATTCTTGGCAATAATTCAAAATCCGGATTTCCAGTACTGTTTTTAGCAATCATCCCATCCAGCGTAGTATGTTCGGTATAGGCCATGCCATCTACTGGGGAAGACCCTTCCAGTTGTCCGTATGTAATACGCAAGGTTGAATTGGCATCTGGCCAATGTTTTTCATTAGGAAACATGATATATTTACCCTCTACGTAGCGCTGCATCAAGGGGGTGATTTTAGCCTGGTATTGCTTAAAGGCTGGGGCCACCTCTTGCACGAATACCGGATAATAGGTATTGTAAAAAATGTAGGCAGGGTCTTTAATTAGTTTCTTAGCAGAGTTATTTGAAAAGGATGTTACAAATTGAATAAACCGCGTAGAATCTGTAAAAATTGATTTGGCGTAAATATTGCCTGAGAGTACCGCAACATTAATCACGCTCCAATTCTTGTTCGTTGCAATTTCAGACCGTTGATATTGAAGGGTTAGTGCGTTGAACATGGATTGATCTACTGCACTGTTATAGTTTTTAAAAAACGCTCGTGCACTGGCAATTAATTTACTCTTTTCAGCAGAAAATACCTCGGGAGAGGTTCCCGTATTCGAAGCGTTCAATAGCTCACTCGAAGCTTTTATCATTTTAAAAAATTCAGGACCGTAGAAAAAATATTCAACCCCCATGGCATAGCGGTACTCTTTTTCAGAATTATTCTTTACATACTGATTCAATGAATCTAAGACATTGGTATATTTTTTCCATTCTGGATTAGATTCGGCCGTTTTTCTATATGCCGCTTCCTCGCGTTGTTTGACCGCAACACCGTCTAAATTTTTCAAGCCTACCACCTGTCCAATCCATTTTTTCCAAGCATTGGCTATGGATGCTTGCTTGGCGGAATATTGAATGCGAACCAAATCAGATGATTGCATACCAGCATCAATAGCAGCTAAACTTTCATCCCGCATTGCAATGCGGGCCGGACGTTCTTTTTCAATAATAAATTTCAAATATTCAGAAACCACGTGCTGTTCGGTAACACCAGGAAATCCGTACACCATGGTAAAATCTCCTTCTTTGCGGTCCTTGAATGAAATGTTTAAATACTGAATTGGCGTGTATGGAACATTATCCGCTGAATATGAGGCTGGTTTATTATCCGGTCCAGCATAAATTCTAAATACCGAGAAATCTCCAGTATGTCTTGGCCAAACCCAATTATCGGTATCTCCCCCAAATTTTCCAATAGAATTAGGAGGAGTACCTACAAACCGAATGTCTTTAAACACTTCTTTTACCATCAAGTAATAGGCATTTCCATAATCAAATGCTTTAACTTCAGCCTCATAATGTGTTCCTTCGATGGCTGTTTTTACGATTGCATCGATGTTTGCTGCGATGACCGCTCGGTCCTGTTTTCCTTGCGCATTCAGTAATACCAAGGCGGTAACATCTTCGATCCGAACGATGCGTGTTGCAGTTAGGCCAGGATTGGTTAATTCATCTTTTTTTTCTTTTGCCCAAAATCCATTTTTCAGGTAGTCGTGTTCCAAACTGGAATGTGACTGAATTTGAGAATACCCGCAGTGATGATTGGTCAACAAAAGCCCTTGACTTGAAACCAATTCAGCGGTACAGCCACCGCCAAACTGAAAAATAGCATCTTTTAAACTGGCATGGTTTACACTGTATATTTGGTCAGCGGTCAACTTCATCCCCCGCGCTTGCATATCCGATTCAAAGGCTTTAATAAGCAATGGAATAAGCATGCCTTCATCCGCCCGAACGGATCCGAAAAGGATTGTAAAAGAAAATAAAAGGGTGAAGAATTTCAATTTCATGTGAATCATTTTCCCAAAAGTACTTCAAAAGTTTAAAATCCACGTTTATTTGGATTGCTTACCTTTGCGCTTCAAATGATGAAGGTACTTACAGGTTTAGCAGCACTTCCGATCTTACGGAATCCTATAGTGACACTGGGCACATATGATGGGGTGCACATCGGACATCGGAGTATTCTGACAAAGCTTATTAGCAAAGCAAAGGAAACGGGGAAAGACAGCATGCTTATCACCTTTGATCCGCATCCTAGACAGGCCTTGGGATTAGGAGAAATCTCTTTACTCAGCGCACTGGATGAAAAGATTGAGCTCCTTTCGGAAACTGGATTAGATTACCTTTTGATTTTACCATTTACCAAAGAATTCTCCACACAAGGCGCGAACGACTTTATCACCAATGTTTTAATTGAGCAACTAAACATCTCAGAAATAATGTTGGGTTACGATCATAAATTCGGGCATAATCGGGAAGGCGATGTTACCTTGTTGGCGAATGTACTTACCAAAACCAACCGATTTGTCACTGAAATTCCCGCCCAAGATGTGGATGAGATTATCGTAAGTTCAACAAAAATTAGAGCGGCCTTAATTCAAGGGGAAGTTGAAAGAGCCAATCGCTTATTGGGATATAATTACCAAATTAATGGAAAGGTAGTAACGGGAAATCAGCTAGGAAGAACAATTGGATTTCCTACGGCTAACATTGAACCAACAAACCCCTCAAAACTAATTCCGGGAGACGGGGTTTACGCAGTAAAATTTTGGGTAAAAGACAGCACGCATATGGGGATGATGAATATTGGCGTACGGCCAACGGTAAGTAATTCAAAACACCGCGTAATCGAAGTACACTTATTTGATTTTAATGCGGACATTTACGGAGAATCTGTGCGCATTACCGTATGTAACCACATCCGCGGGGAGCAGGTGTTTTCAGGTCTTGAAGCGTTAACAGAGCAATTAAAAAAAGATGAAGTCGATTCTCGTAGGTATTTCGCTAGTTTGTAGTGTTTTGTTGTTTGGACAACAAACAAAGCATAATTTCACGCTAGCTGAGTTGAATCAAGCAAACCCAGACAGCGTCTTCTCCATTGATTTAAGTCGTGAAAAACTCACAACCATTCCCGCAGAAGTCTATCGATTTACCAAAATAAAGACCTTAAATCTTACGAAGAATAAAATTGAATTCTTGGGAGACTCTTTGCGTATTTTTCAAGAACTAGAGCACCTAAACCTAACTAAAAACAAACTCTTTGCGATTCCTTATGTAGTATTTCAAATGGGTGCGCTTAAAGCGTTATTGCTGGCGGAAAACCACATAGAGATAATCCCAAATGAAATTGAACAATTGACACAATTGGAGGTCTTGGACTTATATGACAACGCGGTAAATTCCATATCTCCTCGCTTGAAAGAACTACCGAACTTAAAACGCTTAGACATTCAAGGCGTCATGTATAATCATGAATTTCACAAGCAATTGGTAAATGATTTCAAGCATTGTACCTTGTTTTTAGATCCCCCTTGTTCTTGCATGGATTGAATTATTAACAATTCCATATAGAAATTTATCCGGAAATAAACAGAGCCGAAATAAAGAATCGTATTAACTTTAGACTGTGAAAACGCTTTTAGTTTTTTTCGGTTTTTGTATCACTCTTCAAGTTTGGGGGCAAAATTTCATTTATAACGGTCATTTCGAGTTCGGAGGGCTTGGTACGGGATTTAGTGTGAACGGACAAGGCTACACGAACCTCATTCCTCCATACTTAGGCACCACTCAACCCGGTGATTTTGCCATTACAAATAACCCGCAACCTTTGAATAACGGATATTTCCTTCCGTTTTCGGACCACACTTCGGGTCAAGGAAATATGTTGGTAGTAGACGGGGGAAGTATTGGTGGAAATCAACCTTTCTGGCAAGCGGGGAGCAACGGAGGCGGTGTTTGTGGCTTAACGCCAGGGAATCCATATGTGTTTAGTTTTTGGTTGCGTTCAGCATCAAGTGCTGTAACAGGCCTAGCTACGCAAGCAGACATTAAAACACTTTTTAATAACGCCAGTAATATTCAAGGACTAACGCCTACCCTAGCTCCTCTTCCTGCGCTTGGTTGGCAAGCCTATGCGGTGGAATTTGAAGCGACGAATTCTTGCGTAAACATTAGCCTTTATGACGATAATATCAGTGTAATTGGGAACGACTTTGCCATAGATGATCTCGCTGTAATGCCCCTTGGGGATCCGCTAACGTTAACGGCATCTACCACTCGGCCTTTCTGCAGTGATTCAGTAAGCGGGGGGCTTATCGCATATGCCAAAGGAGGATACCCTCCCTATCAATTCACCCTAACTGGAATGATGGGTACGTGGAATAATGCATCGGGTATTTTTACAGGATTACCCAACGGGAGCTACGATGTAACGGTAACGGATGCCAATAATCAAACCGTAATCCTTCCAAATCAACCTGTTTATCCGAATGATTTCTTACAGGTTAATCCTGAAGATACCCTCGTTTGTGGAAATACTCCATTGGATTTAACCGTTACTGGAGGAACCAACACCAATTACCTTTGGATGGCTACTCCGCCAGATCCAAATCTATTGAATCCACTGAATGACACGATAACCGTAAGTCCGAATCAGTCGACCACTTACCTTGTCTCCACCAATAATTTAAATGAGAATTTGGTTGCCAACGGGAATTTCGAAGCGATGAACACCGGGTTTTACAGCGATTTATCATTTCTCACCCCAACCAATCCAAATGGGCTACAAACAAGTTATGGGATTACACCCAATGCAAGTTTTTGGGAAGGAACATTTTCGCCCTGTGTGGATCACACCTTTGGCAATGGCGTAGGAAATATGATGGTGATTGATGGAGCAGTATCCGGAAATCAAACGGTATGGAAGCAAGTAATCTCCGTGGAAAAAAATACCAATTATTCCTTTTCCTACTATTCGCAATCGGTAGAAAGTAACAACCCGGCAATACTAAAAGCCAGCATAAATGGAATTTTCCTTAGTGTTGACACCTTAACGAATACCACCTGTTCATGGCAACAACAAAGCGCCACCTGGAATTCTGGCACTGATAGTATAGCAATCTTATTGATAGAAAATTTGAATCAAAGCGGCCTCGGAAACGACTTCGCTATTGATGATATATCATTCAGTACGTTGCGCTCTTGTAGCGGACAAGTAACCGTTCAAATCATTGGTGGAAACCCTGATCTAGGTCTTAATTACCCAACTGATTTGTGTGTCAATTCAGGCGTGAATAATCCAACACTCTCCCCGAACACCCCTAATAATGGCACGTATAGCTCATTTCCGGGAGGACTCAACCTAGATCCGGTCAGCGGAGCTATAAACACCACTGGCAGCGGTCCTGGTACATATTCCGTGGTGTACAGTGTGTTGGTCTGCTCTGTATTGGCAAAAGATACCGTAGAAATCACAGTGCATGCCCTACCGAGTCTATTAAGCTTAACCGGTGGCGCATACAATTGTGGGTTGCAAACATTCGATTCTGTACTCTTGTATCTAAATGCGGTATATCCGGTAACAGTGAGTTGGACCTTAAATGGAACTGCCCTCGTAACGAACGGAGTAACGGATCCTGTATTTTTAGATACGGAAGCTGGACTCTATGTGCTGCAGACGATTACAGATGGGTATTGTACGGCGAATGTTAATGGAAGTATTTACTTAGATTCGCTATCCATTCCAGAAACACCCATTATCATCGGTGATACTGCAGTATGTGACAATGAACCCTCCGAGGTGATCTCCTTAAGCAATTCCAATCCGAATGGCGTAATTTCATGGTATAGCGATGCTGCACTCACGCAGTACCTCGAAAGTGGAAATTTTTTCTATCCAAGCAATGATAGCTCAGCGACCTATTATGTGGTGCAAACCGTGAACGGGTGTTCCAGCAATGCAGCGGCTTTTTCAACATCCATTGTTCCGTGTAACCTGGTGGTGCCAAGTGCATTCACTCCTGACGGCGATGGAGATAACGACGTTTGGGAAATCGTTGGATTAGATGCGAAATTTCCATTGAACCAAGTGAAAATATTTAACCGATGGGGAGAACTGATATACACCAGTATCGACGGAAACTATGCCTCCGAACCTTGGGATGGAAGCTTTAAAGGCGAAGCACTGCCTGTTGGTAGCTACTATTACATCATTGAAAAGGCTACAGACGGTAGTATTGAGCCCATAAACGGAACGCTTTCCATATTACGCGCCCCATGAGACAGCTATACGTGATACTTTTCTTAGGTTTTAGCTCATTGATGGCGCAACAAATGCCTCAATTTAGGCAGGTGAATACCAGCCCCTCGCTGTATAATCCTGCAGGTATGGCCATGAATAAGCAGGCAAGCATTTCGTTATTAGCCCGTTGGCAAATGCTTGGATTTGGAAATGAACCGCGAACGATTGCTTGTTTCGGGCAAGCCATGATAAAGAAAAAAGTTAAAACGGTGTTTAATCCTGGAAGTAGGATTCAATATCCGATTGAACCCTTGGAAAAGAAAAAAAAGCGTGTTTTTCAACAGTTTGTTGGTGGACAAGCAATTTCAGACAACTACGGCGCCTTTAAATACCTCGAGGCAAATGGAAATTACGCCTTATGTCTTCCCCTAAATAATCAATGGAAACTAAGTGCTGGAATTCGTATTGGAATAAGAAACAATGTGTTTTCACCGAGTCAAGCCAGCGTGTTAAATTTATCGAATCCGCAACTCCCTTATGATGGCGGGGATGCCACGTATGACGCCTTTTTATCGTCTGGCCTGCGGTCGATTTCTCTAAGTAGTGGTTTTGGGATGACCTTGTTTTCTAGAAAAATGTTTTTTGCTGGTGCCCTCCAACACGGAGGATTACTACATTCTCTTGGGGAACAAAGTAGCTTTTTCGACCAACAATACCATTGGAACACCCAAATTGGATATACCATGAATATTGCCAATGGATTGGAGTTACAGCCCATCCTTATTCTCAAACAAATGCATCAAGGTCCTATTTCTGTGGAAATGACGCTGATGACCACGATAAACTATATTTTTTGGGCTGGAATTAATTATCAATACAATGCCTCTGCAGGAATCCTTGCCGGTATGGAGGTGTCTGACAACCTAAAAATAGGGTATGCTTTTGATTTTTCAACCAACCGAATTAATCGATTCAGTAATGGCGGACATGAAATTTATTTGAGTTATGGGTTTTAACCAAGTACTACTAACTTCTTGTTTCTTACTTGCACAGTTCGCTTGGGGACAAATTTATGAGTTCACTACCCCAACGCGATTAGGTGCCACCATTAATACCTCCGCAGACGAAAGTAATCCGGTGATTTCCAGCAATGGGAACACCCTCTATTTTGTTCGAACCTTTGACCCTAAAAATACAGGGGGAATTTACGATCAGGACATTTGGTATTGTAAGAAAACCATGGCTGGTTGGGGACCCACATTTTCCTTAAAAGCACTGAATAATAAACTAAATAACGCCGTAATTGCGGAAACCGTAGAAGAATTGGACTCAACCCGCCAACGCTTGTATTTAATTAGCTCCTATGGCGTGGAACGAGATGTAGAAAAAGGAATAACCATGGCCTCTCGAAGCATCTTAGACACGCAATGGGTTATTCAAAAGAAATTACCTGTCCCTAGCTTAAATATCGATGGGAAATATGTTTCATACACCCTTTCAAAAGATCAGCAAGTTGTAATTATATCGTATGAAGGATCAGACTCAGAGGGTGAAGAAGATTTATATTATTCGTTAAAAGAACCCGATGGTTGGTCCGAACCTGAACATCTTGGAGCTGCGGTGAATACGCCTGGGTTTGAAATCTCACCTTTTTTATCCCGCGCAAACGACACCTTGTATTTTTCATCGAATGGCTTTAAAGGATTTGGCGATGCAGATATCTTTTACAGTGTTAGAAAAGGAAAATGGAGCAGCTGGTCGAAACCGGTAAACCTCGGCAAAACCATCAATACCCCGTTTTTCGATGCTTATTTTTCAATAACACACAACTGTGCATTGTGGTCTAGCAATAGAGAAGGAAAAGATTTAGATCTGTGGACAGCATGGGCAATTGCACCACCGGAATTATTGATAACCGTGAATGAAATTAAACATGCCAGTGAATTTCAAGGTGCAGATGGAAAGATTGACATTGACGTTGTTTCTGGTGTGAAACCCTATAAATTCCTATGGTCAAATGGCATGACCACAGCGGACATTAGTTCGCTTCGAAAAGGGGAATACAAGCTACAAATCACCGATTCCATTGGTCAAAAAATAAGTCGCGTATTTACCATCGATGAACCCGAAGCTACAGAACAGCGTATGATTCGTTTTCCAAACATCCAATATGAATTCAACAAGTGGACCTTTGTCAATGATTCTTTAATAAATACAAACGATTCCTTACGTCTCGTGGCCAAACTCCTGGAAGACTATCCAAACCTTATGATTGAACTCATTTCGCATACTGATTCAAGAGGCGAGGAATCAAGAAATCTAATTTTATCTAAAAACCGCGCTAAAGCTTGTTATATTTCTCTAGTCAATGAATTTAAAATCGACCCAAGGAGAATTATTCCCGTAGGAAAAGGAGAGGCAGAACCCGCAAGTTGGTATGACCCAGAATTGCAACAATTGGTTTTACTGAGCGAAGAATATATCCAAACTAAGAAAAACAATGAGGGTCTCTTTGAATACTTGCATCAATTAAATCGAAGAACAGAAGGTAAGGTATTGCGTCTTGATTTTAACCCAAACAATGCTCCTGAAGCCCCAAAGAGCTATTTAGAATTTCAAGCAATGCCAAAATAATGAACGTACTCTCCCATGTTTTTCATTTAGGTGTTTTATTTTCCGCGTTTGCATTCATTTGGTTTTGGCTACAGTTGCTTTTAATGTTCCTTCTTCCTGAAGGAATTCGGATGCAACTTCGATATTTCCTGCAATTGCTTCAATCGTTGTTTCTAGGGGTGCTCGTATTAAAATTTGTAGATAAAGAAGAGGGTAGCTTAACGCTTAATGGCATGCTCGTACTTTCTTTAATTACTTATTTCTTATATCTATTAAGGAATCTTCGATCAGAGCGAAATGCAATGCAGTTTCAACTGTATACGAACCTTTATAAAAAAGTGAAAATGAAAAATGAATGGGAATTGGCCGTAGCGCTAATCTCTATTTCCATAACCATCCTCTGGGTGTTTTTCCCTGTTGCATTAGATAGCGTGGTTACTCAGTGGTTTTATGAACAAACGCACGATTTAATTCAGATTCCTATTATTGGATGGATCTTTAAACTTGCAGGATTCTTCTTTTTGCTTGCTACCCTGATACGTTTTTTAGCAGCCATTACGTGGATGCTTCGGGGTCCGAAATCAAAACTTCCAGAACGCGACTCTGACGATTTCGACGAATTCGAAGAAATTAAATAGCCGCGTAAAATAATGATCGGCCACTTGCTACGATCATCTGAATGCCAATAGAAAGCACTAACAACCCCATAATTTTGGACATCGTACGCAAGCCACTTTGCCCCAAGTATTTGAGAATATATGGCGCTGAAGATAAAATCAAATAGATACTCAAACAAACCATGAAAATACCTGCAATCACGATTGCTTTTGCATCAAATGCCTCATGTTGTAGGGCTAGATTAATCAGTAAAGATATCGAGCCCGGACCAGCCAATAAAGGCATAGCTAAGGGACTGAAGGAAATGTCTTCTTTCATGCGTGATTCGTCTTCAATCGGTCCTTGGACATCACTTTTGTGTTGTGCATTTAGTAATTGAAACCCAGACCGAGAGATAATAATTCCCCCTGCAATTTTTAAGGCATGGATGGAAACACCGAAGAAATTCAACACGAATTCCCCAATTAAAAAGGAAATCAAACAAACCAAAAACACATACAGCGATGTTCTTCGAATGGTGCGAAACAAATGATCTTTTGGGAACCCATTGGTTAAGGAAATAAACACGGGCATTGCACTCAACGGATTAATGAGTGAAAACAAGGAAACGAAGGTAGAAACAAGGAGAGCAGTCATAAATTCGCTGCAAAGGTCGATATTCTACATGGATAGCCGCCTCAAACAAATGTTAAGAAAATGTAATGTTTATTTCTAAGGAGTAATTAAAATAATTTCTATTTTAGTGTATGTATCAATTTATATTTTCTGTTGTCTGCATATCGATGGCAATGAATTTCCAAGCTCAAAAACAAGAACTTAATTGGGTTGGGAAGTCCAACCGTATAGTAAACCCTGGAGCTGAATCAAATTCATCTGGAGAACCCCTGCATTGGAAAACAGACTACGCCCGAGGATCAGAATCCAATTGGGTGTCTGAGTATGGCGTAACCTCGCACGAATGGAATCATGGTGCCGTAAAAGCAGGACTTCCAACCCAGCCTGGAGCAAATTATTTTCGATTAACAGTAGATAAATACAACGAAACACGTAAATTAAATATTTATCAGAGCATTCGAATAGATGATTTACACGCTACGCTACTCGTAGATACTGTAATGGCTAATTTCAGTTGTTGGATTGGTTCTTCTTACACTACCAAAACGAACTGTTCTTTTGCAGAGGTAAAAGTGATCTTCAAAGATGGTTCAGGTAATCCATTAGACTCGATTTACATTAAAAAAACTCCCGGTGAATTTAGAGATTTAGATGCCGGGACTCCCGAGGCAGAAGAACGTGGGTTCAACGTGATGCATGAAATGAAACAATTTTCCCTATGGCATGAGTTACCAAAAAATAGTAAGGAAGCCCTGGTTTTTGTCTATTGTGAATATCCCTGCGAAAAGTTTATTGAAGAATCGGAAGAAGAATCTGAGGGAGAACACGCAAATACCTTTTTCTTTGATAACTTCTCTTTGGGAATCATTAAAAAATGACCCGATCTAATTAATTATTGTACATTTAACAATTACTAAACCTTATTGATATGCGTATACAGATGTTGGTGCTCTCGTTTTTTGTAATCCAACTGTGTTCCGCACAACTTGGCCCCATTGATTTTGAACCTGCCGGATTTGGTGCCACCTGGCAATGGACCACCTTCGAAAATGACTTCAATCCCCCCTTAGAAATTATAGCTAACCCTGACCCTAGTGGTATAAATACCTCGAACACGGTAGCACGATTTACAGCGAATGTCGCAGGCGCTCCATGGGCAGGAGTAGAATCAGTGCACGGACAAGGAATCGGAACGTTTAACCTTACCGCAGCAAATTGTGTAATAAAAATAATGGTATACAAACCGGTAATCAGTCCAGTAGGTATTAAATTTGCTACCCCAGCAGGAGCCTCTACCGGAGAAATTTTGGTGAGCAACACCTTAGTTAATCAATGGGAAGAACTGACTTTTGATTTTAGTGCTGTAGTTAGTGCACCATCCTCTACCGGCATAGACCAAATTATCGTATTTCCTGATTTTACGCAGCGCAGCGACAACCGAATTTGTTTATTTGATCACATTATATTTTCTAACCAAAACGGGGTCAACCCAATCCCTATGGGCCCTGCCCCAACCCCTACCTATCCCCCTGCCAACGTAATTTCGCTGTTTAGTAACCCGTATCAAAATGTCACCGTGGATACCTGGATGGCCCCTTGGTCAATGGCTCAAGTGAATGATTTGCAAATCGCCGGAAACGACACCAAACGATATGACGCATTGAATTATGCAGGCGTTGAATTCCTTGCTAACAATCAATTAGATGTTACGTCTATGACACACTTCCGTGTTGATTTTTGGTCACCCAACCTCGGTACATTTAAGGTTAAACTCGTTGACTTTGGTGCTAATGGTCAATATGCTGGCGGTGATGACAGCGAAAGTGAGCTAAGCTACGCCTTGCCAACAGAGGCATGGCACACCTTAGAAATCCCCTTGAGTAGCTTCACCTCCCTTGCTGCCTTGGATCACTTATCTCAATTAGTGTTTTCTGGAACACCAAGCGGAGCCGGTACGGTTTATATTGATAATGTATTGTTTTTCAACAATGAAGGCGCAAGCATCCCCGAAGAACAAACCAATGGAGTGAAGGCCTATCCAAATCCTTGTACAGATAAAATCTCAGTTAGTGCGAACGTTTCGTCGATGAATTCAATTCAAGTCTTCGGAATTGATGGCACCATGTTGATGGAAGATTCACCATATACAAATACCTCTTCAATCGACCTTTCAAAGGTGCCAACTGGCATTTATTTAGTTCGTATTTCTCTAGAAAATAGCACTGAAACCTTGCGCATCATCAAGGAATAATTCGTGTTCTATTGAACCCAAAGCGTTGGTAAAGGTATACCTAAGTGTTTCACCTTATCTTTGCAACGAATTATGAAATGGTCTGGTCTATTTTTACTGTTTATAGTTAGTTTTTCTATCGCATACGCGCAAGAATGCACCTTTGATTACTATAACAAAAAAGGTGGCCATTACTTATTTTCCACGTACTATAACAATGACCAATCCATTAGAGAAGGTGTCTGTGAACGAACGGATGGCACGCAGGTCTATGAAAAAAGAGTGTTTCAAAAAGGTCATATCATCTCTGAAGAATTAAACCATTACAATGATGGGAAATTTACCCCTCGAACACGAACCACATTAAATCATCACGCAAAAAAAGGGAAACCTATTGGTGAATTAAAACAATTTAATGAACAAGGTACCTTGATGATACTCTGGGAATTCTACAACGATGAAAGTGGTCGGCGCCGCTATAGGAGTACAGAATTTCATATTAACGGAAAATTGCGCTTCATTCATGAGTACGCCTTCATTCGATTAAGTGAAATTGATTCCTTCAACAGAAAGGACCATCCACCTCACACCGTTGATGATTTTGCTTATTCAAGCCTGATCGTTCCCTATGGTAAACATACATGGTACAATGACCAGGGAGTACTGATTAAAGAAGAATCGTATGACAAGTTGTCCTTCTATGACCAAGATGCCCAACACCTGCTCCACGGAACGTATACGGAATACCACGATAATGGAAAAATTAGAACGCAAGGGCAATACAAGGAAGGTAATCCGGATGGCCTTTGGTTTCATTCCCACTACAATGGGAAACTTTATGAAACAGGAACCTACAAGGACAACATCAAGGACAGTCTTTGGCGTCAGTGGGATGACCAAGGCAGACTCACAAAAGAATCAATTTATACGCGACAAGCAAACAACCCCTTTGCTCCGGTGTGGGAAAAAGAATATAATGCGGCGGGACAGCTAATTCACTCGAAAGTAATCGATCAAAAAAATCAGGCAATTCTTCAAGATTGGTCTCCTGAAGGTAAATTAATACGGTATGTAGTATTTAATAACGGTTCCCAAATGAATTGGACCAACACCGACTATCGAATTTTTGAAAAACAATGGTATGAAAATGGCCAATTGAAGGAGTGTTCTCAAAAATATTCTGATACGGCCTATGTAAGTTACTTCCGAAATGGACAGATGGAACGACTAAATATTGCCTATTGGAAAGATACGGTGCATTTTTCCATGCAAAAACTGTGGGATATCCTTGGAACGCTTAGCTCCGAAACCGTTGGATCATCATCGTTCCATACAAATCAACAGTGCAACCGCTTGTACCATGCGAATGGGATAATTAAACAACAAACGACCATCAATAACCGCCATCAAACCAAGGAACGATTTAGCTATTCAGGGAAGCGATACGAACTGTTAACGTATTATAACAATGATTTAAATGGAAGTATCGAACTTAATGATACATTGAACGGTAATATCCTGAGTGCTACCTATAAGAGCGGACTTCGCCATGGACGTTTCGTTGAAAAAAACGATAAAGAACTTGTCATTAAAGAACAAACCTATATCGAAGGGTGTGATAACAAAGTCCAAAAGGGCAACTTAGCTGATTTAATCCCTAAAGCAACGCAAAAAACATGGCGTAATCGAGCGAACCAGCTCTTATACTACAAAACCTACCAAGATTCTACTTCGATCAAGGCATTAAATCAAACCCGCGATTCCATGGCGTATTGGTTGTATGCATTTAATTGCTATTTGGATTCCATGAAGTATAGCGCCGATTATCAAGAAACTGAAGTGGTGCGGATATGGCTTCAACTACCCCAAGTATACTATCCGAAATTTAATGAAGACAATAATTCCCATCCCAGCGTAAAAGCCATTAAAGCCTTATTGGATAGCTTGGGTTACGCGTGGAAACTACTCGGCATGCAGAACGGGAATTACGAAGTGGAACTGATGGTAACAGACTTTATTCATCCATCCATGCTTTCGTTTGTATTCAAAGAACATTGGAACTTCGTTCGAGTGCAATATAGCCGAGACGGCGAAAACAGCATTGATTTAAGGGCACGTATACGGCCAGTAACCCAACGAATTAACATCGTGCGCATGACCCCTTGCTACAGCGAAATATCCTTCTATAACGAGGGGAGCAACACAAACTTCATGGTGTATACGAATGGGGACGTTGAAATTAAAAACCGGACCATCACTTGGACGGAATGGATGGAATATGTAAAGAATAATCCCCAGCATTTTACTAAAGATTTTATGTGGAATGATTAAACAAAAAAAGCCACCCCTAAGGATGGCTTTTCAATATACAGTGCCTACGTTCTTAGAACTTCACTAAGGTTTGTACGCTTTGATTTCCATTTTGTGAAATGGTAACTAAGTACGTTCCGTTACTTAAACCGTTCAAATCTAAAGAAGCGTTATTATTTACGCTTTGGTTAAGGAAGGTTTTCCCACTTAAATCGCTTACGATTACTTCTGCATTGTCAACTCCGTTGATTGTTACCAATCCATTACTTGGATTTGGGAATAAACCAAAAGAGAATGTATTGTTTTCATCAATACCTAAGTAAGACTCTAAAATCACTTTGTCTAATACATGTACAACGCCATTATCAGCAGGAACATCCGCTGTGGTTACGTTTGCATCGTTGATTTTTACACCTCCTGTTAAAGAAACAATGACGTCAGAACCTTCAAGGGTTGCAACCGGACCTGCCGTTAATTGAGTTGATAATACGGTACCATCTACTACGTGATATAATAAAATGTCAGCCAAATTCGGCAAGGCTAAGATTCCATTCAAATTCGTATTCAAGGCTATTGCCAAATCTGTGAATGCCTGATTAGTTGGAGCAAATACGGTATATTCAGAAAACGGATCGCTTAATGCAGGCAATAACTCTGCAGTGACTACCGCAGTAACCAAGGTAGAAAATCCATTATCAATCGCTACATCAGCAACAGTTTCGATCGGTAATACCACCGCATCCAATACATGAACCACTCCGTTATCAGCCATAATGTCAACCGCGGTTACTTCCGCTTGATTCACGAATACATCTCCGGCACCGGTTACGGTCATTTTCAATGTATTGGCAATGTTCAATGGTTGAACAAGTGCTCCGTTGGTTACTGCGGACGAAGGAACTTCAGTACCGAGTACATGATATAATAAAATATCGCTTAATTCAGGAAGTCCTAACAATGCTGCTACAGGAACCCCTAATTCGTCAGCGATGTCTTGAAAGGCATCATTCGTTGGAGCAAATACCGTTAGGTTGCTCAACGGGTTAGTGAGTGCAGGAAGTAATTCTGCGGTAACTACTGCAGTTACTAAGGTAGAAAATCCATTATCAATCGCGATATCCGCTACGGTTTCTACCGGTAACAACACCCCATTGGTGACATGAACAACACCGTTAGCTGCAGTTAAATCAACGGTGGTTACTTGCGCTTGGTTGATGTATACATTTCCTGCGGCAGTAGCCGTGATTTTTAGCGTATTGGTTGGACTCAATGGTTGAACAATAGCACCATTTGTTACTGCAGCAGAAGGTACAGTAGTTCCTAACACGTGATACAACAAGATATCATCTAAATTTGGTAAGGCTAGTAAACCAGGAATCGTAGTTCCAAGTGAAGTAGCCAAATTTAAAAACGCTTGGTCATTCGGTGCAAAAACCGTTAATGTAGCATTTGGATTTTGTAGGGCACCTACTAAACCTTCTTGAATCAAGGCGGCTTCAAGGTAGGTGTGATTTGGACTTGGGGCAATTACATTGTCAAACACGTTGGTTTGCGCATAATTTACAGCGCTTAGGATAATCCCAGCACTGAATAACGACAGGGCGTAAAAAGTAACTTTTTTCATTTTGTTTAATTTTTAATTAGAATGTTTAAACAAAACTGTTTTGGTTTAGTTCATAAGACATGAAAAAAACCTGCAGAACTTTTGAAAAATAGCTAATGAAGATGAACCAATATACACTGCATTCTAACCCCTGATAAAGACAATTTCTTACCTTTAACCAAATCAATATAAACCTCACATGGTCTTCTTTAATAAAAAAAATAGCCTCGTACTTAGCATATTGCTCTTGTGTTTTTCAGCGAGTAGTCTTGCGCAACAAACCATGAGTGACTCCACAACAAAAAATCCATTGGCGCTTATGGGTCTTTCGAAGGCCGGTCCGGGCGATATTAATGCCAATACGCCCTTAATGCTTGACCCCACTTCCACCCCGATTTATGACGAGAACTTCAATCCAATTGACGCTGCTCAATTCATGAATCTCGTGATGTCAAATGCCTACGTTCCAGAACCCTATCTGGACAAAACCAAGGCGGTCAAAGCATTCGTCATGCGAAAGGCAACAGACGAAGAAAAAACAATGATGCAGCGGATGCAACAAGGTATGCCTGAAGAACGAAGTGCATTAATTGGAACCCTAATGCCATCCTTTGAAGTAACAGACATCAAAGGAAAAGTAATTCAATCCTCTGCACTAAAAGGGAAAGTAATTGTGTTAAATTTTTGGTTTGTGGAATGCAAACCCTGCGTGATGGAAATCCCAGAATTAAATGAAATATATAATATGTTTAAAAAAGACGAGGTCGTCTTTTTGGGGCTTGCGACGAATCAAAAGAAACAACTCAAAAAGTTTTTAAAAACAACACCCTTCGATTACAAAATAGTTCCTGAAAGTCAACAAACCGCTCAATTATTCAATGTAAGCGGCTACCCTACGAACATCATCATCAACCAAGAAGGAATCATTCAATACGTTTCTTTGGGCGTTGGACCTAATAATAAGGAACGGTTAACCGAAGAGATCAATAAGTTACTCATTAAGTAAGTTCTTTTTGCCAATCATCTGCCGAAATCGCCCTCGCATTCGTAGAAAAATGTAAAAAAAATGCTAACCTATACAAAAGAGATTTTTCTTCAATTGCATCTTTCATATGCCCTACCATGGGGTTAATTCGTACTTTTACCCTATGAAGTGCTTATTGATTTTTATGGGGTTCTGTACGTCAATGATTGCGCAAACCCAGCTCGAGCAAAAAGAAGCGGAGTTAAAAAATCTGAACGTGAAAATAGCTGCGATTTCGGCGGATATTGAACTGCTTAAGTTAATTCAGTGTATGGAATTACTTCAGGCCCCAGGTTTTCCGCTCGCAAAAAAAAGCTTGGAAATTGTTAAACATTCCGGCTACGCCATTGGGTTTGATTGCGAAAATAAGATGCCCGCTTGGACATTCCACGTCGTTACCCCCGACATTACCTTCGGAAATGTGTCGAGAACCAATGATTTTCGTCCCGATACTTCCCTAACCTGCGGTTCTTCAGACGAACGAGATTATTTTACGCGAGAACTACGGAAAGACAGCACAGAAATTTATAAAGGCTTTGGTTTTGACCGTGGACATTTGGTTCCCTCTGCAGATTTTAAGTGGTCACCCATTGGTTTGAGTGAAACGTATTTTTACAGCAACATGACCCCCCAAAGGCCACAATTCAATCGTGAGTCATGGGCAGAAATTGAAGGATTGGTTCGTAAAATCGTGGACGCTGAGAAAAAAACATTGTATGTACTTACCGCTCCGATCATTACAGAATCGTTAAAAACGGTTGAAAACTCGGTTCATCAAGTTAAAATCCCAGACTGGCACTACAAAGTGGTTGCTGATTTATCCATGGATTCCCCGCGGGGAATGGCCTTTTTGATGCCCAACCGAAAATGTGAAAATCGTCCCAGCGCATATGTGGTAAGTATCGACAGCATAGAAAAATTGACAGGGTTAGATTTTTTTCCAAATTTATCGGACAGCATGGAACTTAAAATTGAATCACGCGCCGATTTCAATGATTGGAGAACACAAACGAATTCAACCGATGTAGAACCCTTGAACGCCCTGGAACTACCGAAAGGATTCTTCAATACCGAACAGGCCCTTTCTAAGGTAGGCTCAACGTGTACGATTGTAGGAAAGGTCGTGAGTGCAAAGTTTTCTGCAAAATCTGAAGCTACTTTTCTAAACCTAGACCAATCTTTTCCTAAGCAAATCTTTACTGTGATGATTTGGAAGGATGGACGTAAAAATTTTAGTTACAAACCCGAGGTTGATCTCTTCGGGAAATATATAACGGTTAAGGGAAGGGTTGAACTGGACAAAAACGGAGTCCCTGGTATTTCTGTAGAACGGGAAGAACAAATTGAGTTTTTGGAAGAAGAGTAAACAAGTCGCCAAGGGAAAGACTCACAAGGTTTTCGGGGTAATGGTAACGCATGGCTCGGATTTAACTTAAAATGTGATTAATCCGTCAATTCATGTGATGATAACCAGCGAGTACCCTGTGGTTAAAGCCATTGAATACCGTATTTTTACCGAGTGACTATGCATACCCCTACCGGTTTAAAAGCCAACTGGAAACAATTCACGCTGCTCGTGATTATCAATGCCTTTGTGGGAGGCATGGTGGGCATGGAACGGACCCTGCTTCCTGAAATTGCGCAGCATGACTTTCAGATTTCCGCATACAGCGCTATGCTTTCATTTATTGTGGTATTCGGAACCGTGAAAGCCATTTCAAATTATTTTGCAGGCAGTCTTGCGAATCGAATGGGAAGAAAACGCCTGTTAATCCTAGGTTGGCTTGTTGGAATTCCGATACCCTTCCTTCTAATGTATGCCCCTTCTTGGAATTGGATTCTATTCGCCAACGTATTATTAGGCATTAATCAAGGATTGGCTTGGTCGTCTACCGTAGTGATGAAAATTGATTTAGTGGCTGAAAAACAGCGTGGTTTAGCCATGGGGCTGAATGAATTTGCAGGTTACTTAGCTGTTGCCATCGTCGCCTATTTAAGCACGGTCATTGCACAAAGCTATGGGCTCCGACCATATCCCTTTATCATCGGAGTCGTCCTTTCGATTGGGGGGTTAATCTTAAGCTGGAGCTTGGTTAAAGACACCCGACACCTGGTACAAACAGAAGCCGTGAATCATCCACAACCGCGTTTAATGAACGTCTTTAAAGAAACTACGTGGAAAGATCCAATCTTGGGTACTGTAACCCAAGCTGGCTTGGTGAATAATTTGAATGATGGCATGGTTTGGGGGATATTCCCATTGCTTTTGGCGAATCAAGGCTTTTCACTTGAAATGATTGGAATTATAACGGGGATTTATCCGGCTGTTTGGGGGATTACCCAAATAGGCACCGGTGCATTGGGCGATTATTGGTCAAAAAAAGGACTCTTGTTTTGGGGGATGTTGCTGCAAGGACTTGCCCTCTTTGGATTAATCATTGCCAACCAAGTACTACATTTTATGTTGCTGAGTGCATGCCTCGGCTTGGGTACTGCCCTGGTTTACCCTACCTTTCTGAGTAAAATCGCAGAGCATACCCATCCCTTAGACCGAGCAAAATCCATAGGAACCTTTCGGCTGTGGAGAGATTTAGGCTACGCGATTGGCGCACTCCTCACCGGGATACTGGCTGATTGGTTTAACGTAACAACAGCCATTGCTTTCATTGGTGGATTAACCCTCGTTTCAGCGCTTGTGATTTGGATGCGGATGCCGAGGCATCTATCCTCCTGAGTTTATAGTACTCCCTATCGGAGTAATACAATATGCCCACTCTTAATGATAAGCTCCTGGTTGATATCTCTCGCAACAATTTTCCATGAATATACACCCACCGGACACTCTTGCCCTCGGTACTTACCATCCCAGGCCTTCGATAAATCAGTCGTTGTAAATACTTCTTCGCCCCAACGATTATATACACTTACTTCTATGGAGTACATTGCCGTTGCCACGGGAATCCAAGAATCATTCTCACCATCTGCATCTGGGGTAAATGCATTGGGTACATAAAGCGTGGGAGACAAATTAAGCTGAATCACTTGATATGCCGTATCAGAACATCCGAGATTATTATATACTACTTGAATTATGGTGTATTCTCCCGCCTCACTTGACCCATAAGAATACTGTTCCAAAGTAAGACCAGACACCGTACCGTTGCCCAAATAATACTCGCCCGTATTGTAGTTCTGAGCCGTATTTGTGATTTCAACAAATGGATCCTCTGTATAAACAATGGATGGGAAGACCGTAAAGCCCGCCGTAGGTTGCTGATAAACGGTAATTAAGGCCTGATTTATTGTGGTGTCCACACACCCAAACATATTCGTTGTTATTAAGGTAACATCATATACCCCCGGTTCTGTATAGGTATGAGTTGGATTCAAGGATTGAACGGAAGTTCCATCTCCAAAATTCCAAAAATACAGATTGCCATTGGTGGAATTGTTCGTAAATGAAACCGTTAGATCTTCACACCCTGCGGTAGTGTCTGGTATAAATTGGGAGTTAGGAATTGGATTTACAATGATGCTTTGGAAGGTCGTATCCCCACAACCAAATTGATTATACCCCATTAACACCAATAAATAATTTCCGGTTTGGGTATAGGTAGCCGTAGGCTCAAATTGGTTCGAACCACTTCCGTTCCCGAAATCCCAATCATATACAATCGCTCCTTGACTATTATTCACGGGAGTAACCAAGAAAGGCACTTCACAAGACGTTTTATCAGTAACGTCAAAATCAACCACAGGCACATCATGAACAACAACGGTAAAATTAACGGTATCCGCACAACCAAAGGTATTCAATGCAATAACCTGCGGAGTATACGATCCAGGATTTGGATAATTATGCGCACTACTCGGTGCGATTCCAATACTTCCATCGTCATAATCCCAAAGCGCAGAAGTCGCGGTTCCAGAAAGTTCATTAAAGGAAACCGCTAAAGGCGCACATCCTTCATAAACCAAGGTGTCATAAACTAATACAGGACTCGGAATGGAATAAACCAGTTGATATGCAGTATCCGTGCAACCATTTGCAGCTGAAGTACCAATCAAAGAAACCAAGAACGTCCCTCCGCTGGCATACACATGCCCCGGACTATATACATTAGAGCTAAGCCCATCTCCAAAACTCCATACCGTGTTCGAAAGCTGGGAAGAAATGTTGGTAAACTGAAAGACTTGACCCGTACAAAGCGTGTCGTTAACAACAGTAAACGCAACCTGTGGCTTGGCAAGTACCGTAATTGTAATGGTTGAGGTATCAAAGGAACAGCCATTATCTACCACCAATTGTGCAACAAAAGTTCCTGATGAGGTATATAAATAACTCGGACTTTGGCTATTTGAAACTTGTCCATTCCCAAAACTCCAAAAATAATTTAGATTCCCACCCTGCGAATAGTTCGTAAACTGGACATTCAAGGGCGCGCAACCTACCGTTGGATTCGTGTTGAAGAAACTAGAGACGGTATTGGGGAAAACATGTATGGGAAAATAACTCGTATCCGATCCGCAGGCATTTATTGCAATTAACGCCACATTAAAAATGGTGTCATTTGGACCGTAAACAAACGTATGGGTTGGACTTACTTGCGTGCTGAATTGACCATCTCCAAAATTCCAGATATAATTAGTTGGACTCCCCAGGGATAAGTTTTGGAAACCAACAGGTAACGGGGAACACCCCGTATTTACGGTAGTGGCAAAAGAGGCAATCGGTAATGGATGGACAAGAATCGTATCCAAAAAGTTAGTTGTTCCGCATAAATTTGTAGCCGATAAGGAAATTACATAATTCGTGTCTTGTAATAATGGCGGCTGAAAAGTAACCGCACCAGGATTTTGTGCACTTGAAAAAGGACCGTTAGCTGGAAAACCGAAATTCCAGAAATACGAACTAATGCCAAAGCCAGAAGTTGTATTTGTAAAGTTAACACTCAATGGGCCGCAGCCAACATAACTCGATGCGGTATAGGAAGAACTTGGCGTAGATACCACCTGAATTACATGCGAAATAGAATCCACGCAGCCCTGAGGCGAAGTAGCAGTCAACCAAACGGTATAAATTCCACCCTGCGGAAATTGATACAAAGGGTTGGCTTGATTCGATACTGCACCGTTACCAAAATCCCATGAATATGCGTTCGCTCCTGTGGAGGTATTCACAATACTTACGGTGGTATTAACACACTTCAGCGTATCCATGGTGAACGATGGTATTGGTAATGGATTCACCGTGACTTGACGTGTCGCTGAATTAATACAACCTGTAACCGGATGGGTATAACTGTACGTTAACGTGTGAGGACCTGCTCCAGCAACCG
>CANMTO010000009.1 GCA_947500755.1 Flavobacteriales bacterium
CCATGTTGGTGGCAACTGAGTTCAATATATCGCCCTTAACGTGTGCAATGAATGGGGGTGAAGACTATGAATTGCTCTTTTCTGTATCTCAAAAAGATTTTGATAAACTCAAAGGAAATCCGCATTTTACACCTATCGGCTACTACACGGATGAAGAAGGAACAGCAAAACTTATGGATCAATCCGGAATAATTCACGAGTTGAAAGCACAAGGCTGGAATCATTTTTAACTAGTCTATCCGAGGGAGTTTAATTCGTGTCCGTTGAATGATGGTTAAAGGGAACAACCCTAAAAGCTCTTTTCGCAAGACCTCCGCTTCTATCTCTGTTCGAAAATCTCCCGCCATTAAGTTAAAGTATGGTGCCTCAAAAGTAATGTAGGCGTCCTGTTTAGGGCATAAGCCAACAAATATTAACCTCAAGGAGTCGATGAGTGGTTTGTCCGTATCAAAAGCCAATTGTATTCGGAATCCTGGAAGATCATTTCGGTATGTCCGGTTACTGTCTATCGTTTTCTCAATAAGGGGGTCCTCATGTGGGATGAATTGACCTAAGCAGTTATTCCAAAGACTCGAAACGGACAGAATCAGGATAAAGGAGGATACTCGAATTGCCAACATACAACAAAGGTATAAATTTCTTTAGACTTGATTGTCGGCCGCCCCGTCTTATTTAGAATGATTATAAATTAAATTTGATGCTCTTTTTTTGTCATCAAAGTGTCATGAAATTTCTCTATTCATGTAAATTTGCACCGTGGAAAAGCAATGTTTAATGCTTTTTAAACCTAGAATTTAGAAACCAGTTTCATGAAAATATCTAATATTCAACAAGTTACTATGGCGAAAACCCTACAGTTGTTTGCCTTCTTGTGTGTTACCTTTTTTGTACAACACACCCTTTTCGCACAAGGAGAGGCCCTTTTCAAATCAAAATGCTCCAGTTGTCACCAAATCCATAAGAACGGCACGGGCCCGATGTTGTCTGGTGCACGCCAACGCTGGGCGGATGCAGGTGAGGGAGATTTAATTATTAAATGGGTTCAAAATAATGCAGCGTTGCGCGCAAGCGGTGCTTCAAAAAGAGCAGCAGCCGTATTTAAGGAATATGGCGGCTCTCAAATGTCTATTTTTACGGATTTAACAGACGATCAGGTAAATCAAATATTGGATTATGCAGATGCTCAACCGAAAGACGATCCGGCGAAGGCTGGGGCAAATGGAGGGGCTCAAGATCCTAATGCTACTCAAGTAACCGAAGAGGAAGAGGGCGGTCTTGGTTTCATCTGGATTATTCTTGCTGTGCTATTTATTGTTATTATTTTAAGTGTTGGGGGAGTGCGACGACAATTGAAAGTAGCAACTACGGGGGATGAGTCATATAATCAACTTACCTACTGGGAGGAGCTTAAAACAATTGCATGGAAATATCGCGGTATTACTGGTGTTGTGGGCTTAGTTTTAACCATTGCGGTTGTTGTTGTGGTCTTTAAAAGCCTCTACTCCATTAATATTATGGAAAATTATCAGCCGTCTCAGCCCATTGCTTTCCCCCACGCAACTCACGCAGGAATCAATGGAATCGATTGTAAATATTGTCACAATTCAGTTACTAAGTCAAAACACGCAGGTTTACCAACGGTAAACGTATGTATGAATTGCCATAAGCAAATCAGTGGTGATGGGAAGCCATATGCTGGTGAGGTTAAAAAGATTTACGCAGCTGCCGGCTGGGATCCGAGTTTTGGTCCAGCAGGGGGGTATCGAAATACCAAAGGAAAACCACTGGTGTGGAATAAGGTGCATGTGTTGCCCGACCATGTATATTTTAACCATTCACAACACGTAGTAGTAGGAGGGGTTGATTGTAAGCAATGTCACGGAGATATGACGCAAATGAAAGAAACCGCTAAGGTGCTTCCAATTGAAGAATTGAATAAGGTGGAAGGGAATATTAAATTAACGAAAGCAACCCTTACGATGGGATGGTGTATCGAGTGTCACGGGGCGAAGGAAGTAATAATTGGAGATGGAAAAAATGGATACTATGATGAAATACATAGCCGCTTAAAAAAGAACAAGACCCTGTACAAGCAATATCTTGCAAACGATGGGAAACTTACAGCCAACGAATTAGGGGGTTGGGAATGTGCTAAATGTCACTATTAATTTACAGTAGCGAATAAAACAAGTTATGGAAGTAACAAAGAAATATTGGAAAGGAATTGAGGAATTAAATCAAACGCCTGAATTTAAGAAACTTCGGGACTCTGAATTTCCGAATCAACATGCGGTTGAGCAATTTTTAGTGGATGATGAATTGGCTGAATCTTCATCAGGCCGTCGTGATTTCCTTAAATTTTTAGGGTTTTCCGTAGCCGCTGCAACCTTAGCGGCTTGTGAGGCGCCCGTGACCAAGGTTGTTCCTTATGTGAACAAGCCGGAAGATGTGACTCCCGGAGTTGCCACGTGGTATGCTTCAACCTACTATGACGGCTTATCCTATGCAAGTATCCTTGTTAAAACTAGAGAAGCACGTCCAATATTCATTAAAGGGAACAAAGATTTTGGGTTCACCAAAGGAGGGACAAACCCTCAAATTATTGCCTCCGTGCTTGGTTTATACGATAGTGAAAGACTAAACGGTGTCCGTGCAAAAGGAAGCGATGAGAATATCCCGGTAGGTAATGCGGATAAAGCAATTGTTTCGGCACTCAAAGCAGCGAAAGACATTGTTGTGCTTTCTCCTACAGTTATTAGTCCGTCAATGGATACCGCAATTTCCGCGTTGGAAGCTGCTTATGCCATCAACGGAACGTCTAAAGTGAAGAGGGTTCAATACGACGGAATATCGTATGGTGCTATTCGTAAAGCGAATGAACAGAATTTTGGTGCTGCTATTATACCATCGTACGATTTTTCAAAGGCAAAAACCATCGTTAGTGTTGGAGCAGATTTTTTAAGTACATGGTTGTTGTCAAATGAATATGCGGTTCAATACGGGCTGAACAGGGTTCCTGGAAAAGGAATGTCTAAACACTATCAGTTTGAATCCATTATGTCCATTACAGGGTCCAATGCTGATGGAAGAGCGCAGATTAAACCATCAGAATCAGCGAATGTATTGGCATATATACTTAAAAGTATTGGTGGTTCTACCTTTGTTTCTAGCGCTTTATCCGGTGAATCGAAAAAGGTGGCTGACGCTGCGATTGCCGCGCTCAAGTCAAGCAGAAATGAATCGTTAGTTGTTTGTGGTTCTAATAATGAGGCTGAACAATTACTAACGAATGCCATTAACAATCAGTTGAAGGCCTATGGAACAACCATCGATTTATCAAATGATGTGAAGCTTTACCAGTCAAATGATAAAGAGGCGAGCCAACTTTTTGATGCAATTATTTCTGGGAAAGGCCCAGCTGTGTTAATTAACCTAGGTGCAAATCCAGTGTATACAGCGCCGAACGGAGAAAAATTACGTAAGGGATTAGATCGCTTAACAATGTATGTATCTACAGCGAGATACGCAGATGAAAGTTCTTCCGTAGCGTCTTACATTATCCCAGATCATCACCAGCTTGAAGCGTGGAATGATTTTATGCCTAAATCTTCCGATTATGCAGTAGCTCAGCCTACAATACGTACCTTGGGTGACACCTATTCAGCGTTAGAATCAATGTTAGTGTGGGCAGGGTCTGCAGCACGTAATGGAAAGGATTCTACCGTAGCTTATGATGCCATTAAAGCAACAGCATCAACCTTAGGTTTTTCTGATTTTGCAATGTTAACGCATAACAGTTGTGGTGCGGTGAACGCACCGGCTTCTACCTATGCTTACAAAGCGGTTTCCTCTTCAGCGATAACTAAAAGCGGTGATTGGGAAGTTGTTTTCTATCAAAAAACTGCGATCCGAGATGGCGCAATGTCGAGTAATCCGTGGTTACAAGAGTTGCCGGATCCGATTTCTAAGGTTACCTGGGACAATTACATTACCATGAATCCTGTTCAAATGGAGAAAATGGGATTTGTAACGACCTATGACCAGGAGCATGGGTTAAACATGGCTAGCGTTATCGTGAACGGACAAAAACTAACCCTTCCTGTTTATCCGCAGCCAGGACAAACCTTCAATACGGTGGGCATTGCCCTAGGTTATGGTCGAGGGGCTAATGGTGAAGCGATTGGTCGTGGCGCATATCAAACGAAAGAATATGGCGGCTATGATTTAAATGAGCAAGGAAATAGAAAAGCCATTGGTTTAAATGTATTCCCGTTTGTTTCTCACGTTAATTCCTTGCCTGCGTATTCAGCTACTGCAACCATCGCGAAGGTAGACGGCGAGTATTTGATTGCAGCAACTCAAATTCATCACACAGTGATGGGCAGAGATTCAATAGTACGCGAAACAACCCTTTCTACCTTTTTAAAGGGAGACAAAGAATCTTTTAACCCGGCACATAAACTACAAAGACTAAATGAGCATGGACACCACGAAGAGGCTCCCTTAGAGGAGTTTGATTTATGGAATGCCCACCCGATTGAAAAAGTAGGACATCGTTGGGGAATGACCATAGATTTAACCTCTTGCATTGGTTGTGGTTCATGTTTAGTGGCATGCCAAGCAGAAAACAATGTTCCCGTGGTTGGTAAGGATGAAGTTAGAAGAGGTCGTGAAATGCATTGGTTGCGTATTGATCGTTACTATGCCTCTGCAGAAGAATCCTCTGTAGGTAAAAAAGCAAATAAAGACGATTTTAGTTATTCGGAAGCAGAAAAAGCAGCAGTGAATCCTGCCGTTGTGCATATGCCGCTAATGTGTCAGCATTGTAATCACGCACCATGTGAAACGGTTTGTCCGGTTGCTGCAACTACCCATAGCAATGAAGGCTTAAATCAGATGACGTATAACCGTTGTATTGGAACAAGATATTGTGCAAACAATTGTCCGTATAAGGTTCGTCGATTTAATTGGTTTAATTATCCGTCGTACAAGAAGTTTACAGAAGTAAACCCAGCTCAAGATGATTTAGGCCGTATGGTACTCAACCCGGACGTTACGGTTCGTACCCGTGGTGTCATGGAAAAATGTTCATTTTGTGTTCAACGAATTCAAAGCACTAAACTTACCGCTAAGAAAGAAGCGCGTCCAGTGATTGATGGTGAATTAGCAACTGCTTGTTCTGAGGCGTGCCCAACAAATGCAATTGTTGTTGGGGATTGGAATGATGACCGCTCAGCGGTTAAAGCGAGCTCTTCAGACCATAGATCGTATCAGGCATTGGAAGAAGTAGGGGTGAAACCGAATGTATGGTATAAAGTGAAGGTAAGAAACTAAGATATTAAAAGAAATTAAAAGCAAGAGCAATGCAAAAGGAAGCAGCAATAAGGGAACCCTTAATTCTTGGAAATAAAACATACCACGATGTAACGGAAGATGTATGCAGGCCGATTGAAGGAAAGGCACCAAAAATGTGGTACATATTATTTGCAATCGCATTAATTGTTGGCCTTTACGGCGTGGGATCGATTTTATACCTGTTAGGCACTGGTATTGGCGTTTGGGGCTTGAATAAGACCATTGGTTGGGCTTGGGATATTACAAACTTTGTATGGTGGGTTGGTATTGGTCACGCAGGCACCTTGATTTCTGCCGTACTTTTATTGTTCCGACAAAAATGGAGAATGGCGATTAACCGGTCGGCGGAAGCCATGACAATTTTCGCTGTATTTATGGCGGGAACGTTTCCGTTAATTCACATGGGAAGACTTTGGGTCGGATATTGGGTCCTCCCGCTTCCGAATCATTTTGGATCACTGTGGGTGAATTTTAACTCGCCTTTGTTGTGGGACGTATTTGCGATTTCTACGTATTTGTCAGTTTCTTTAGTGTTTTGGTACATTGGGTTGATCCCTGATTTTGCTACCATACGTGACCGGGCTAAAAAACCAGTCGCAAAACGCATGTACACCATCCTGTCTTTTGGGTGGTCAGGTAGAGCCAAACATTGGAATCGATTCGAATTGGTTTCTTTAGTGCTAGCAGGATTAGCGACACCGCTTGTATTCTCTGTGCACTCGATTGTATCTTTTGACTTCGCAACATCAGTGATTCCAGGCTGGCATACTACGATTTTCCCACCATACTTTGTGGCGGGTGCAGTATTCTCTGGATTCGCAATGGTTCAAACCCTCTTATTGGTGATGCGTAAAGCAATGAATCTTGAAGCGTACATCCATACCAAGCACGTAGAATACATGAATATTGTAATCATGGTGACGGGTTCAATTGTTGGAACAGCCTATATTACAGAGCTTTTTATTTCTTGGTATTCTGGTGTGGAGTATGAAGCCTATGCCTTTTTAAACCGTGCTACTGGACCATATTGGTGGGCTTATTGGTCGATGATGACTTGCAACGTGATTTCACCCCAGCTCATGTGGATTCGTAAATTGCGTAGAAGTTTGTTGTTTACCTTCTTCATTTCAATTGTGGTAAACATCGGAATGTGGTTTGAACGCTATGTGATTATTGTTACGTCGATTCACCGGGATTATATTCCTGCGGCATGGAGCATGCATTACCCAAGTCATATTGACATTGCTGTTTATATAGGAACAATTGGATTGTTTTTTGTGTTTTTCTTGTTGTTTGCACGTTATTTCCCAGTTTTGGCGCTAAATGAAGTTAAAACAATTTTGAAAGGCTCAGGCCAGTCGTACAAAGAGTCACCGGATTATCACAAACATCATTAATATCGGATTATGTCAGATAAAGTAATATATGCAATGTATGGAGACGACGATGTGCTAAAGTCTAGCGCTAAAAAATTAGTCTCAAATGGAGTTAAAATTTCCGAAGTATACAGTCCGTTTCCTATTCACGGAATCGATCCAATTATTGGAATTAAAGGCACGCGCTTGGGAATAATGGCTTTTCTATATGGATTAACCGGCCTAGCATTAGCCACCTTTGGAATGTATTATTTCATGGTTGTGGAATGGAAAATGAATATTGGTGGAAAACCAAACTTTTCTTACGCCGAAAATGTGTTGGCCTTTATTCCTGTTTCTTTCGAGTTTACTGTGTTATGTGCAGCACATGGTATGGCAATCACCTACTTATTGTTAAATCGTACACTGCCTGGCATGCCTGCGCAAAATCCGGATCCAAGAACCACAGATGACAAATTTGTCATGGAAATCAGATTGTCAGAAAACCATGGAGTAACCGAGGATAAACTTGACGAGTTATTGAAAGATACTGGGTTCGTTGAGCTAGATAAAAAAATTATTGAATAAGAATTAAGGAAAACGAATGAAAAAGTCCTTTTTGAGAATTGTTGGAATGTTATCGGTAAGCGTATTTGTGCTAAGTGCATGTACCTCCAACGCAGACAGCCCCGGGTTAGAATATATGCCGGATATGTATCGTTCGCCTGCCGTTGAGGCGTATGTAGATTATGGTGAAGTAAGAGGTCGGATTGATGAATCTAAAAAAACACAACTTACTGCTATGACTCCACCGGCCTTCGCGATTCCTTACGTGGGCACAGACAGCACGGAGGTTCGTTTAATGATGCCTTATGCCAGATTGGCAAACGAATCCTTTAAAGCGAGCCATGGGATGTATCGGGATGTGTTAACGAAAGAAGATCATTACACGGCTGCAGCGGCTGATGGTAGTATGATTCCGTTGAATGCGAAAAATGCAGAGGCCCTACTGTCGAAAGGAAAGGAATTGTTTACGGCGATGTGTCAACATTGTCACGGTGAAAAAGGAGACGGAAATGGTCCGATGGTAATCTCAGGTGCCTACAATGGTGTTCCCAATTACGCGGAACGCGCATCCTTATCAGACGGTCAAATGTTTTATTCCATATACTACGGTAAAGGAATGATGGGTGCACATCGATCCCTCTTGAATAAAAAAGAAATATGGACTGTTATTCACTACATCCGAAGCCTTCAGTCACCAGATTACGGCAAATTTGATGCGAATGGGACTGCGGCAGTTGCAGACACAACAAAACAAAAATAAGATCATGGAATTTACAATCACTAAAAAAGCAAAAAACACAGCGTTCGGTTTAATCGGAGTTGGGGCGCTCTTAGCTATTGTTGGAATAATAAATAATATCGGGGAGGCACACTTCACGACACGCTTAATGACAAACGGCTTAATCAATGCCTTTTTCTTTATGGCGATTGGTTTGGGAGCCTTGTTTTTCCTAGCATTAAATTATGCTACCGAAGCCGGTTGGTATGCCGTTGTGAAACGTATTATAGAATCTGTTGCCTTGTTTCTACCATACGGGATTGGAATTTTCGCATTGATTTTACTGACCATTTCCTTTATGAAGGGCGCTCATATTTACACTTGGATGGACGCTCATACGGTAGCCGAAGATGAACTCATTCAAGGGAAGTCAGCATATCTAAATATGGCGTTTTTCTGGCTTCGTACCCTAGTCTATTTTACGGTGTACTTACTGTTCTTGAGAGGGTTCAGAAAGCGTTCTTTACTTGAAGATCAAGTAGGCGGAACCGAAATCCACTTTAAAAATTATCGCAAGGGGGCTACGTTTTTGGTATTCTTTGCTGTATTTAGTTCAACCTCTGCATGGGATTGGTTGATGTCTATAGACGTACATTGGTATAGTACCTTGTTCGGATGGTATACCTTCGCTGGGATGTGGGTATCCGCAATGGTCGTTATTGTTTTAACTACCATTTATCTGAAGAAACAAGGGTATTTACCACATGTGAATGATTCTCATATTCACGACATTGGCAAATGGATCTTCGCAATCTCCTTCTTATGGTCTTATTTATGGTTTTCACAATACATGCTTATTTGGTATGCAAATATTGGTGAGGAGGTGATATATTATGTAATGAGAACAGAAAACTATAAGTATTTATACTTCGGAATGTTCTTCATTAATTTCGTCTTCCCGATGTTAATTTTGATGTCAAGAGACGCAAAACGTGACACAGGGGTACTCATGTTTGTTGGTTTGGTTATCTTAATAGGCCACTGGTTAGATGTGTTTATTATGGTTTCTGGAGGTTCACTTGGGCCTAATTGGAATATTGGACTTTTAGAAATAGGATTGCCTTTGGTTATGTCGGGTGTTTTTATATTGATTTTGTTTAAAAATTTAGCAAGTGCCCCATTAACACCGGTTAACCACCCGTTTTTGGATGAAAGTATACATCACGAATTTTAACGATAATACGCGGAAGAAATGGAAAGTAAATTGATTATAATCTTGATTGTTGTAATAGGCGCGATTGCTATTTCGCAGCTTGTTAGAGTTTATGAATTAACGGCCAAGTTGAGGAAGCATGATGAACATGAGATTCCAATGCGAGACAATTATTTGAACGCAAAGCTGATGCTTGCCTTTATGGTGATTCAGTTTGGGGGGTTTATCTACCTCATGTTGAAGTATGGTTGGACTGGCAGAGGACCCGCTGCATCAATACAGGGAGAGTCGACCGATTGGTTACTCAACCTAAATCTCGTGCTCGTTTCGGCCATTTTCTTTATAACTAATTACTTATTGTTTTATTTTTCTTTTAAGTATGTAAAGCGCCCGGGAGTTAAGGCATATTATTACCCGCACAACAATAAACTGGAAATGTTGTGGACGGTAGTTCCAGCAGCAGTATTAGCGGTTGTAATAATTCTTGGATTGCAAACATGGAACGATGTAACCGGCGCTTCACCAAAAGATGCCATTAACCTTGAATTGTATTCTAAGCAATTCGACTGGACAGCAAGATATTCTGGCGGAGACAACACACTAGGGCGGACAGATTATAAATTAATCACAGGAACCAACGAATTAGGTCTAATGACTGCAGCAACCATTGATTCATCGATACAGGCAATGCGACATGGTGCAGGAGGTATTTTAGATATCCAAAAAACACTCAATAATAGAGATACCGTACTTACCGACTCCTTAGTGAACGTCCTGAGAAAAGATCTAGGCACCAAAGAACGCCTACTACGCTTGCTTAATCAAATGAAGTCCACGCACAATGTGGCGTTAGATAAGCATGTGTATAATGATATTATACAGCGCGATACATTGTACCTGTGTGTGAATAAACCTTATGAGATTTCATTTCGATCCAAAGATGTAATACATTCCGCGTATTTCCCGCATTTCAGAACGCAAATGAATACGGTTCCGGGATATGGTACGCGAATGAAATTTACCCCAAACAAAACTACCGCAGAAATGCGAACAATCAAGAATCTTCCAACGTTTCAATACGTATTGATGTGTAATAAAATTTGTGGTGGAGCACATTATAAAATGAAGATGATGGTGGTGGTTTTGGAAGAAGCAGAATACAATGCATGGATGAAGGGTAAAGGCACCAAAACCTTTAAAGACACCTACTTCCCGGCTCCTGCAGCACCGGCAACAAATCCTGTAGCGGATACCGTGAAAACCGCAATGAATTAATTAATAAAGATTTAAACTCAATAAACATGGCTTCAACAGCGCACGATGTACATTCTCATGATCACCACGAGCATCATCATGAAGAAAGTTTTGTTTCTAAATATATTTTCAGTCAAGACCATAAAATGATTGGCAAGCAGTTTTTGATAACTGCGATATTCATGGGGTTAGTGGCGATGCTCTTATCGATCCTTTTTAGAATCCAGCTGGCATGGCCAGGGGAGAGTTCTGATTTTCTAAATTTCTTTTTAGGGGATCAATGGGCTCCGGAAGGGGTATTGAAAGAGGATATGTATTTAGGATTAGTAACCATTCACGGTACAATCATGGTGTTCTTTCTTTTAACCGGAGGATTATCAGGAACGTTCTCCAATATATTAATTCCTTTGCAATTGGGCGCGCGTGACATGGCATCAGGGTTTTTAAACATGTTGTCTTATTGGTTCTTCCTCCTCTCTTCACTGATTATGTTCCTCTCGTTGTTCGTAATGAATGGTTCGATTTTTGGAATTGATATACCCGGAGATTGGGGAACCATAGGAAACGGACCAGCGATGGCAGGTTGGACGGTCTACCCTCCGTTGTCAGCGCTACCACAAGCAGTTACCGGTTCAGGGTTTGGGATGACCTTGTGGTTGTTTTCAATGACGATATTTATTGCGGGTTCATTAATTGGAAGTTTGAATTATATCGTTACCGTTTTGAATTTACGTACAACCGGCATGACCATGACAAGAATGCCATTAACCATATGGGCGTTTTTTGTTACCGCAATTCTAGGCGTACTATCTTTCCCTGTTCTCTTGTCTGCTGCGCTCCTTCTGATGATGGATCGAATGGCAGGAACAAGTTTTTATTTATCTGACATTATGGTGGGTAGCGAGATGTTATCCAATCATGGAGGTTCGCCGATTTTATTCCAGCATTTGTTCTGGTTCTTAGGTCACCCGGAAGTTTACATTGTATTATTACCAGCACTAGGGTTATCCTCAGAGATTATTGCCACCAATGCAAGAAAACCGATTTTTGGTTATAAAGCGATGATTGGGTCCATATTAGCTATTGGGTTCCTGTCCTTTATTGTGTGGGGTCACCACATGTTTATAACCGGAATGAATCCATTCTTAGGTAGTGTGTTTGTTTTTACCACCTTGTTAATTGCGATTCCTTCAGCGGTAAAAGTATTCAACTATATTACTACGTTGTGGAAGGGTTCTATCGTGTATACGCCAGCGATGTTGTTTGCAATAGCACTAGTGTCTACGTTCATAACAGGTGGGGTAACAGGGATTATCTTAGCGGATTCTGCCTTAGATATCGCTCTGCATGACACCTATTTTGTGGTAGCACACTTCCATATTGTAATGGGGATGTCTGCGGTATTTGGAATGTTTGCAGGGGTATACCATTGGTTCCCTAAGATGTATGGACGAATGATGAATAATCGAATGGGGTATGTACATTTTTGGATAACTATTGTCGGTGCCTATGGTGTTTTCTTCCCGATGCACTTTGTGGGTATTGCTGGTGCGCCAAGAAGATATTATGATTACTCTGTTTTTGGTGAATTCGATACGGACACCTTTAATATGATCATGGATCTGAATGTGATCATCACGGTGTTTGCCATTATAGCAGCTGTAGGCCAAGTTATTTTCTTATTCAACTTTTTCTACAGTATTTATAGAGGCCCGGTGGCGCCACAAAACCCTTGGAAGTCCAATACCCTAGAGTGGACAGCCCCAGTCGAACACATGCATGGAAATTGGCCTGGAGCCCTACCTGTTGCTCACCGTTGGCCGTATGATTACTCTAAACCAGGCGCAGCGGATGACTTTATTCCGCAGAATGTGCCCTTAGCCGAAGGAGAAACAGAACATTAATGATTGAAAGCCCCATTGGGGCTTTTTTTATGGCTCTATGTTTTCTATTTCTGGGGCAACAAGTTCAAGCTCGTTGAAATAGTCTTGCCCAAATGCTCGAATGATGGGTTCCTTGAGAAATTTATATACAGGCATTTCAAGCTTACTTCCACAGGCACATGCGGATTCGCAAATGTTCCACTCATCGAATTGGAGCGCTTTAAAATTCTGATATTGCTTAACACGTATGGGATAAAGAGAACAAGAAATAGGTTTAATGTTATCGATTGCTCCTGCGCGGTGTGCGGCTTCTATCGCACACAAGGCGATTTGATTTTTGTCAAAAAACACAAACGCACATTCCTTTCCATCCACAAGCATGGTTACAGGTTCGTTTTCTTGGTCCAGGTAGGAAACACCCTTACGTTCAATTGCCGCAAGACCTTCCGGGCGCATGTAGGGTTTAATGTGCTCAAGGTGTTCTGAAATTTGGATTACTTCTTCTGAAGTTAGTGGCGCACCCGCATCGCCCTCAACGCAGCAGGCACCTTTACAAGAGGCTAAATCACAGACAAATTTTCGCTTGAAAATTTCTGCCGATACAATGGTGTCGTTGAGTTCAATTAACATGCCTCAAAATTAATGCGAATTTTTGATTTGGAAGTTTCTTATAATTAACCTACCTTTGTTTTAGGTTAAATGATAATGAGGGGACGGAAGTCCCCTCTTTTTTTACTATGATTGACAAAAAGTTAGTGTTAAAATTAGCGGAAGAACGTATTCAGGAATTGAATAGAGGGCTTTTTATTGTGGAATTATCTATTTCAACGCGAAATGTGATCAGTATTGAATTGGATAGAGAAGATGGCGGTGTTTCTATTGAGGATTGTATTTCTGTTTCACGGAACGTTGAGCATAACCTGGATAGAGAAACCGTGGATTTTGAACTGAACGTTTCCTCTGCGGGTATGGATCGACCCTTACGCCATCACAAACAGTTTGTCAAGAATACAGGTCGCCGCTTGACCTTTCTAAAAACAGACGGGGTACAAATTGAAGGGACATTAAAGTCATTTAGTGCCGATAGTTTTTTAGTATCGATAGAACGAATCGTTAAAAACGAAAAGAATAAAAATGAACTTATAGCAGAAGAATTTACCATCCCTGCGAAAGAAATAAAAGAAATAAAACGTGTAATATCCTTTAAATAAAAACCAATGAATAGTATTGATTTAGTTGAATCCTTTTCCGAGTTTAAAGAGCTTAAAAACATTGATAAGCAAACCATGCAACATGTGCTTGAAGATGTATTTCGGGCCATGCTGAAAAAGAAGTTCAATACCGATGAACATATCGATGTAATTGTGAACATTGAGAAAGGTGATGTACAGATTTTCCTAAATAAGGAGATCGTTGATGACGGTGAAGTGGAAGATCCAAATACAGAAATCGCCTATTCTGATGCCATTAAAATAGAACCAGATTTCGAAATTGGAGAAGAGGTAACCGAAGAATTTAAGTTTATGGATTTTGGACGTCGAAACGTGCTTTCATTACGTCAAAATCTGATTTCTCGAATTCTTGAATTGGAAAAAGATCATTTATACAAAAAATACAAGGAGCGCGTAGGAGAAATTGTTACCGGCGAAGTATACCAAGTTTGGAAGAAAGAAATCCTAGTAATGGACGACGATCACAACGAGCTTATTTTGCCGAAATCGGAACAAATTCCGTCAGATTTCTTCAAAAAAGGAGAAACAGTGCGAGCCGTAGTTTCAAAAGTAGACATGCGAAATAGTACTCCAGTGATTATTCTCTCGAGAACAGCCCCAGAGTTTTTGGAGCGTTTGTTTGAATTGGAGGTTCCAGAGGTATTTGATGGCTTAATTACCATTAAAAAGATTGTTCGTGAGCCCGGCGAACGCGCTAAAGTAGCGGTTGAATCCTATGATGACCGTATTGATCCAGTAGGGGCATGCGTCGGAATGAAAGGAAGCAGAATTCATGGAATCGTTAGAGAGCTGCGCAATGAGAACATTGATGTGATTAATTATACGTCGAATAATCAGCTGCTTATTCAACGAGCATTGTCTCCCGCGAAAATAACGTCCATGGAAATCGATGAAGAAGAAAAACGTGTGAAAGTGTTTTTAAAACCAGATCAAGTTTCTTTAGCTATTGGTCGGGGTGGAAACAACATTAAGCTGGCCGGTAAATTAGCGGGTTACGAAATTGACGTGTATCGCGATGGAGAAGTGGATGTGGAAGACGTTGATTTAGAAGAATTTGCAGATGAAATAGACGGGTGGATTATTGATGAATTAAAAACCATCGGTTGCGATACTGCGAAGTCTGTACTTGAAATGAATATTGAAGAATTGGTTAAACGTACCGATTTAGAAAAAGAAACAATTGAAGAGGTATTCAAAATTTTGAATGCAGAATTTGAATAATTTTGAAATACATTAGGGAATAATATTATGGCAGGGAAACCCATTCGTTTAGGAAAAGCAGCAGGTGAATTAAATGTTGGATTGCCAACGTTAGTGGAATTTTTAGGCTC
The DNA here is from genome assembly GCA_947500755.1 of Flavobacteriales bacterium. GTDB lineage: Bacteria > Bacteroidota > Bacteroidia > Flavobacteriales_D > Crocinitomicaceae > UBA952. The sequence goes on from CANMTO010000009.1 coordinate 14,909, forward strand.
TAAAGGCATAACGATTGACTCTAATCCAAATACGAAATTAGACCCAGAGCATTTTCAGTTATTGTGTACCGAATTTGCAGCCGACCAAACCTTGAAAGAACAGGCGAAAGGCACGGCTCAAAAAGAAAAAAAGGAATCGATTTCACTCAGAGATACGCGCCAAGAAACACCGTTCATTCAACAAAAGCAAGCGGAGGACGAGGATGGCGATGATATTAATTTAGAAGAAATTAAACGTGCGGTTTTGGAACCCGAAACAGTTAAGCCAAAATCAAATGAGCCACATGTGAATGTGGTAGGAAAAATAGATTTGGAGGCCTTAAAGCCAAAGAAAAAGCCTGAAGTTGTTTTGCCCGAACCTGAGATTGAGGCTCCAAAACCATTAGAGCCCAAGGTTGAAGAAAAACCTGCCGCTCCGGTGATTGAAACCCATAAAACCGTACGTACCGTATTGACGGGGCCTACCGTCCTAGGTAAAATTGATTTACCAGTTGAGCGTCCTAAATCGAGTGCCTCGAGTGCTGCCGCAGAAGAAGAAAAACGCAAACGCAAACGTATAAAGAAGGTAGAAACTCCTCCTCCCGGAGCAAAACCGCAACCTGCGAAACCGGGTGTCTTTAAGGCGGAAAAAAAGGAAATATCTGAACACGACATTCAAAAGGAAATTAAAGAAACCCTCGCTCGTCTGTCCGGTCAAGGGTCCAAATCTAAGTCCTCCAAGAATCGAAGAATTAAAAGAGATAATGTAGCCCAGCGCCGTCAAGAAGAAATGATTGCTGCAGAACTAGACGATAAGATTCTCAAACTTACAGAGTTTGTGACCGTTTCAGAATTAGCAAGTATGATGAGCGTACAGCCCACACAGGTTATTTCTGCCTGCATGTCTTTAGGGATCTTTGCATCGATTAATCAACGTTTAGATGCTGAAACAATTCAAATTGTTGCCGACGAATTTGGTTTTGAAACAGAGTTTATTAGCGCTGAAGTTCAAGATGCCGTGCTAACGGTAGAAGACTTACCGACAGAATTAGTTTCTAGGCCCCCTATTATTACGGTGATGGGGCACGTGGATCATGGTAAAACTTCGCTATTAGATAGAATACGAAACGCAAACGTAACTGACGGTGAGGCTGGAGGGATTACCCAACATATTGGTGCCTACTCGGTAACGCTAAAAGATAATCGTAAAATGACCTTCCTAGATACGCCAGGTCACGAAGCCTTTACCGCAATGCGTGCTCGAGGAGCTCAAGTCACTGACCTTGCAATTATTATTGTTGCTGCAGACGACGATGTCATGCCACAAACAAAAGAGGCCATCTCTCATGCGCAGGCCGCAAATGTACCCATGATTTTTGCCATCAATAAAATTGATAAGCCGGGTGCAAATCCTGACCGAATCCGCGAACAATTATCCCAAATGAATATTTTGGTAGAAGATTGGGGTGGAAAATATCAGGTGCAGGAAATTTCCGCGAAAAAAGGACTAAATATCCCTGAATTGCTAGACAAGGTCTTGCTGGAAGCAGAAATGTTAGAGCTCAAGGCAAATCCGAATAAAAACGCGGTTGGAACAGTAATTGAATCGTCGTTGGACAAAGGAAAAGGGTATGTTACCAACATCTTAGTTGAGGCGGGTACCATGCGGATTGGAGATGTGGTTCTTGTAGGTAGACATTACGGTCGCGTAAGAGCGATGCATGATGAACTCGGAGTAGTCTTGAAAGTTGCGGGACCAGCGCAACCGCTATCGATTTTAGGAATCAACGGAGCTCCAAGTGCAGGAGATAAATTTCACGTATTGGATGATGAAAAAGAAGCCAAAGCGCTTGCTGCCAAGCGAGAACAATTATATAGGGAACAGGGCCTTCGTACGAATAAACACATCACACTCGATGAAATTGGACGCCGTTTAGCGATTGGTGACTTCAAAGAGTTGAATATTATTGTTAAAGGGGATGTAGACGGGTCGATCGAAGCCCTCTCTGATGCCTTACAAAATTTATCAACCCCAGAAATTCAAGTAAATATAGTACTCAAAGGAGTTGGAGCAATTTCTGAGGCTGACATTAACTTAGCCTCGGCATCTGACGCTATTATCATCGGATTCCAGGTGCGACCAACCGTTGGTGCACGAAAATTAGCAGAAACGGAACAAATCGACATCCGCCTTTACTCCATTATCTACAAGGCCATTGAAGAAATTAAAGCGGCGATGGAGGGAATGTTATCTCCGGATATTGAAGAAAAAGTAACGGGAACTGCTGAAATTCGTGAAACATTCGATATTACTAAAGTTGGAACTATCGCAGGATGTTATGTAGTCGATGGAATCATCAAACGCTCTGCTAAGGTTCGGGTAATTCGTGATGGCATTGTGATTCATAACGGAACGCTTGGATCTCTCAAACGCTTTAAGGATGACGTGAAGGAAGTCAAGAATAACTACGAATGTGGATTGAATATCGATAAGTTTAATGACATCCAAATTGGAGATTTAGTAGAGGCATACGAAGAAGTTGAAGTTGCAAGAAAGCTTTAATGCATTGCCTATTTGAATTAGAATTCCGTACCTTTGTTTCAAAACATTCTTAGTATGCAAGAAATCCAACACGCACAGCTCTTTTCAGTGGGTCATATCATTCTGATTCTGCTTATTGTATTATTGTTGTTTGGAGGAAAGAAAATTCCAGAACTTATGAAAGGCCTAGGCCAAGGAATTAAGGAATTTAAAGACGCTTCTAAAAACGAAGAGAATAAATCTACTGCCTCAAGCGAAAAACAAATCGAAGAGAAGTAGTCCATGTTTAATTCGATTCAAGAAAACAAATCGGCTGTAACGTCGGGTACATCCCTCATGGATATACTTGAACATTATTTGATTCAAATCGAATCCAATAAACATTTAAATGCTTATCTAGAGGTTTTTGAAAAGTCTTCACGTGAAGCAGCCCTAATAATTCAAGAGAAAATTGCGCAAGGGAATGCGGGTAAACTAGCCGGCACCTTTGTGGGAATTAAAGACAACTTGTGTTATATAAACCATAAAGTTTCCGCTTCCTCGCGCATCTTAGAAGGATTCGAGTCGCTATTCACGGCTACGGCGATACAGCGGTTAATTGACGAAGATGCAATTATTTTGGGCCGATTGAATTGTGATGAATTCGCGATGGGGAGCTCTAATGAAAAATCCGCGTATGGTCCAGTACGCAATGCAATTAATCCGGATTATGTCCCTGGTGGATCTTCGGGAGGTTCGGCAGTCGCGGTTTCCGCTGGTTTGTGTACCGTTTCTCTAGGTAGCGACACCGGAGGCTCAGTGCGTCAGCCTGCCTCATGGACCGGAACATATGGTCTTAAGCCAACCTATGGAAGGATTAGCCGGTATGGCTTGATTGCCTACGCCTCTTCGTTTGACCAAATTGGAACCTTTACCACCAATGTAAGCGATGCTGCCCTATTGTACCAAATAATGGCAGGAAATGATCCGATGGATTCTACCAGTTCTTCACAACCAATCGATGCGGGTGCAATCCCAACAGTTCCAATACGTTTTGGTGTGCTAAGCGAATACTTGAACCATCCAGGATTAGATACGGAAGTAAAATCCGCCTTGAATACCTTATTGGATTCGCTTCGGAAAGCGGGACACACCGTAGCGGAGTTTTCCTTTCCTTATATGGATTTTGTGGTTCCTGTATATTATGTACTGACCACTGCAGAGGCGTCCTCCAACCTTGCGCGCTTCGATGGCGTACATTATGGACATCGATCGCAGGTGGCTGAAGGGGTAGAAGACACCTATATTCGTTCTAGAAATGAAGGGTTTGGTGAAGAGGTTAAACGCAGAATCATGACCGGAACGTTTGTTTTATCAAATGAGCAGTACGACACCTATTATAGAAAAGGTCAGCAAGTGAGAAGATTGTTGCAAGATAAGACACGTGAAATATTTACTCAGATAGATTGTTTGGTAATGCCTACAACGCCTTCCTCGGCCTTTAAGCTTGGCGAGGTTAAGGATCCGATTGAAATGTACTTGCAAGATGTTTTTACGGTGCATGCTAATTTAACGGGGAATCCCGCGATCAGTGTCCCGCTCGGAACACATTCAAATGGCTTGCCATTTGGTGTTCAATTAATGACCGATCTATTTCGGGAAAAAGAATTATTCTATGCAACTGAATTGGTGGAAAAGACTTCAGCTTAGGATTGCCGCGGGGCATCTATTCATCGTGCTATCCTTTTATGGATTTGGGCAGAAAAACCCCTACTTAAATAATCCAAATGATACACTCAACCCCGATCATTTTTTAAATACCGTAGAACAATCCTTGAATTTTTTCTACGCAGATTACGCAAACACAAAATACTCGGATTCAATCATTAAAGCCCTTAATTATGAGCCGGCAACCATACCTCTGTTCAGCGATGAGGTATATTGTACCCGATTAAATCAAATGAATAATCAAAGCCCTTTTGGTTTTGATTGTAACGCTATTACCCTCTCTTCTATCCGGTTTTTTGCTGAAAACAGGCGGTCTTTTGTGAAAATCATATTGGGAAGATCGGCCCTTTATTTTGATTTATTTGAAGAGAAATTAGCCGAATATGGCCTGCCGTTGGAATTAAAATATTTAGCGTGTATCGAAAGCGGTTTGCGTCCGCAAGTGAAATCTCGGGCTGGGGCGCTTGGCTTGTGGCAGTTCATGTATAGAACCGGATTGTATTATGGGCTTGAAGAAAACTCATACATCGATGAGCGAATGGATCCTCAAAAAGCAACCGATGCGGCATGCAGGTTATTAAAAAAATTGTACGGTATTTATGGGGATTGGAATTTAGCATTGGCTGCATACAATGCAGGGCCGGGCACGATAAACCGAGCAATTCAACGCTCGGGCAACCAACGATCATATTGGGCGATTAGGTCTAGCTTACCGAGTGAAACCCAAGGATATGTGCCAACTTTTATTGCCGCCGCATACCTTATGACCTACCATGCAGAACATAACTTGATGCCCGCCCCAGCAAAAATCCATAACGCTCAATTGGATACGATGTGCTTGAAACGCGGATTACACATGAAGACCATCGCCAATGCATTAGATTGGAATCTTCAACAAATTAAAGACTTAAATCCGATTTATAAAACGGAGTATATACCACCATCTATTAAAAAGCGCTGTGTAACTGGTCCTTTGGATAAAATTTTATTATTGGTTGGCTCGGAAGATTCTTTGTACTTCATAGAAAATCCAACCCAATCAATAAATCCCTTCACTCCTGACACGAGCGCTCTAGAAGTACAAGCCTCTTTGCCCGACTCATCCTCTGGGCAATATGGGTTTCACAAGGTAAAGGCAGGGGAATCCCTCACAACCATTGCTCAGAAATATCGCGTCTCTACCGATCAATTAATGGAATGGAATGCGCTTCAAACATCCAATGTTTATGTAGGGCAGCGCCTTACCTTAAAGGAGATAAATACGATTACCCCGGCACCGGTTAGTCCGGTAAAACCTGTTACACCCAAAAAATATTATACCGTAAAGGCGGGAGACACCTTAAGTAAAATAGCAGTACGGTATGGGCTTTCCCTTGCGCAATTAAAAAAACTAAATCCAGGGGCAGGAAATATGATACGCGTGGGAGACCGAATTCGAGTTAAATAACCCATGAAGATTAGCGCAGCGATTATCACACTTAATGAAGAGCGAAATATTGCACGCTGTATAGATTCTTTACGCGATATAGCAGATGAAATTTTGGTAATGGACTCTGGGTCTACGGATCGCACCCAAGAAATTTGTTTGGAAAAAGGGGTTAAGTTTTTTACGCAGCCATGGTTGGGTTATGCGCAGCAGAAAAATTGCTTAAATCAACAGGCTACCTACGACATGATTCTGTCCATTGATGCCGATGAGGAAATTTCCCCAGAATTATCCAACGAGATACTAGCGTTAAAACAACAGTATCCCCACGGAGTATTTTCCCTGAATCGCTTAACCAATTATTGCGGAACTTGGATTTATCATTCAGGGTGGTATCCAGATGTTAAGATTCGATTATTCCCCAAGGACTATGGGTGGGAAGGCGATATTGTTCACGAAACACTAATGATTCCTGCGGAGATTACTCCAGTATTGTTGAAAGGACATTTAAATCATTATTCATATTTCTCGCACGAACAACACCGACAACGAGCAGACTACTATTCTTCCCTCACGGCAACAAAGTATGTACTTGAAGGCAAAAAGGTGTATTGGGGTAAACCAATGTTGAGTGCCGTTTTTCGCTTTATCGCTATGTATCTATTTAAATTTGGGTTTTTAGACGGGATGGCGGGTTTTCATATTGCTCGGATTAGCGCCGCTTCCAATTTTTTTAAATATAAAGAAGTCCAACGATTGAAACGTGAACATAAATAATACCCCTCGAATTATTATTTCTCGCACCGATAGCATTGGTGACGTGGCACTAACCTTACCACTTTGCACTTGGATTAAAGCTAAGTTCCCACAATCTACACTTGTATTTCTTTGCAAACGTTATACCAACGAGGTGGTTCAGTGTTTTAATCCCGTAGATGAGATTTTAATCTTAGAAGACCTTGAGATAGCATCGGATGTAATCCGAAACACCTTACTACAAGGCGATGTCATTCTTCACGTTTTTCCGAATAAACAGGTTGCTTCATGGGCAAGGAAAGCAGGAATCCCCTACCGAATTGGAACAAGCCATCGATGGTTTCATTGGTTTACCTGTAATGTCCGCGTGCCATTCACACGAAAAAATTCACCACTTCACGAAGCGCAACTCAATTTTAATTTGCTTTTACCATTGGGCCTTCAAGCGCTTCCCTCTTTTGAAGCAATTCAGGCTGTTGAATCGAGTTTTTCTGTTCCCAAAGTAATGAGCACGCTCGATGCTGGCTATGTTGTGTTACACCCCTTGTCGCAAGGAAGTGCGGTAGAATATCCCTTGTCGCGTTATACAGCGCTCGCACGTGTGCTTTCTCAGGCCAACTTACGCATATTAATTACGGGTACAGCATCGGAAGGAGACCGAATAGGAGATGCTTTTGAGGGTATTCCGGGGCTTGAAAACTTATGTGGTAAATGTTCGTTGCGTGAGTTGATTGCTTTGATTAGCAATGCTCATGCCCTTGTTGCATGCTCCACAGGTCCGCTTCATTTGGCAGGACTCATGAATGTAAAGGCCATCGGTCTTTTTTCCGTCCGCACACCAATTCATCCAGGTCGTTGGAAACCATTAGGAATGCGCTCCATGGCATTGGTGAAAGATCCGTTCTGCCCGCGTTGTGCATCCCAACAGGAGTGCACGTGTATTTCCGGAATTACTGTTGATCAAATTTTTCATGCAATCCAAGATTGAATCACTATTCTTAGGGTTCTCCGCCTTTTTATTGGCATATTCCTTAGACCAAACTTCCGAGCCCTGGTATTGTTTGGCCATAGGTTTTTCCGTGTTTATATATTACGTAATTCCAAGAACACCCAGAACTATATGGATTTATTTGAGTTTAGCGCTCGTCTTTTTTCTAATTCTGAGCCTCAGCCATTACAAGATTCCATTTCTCATTTTATTTCCCTTGATTTTATTAAGTTTTTTTTATCCTTGGCTAAGAGAGATTCCTCGCATCAAAACACCTATTATTGCACTGAGTTGGACCTTAATAATGATCAGTGCATGTAACGAGACCGGGGGAAGCTCATGGCTCTTAAAGGCAGCCGTTCTTTTTCTGCTGTTCATGGTTTTAGCCATTTCTTCCGATGTTAAAGACCGCCATATAGACCCTCCTTCGCTCGGTACCTTACCACAAGTTATTCCTTGGTATGTGTTGCGCTGGATGTTGCTTAGTTTCATTTTTTTACTCAGTGCCCTAACCTGGTTTTGGGTGCCTCATTGGGGCTTAGGAGCGGCTTTTTTTAGCCTCTTTTCTTGGTTTATGCTCATGAAAAACTGGAAACAGCCCATGGTACTCCCATTAGACCCAGGCTTATTATTGTTTGCATTAGGGAATCTCCTTGATCATCCTTAAAAGGGCTTTTTGTATCTTTGTGCCATAAATTCACCCATGGAATATCGCTTTCAAGAGATTGAAAAGAAATGGCAACATTTCTGGAAGATTAATCAAACCTACCGCGTTGAAGAAACCTCAACAAAACCTCCATATTATGTCTTAGATATGTTCCCCTATCCATCTGGTGCTGGATTACATGTAGGACATCCCTTAGGATACATTGCTTCGGATATTTTCGCGAGGTATAAAAAACATACAGGCTTTAATGTACTTCATCCGATGGGGTATGATTCCTTCGGTCTGCCCGCAGAACAATATGCGATACAAACGGGTCAGCATCCAGCCAAAACGACCCAAGAGAACATAGAACGATATCGCGAACAATTAGATAAACTTGGATTTAATTACGATTGGTCCAGAGAGATTCGAACGTCCTCACCGGCATATTATAAATGGACACAATGGATTTTTATCCAATTATTCAATAGTTGGTATAATCCAACAACGAATAAAGCAGCGTCAATTGATGAGTTAATTAAGGAATTTGAGCAACAGGGCTTATCTGCGGTTTCATTGAGCGCTTTGCATGGAGGTTTAGAGACTGAAATTACTCCATTTTCAGCTACCGAATGGGTAGCTTTTACAGCCCAAAAACAACAGGAAATATTAATGAACTTTCGCTTAGCCTATCTTGGAGAATCCTATGTAAATTGGTGTCCTGCGCTAGGGACAGTCTTGGCGAATGATGAGGTGGTGAACGGGTTGTCTGAACGCGGCGGCCATCCCGTAGAACGCAAACTTTTAAAGCAATGGAGTATGCGAATAACCGCGTATGCTCAACGATTATTGGATGGATTGGATCACCTCGATTGGTTTGATAGCATTAAAGAGACTCAACGAAATTGGATTGGCAGAAGCGAGGGGGCTTCCGTTCATTTTCCGTTGCTAAATCATGAGGGATCCATTGAAGTATTTACCACGCGGCCTGACACCTTGTTTGGGGTTTCGTTTCTTACATTGGCTCCAGAACACGAGCTAGTAACCCAATTAACGACAGATGAACAGAGTGAAGCTGTTGCAACGTATGTCTCTACATCGAAAAACAGAAGTGAGCGCGAACGCATGGCCGATGTAAACACGATATCGGGTGTTTTTACCGGATCATATGCCACCCACCCCTTTACCAAGGAACCGATTCCAATCTGGATTGGCGATTATGTCTTGGTTGGTTATGGAACAGGTGCCGTTATGGCGGTTCCCTCGCATGATGAACGAGATTATAAATTTGCCACCTATTTTTCTTTAGCGATCAAGCAAGTTATACGTCCTTCCGCTGCTCATGATTTTAACCTGGGAGCTTGGACTGAGAAAACAGGAACTATAATCAATTCTGACTTCCTCGATGGATTATCAGTGCTGGAGGGTGTTCAGCGAATGATTTCAGCTATTTCAGAACATGGACATGGTTCAAAACGAATTAATTATAGACTTCGTGACGCGGTCTTCGGCCGACAGCGTTATTGGGGTGAACCAATTCCAGTATATTTTAAAGGAGATACCCCTTACCTAATTCCTGCAGATCAATTACCCTTAGATTTACCGGAAGTGGATAAATATTTACCTACCGAAGATGGTGACCCGCCACTTGGTAGAGCTACTCATTGGAAGTTTAACGAAGTGTATGAGTATGAAAAATCTACTATGCCAGGCTGGGCGGGGAGTTCATGGTATTTTTTAAGATATCTTGACCCAACGAATGATCAATGCTTAGCATCGCCTGAAAAGATTTCTTATTGGGGCAATGTTGACTTATATATGGGGGGAGCAGAGCATGCTACGGGTCATTTGTTGTATGCGCGTTTTTGGTGTAAATTCTTACACGATATTGGAGTGGTACCTTTTGATGAGCCCTTCAAGAAGATGATAAATCAAGGGATGATTTTAGGAAGAAGTAGCTTCGTCTATCGGGTCGTTGGACAACAAACCTTTGTGAGTGCAGGAATGAAAGATGGCTATGAAACCACGGCAATCCATGTGGATATTTCACTCGTAAATAACGATGAATTGGACCTTGAAGGATTCAAAGCTTGGCGAAGTGAATATAAGGATGCGACGTTTTTATTAGAGCCCTCCGGAGTTTACCTGTGTGGATACGAGGTAGAAAAAATGTCAAAGTCAAAATATAACGTTCAAACACCGGATGAGTTAGTTGATCGGTTTGGAGCAGATACCCTACGGATGTATGAGATGTTTCTAGGTCCGGTGGAGCAAAGTAAACCATGGGACACCAAAGGAATAACGGGAGTTCATGGGTTTTTGAAAAAATATTGGCGTTTATTTCACCTCAATGGTTCATTTGAAGTGAATGAAACAACACCAACTAAGGAGCACTTTAAAATCTTACACAAGACCATTCGGAAGATACGAGAAGATTTAGACCGTTTTTCTTTTAATACGGGGGTTTCCAATTTTATGATATGTGTGAATGAATTGACAGAGGTAAAAGGTAATTATCGCGAAATTTTAGAACAACTAACGATCTTACTCTCCCCCTATGCACCGCACATTACGGAAGAAATTTGGGAGAAACTAGGCCATGAACCTGGTTCGCTATATGAGGTTACGTATCCGGAATTTAATCCTGATTATCTTATTGAATCTGAGTATGAGTACCCCGTATCTTTCAATGGAAAGATGCGTTTTAAGGTAACATTACCAATGGCGTTGACAATCGAGGAAATTCAAGCGGCCATTTTATCCCAACCCGAAACTGTAAAGTGGATCGAGGGTAAAGTACCAAAGAAATTTATTGTTGTACCGGGGAAGATTGTAAATGTGGTGATTTAATCAATTTGATTAAATCTTCTGCGTGCTGTAATGGAGTAACTAAATTATTGATTGACGCGTGGTGAATTCCAAGTTGAGCACCGCCCGCAATCATTAATAATTCTGGAAATTGTCGGCGTAATTGAGAAAAATAGCCACGGATGAATCCCTCCTCTACAGAGGTCAACCAAGAACTAATCACACATCGCGGCTGAACTTTTTCAATGCTTGATACCACCGACTCATAGGGCAAGCTCTGACCTAAATATAAGGAGTAAACTCCTTGACTCCGCAATAAATAATGATAAAACAACAACCCTATTTCATGCCATTCGTGTTCTGGCAAATACAACATGACAGGGTTTTCGCGGTCTTCAGGAACCTTTAGTTTGTCTACCTCAGAAACAATTTTTTGACGCACCAAATTCGAAATAAAATGTTCTTGGGCTGGATTAATAGACCCACTAAGCCACATAATACCAATGCGGTCAAAAAAAGGAATTAGACACTGCCGGAACGTTTCTTCCAACGAGGTTGCATTAATGAGTTCATTTAATGTTCCGTGAAAAAGAGCCTCGTCCATTTCAACGAGCGAGACAATGAGTTTTTCTTGGGCGCTACCCGCAGGTGTTTTAAGCTTGATTTCAGCAACCTTGGCTCGAATCTCTGTGGGCGAAAATTCAGAAAGTCGTGAGATTTTCATGCCGTGGTCAATTAACATTCGAATATTTAAGAGGTATACAAGTTCTTCGTCGGTATACGTTCTAATTTTAGTTTCCGTCCGTTCCGGAACAAGAACTCCATACCGCTGCTCCCAGATGCGCAAGGTATGTGCTTTTATACCGGTTAAGATTTCAACATCTCGAATTTTATAGAATGCCATATTTTACAAACAAGAGAACAACAATTTTGTTCAAGCCCAATCTAAAGTTTACCTTTGGAACATGAAAATAAAAACCGCTGAATTCCTAATTTCAAGTGCTGACTACAAAGGGTGCCCAGATACGGAACTTCCGGAGTTTGCATTCATCGGGCGATCAAATGTTGGAAAGTCTTCCCTGATTAATATGCTAATGGGCAATAAGAGTTTAGCCAAAACATCGGGAACCCCAGGGAAAACACAGCTAATAAACCATTTCATCGTGAATGAAAAATGGTATTTAGTGGATCTTCCTGGATATGGTTATGCCAAGGTTTCTAAAAACCAACGGGATAAGTTTCAGAAAATCATTTCTGATTACTTGTTAAAACGAACTTCGCTTACCTTGGTCTTTGTGCTCTTGGATTCTCGGCTAGACCCCCAAATGATTGATTTAGAATTTATCAACTGGTGCGGTGAAAACCATGTTCCCTTTGCTATGGTGTTCACTAAAATTGACAAACTTTCCAGTGCAGAATTAAATAGGAATTTAGCCAAGTATAATAAAGAACTGTTGAAAACGTGGGAGGAAATCCCACCCGTTTTTACCACCTCCGCCACTTCTGCAAGTGGAAAAGAACCGGTATTGAATTACATCACAGCGGTATTGACACAGCACTAGTTTGTTTGAAAATTTGTGCGGATTGTCTTACCTTTGTATCACATCACAGTACTATGGGAAGAGCATTTGAATACCGAAGAGCAGCAAAGGAAAAACGTTGGGACAAGATGTCCAAGATATTTCCTAAATTAGGTAAAGCCATAACGATGGCGGCCAAAGAAGGGGGGATGGACCCAACAACCAATGCTAAATTGCGAACGGCGATTCAGAACGCGAAGTCTGAGAACATGCCGAAAGACAACATTGAATCGGCAATTAAGCGCGCGGCGCAAAAAGATATCGCGTCGTTTACAGAAGTTAATTACGAGGGAAAAGGTCCCCATGGCGTCCTGGTTTATGTAGAATGTGCCACGGACAACCCCACACGAACGGTTGCAAATGTGAAATCATATTTTAATAAGTCTGGAGGAAGTGTAGTGCCTAATGGATCTATGGAGTTCATGTTCGCCAGAAAAAGCGTGTTCGAAATAGGTAAATCCGACTCCCTTGATCCCGAAATGTTAGAGTTGGAGCTCATTGATGCCGGCTGTGAATCCATTGAAGTGGAAGCGGATATGATTATCCTATATGGGGATTACACGTCTTTTGGAACCCTTGCTAAAGCATTGGAAGACATGCAAATTGAAGTGCAAAAGTCCAGCTTAAAGCGCATCCCAACATCACCGGTTGAATTTTCTGAGGAACAACTCATAGACATTGAGAAAATGTTGGATAAAATCGAAGACGATGACGACATACAACAAGTGTTTACCAACATTGCTTAAGAAACAATAAAAGGCGAGAAGTTACGTTAACTCGCGCGCACGAATGAAGAAAATAATATATCCATACATCAAGGCAGTACTGTTATTATCTCCGATTTTCTTGGTGTTTTGTTCAACCAACAAGGATGCCTTTTTGAACCGGACGTATCATGGAATGACCGCGAAATATAACGGGTATTTCAACGCGAATGAATTACTAACCATGGGCATTAACAGTTATGAAAAAAACCGTACAGAGGACTTTTATGATTGGTTGAGTATTCAGCCCATTCCCAGTGAAGAAGAATCGAAATCAATGCACGCAGCGATCGATACAGCGGTGGTTAAGTGCACCAAAGTTATTAGAAATCATTCCATGCCCTCTGCGGATAGCCCGAAAGAGGCCGAATATAATCCTTGGATAGATGAAAACTGGCTTACTATCGGTAAGGCCTATTATTATCGCCGCGATTTTGAAAAAGCACTCAAAAACTTCCAATTTGTAAAACGATTTTTTCAAAAAGATCCATCGAAATATTTATCTGAGTTGTGGATTGCAAAAATTTATATCGAAGAAAATAGGTTAACAGAGGCCCTTACCATCCTGGATGAACTGCAAGATGAGGCCTTACAGCAAAAAAAGAAGTCCTTTTTTCAAAAGTTTAGTAAAACAAAAGTAAAAGATAAAAATGCAGATGACTTCAAGCCAGAGATGAATGATGAGATTCAATTTGAAATTTATAAAACAAGGGCAGATTTATTTATGCGTAAAAAACAGGCACAAGAAGCATTGTTCCCCCTAACCATGGCCGTTAATACGTGCAGAACCAAACGAGAGAAATCTAGGCTTTCCTTTATTTTAGGCCAGCTTTATTTGAGTAGCAATCGCGTTGATTCGGCATTGATTTCCTTTAAACATGCAATTTCTCCTGCAGCGACATACGACGTTAGTTTCAATGCGAAATTGACCTGTGCAGTATTGGGCACTTCGGAACGAGATGTAAAGATGCTAGAACGAATGTTGAGGGATGAAAAAAACGCGGGGTATAAAGACCAGATTTATTTCGCTAAGGCTCAATTGGAATACTCCAGAGGGAATACTTCCATGGCTAAGGTCTATTACACCAGAGCGGCATTTTATTCCACAAAGAATAAACGGCAGAAAGCACTATCATACGAAAAACTAGGGGATTTAGCATACACAGAAAAATCTTATTTGTCGGCTCAAAAATACTATGATTCCTGTGCCACAAACATGCCAGAAGGTTACCCCAATGGTGAGTTCATCAGAACAAAGGCCTCTAAATTATCGAATTTAGTATCTGCCATGGAAATCGCTATCCATGAAGATAGCGTTCAGCGCATTGCCAAAATGGAGAATAAAGCGCAAACGGCATTCATTAAAGAAGTTATTAAACAATTAAAGGAAGAAGCCCAACAACGTAAAGAATTAGAAGCTGCGAAATTGCGCGCCTTACAAGAGCAAGCGCAAGGGGGTTCACAGTCTGGAGCAGGAGATAAATGGGTTTTCAATAATCCCAAATTAAAACAAGAGGGTTACGATGAGTTTAGAAAACAATGGGGTGACCGTATTAATGAGGATGATTGGCGTCGATCTTCGAAATTCAGCATGGCCACGGATCCCTTCGCGATTGATCCAACAGGCGATTCCACTGCGGCTATCCAAACAGCAAGCGCAACCGATGACACCTTGGATGTGGAAACGATGAGAAATCGTTTACCGCTAAGTGACAGTGCCTATACGGCATCGGTTCTTCGTGAAATCGATGCGCGTTACACCGCAGGTTCCCTATATAAAGACTTATTAGAGGAGCCTTCGTTGGCCTCCGAACAATTCGAACGTATCTTATCGGAAGAAACACGAAATGTAACAGATTTATCAGCAGCTTATCAGTTGTATAAAATAAACGAGTCTTCCGGAAAAGAAACGCCATACAAAACCCATATTTTGTTACATTATCCGAAATCTGACGCAGCAAATTATTTGTTAGATCCTGCGTTTTTCGAAAAGCTAAAAGAAAATAGAGTGATAGCAGAAAAGGAGTACTTAACCGTACTTCACGAATATGAGATGCTAAACTATAAGTTGGCATTTGACCTTACTGATAAGGTGCTTCAAGCAGATAAATCAAATGCATACCGCGCGGAATACTTACTATTAAATGTGTTGGCTAAAGGACAATTAACCTCTGATAAAAGCTCATTGATTCCTATGCTCACCAATATTATTGAAGAAAAACCCGGAACTCCACAAGCCATTCGAGCCAAAGAATTACTAGCCATCCTAGAAAAGGGAGTTTCGGTATTTGAGCCATATGTAGCAAAATCTAATGGGATTTTTGTCTATAATGACTCTGTAACCCAATTTATTATGGTTTTGTTAGACGAAGAGGAGGATTTCGATGAGTTAAAAGCTTCCGTTTCTGATTTTACCTCCAAATCATTTAAGAAAAATAAGTTGAAAGTAACCAGTGCGTTAAGTACTAAAGAAACAAAAATGGTCCTTGTGGCGGACTTTAAAAATAGCACACTGGCTATGGATTATCTTAATCTTTACAAGGCTTCCATAGATATTTTAGGAGATTTTCAAAATAATAAAATCTTAATAATTAGTCAAGAAAATTTGAAAAAGTTGATTGAATCCGATAACTTTGAAGGATATAAGACATTTTACGATCTTAACTACTGATTCAATGTTAAAAAGAAAAGACTTTTTTAATAGCACTTCCCAGTACGAGGAGAGCACCGATACGAATAGAATTGTTGCTGGAACCGAATTAACGGGGGATGTTGTTTCTGACTCTAATTTTATGTTAGAGGGAGAGATGAATGGAAACCTATCCTGTTCCGGAAAAGTAACGATAGGTTCTACCGGCAAATTACGTGGAAACTTAGTTTGTGTGAATTCAGAGATCCACGGTACCGTGGATGGAGAAATCACAGTGGAGGGTTTGTTAACCCTGAATGATACCGCCCGAATAAATGGAGACATTCAAACCACGAAATTAATTATCCAAGAAGGAGCTATTTTTGAGGGATCTTGTGTGATGAAATCACCCTCAGCACATACCACATTTACGGCGGACGTATCACTAGATGACTAAACCCGACCCTTCTAATACGCCAAATAAATTCATGCAGTATTCTTCGTTAGGCTTTCAAATGATTGCCTTCATGGGTATTTTTGGATATATTGGATATCGCGCAGATGCGTATTTTGAATTTAAGACACCCTATCTGTTAATGACTGGATTAGTGTTTGGAGTAATTGGTTCAATGGTCTACATTATTCGCACCCTAAACCGCCTAAATCCATAGCATGTATTTTGTAATGGGGTTTGTTTGGGTTTTAAGTATCTCGAGTCTGCTCGCATTGATTGGAAGGGAGGAGTTCAAAACGGTTTTAACCGTAAATATGCTGCTGCAATCTTTTTATCTCATTAGTTTTCTACACGTTTTTAAACGCAAAAAACGAGAAATAATTATTCCTGCGCTTTCGCTGATGACGCTGCAGGTATTCAGCTTTTTAACCCTTCTTTTTGTTTTTATTGCAAGAAATTGGTCTGTAAAACCTGTGCTTTGGACGCTCGTAGTGTTCTCCATTACGCTGTTTATCCAAATTCTTGAACAACGTCGTTACTTAAAACGATTGGATAAACCTGAGCAGTAAATAATGCAATTGGTCAAATCGATCAAAGCTTAACGCGGCTGCTTTATCATGTATGTCGTGATAGTTTTTATTAGGCCCCATTGTATAAATAAAAATGGCAGGTATTCCAGCCTCCGAAAATGGATAATGGTCAGAATTTGCCGCTTTCCCTCTCGGTTTAATTACGGGTACCGACTGTGTGAGCTCATTTAAATCAAGAAGTCGTTGGAACAGTGCTTTGTGAACAGCCCCATTAACGACCGTAATCCCTTCTTCACCACTACCCATGATGTCCAAATTCAGCACACAGGAAATTTGATCTGAACCCAGGATGTGTTGATCGACAAAAAATTGCGAGCCCTCAAGTCCAATTTCTTCTCCCGCAAAAGCGATGAATAATACATGGTGGTTTTGCAGGGGTTGTTGTTGTATTTCTTTTGCTAAGCTCAGTAACATGGCCACACCACTAGCATTGTCGTTCGCTCCAGGAAAGTAGGTGTTCTTTCCCATTCGCCCTAAGTGATCGTAATGGGCGCTAACAATAATAAAGCTGTCGCTTGGCTGTTTCGATGCTACAACCCCTAGGATGTTTGAGACCTCATAATTTTCTACAAACTCAGCCTCAAGCTTGATTTTCATTGGATTGGTAAGCACTCGTTCAGAGGTGTCGAACACGTGTATGTACGGAGCTTTAAATTGCTCAGAGGAAACACTCCACGTTAGTTTGTCGCGCGTATATTCAACAACGGGGACGTTCATCCGAGCTAATTTTTCCAATTTTGCTCGTACCATGCGTAGGGTGTCTCTCGAGATTTGTTTTGGTTGAATAAATGCAATGGCGTGCTTCGAAGATGCCGAATTAAAAGGAAGGGATAGCACTTCAGCGGCACTCAGTCCAATCAAGGATAGTTTGCCATGAAACGAGGCACTACTGGGATGTATCAAATAGTCAATTCCAGGGGCTTTTTTATGTCCGTGTATTTTAATCTTACACGCTCCTGGAAACCGATTTACGTTGATATAAAAGGATTGTTTCGCATATCCATTCAACGGAGCTAAGCCAATACGCTCAAATTCTCGGAGTAGATAAATACCGGCTTTATTACACCCGCCATTCACATACCCACGACCCTCCATGAGGGGGGAACATAATACGTCAGTGACATTTTTTGCATCAGATGTTAAATTGCGTTGACTCCAACATGACAGCAACACCCAATAAGCCCAAAGAAGCAAGACGAATTTAAGCATACTTAGCTACCACTTTTTCGATGAATTTTTTTAATGCATCTTCGTTGGCGGTGCCCCATTCGTTGGTAACAGATAGATAGTTCAAGGTGGGCATTAATTCTTGAATGCTTGCATAAGAGTCTACTTGTTTGACGGCAGATCCGAAGGAATCACTTGAACCTTTGAAGAGTTCGTTGATGAATGTGATTTTTTCTTTTAATGAGTAGTTTCCGTTAAACTTATCGATTTTCTCGTGCTTCCCATAGGAGAGGGAAACTAATTGTGTTAAATCCATGGAAGCCGTGGGCTCCATGGGGATATTATTCTGCACTGTGTGACCCTCAGAGGCCCCTTCTTGAATCCCTTCTTCCGCTATTGTTGCGGTAGGTTCAAGGGGCACGTTAGTTAAATCAACCGCTTCAGTACCGGCCTGTTCCTCTTCGCTGGGCACTGGGGTTTCTGTTGCTTGCTCCTCCGGTTCTGAAGGTTCAAATAGTTCGTGTAAGGGTGTTTCATCAACCCCGGAATCCAAGGCCGTGGGTTCGCTAACTCCGGCAAGGTCGAATTCGGGAAATTCATCTATTACCGGTGTAAAAAGACCCGCTTCGTAAGCTTTGTAACGTAGTATGTACAGGTTCTCAAGCAATTCATGGGCGGTAGAAATCGCCCGATCTATTGATTTTGTATCTCCTGCTCCTGATGTGAATTCATTGATTTCTTCAAGTAATCTTTTGCCGATCGAGTCCATATTATTAACAATTTAGATAAGTGTGTGAACAAATTTACTTGCTTATCTCATTGCTAATCACCCCAAACTAAGTTTTAATTCAATTAAATTTGTTCAAAACAATACGTCTATGTTTCTAGAGCAATTTCCAACAGGACATAAAACCAACGGATGGGTCGAAGTGATTTGCGGTTCTATGTTTTCCGGTAAAACGGAAGAGTTAATTCGTCGGGTGAAAAGAACCCAGTTTGCCAATCAGAAAATGATTTTATTCAAACCGGAAATCGATAACCGTTACAGCGAAGAGGATGTAGTAAGCCATCAAGGAACGGCTGCCCCTGCGGTAATGGTTGCTTCGGCTGCTGAAATTTTAGGAATTGTTACTGATGAGCGCATCGTAGCCATTGACGAAGCGCAGTTTTTTGATGAGGGAATTGTTGAGGTTTGCTCGGTCCTTGCCAATCGCGGAATCCGAGTAATCTGTGCCGGTTTGGATATGGATTATTTAGGTAACCCATTCGGTCCAATGCCCGCGTTGCTTGCAATTGCAGAATACGTTACAAAGGTACACGCCATTTGCGTTTCTTGCGGAAATTTAGCGCAGTTTTCAAATCGGTTTTCTGAAGAATCAGGTCAGGTTTTAGTAGGTGCAGTAGAGCGCTACAAGCCCCTTTGCCGCTCGTGTTTTAATCTTGTGGCACATTGAAATTAAACTGCCGGTCTACAGAATTCATTCAATGGATACAACCTAAAAAAGTCATGGGATCACAATCCCTCCCCATTGATTTTGTAAGCATCGATACGCGAAATTTAATCGGCGCGGAACATGGCTGTTTCATTGCATTAGTTGGTAGTTTTAGGTCGGGTTTGCAATTTATTGAAGCGGCTTATCAACAGAATATACGAGTTTTTATCTTGACAGAGCCTCCCAGTATTCAACATGCCGATGCGGTTTATTTGATCGTGGATGATCCAATAAAAGCCTTGCAATCCATAGCGAGCATTCATCGTTCAAGGGTTGATTTTCCTATCCTTGCTATTGCCGGAAAAAACGGAAAAACCACGGTCAAAGAATGGCTTTATGAACTCATCAAATCCTCTTACCATGTTGTTCGTAGCCCTAAGAGTTATAATTCTCAAATTGGGGTACCCCTATCTTTACTGGAACTTTCAAGCGAGGCAAATGTTGGTATTTTTGAAGTAGCGTTTTCCTCCCCACAAGAATTAGAGACGCTCTTTGATTTAATCAATCCAACCCATTTTTTAGTAACCAGCTTCTTTCATGATGAAGCATCTGATTGCGCACTGAGGGAATTATTACAGCGCGTACGCCATGCATTTATCGGTGCGCCTTGTGCATTATGTGCCCCGGAAGTAGAACTGTTGAATGAGGAATTTGCTCGCCCTGAATTAGATTTTTTCGCCTTCAACGATGCCGTTTCCGTAAATGCGGCAGCCATTGCTGTTGGAATTTCAAAGCATCTGGGCGTTTCTTCCGAACACATACGCGAACATGTTTCAACCCTGCAGCGCTTAGCCTTGCGCATGGAATCGTTCAACGGCAAGAATAACACCCTCGTGTTGAATGACACCTATAATTTAGACATCGATGCGTTTAAGTATTCTCTAGCATATTGGGCCACCTTAGATCGTTCCAGGCCTCATGGCATTTACGTTGGCTTAGATGAAGAGTCCATGGAAAAGAAAGGCCAGTTAGAAGCCCTCATTGAACCCTATCATCCGGATTTTTTAGCGATTGGTTTACCTGCTGAATTGCCAACTACCATTCCGGAAAACTCGGTTATCTTGCTTAAAGGTACGCGCAAAGCGAATATGGAAAAATTTGCAGCGCTTTTGCGAGAGAAAAAGCATCAAACTACCTTAGAAATTAATTTAAGCGCCTTGCGGAATAATGTAGTAACCTTCAAAAAGCTCCTCCCCCCCAAGGTGAAATTGCTGGCAATGGTTAAGGCCCAATCCTATGGGTCAGGCTTAGAAAAGTTAGCCGAGTTTTTGGAGGCTCAAGGCATCGATTACTTAGGTGTGGCCTATACCTCAGAAGGTGTAGCATTACGGAAACATGGGATCAAAGCACCCATCTTAGTGCTGAATCCAGATCCTCACAGTTATGCAGATTGCATTGCGTATGCGTTGGAACCTACGATTTTTACCTTTCATCAAGCGGATTTATTTATTCGAACGCTGATTGAACAGGACACTAGGCAATACCCCATCCATATTGAAGTTGATACGGGGATGCGAAGGTTAGGGTTTGAACCCAGCGAGATTAAAGCCTTGCTGGAATTATGTCAAGCGCAGCCTGAAATTTACATTAAAGGGGTTTTTTCTCATTTTGTAGAATCGGATCAAAGAGAAAAGCGGGATTATAGTCTTTCCCAAATCAGTCGTTTCAAAGAGGTTGTTGCCGAAGTTAAACAGCAGGTTACCCATGAACTTTTGTGCCACTTGGCGAATTCTGAAGGCATCGTAAATTATCCGGAAGCACATTTTAATATGGTGCGTCTTGGTTTGGGAATGTTTGGCCTATCGAATTCCCGAATAAAGGATCAATTACAACCAGTGTTGGCTTGGAAAAGTGTGGTGTCACAGATTAAGTGGGTTAATAAAGGGGAAAGTGTCAGTTATTCCCGAAGCTTTATTGCCGTTCAGGATATGAAAATCGCAATCATTCCTTTGGGTTATGGGGATGGTTATTCACGCACCCTAAGCAACGGAATCGGAGCATTGCGCATTCACGGAATATGGTGCCCCATTGTGGGATTAGTCTGTATGGATATGATCATGGTAGATGTTTCAGCGATTTCTGATTTGAAGGAAGGCGATGAGATTGTGGTATTCGATGATATAGAATCCTTGGAAGCCTTAGCGCATCAAATGAATACAATCCCCTATGAGGTAATGACAGGAATATCAGAACGCGTACATCGGGTTTATTTTACTGAATAACGTTACCTTTAATCGATAAAATACAGATATAATAAGTGGTTTCAGGTATTCAAGCAAAATTATTCGAGCTGATTAAACAATCATTACGTGAAGACGAATCTATGGGTTTGGTGGTCTCGGATGTGCTCTCATTGAGTACAGATGCCGTTTATCGAAGAATCCGTCAAGAAACGCTCATGACGATTGAAGAGCTGCGGAAACTCTGTATTCATTTTGATATTTCGTTTGATGCGTTGATGGATATGAAAGCAGGAAGTGCGGTCTTCTCATATCTCAATCTAAAGGAAGGCCAATTTACGGTCGAAAAATATTTAGAAGGGATCTTAAATGGATTGAGTCGCTTAAAATCAGCAAAAGATGCGGCCATTTATTTAAGTGTAAACAATGTACATTTTTTCCAAGCCTTGAATTTTCCTCAGATCATCCGTTTTCGCTTGTTTTTTTGGGCTAAAACTCACCTCATGTTGCCTGAATTTAAAACGAAACGGTTTACCCATGAAAAAATAAGCAGTGAAGCATATTATATGGGAAGAGAAATTTTGTCTGCATATAACCGTATTCCAACTACGGAAATTGTGGATGAAGAAATGATGCATGGGTTTTTGAAGCAAGTATTATATTACTTGGAGTCAAATTTATTTGAAGACCCAAACTATGCGATGTTTCTTGCCGACCGCGTAGTGAAGTTGTATGACCATTATATGGACCAAGCTGAGGCAGGAAAAAAATTTATTTTTGGGGACGAACAACCAAGTTCGGGGAACGAATTAAAGGTTTATTTAACCGGAACGGTCAATACAGATTCTACCATTTTATATGAAACATCAAAGGTAAGCGGGGTATATTTAACCCATAATATCATGAACTATTTGCACACCATGGATGAGGAATATGTAGCCGATTCAAAACGGATTTTGCAACGGCAGATTGAAAACTCGAGCCCCTTGAGTCAAGTAAATGCAAAACAACGCATCCAATATTTTCGTTCGATGAATCAGTTAGCAGGTAAATATAAACAGCGCTTTGAGCACATCATTAACAACGCTCACCCATGAAGATTGGTGCTGATTTCGAGAAGATTACTTGGGATTTTTGTGGACTCCACTTGCTTGAGCCGAATGCGCTGCTCGGCGATTTTTTGCTTTTCGCATGTTCCTTGTTTGTTTTTTTCCGCTTAAAAGCATATAACGCCAACCCCTTTATTAGGTATTGGAGAACGTTCTTTTTGTTTTTTGCTTTTTCCTTTATTCTGGGGGGGTTAAGCCACGCGCTTTATAATTATTGGTTTGTCTTTGGACGAATCCCCGCGTGGATTATTGGGGTTATAGCACCGTTTTGGGTGGAATGGGCGATGATTACGCTATGGCCCAATCCGCAGCAATTAAAAGGACTTAAATGGATATCTGTAGGCAAAACTGCCATTTTTTTGGGTGGCTTGATGGTATATATCATCGCCGATTTTTATAATCTTTCTGTACCAAAAGGCATGCGATTCCCAACACTGAACGCTGTTTTTGGCCTAGGGGCGGCTTTATTTGGACTAGCTGTTTATTACCAAAGAACATATACTTCTTGGTTTAAATATTTTTGGATTGGTGCGTTGTTCTATGTAATTGGAGGTCTTGTACAAGCCTTAAAAATTAATATTTCACCCCGGTTTGATCGAAACGATTTGACCCATGTTTTTTTATTCATTGGCCTTTTTATGAATTACCTAGGAATTCGGAAAACATTAAAGTACACAAACAAGGCCTTTGGAATCACGGAGCATTATAATTAATGGATTGGCTTTACTTTCAGAAGCCTTGCTAAAGAAACTTTTGTATCTTAGTGTAAAATTTTACTGTCATGAATCAGCAAATTGAAGCCGCTTTAAATGATCAAATTAGCAAGGAAGCATCGTCTTCCCAATATTATTTAGCCATGGCATCGTGGGCTGAAACAAATGGGTTGTCGGGAACCTCCTTTTTTATGTATGCCCATGCGGATGAAGAACGTTTTCATATGTTAAAGTTGGTGAAATTCGTGAATGAGCGCGGGGGGCGCGCAATCATTCCCGCGATTACTCAACCTCCTTCTGATTTCGACTCAGTTCAGCGGATGTTTGAATTATTATTGGCACACGAACTAACAGTATCAGCGTCTATAAATGACGTGGTTGATATCTGCTTGAAGGAAAAAGATTATACCACACATAATTTTATGCAGTGGTATGTGTCAGAACAAATGGAAGAAGAAGCACTTGCCCGTTCGATTTTGGATAAATTGAGGTTAATTGGAAATGAAAAAGGAGGCATGTATCTGTTTGATCGGGAAATGCTGGAAATAGCGAATTCAACGGAAAATGCTCCAAAAAACAAGGGGTAACAAAGGTCGCTGGGCAGTTCTTGCCTTCGTATTATGTTTAAATTCCTGTTTTACTCAGACAAGGTTAAGCTTTGAGCATTACCGAATTGCGGATGGACTTTCTCAGTCAACCGTCACCTGCATCGTGGAAGATGCACAACACCAATTGTGGTTTGGAACCCAAGAAGGAATTAATCGCTTTGATGGGATTTCCTTTGAAAGTTTTACGCGTCAAAACACGTCCGCGTTAAATAATACGTACATCTATTCTAGCACTAAAGACACTCGGAATGATTTGTGGTTTGGTACTCGTAATGGCTTAATAAAGTATTCCTTTCGACAAGGAAAATTTGCTTCGTTTCTTTTCGCGGCTCAACATCCGAAGGCGATACAACAACTTCAAAATCTTTCCCCAAATAAGCTTTTGTTGCGCACCAGTAAAAAGGAACTATTCGTATTTAATACGGTATCGGAAAGGCTCCTTCCAATTCAAATGAGCACGCCAATTCGATCAATAGTTCAAGGGGATGGTGTGATTTTTGCCCTGGGGACCAACAATACCATATACAAGATTACCAAAGAAGCTAAGGTTATCCCGTGGTTTTCAGGCAATGCTACCATTCATTCGGTGCAGGTTTCTAATAAAACCCTTTTTGTCTTTACTGAGAAAGAGGTGTTCACCTTGAATCCCTTATCTTCTTTACCTAAACGTATTCCTTTGAGTTGGAAGTTGAACGGCATTAATCCGGCCTACATCACTTCCTTAGGCTATCAGTCTGGAATTTATTATTTAACTACGGCACAGCAAGGCTTAGTCACGATTGATGCTAGGGGAAAAACAACTCAACACGTAGCGGATTTATTCCAGACGAATAAACTCAACTCGAATAATTTAAATACGCTTTTTTTATCCGATGAAAAGGTGCTTTGGTTAGGGTCTGATCGTGGGATTTCCTGCGCCCACCTTTCTAAGGCAGGATACAAAACCGTTGGAGTATCTACAGCATCCAATAGAGGCCTGCCCTGTGAGAATGTTTGGAGTTTTGCTTCGCAAGGCAAGGAGGTATTTGTGGGAACGGATTTGGGCATTACACGGTTCAATCTAGAAACAGAAACCACCAAAAATTTTTTAAGAGACCCTTCGTTGAAAACCGATGTTGCGGTGATGGATATGGTCCCGATATCCAAAGATAACTATCTGTTAGCGTGCTTTGATGGTGTATTTGAGTTCAATCCTTCGCAGGCAAAAGCTTTCCGGTCAATCCCGATAAAAGACCCAAGATTGGCCACTAAACACGCACATTTTTTTGAGGTATTTAACATACAAAATACCTATTTAATCGGGACCTCCGCAGGCCTCTTGCAATATGATTTTGCCACCAAAGAATTTAAAGAAATTCATGTGCCTTTTCAAGACCAAGTGCGAAAAATCACCACCGATGCAGGGGGTAAATTATGGGTCTTATTTGAAACCAAAGGGCTCTATTATGGAGTATTTACGGCTAAGGGCCTTGTCTTAAAACCCTTTAAGTTCAATAAAAAGTTACGAGAATTATCCAGAGACCCATTTTCGACCTTTACGGTGTTAAAACGTGAAGTTTTTTTACTTGGAACCATGGGGGGGGGATTGGTACAGATTAGTCGCGAGGACGGAACATTCGAATCCATTTCAAAGGCACAAGGCTTACCGAACAATACCATTAACAGCCTAATTTCGGATGCTCAAGGAAATGTTTGGGGGAGCACCAATCGGGGTTTGATTTGCATAAAGCCAAGCGGTGAATTAAATGCGCGCATCGAACGAAGAGGCATTCAGCCAAATGAATACAATATGAATGCGGCTTTTCTTGACAATCAAGGGAATGTCTTTTTTGGAGGGATTTTTGGGTTTGTATATTTCAATCCTAAGGATGTGGTTACTGCGAATTATTCACTCTACCCCATCATTACAAAAATCACGTTCCAAAAAAAATCCAGACGACATCCAGATGGTTTTTTGCAAGAAACCGACCTCGTTGCAAGCGCTCATGAGATCGTATTACCGTATAATGCGCGAGATTTTGAAGTGAGATTTCAACCCAATTTATTGTTCGGCGCCAAGCATATTTCTTACAAATATGTACTCATTGGAGAGGAAACTGATACGATATACATCGGTAATACAAATAAACTTGCATTTAATTCCTTAGCATCCGGCACGTATTACTTGCGCTTGTATGCCCGTTATGAGAATGGGCCTTGGACGGATACCCCAGCGCTACTGACAGTGACTATTAATGCCCCGTTTTGGGCGACTATTCCATTTTGGTTAGGGGTCGCATTACTGCTAATTGTACTTACGATACTTTACGTGCGCTTTCAAGTAAGCAGAGAACGAAAACAACGGATTCTTCTCGAATCCTTAGTGTCTTTGCGCACGCAAGAAATTGAAGAAAAAAAGGCTCAGATTGAACGAAAAAACACCCTAATTATTCAAGAAAAAGAAAAAGTATTGGAACAACAAAAGTTGCTGTTTATTGAAAAAGAACGCGCTGAGAAATGGTTAAATAACGCCCTCCCTTCTCAAGCGGTAGCAGAGTTAAAGGTTCATGGGAAAGTTCCAGCTAAAGCCTTTGATTCGGTAACTATCCTTTTTACGGATGTAGTTGGGTTTTCTAAAATTTCTGATTCCATTACCCCCTCACGATTGGTTAACCGATTGGATGTGTTGTTTCGAAAATTTGATGAAATCATCAAAGCAAATAATCTGGAGAAAATCAAAACGATTGGAGATGCCTATATGGCCGTTGGAGGTCTGCCGGAGGAGAACTCAACACATGCCATAGATACGTGTATTACGGGCCTACAAATCCAACACTACATGCAGTCGAAAAAATTTGATGCGATTGCAAACCACAAAGAGTATTGGGAAATTCGCTTAGGAATAAATTCTGGCCCAGTGACCGCAGGGATTATTGGGACCTTAAAAATGGCTTATGATGTTTGGGGTTCAGCAGTCAATCAGGCACAACGCATGGAGATGTTGGGTGAGGCTGGAGCCGTTACCATATCGGAACAGACATTCAAGCTCGTTGAACCGTATTTTGAATGCATACATCGCGGAAAAGCACAGATGAAATCTAACGTCATATTAGACATGTATGAAGTACTTCGGATAAAGCCAGAATTATCCCTGAACGGTGAAGGTCTCAAACCGAATGATCTGTTTTATGAAATCGTGGGATTGCATCATTACAGCTCAATAAAATATTATACCGCAGAGAATGAATTAATTCAGTTACTCGCCCAAGAATTGCCTCCAGACTTAAGTTATCATTCCTTGGCCCACACGAAAGATGTTGTCAAAGCAGTAGAGCGCATTGCACTCCTTGAAGGGGTAAGAGATGAAGGCTTATTCTTGCTAAAATCGGCGGCGCTTTTTCATGATGCAGGGTTTGTAAAACAATACGAGCATAATGAACCAATAGGTGCTGCCATGGCGGAAACCATGCTGCCCAAATATGGGTATAATGAACAACACATTAAAACAATAAAAGAACTGATATATGTGACTCAAATCCCTCACAGACCAGTTAATAAGCTTCAGGAAATCATGTGCGATGCCGATTTAGATTATCTTGGAACAGATTCCTTTGAAGAAACTGGAAATAAATTAAAAATAGAATTAATGGCTAAAGGTAAAATCCATTCTGACAGAGAATGGGACCAACTTCAAATTACCTTTTTAAAACAACACAAGTATTTTACACAAACGGCAATTCTGACCAGAGAGAAAAAGAAAAAAGAGCATTTAAAGGAGATTAAACAGCGGTTCGAAGCCAATAACTACGATTAAAGATCTCTTAAGTTTTTACTCGGTTTTTTATTTTCTTTTTTCGCGGCACCCAATGAAATCACGTAGGATAAACTATACATTAGGCGTTTTCTTGGGACCCCATTAATCCATTGATCAAAAAACAGCCCAAGTTCAATCCCTTGACTGTGCGTTAGTTCAATCGTTGTTCCTGCATAGTAGCGAATTCGATTGAATTGCTTACCAATGACACTATTCTCGGGATTATAAAAGAATTCTGCACTCAATGAAGGAGTTATTGGAAGCCCTTTTATATTATACTCCGCACCCGGCTTAATCCGCCAAGCTTGATCAAATTCTGAGTCATATGCCCCACCTAAACGATCAAAACGATATTGATAACGAATCCTTAAACCTAAATCAAAACGCTTGTAAGTCTGTGAAAACTGAAGATTAGCATTAATTCGCTGACTTGCATCGTAGGTTTCAGCGGTAGATTTTGATAGTACTAATCGATAGTCAAGTGAGGTCCTAAACCAAGGGGTTACCTTGTATCGAACACTGAGTTGAGGAAATAAGGTCCTCAAACCATCATAGCCATATCGTTGAGTTAAATCAAACGATGCGCTTAGTTTCTTATTCAGGGTATATTTTACACCAGTTTCCACCCATACCTGCTGTTCAAAAAGCTGGGCCATGGATGAGGTCACCAAAAAACACCAAAAAATCCCAAGAAAAAACTTCACTTATTGCTCTTTATTGAGTGTGATTTCACCCAGGTCTATCACTTGATTTTTTTCCGTTATTTCAACTTCAAATAACTTCTCTTGCTGCAACGCCGCACAGGGATAACAATTTTCGTACATGAACACCACATAGTTTCCAGGTCTTAAATAGTTGAATTCAAAACTGCCGTCATAGCTTGTACTGATGTCATCACTGTAAAACGTTTGGTCATTGCCATATATAATGTAAACATTTTCGTCGCCTAAGGCACTTAATCCTGCAAATAAGGTGAGCTCCTTATCGGAATAAAATCTTCCGGTTAATTTTCCTTTAATGCTGGCCTTTCCCCCTAATCCAGGAGCTTTTGAACACCCCGTGATCGCAACTATTATTGTGGCAATTAAGGCGATTATCGTTAATCTTGACATAATATTAATTTAATAATAGGGTTTTCACAAAGATATTGTTTTTTAAGCCGTGACGCATCTTTTTCTTTATTTTGACGTAACTTGCGCATTAATATTACATTAAGATGAGAGTTTCTTTCCTTGTTTTTCTTATGTTCTCCTTGGTTCTTCCGGTTTCGTCTCAAGTCGTAATTAACGAGTATTCATGTTCTAACATGAGTGGGCCCAATGATGCGTATGGAGAAAAAGAGGACTGGATTGAATTACTCAATACTACCGCAAGTTCGGTAAATCTAACAGGGTGGTACCTATCGGATAAACCAACTAGCCTTACAAAATGGCAAATACCAAGCGGCACAATTGCTGCGAATGGATATAAAATGGTCTTCTGTTCAAAGCGCAATACCGTCAACGGCAATGAATACCATCCAAACTTTAATCTATCACAAACTGAAGGAGATTGGATTATTTTAACTAATCCTTCGTTAGCTGTAGTTGATTCATTTAAAATTAAACACCTCACCAAATCTGATCATTCCATCGGTAGAACAAGCAATGGTGCCGCAACCTTTTCGCTGTTTACTACGCCAACCCCCAATGCAGCTAACGCCAATCCCATTCCGTTTTACACACAGAAACCCGTATTTAGTTTGGCGCCTGGTTTTTATCCAGGGAGTCAAACTGTAAGTATTACATGCGCTGACCCAAGTGCAAGCATCCGATATACCTTAGATGGTACAGACCCATCAGCCGCCTCACCCCTCTATACTGCGCCTATTACAATAACTACAACGAAAGTGCTACGCGCTGCTGCTTATAGTACGAGTCTTCCGTCATTTACAGAAACAAACACCTATTTTATTAACGTTACGCATACAGTCCCTGTTGTTTCTGTTTGTAGTCAAGGGGTTCAGCAAATGCTCCAAACTGGAAGTCAGAATCCACCAAATCGCATTGGTTCGTTTGAGCTTTTTGAAGATAACGGGGCATTTATTGATGAAGGGCAGGGAGATTTTAATAAGCATGGTAACGATTCATGGGCCTATAACCAACGCGGATTTGATTATGTCTGCCGAGATCAATATGGATATAATGGCGATTTAGAACATCAGATTTTCCCGGAAAAATCGCGGGATAAGTTTCAACGAGTAATGTTGAAACCTGGTGCGAGTGATAATTATCCCTTTGAAAACGGTGCGCACATTAGGGATGCATTCATTCATACGTTATCGATTCGAGCGGACATGAAATTAGATGAACGCACATGGCGGCCAGCTGTCGTTTATTTGAACGGAAATTATTGGGGTGTATATGAAATTCGGGAAAAGGTCGATGATCACGATTACACAGATTATTATTACGATCAGAATAAATATAATTTGTATTTCTTGAAAACCTGGGGAGGCACATGGCAAGAATATGGTTCGCCAAATGCTCAGCCAGATTGGACTTCACTACGGAATTTTGTGCTCAATAATAACATGGGCAATGCGACCAATTTCAACTATGTAGATTCTTTACTCAATTGGAAGTCGCTGGCAGATTATTTCATGATCAATTCATATACGGTAAATCAAGATTGGTTGAATTGGAACACTTCGTGGTGGCGCGGACTTGATACTTCTGCAGACAAAAGAAAATGGCGCTATGCCCTATGGGATATGGATGCCACCTTCGGACATTACATCAACTATACAGGAATCCCCGACGCCAGCGCAAACGCCGACCCATGTAATGCGGAAAACCTGCCAAACCCCGGCGGACAAGGACATACGGATATTTTGGATAAGTTGATCAATGAAAACCCCGTGGTGGAACAGTATTATATCACACGCTATGCGGATTTAATTAATACCTCGTTCAGCTGCGCCAGTATGATAGCATTGTTAGATAGTATGGTGAATGAAATTGCGCCTGAAATGACGGGTCAATGCGCAAAGTGGGGAGGGACATATAATGGATGGCAAAGCCGAGTAACTCAATTAAGAAATTTTATTAATCAGCGCTGTGTAGCACTCGAGCAAGGATTAGTAGACTGCTATCAATTGTCAGGACCCTATCCAGTAACATTTGATGTGTCTCCAGCTGGAGCTGGAACGCTACAGGTGAATTCTATCAATCCGCCACAGTATCCGTGGTCGACCTCCTATTTTGGGGGAATACAAACCAACCTACAAGCAAATGCCAATACAGGATGGGTATTTAGTCATTGGACCGTTACCTCTGGAGCCATGGGTCTTGCTCCGAGTGTTCCTAATAATTTCATTAATCTTACGGGACCAAACACCATCGTTGCTGTTTTTGTAGTCGATGTTCCCGATATTGATGGGGATGGTTGTTTGAATGTGGATGAGCTTCTTGCTGGAACAGATCCTTCGGTTGCTGATACGGATGGCGACGGAGAAAACGATTGCCTTGAAATTGGAAATCCCGCCGCACCAACAGATACGGATGGAGATGGTATTATTGATGCCCTTGAATCTTCAACCCAAGATTCCGATGGAGATGGGGTAATGAATGAATTAGATCCCGACAATAATAACCCGTGCATCCCAAACCCGAATGCGGGTCCGTGCGACCAAGACAATGATGGCTTAACAAATACACAAGAAACAAGTGCGGGAACAAATCCTACTAATCCCGATACGGATGGTGATGGCATCAATGATGGAACAGAAGTTGCAAACGGCTCCAATCCGTTAGACCCCTGCGATCCAGATGACACGCTACCGGGATGTCAAATCGATACGGATGGGGACGGATTAACAGATGCCCAAGAGGCGATTACTGGAACGAATCCACTCGATCCGGATACCGATGGCGATGGTTACACCGATGGGCAAGAAGTAAATATGGCGAGTAATCCCTTAGATCCGTGTGATCCGGATGACAGTTCTCCGGATTGTTCGGTAGGCATACATTTCCCTACGGCATTTTCACCGGATGGAATCGGAGACCAATTAAATGAAAACTATGCCATTATTGTGGGTAAGGACATCAAAGAATTCATATTTTATATTTATGACCGCTGGGGTAATATAATGTTTGAATCCTCAAGTAAAACATTGAAATGGGACGGAACATACAAGGGCCTGCCGTGTAATTCGGGTGTTTATGCCTACATGGCGGATGTTGTATATATCACCGGTGAGAAAAAAGTGTTTTCCGGAAATATCACCTTAATTCGATAGTATGCAAAAAGCGGGCTGGTACATCCTTCTTGCTATACTGAGTACATTCACCGCATTTGCGCAAGATTATCAATTTACGCAGTACGACCGAGCCCTACTCTTATTGAACCCCTCAGCTGCAGGTAATTTTGATGGCTTTGAGCGATTTTCAGTACAAAATCGGAATCAATGGGTGGGTGCTGGAACACGGTTTATGACCTCTTTAGCGGCGGCTGAATTCACCTTTGGCAAGAATAATTTTGACAATAAATCCTATGCTGGAATGGGTATTCATGTAAACCGAGATGTTGGAGGTGATGCGCGTTTTGGGAGTAATGTTTTTGGCGCCTCCCTGAGTGGTCATTTGGTTACCTCAAAACAGTCCAAGTTTTCAGCAGGAATTCAAACGGCAGTGAGTAATCGCAGCGGAGACCTTTCGAATTTACTCTTCTTTTCGCAATGGAATGGGAGTGCTTTAGACCCAAGTATCCCTAACAATGAGCCAAGTCAAATTGCCAGATTTAGCTATGTGGATGCCGGTGTTGGATTATCATATACCTATTCAAGTAAAGGAAATCGCGTGTCACAAGAGCGTCAACGCTATGTTAATGTCGGTGTATTTGCACAGCACATTGCTCGACCAAGGTTGAGGTATAATGAAATTACCTATGACCGTCTTTATGTGAAGTTTGGGGGGCATTTAGAAACAGAGGTAAATATTGGAAATAGGCTCTCGTTAGAAATGAAAACGATTCAAATGCTCCAAGGAAAACATTACCACGGGAGGTATGGGATATTGTTGAAGTCTGTCATGAAGCAAGGCGCTTCGATTACCCGTTTAAAAAACGACGCATTTTTTAGTGCAGGCTTATACATGAGTTCAACAGGAACGCTATCACCCGTCTGCGTAGTTGACTTGGGCGGGGTCCAAATAGGCCTAAATTATGATTTAGAATTAGCAAAATTGAGCAGGGCTTACCGAAGCTCTATTGAATTTTCTTTGTCTTACGCCTTTACGCGGTCTTCCCTTTTTAAGGGAACTAAAATTGGCTAACCTAAGCCTTCCCGAGTTAAAAACTCAAACCATACCTTCGCTTGGTCGTCATTTAACACGCTTGGCATTTTGTTTTGTGCCCCTATTTTTTCTAAGGATTTCATATATCGGTAAATCGAGCCTTTCGGCAGGCACGTAATTCTGGGATCTTTGAGGTTGTATTTTCGGGCAGAATAATAATCATCATTAAGGGAGGACAATTCCCTGTCAATGGCCTGTATTAATTCTTCGGGGCTCATATTCGAATCAACCGGTTCAATAAACCAATGATGAAGTTGGTGCTCTTTGTTGACAAAAATGGTGAATTCCGGTTCAATTAAGCGATTGGGTGTGTTTATGCGACTCAATGCTTGATTGATATTGTCTAAAGAAATATGTTCTCCGCATAAACTCAAGAATTGTTTGATTCTTCCAGAAATAATGAGCCTGTGTTCTCTTGCGTCAATAAAACGAACCAAATCTCCAATCAAATAGCGCCATAAGCCCGCATTCGTAGAAATGACTAAGGCATAATCCACCCCTTCCTTAACCTCACTCACGGTGAGCGCTTTATATGCGGAAATCAATTCGCCGTCTTCATTAAAAAATCTAGAATCAAAGGGAATGAACTCGAAGAAGATGCCATTATTAAGCAATAACTTCATGCCTTTTTCAAAAGGAGAAGTTTGAAAAGCAAAGTAACCCTCACTGGCTAAATAGGTGTCAAGTAAAAAAACCTCTTTGCTACAAATATTGGTTAATCGCCCGACATATGGATCCATGTATACTCCTCCGTGGACGTACACCCTGAGATTTGGCCAAACATCATGAATGCTGTTGAGTTGGTGGCGTTCAATGATTCGTTCCATGAGCATAATACACCAACTGGGAATTCCTGCAATAATACCAATGTTCCATTGTGGGGCTTTTTCTACCATAGCGTTAAGCTTATCGTTCCAGTCTGGAATGGAAGAAATAGCATTCCCCGGCTTGGTTATTGGCTTAACAAGAATAGAGGTATGTTTTTTTAATATGCCGCTTAAGTCCCCTTCGTAACGGGACCCAACTTTTTTAAGTTTACTTGAACCCCCGACCGCAAGCCCTGAAGCACTAAAAAATTCTTCATTCAAGTCTATGGCATGTAAGATCGCATATTGCCGAATACTACTCCGCTGAAACGAACGGATCATTTCCATGCTCACAGGAATTCGCTTGCTTGGACTGCCGGTGGTCCCAGAGGATAAGGCAAAATACTTGATTTTTCCAGGCCATGTACAATCACTTTTGCCAGAAATCGTATACTGCAACCACTTGGTATAAAACTCTTCGTAATCCATGATTGGAATATTTCCCTGAAATTTACTCACCGCATTTTTGCTTTTCAAAAGCGATTTGAAATCGTGGAAAAACCCGAATTCAGTATGTTGTGCTTTCGTTAAAAGATCAACAAGGGTATTTAATTGATGCTGGTAACTAAGCTGTTTTCGATTAATCCGTTTATAGCCTAGTTCCGTAGTTTTTTTTATAAGTCGCCCAATAATTTTCATAGGAGTGCATGAATTACTGTAAACAAGATTAAAATCATCTAAATTCCTTAGGTCAAAGTTATTAAATCTTGTTACTTTCCATTAACTTTGTTAGAAATTATACCGTTATGAAACATAAGTCATTTACCGTTCCCCATGATTTTACGTCAGTTGCTGATGTTGCACTTGACCATGCTATTGAGACTGCGAAAAAAGCAAACACCACAATTCATATTTTACATGTAGTAGAAGACAAAGATGAAGTTGATTCTGCGACCGATAAAATTGATGATATTATTGCATCTAAGGATGTGGGTGGCGTTACATTAACAAATAATGTACGTATTGGGAATATCTTTAAGAGTATTTCGGAATTTGCGGTTGAACATCAATCAGAATTGATTTTTATGGGAACCCATGGAGCACATGGATGGCAACATATTACAGGTAGTTATGCGTTACGTGTTGTAACGAGCTCTCAAGTTCCATTCGTAATTGTTCAGGACAAGCCAGTTAAAGAGGGGGGATATAAATCAATCGTTGTACCGTTGGACCTGCACATTCAGTCGCGTCAAAAACTTTCAACGGTTGCTAAATTAGCGGAGTATTTTGGATCGAAAGTTCATATTGCGTTACCGGACGAAACAGATACGGATCTTAAAGCGCAGCTAGAAAACCATAAATCGGTATGTGAAGTGTTTTTCAAGGAGCGGCACATTGAGATGGATACAAAAATACTACCACATGTAGGTTTTGAGAGAGAAGTGGTTAAATATGCGAGCCTTATTAATGCAGATTTAATCTCAATTATGAATCTTAATCGAAGCAATATTTTTAGCGTATTCAATGCAAAATATGAACAATATATTATTACAAACGATGCATTGATACCAACATTAATTCTTAACCCGGTGGAGGTACAAGAAATTTATGGTCATTGGTTCACCTAATACCATGTCAAAAATCATAACGTTAAATGAGTTTATCCTGCTGAATCAGCAGGATTTTCCTTTTGCAACCGGTGAACTAACTTCCATTCTTAATGATATCGCACTTGCCTCTAAAATTATAAGTCGTGATGTCCGTAGCGCAGGCCTTTCAGACCATATACTCGGTGCACAAGGAAATATAAACGTGCAGGGAGAGGCTCAACAAAAATTAGACGTGGTAGCCGATGAAACGTTTATAAAAGCCTTTGCTTCAAGCGGCGTAATCTGCGGAATTGCTTCCGAAGAAAACGATGACTTTGTTGCTTTCGATTCTGAGGCGGCCAAACAAGGAAGGTATGTTATTCTTTTTGATCCGCTAGACGGCTCAAGTAACATTGATGTAAATGTTTCCATAGGCACCATTTTTTCAATTTACAGAAGAGTTTCCGATGTGGGAAGTCCAGCGACCCTTGAAGATATGCTTCAACCCGGGACAGCACAAGTAGCCGCAGGGTATATATTGTATGGTTCCTCTACCATGTTGGTTTATACCACCGGAAAAGGAGTTCATGGATTTACCCTCGATCCTTCGATTGGCGAATATTGTCTTTCACATCCATCCATGCACATGCCTGAAAATGGTCGTTTATATGCAATGAATGAAGGAAATATCAATGAATGTGACCCCGGTTTGGTCAAATATATTCAGTATTGTCAAAGTAGAGAAAATCAGACAGGAATGCCCTATTCAGGAAGATATATAGGTTCCTTAGTGGCAGATTTCCATAGAAATCTAATTAAAGGGGGGATTTATATCTACCCGGCGGTGGAGGCATCACCCGAAGGAAGATTACGTTTATTATATGAATGTAATCCCTTAGCCTTTCTTGCCGAACAAGCTGGAGGCTTAGCGACCACTGGGAAAACCCGAATCATGGATCTTGTTCCAACAAGCTTACATCAGCGCGTACCGTACTTCGTTGGTTCCAAACTTATGGTAGAAAAAGCCATGTCTTTTTTGAAATAATTCGTATTCGTTTTCTTTTGATTGCCTACCTTTGAGCCCCGCATGGAAAACCGCTCGGCGCTTTCGATTGTTCAGCAATCTCCGGAAATTTCAGCAACGCTAAACTTATTGCGTAGTGGGGAAAAAACGCTCCAATGGGAAGGCTTAGTTGGCTCATCCTTGGCATTTTACGCTGCAGCTACAGCAGAAATTAAAGCCGGAAAACACTTGTTTATTCTTGAAGATAAAGAAGCCGCGGCCTATTTCTTAAATGATTTACAAGGAATATGTGGTAGCAATGAAAAAGCCTTGTTCTTCCCCGCATCAATGAAAAATCCTTATCAGTTAGAGGATACAGATAATGCGAATGTAGTCTATCGCGCTGAAGTCTTAGAGCGCATGAACTCAGATAAAAAGGTGCTCATTGTCACCTATCCGGAAGCCTTATTTGAAAAAGTACCCACCCAACGAAAACTAGTGGATCACATCATGAAAATTGAGGCAGGCAAGGAATATACCGTCGATTTTTTAAATGAGTTATTGCTGGAATATGGTTTCGACCGCGTTGATTTTGTTTACCATCCCGGACAATTTGCCATTCGCGGAGGTATTTTAGATGTGTTTTCATTTGCTGCGGACCAGCCTTTCAGAGTCGAATTTTTTGGCGATGAGGTTGAAACGATTAGAGGATTTGACCCAAGCACCCAACTTTCGCAAGCTAATTATAAGTTTTTCAATGTCATTCCAAATGTGCAATCCAGCCATTTGTTAGAAGAAGTTTCTGATTTATTCTCCTACCTTGGAACTGATGCGATGTGCTGGGTTCACAATGTTGAAGTCTTTGAAGATACGATATCAGCGATGTTTGATAAGGCGAAGACAATTTTTACAAAATCAAGCAGTACCGTCCCATTAACACCTCCAGAGGCCTTGTTCTTAGATAGCGTTCAGTTACAAAATTCATTAACCAAAATCCCTACCGTTCATTGGGGTAAGGCTGTGAACAAGAACCTTAAAGAAGTAGTAACATTTAAATCGATTGCACAGCCTGCATTCAATAAGAACTTCGACCTCCTCAGAAAAGACCTAACCCAATATGTGACGGAGGGATATAGCCTCCATTTTTTTTCTAACCAACCCCGACAACTTGAACGCTTAGAACAAATTTTCGCGGATACAGGTGATGGGATACCAATCATTCGAAACCATTTTGCCTTGCATGAAGGGTTTATTCTTCCTGCCCAAAAAACATTGTGTTATACAGACCATCAAGTGTTTGAACGATACCACCGCTTTCATTTGAAAGAAGGATTTCGTCAAGCCAGCCAAGCGCTTACCCTCAAGGAATTGTATGACCTTCAAAAAGGAGATTATGTGACCCACATCGACCACGGGGTAGGGATGTTCTCCGGCCTAGAAACCATTGATGTGAACGGTAAGCCTCAAGAAGCTGTTCGCCTCGTGTATAAAGACGGGGATGTATTGTATGTTGGAATTCACTCACTGCATCGTATTTCAAAGTTTACAGGAAAAGAAGGGGCAATCCCAAAAGTTAACAAGTTAGGAACGCAAGCGTGGGCAACCTTAAAGAATAAGACTAAGAAAAAGATAAAGGAGTTGGCCTATGACTTGATTCAGTTATATGCGACCCGAAAGGCTCAACCCGGGTTTTCATTCTCTCCAGATTCCTACTTGCAAAATGAGTTGGAAGCCTCGTTTATGTATGAGGATACCCAAGATCAATTTAAGGCAACTCAAGACGTTAAAAAAGATATGGAATCCGCCTTGCCAATGGATCGCTTGGTGTGTGGCGATGTAGGCTTCGGTAAAACAGAGGTCGCGGTGCGAGCTGCATTCAAAGCAGTGTGCGATAGTAAACAAGTGGCCGTATTAGTTCCAACGACTATTCTTTCCATGCAGCATGTTCGGTCGTTTAAAGAGCGCTTAAAAGAATTTCCCTGCACGGTGGATTATATCAATCGCTTTAAGTCGGCAAAGGATACAAGTGATACCCTTCAGCGCCTAAAAGAGGGGAAAATTGATATACTCATTGGAACACATGCCATTGTTGCAGGTAAGGTGAAATTCAAGGACCTCGGACTCATGATCATTGATGAAGAACAAAAATTTGGTGTTGCGGTAAAGGACAAATTAAAAACGATTCGGGCCACCGTAGACACCTTGACCTTAACGGCTACACCCATCCCAAGAACGCTACAATTTTCCTTGATGGGTGCACGTGATTTAAGCATTATTAACACGCCGCCTCCAAACCGCCAACCGGTACTCACAGAGATTATTTCCTTCGATGAAGAAATCATCCGAGACGCTATTTCTTACGAAGTGAGTCGGGGAGGGCAAGTGTTTTTCGTGAATAATCGGGTGTCTAACTTGATGGAGATTTCGGGTTTGTTACAGCGCTTATGCCCAGGCTTACGGGTGGGAATAGGTCATGGCCAAATGGATGGAGAAAAGTTAGAAAAAGTCATGATGGACTTCATGGAAGGCAATTATGACGTGCTCTTGGCAACCACCATTATAGAATCAGGAATTGACATTTCTAATGCAAATACCATCATCATCAATGAAGCGCATCAATTTGGCTTAAGTGATTTACATCAATTGCGAGGTCGGGTTGGACGAAGTAAT
Source organism: Flavobacteriales bacterium (assembly GCA_947500755.1). GTDB lineage: Bacteria > Bacteroidota > Bacteroidia > Flavobacteriales_D > Crocinitomicaceae > UBA952. The sequence continues at coordinate 54,245 of CANMTO010000009.1, forward strand.
AAAAAAGGGTTCTGCTATCTGATTGCACCTCGTTTTAGTGTATTAAATTCAGAAGCAAGAAAACGATTGGAAGCCTTGGTCCAGTTTTCGGATTTAGGCAGCGGTTTTAACATTGCCATGAAGGATTTGGACATTCGAGGCGCTGGGAATATGCTGGGGGGTGAACAGAGCGGATTTATATCTGAAATAGGCTTTGAAATGTATCAGAAAATACTCAATGAAGCACTTCAGGAATTGCGAGAAACAGAATTTAAAACGCTATTCGATGAACGTACCACCGATAACTTTAATGGGTTTGTAAACGAGTGTGTTTTTGAATCAGATTTTGAAGTCCGACTGCCAGACACCTACGTAAATAATGTAGCGGAACGCCTGAGTTTGTACCAGGCCCTAGATAATTTAAAAACCGAAGCCGATCTTGATAATTTCAGGAAGGAGCTTATTGATCGCTTTGGTCCAATTCCAAGAGCAGGAAAAGAACTCTTGTTTTCCTTTCAATTGCGATGGTTAGCGCAAGAATTGGGCATGGAGCGCTTAGTGGTGAAATCCGGAAAATTAGTAGCGTCTTTTATTTCTAATCCGCAATCCCCATTCTACGAAACTGAGGCGTTTACGCTGCTGCTACATCGAATCAATGCCATGGGTAATGGGTATCGACTCGTTCAAAAAGACGATAAACTTCGCTTGGTGATTGAGCCCATTCTACACATAAAAGATGCCTATGAAAAATTGATGGCGTTGAAGGGGGAGAGTTAACAGGATTCGTCTGCGATCTTTAATTAAATTTACAATAGAAAAACGAATAGCTTATGCAAACATTTCAAAATTATATTTTAGGACAATGGGTAAGTGGTGACGGCGTTGAGATGGAGCAATTCAATGCTATAACGGGCGCAAAGATTGGTGAAGTTTCAAGTGCTGGAATTGATTTTTCTGAGGTGTTGAACTACGGAAGAACAGTAGGAGGACATCCATTGCGAAAAATGACGTTTCAAGAACGTGGTCGGATGTTAAAAGCACTTGCGCTCCATTTAATGGAACGTAAAGAAAAATATTATGAGATTAGTGCGCTTACCGGCGCCACGCGCATTGATTCTTGGATTGATATCGAAGGGGGAATTGGAAATCTATTTGCCAATGCCTCGTTAAGACGACAATTCCCGGATTTACCTTATTATGTTGATGGGGTAGCAGCACCTTTATCTAAAAATGGAACCTTTATCGGTCATCACATTATGTTACCGAAACAAGGGGTAGCAGTACATATTAACGCGTTTAATTTTCCAATATGGGGAATGCTTGAGAAAATCGCTGTTAACCTAATGGCGGGTGTCCCTGCCGTAGTTAAGCCTTCCGAATACACGAGTTTTTTAACGGAAGTAGTGGTACGCGACATCATTGCTTCTAACCTGTTACCGGAAGGGTCCCTTCAATTAATTGTTGGCTTAGGTCGTGGTATTATTGATCATGTGCAAACAGAAGATACGGTAACGTTTACGGGTTCTGCAAAAACCGGAAAATTATTAAAGGGCTTACCGCATATTTCAGACCGCAGCGTTTCTTTCAATTTAGAAGCTGATTCCCTTAATGCCTGTATCCTAGGCGAAAAAGCAGTTCCTGGAACCGTGGAATTTGATTTATTTATCAAAGAAGTGAGCAAGGAAATCACCGTGAAAGCAGGTCAAAAGTGTACAGCCGTGCGTCGAATTCTTGTGCCAGAATCATTCATAGATGAGGTTCAATCCGCGCTTATCAGCCGATTGGCTAGTACCAAAGTAGGAGATCCTTCAGTGGACGGGGTCCGCATGGGGGCCTTAGCCACAAAACTACAAGTACAACGCGTAAGAGAAAACGCAACCCTTTTGGCTAAATCTCAGGAAATGGTGTTTGGTTCCTTGGATGAGGTTAATGTGCATGGTGCAGACGCGAGTCAAGGGGCGTTCTTTTCCCCGATTTTATTTAGAAATAACAATCCATTCATCAATACCGATGTGCATGACATCGAGTGTTTCGGACCCGTTTCTACCTTAATGCCATATAAGTCATTGGATGATGCCATTTCCTTAGCACGGATGGGTAAAGGCTCCTTGGTTTCTTCCATCGTTACACCAGACGATCAAGAAGCGATGGATTATGTGCTTGGAGCAGGAAGTATGCATGGAAGAGTTCTTGTGTTAAATGAACGATGCGCTAAGGAAAGTACCGGACACGGTTCTCCAATGCCTTTGCTTACCCATGGTGGACCAGGTCGTGCCGGTGGCGGGGAAGAAATGGGAGGAAAACGTGGGGTATTGCATTACCTACAACGTACAGCCATCCAGGGACATCCATCAACCATTACAAAAATTACCCAGCAATTTCAGGTTGGAGCCGACATGCCTGAAGCGAATCCACACGTGTTCAGAAAGTATTTTGAAGAATTAGTGATTGGTGAAACGGTATTTACACACAAGCACACTGTTACGGATGCGGATATTGTCAATTTCGCTAATGTTTCCGGAGATAATTTTTATGCCCATATGGATGCAACCTCCTTGGAGGGAACCATTTTTGAGCGTCGAGTTGCTCACGGGTATTTTGTGCTTTCTAAAGCGGCAGGATTGTTCGTTGACCCTAAGAAAGGGCCAGTACTATTAAACTATGGCTTAGAGGAAGCCCGTTTTACGAAACCGGTATATCCCGGCGCAACACTCGGTGTGCGGTTTACAGTGAAAGAGAAAATAGATCAGGAGAAACGATCCGAAGACGATATAGCCAAAGGCATTGTTAAATTCTTAGTGGATGTCTATGATGAAACCGGAGAAACCGTTGCCTTAGCGACTATTTTAACCATGGTGAGAAAACTAGATCAGTCGAACTGATTCCACAGCTCCCAACTTTTTAACGCTTGTGCTTTAAGCATAGGCATGCCGTTTAGGGTTGCAGCGCCACGTGATTTTGCTTCTTTTAAAAGCAGTGTTTCATCTGGGTTATAGATTAAGTCTACCACTAAATGACTGGAGCCAATCCCGTCCACCAGCGGCAAGGGACAAGCATCCGTGTGTGGAAACATACCCACTGGGGTACAGTTTACAATTAGTTTGCACGCCCCAAGCATGGCCTCGTTTACTTGGCTATAGGGGTAGATGTTGGAGCCTTGTTCATTTCTGCTTAAAAAATTAACCTGAATCCCTAAGTTCTTCAATACGTGCGCCACCGCCTTTGAGCTACCTCCCGTCCCTAAGATCAATGCACGCTCATGTTCAAACGTTAAAAAGGGCTTGATGGATTGTTGAAATCCAAAGGCATCGGTATTGAATCCTATAGAATTCCCGTCTTTAAATACGATGGTATTCACTGCACCAATTGCCTTTGCCTCAGCATCCAATTCATCCAAATAGGGAATGATTTCCTCTTTGTAAGGAATGGTAACGTTAAGTCCCTTGTATGCTTTGGAAAGAACGGATTCGATGGCTGTAATATCTTCAATAGGAATCAATTCGTAGGAAGCATCGATTTGATGTTCCTCAAAATAGGTGCTAAAAAACGCAGGTGAAAAACTATGCCCAAGCGATTTTCCAATTAATCCATATGTTTTCATGGCACGAAGAATTCAGGGCGGTATTCAAAATGCATGGTGTCATAATGTTTCCAACGACCACCCCATATAAATCCATGTTTTTCGAAAATCTCTACAATTCCCATCGGTATTCTGTTTTTATATCCGAGCGCAGCATCTTCATTTTTGCATCCGCAATCCCATTGCCAATAATTGGAATAGGCGGTATTTATATCGATGGTAATGCCAAAAGAATGCGCACTTAATCGAGTGGTTCCACTGATAACACGCCAATTAAAGGTGCCTCCAATATTCGTGAGGTATTTTTTCCATTCCGGATGTTGATCGAGTTCACTGGAAACTTTAATTAAGGCGAGGTTAGCGCCATTGACTTTGGAGAATTGGATTTTTTGATTCACTAAGGTGGGGCACCATGTCACGGTGCTTAAATTTGACTGCACCTCTGCCGCGGATTTTCCATAAATTTCCTTAAAAAATGCGTCATTTCGTATTCTTCCCGCATCCGTATTTCCATTAGAGTCCCCTTGGTTATAGGAATAATGTAGTTGGTCTTCAATGTCTGGATTATCCAGCAAATCTTGTGTGTTTTTTTGTTTTTTATCGTCGTAAGTAAACGTTTTACCGGTGTTGAAGACTACTTTATTTTCCTTGATTTCTTTGATGTGGTATGCATACGCAGTTGTCCAAGGCAATTCGCTTGTGTTAATGAAAAAAGAAAAATACAAGATGAATTGTAGCATTTATTCACAATCCGTTTGAAAGGTAAGGACATTCGAAGAAAAAATTTGACGGCTCGCTTCCGGATACGAAGAAAGAATACACGAATACCATACATCCGTTGAAAATGCGCCATTGGCTTTAAGTACCCATGCGCCATTTACTTTTTTAAACAATGCTTCTGCATGGCAACAGTCATATGCTTCATCTGGAAATTTAAGTTCCTTCCCATCTTTTCGTTGAACAGTACCTTCCATCCACGCATAAGTTCCATACACCTTGAAGTGATTTACGACAAAAATCACGTCTTGCTCTAAATCATTTTTAATATCGATCCGCAGAAGATCCAACATGGCCGTACGTTCCTTGGTGTTCTCTTCGGTTTTCTTCTTAAAATCACGCAGCGTTTGACTAAAGCTAAGTTGAATAGAAAGAAGTGTTGTAAAAAGTAGAAAAATAAAAATTCTCATATCATGTTTTTTCAAAGGTAAGAACTTCGATTTAGTTAAATGGCATTTCGTATTTTTACGGAAAATCTAGTTCTATGAAACGTATCTACTTATGGTCAATTGTTAGTGCCCTTGTTTTTTGTAATACGCCTTGGGCTCAACAGCTAAAGGAAATTGAAACCACTTGGAAAAATGTTACACTGGAAGCCTTGCCTGAATTAAGTGCACCACGGATTCATGCCACGGCACATCAAGTTTTTCACTTAGATGTTAATTCAATGAGAGCAGCGCTCGAGGGGGTGACTTACCGTGAAGGAGGGCTTAATGGATTTGTTGCTTCAATTGATTTTCCGTATTCTGATGGTACGATTCATCAGTTTACTGCAAAAAGAAATCAAACCATGCATCCAGCATACAATGCTAAATTCCCTGAATTAATTACTCTGGATGCGTATGCGACAGATGGTTCGGGGGCCTTTGGTAAGTGGGACATCACCCCCACCGGCTTGCACGCCATGATATTCATTCCTGGGCAATCTACTATTTTTATTGACCCCATATTTGAGGGGAATAATGAATACTACATCGTGTATCGAAAACGGGATTTTATAACGGATAAAATCATGCAATGTGATGTAGAGAATTTCGACGAAGCGAAACCATCACAGACCAATAAATCAATGTTTGGAACTTGCGACCTTCGCACCTATCGCCTAGCCTTGTCTGCAACTGCAGAATACACAATTTTCCATGGCGGAAGTGTTGCTCAGGCAGCAGCTGCTCAAGTGGTTACCATGAACCGCGTAAATGGGGTGTACGAAAAAGATATAGCGATCACCATGGTGATTATTCCCAATAACAACTCCTTGATTTATACCACGGCAGCATCCGACCCATATACAAATGGTACCCCGGGAACGATGATTAATCAAAATCAGACCAATGTAGATAATGTGATTGGTAGTGCTAACTATGACATCGGACATGTCTTCGGAACAAACAGTGGAGGTCTTGCTGGTCTTGGTGTTGTGTGCACCGGAGGGCAAAAAGCACGTGGGGTAACTGGCAGCGGTGCGCCGATTGGAGATCCGTTTGATATTGACTACGTTGCGCATGAAATGGGGCATCAGTTTGGTGGGAATCATACACAAAACAACAATTGCAACAGCGTTGGCGCAGCCCGAAGAGAACCGGGAAGCGCCAGTACGATTATGGGTTATGCAGGGATTTGCGCGCCCAATGTACAAAACAACAGCGATGATTACTTTCATGGATATAACCTACAAGAAATAAGCGCTGAAATTTTAAGCAATGGACATCAATGTGAGGTGATTACTGCCTTAAACAATACCCCTCCAGTGATTAATTCCACCAGTGGAAATATTGTAGTTCCAATTTCCACACCCTTTATACTTACTGCTCATGCAACCGATGTGGATGGAGATGTCCTATCTTACTTGTGGGAACAAATGGATAATGAAGCAACTACACAACCACCAGTAGCAACGGCAACGGGTGGACCAAACTTCAGAAGTTTTGATCCGTCGCTTGATTCTAACCGGTATTTCCCAAACCTTGCTTCACTTGCCGCAAATGGTCCCTTTACGTGGGAGGTATTACCTTCGGTTGCTCGGGTAATGGATTTTAGGCTTTCAGTGCGAGATAACCATGGCGTAGGTTCATGCAACGATTACACAGATGTTACGGTAACAACCAATGCTTCAGCAGGGCCATTTGTAGTTACTTATCCTTCTGCAACTGGGATTACTTGGGTTGGAGGAAGCTCCCAAACCGTAACCTGGTCTATTGCGAATACCAATGTGGCTCCAATCAATTGTACTGACGTTCGTATACTCCTTTCGGTAGACGGTGGGCAAACCTATCCGTATCTACTTGCTTCAACCACCGCAAACGATGGAACCGAGACCATTAGTTGTCCTAATGTATCTACCAACACAGCCCGTGTGATGGTAATGTCTGGTGCACAAACCTTCTTTGACATTTCTAATAACAATTTCACGATAACCTGTGGACCGACGCAAACACCGGTATTTAATTCCCTTTCAGTTGCTTGTCAAAATGATGCGGTTTTTAGCTTACCGAGCACTTCAGATAATGGCATAACGGGATCTTGGACTCCGGCATTGAATCTTACGGTTACAGGTTCGTTCACTTATAATTTTAATCCTGGAGCGAATCAATGCGCTAATCCAGCGAGTGTTCAACTCACCGTTCAGCCGCAGGTAGAACCGGTATTTACCCATCCAACCACGCTTTGTCAGAATGATCTATTCATCTTACCGACAACTGCTCAAAACGGAATCACTGGCGCATGGAATCCCCAGGTGAATTCACAACAAGTGGGGATCACCACGGTAATATTTACTCCAGATGCAGGGCAATGCAGTAATTCGTTGAACCAAACGATTACTGTTAATCCATTGCCATCGAATGGGATTAGTCAAAACGGAATTACTCTCAGCGCTGCTGCAACTGGTGTTGCCTATCAATGGATTGATTGCAATACCAATCAACCCGTGGTTGGCGCGACCAATCAAAGCTTTACCACTACAGAAGCCGTGGGAACTTATGCCGTAGTCGTTTCAACCAATGGCTGTTCAGATACTTCAACGTGTATAAGTGTTGATCAATCTGGTCTTAACGAAGGGGCCTTTCACATTGGATTATTGCCAAATCCAGCCAATGAAAGTGTATTGATTCAATGGGATACAGAGGCTATTCAAGTGATAGAACTACTTGATGAGGCAGGGAAAATTGTACGAAGGGTATTTGTTAAAGACGCAGCTCAAGCGGTGGAATTTTCCTTAACACACATAGCAGCGGGTGTATATCACGTGCGCCTGAGTGGAGCAGAACGGGTAGCGATTCAAAAACTCATTAAACTATGATTCGTTTTACAGCGGTATTCTTTTTTTTAGGGGCAACAATAATCACCTCTTCACAAACCATGTATCTTACCGGACGTCCCTATTCGTTTAGTCGGAATAATGCCATTAAAGAAGTTGGACGGTCTTGGGGATTTAAGGTGGAGTATGCAGGAGATGATGTAGTTAATGAAATTGGACTGGATTCATTGAACAGGCAGATGGATCATTTTGATGCTCTGGCAGCAAAAACCAAAGGCCTCTTTTGGTTAGGTGAGTTCTACGCGGAAGTAGATTCCATCGAAATATTGCACAATAAATTAAGGGATGAATTAAGAAGGGTTAAAACGGCCGCCACTGATCCAATTCAATCAGGAACGCAATTTTTTGAGCGACAAATCATACTTGTTGAAGAGAAGAAGAATCTATTTCGCGCAGTAGTTATATCCACCAAATCCACCAATGAAACGGTGTGTGAGGCGGAGTTTTTAATGCGCTTAAGGAAGCGTATACGAATTAAGAATGGAACTGGGTGTTCAATGCCTTATCAATTTCCTGAAAACGGAATTATTTTAAAGTAGGATTGGAAGCTAGAGTATTAAAGTCAACTGGAAGTTGGTATGTGGTAGAAACGGAGCAAGGAGCGTTGATTCATGCTCGTTTGCGTGGGAAATTAAAACAAGCAGGATTAAGATTAACCAATCCCATTGCAGCCGGCGATCGCGTTACCTTAAAGGCAGAGGTGGACGCAGAGGGGAAGCAGGTAATTTCTGATATCTTACCAAGAACAAACTACGTTTCCAGAAAATCTACCAACCTGAGTAAGGAAATGCAGATTTTAGCAGCGAATATTGATCAGCTGTACATCATCGTTACCTTAAAGGACCCTAAAACACACCCCTTGTTTATTGACCGTTTTTTGGTGGCGGCAGAATCCTTTAGAATTCCAGTTACCCTATTATTCAACAAGGTGGATTTGTATACTAAGGTAGAAGCTGATTTGTATAAAACCTTGTCCGAAATATATGAGCGCATCGGTTATCCCTGTTATCAAATACAGAGCACCGACAAGAATTCGGTAGAATTTCTTAAAAAGCTCATGCAAGGCAAACAGGTGATGCTAGGAGGAAACAGTGGGGTGGGAAAATCATCCATTGTTAATGCACTGGACGCTTCTGTACAGTTAAAAACAGGAGAAATATCCGCAGCTCATCAACAGGGAAAACATACCACTACCTTTGCTGAAATGCATAAGTTGAGTTTTGGTGCCTATGTGATAGACACCCCTGGAATCAGATCGTTTGGCTTGGTAGATTTGGAAAAGGAACACCTAGGGCATTATTTCCCGGAAATACGTACAGCTATGGAAAATTGCCGCTTTAATAATTGCATGCACTTGAATGAACCGGGTTGCGGTGTAGTTAAAGCGGTGGCAGATGGCGTAATCTCAAATCTGCGCTATGCGCATTACAAAGCGATTTTGGAAGAGGAAGATAACGACCCATATCGAAGGAGTAAATTCCAATGAAAGTAGTTATTCAGCGTGTTTCGGAGGCCTCTGTTATGATCGATGGAGAAGTCCATAATCAAATAAATCAAGGTTTTGTTGTCCTTTTGGGCATCGGTCAAACGGATGACGAACAAGACATTATTTACTTGGTTCAAAAAATCTTAAGCTTGCGGATTTTTTCTGATCCTGAAGGAAAAATGAACTATTCCTTGGATGATGTCAAGGGTGAAATCCTACTAATCAGTCAATTTACACTCTTTGCATCAACAAAAAAGGGAAATCGTCCGAGTTACATCGATGCAGCACCTCCAGGAATGGCAATACCCTTGTATGAAAAATTCATTGAATCTGCAGAGGCATCCTTAGGCAGCCGCTTAAAAACCGGAATATTTGGTGCCGATATGAAGGTGAGTTTAATCAATGATGGTCCCGTGACCATTCAAATAGACTCAAAAAACAAGGCTTAATACCCTGATTCTTTTTCTTTGGTGTCGATGGTATATACAAAACCAAAGTTTAATCCTGCTGCCGCAGCACGCGTTTTGTGGTAGTCCGGATATAGTAAACTGTTCGACAACGAATTTCCGTAGGCATCCACCCCCTTCGCATCTTTAATCCCATATTGTAAACGCAAGCCAAAAATAATTCCAAGGGGCACGCTTTTAAGGATTTTACGGTTAATACCAAAACCGATAAAGGCGTTGGAATAACTTTTTGCGTAGTTTCCGGATTTATCTGACGCTGTCGGAAACAACCCTTCACGTGTATACAAGGCACTTCGGATCTTGTTGTATTGAGCTCCTAATTCAAAATACGCACCTCCTTTATTCTGAAAACGAAGGTAGATAGGCAGTTGAAATGTTTTTAAATTTACCATAGAGGTATAGCTCTGAGAAAGAATTTCGCCGGTATATTCCGCATTGTGGCCGCCAAAATTTGTTTCTAATCCCACACTAAAAAACCCCATGCGTAACCCAAATCCAAGTCCGTAGTTACTTCCCCAACTTGGCGCATAATCTTGTTCCTTACCTTGATCCGAAATATTCTGATTAAACAACCACGTGGAATTGAATTGACCTTTGGCGGCAATATCGAAGCCAAGCTGAGCCGTTGATGTGCTTACAAATGAAGCAATAAAGAGGAAGGAATAGATAAATTTCATAGAATTAGTTTTTACAAGTATAAGAATTTCTCCTTATTGTTTTTGCTGTTGAATGTACAAAATGTAAAACACTCCATCCTTTTTATCCAATAATTCCATTTCGGCCATGTAATAGGGTGTTTGAAGTTTTTCGCCAGGGCCGTATATAGGCTTAAAGTTCGAATTGCTTACTAAGATATTATATCCATCACCACCGTTTATATAGGCTTTTTCAATCTTCCAACTCACCCCTTCAGGAACGGTTAAACTGCTGCCTCCATAGGCGGATTTAACAAAGGAAGTGTCTTGGGCGAACGTTGTCCCTGCCCAAATCAATAAAAAGAAAGAAAACAGCTTGCTCATGGAATAATATTGAATTCAATGACGGAATACCCGCGTGCGCACAAACCGGAATTGGTACAGGTGCATATGTTTGATCCGGCAGGCACCCATATTGGCAGGTTTGTCATTTGTTCACCGGCATTATGAATACCAAAGCTAATTGGGATATTGTTAATCGCTAAGTAACGACCAGAATATAGGTAGTAAAAGGAAGGCACCCCACATGCAGGAAATAGAGATAAGGTTGTTCCTGATGTTTGAACACCATACACATCTTGATCTCCCGCAGTAAATACACTTTCAATTTTCCATACCTTTCCAGCGGGTACGGTTTGTGGAGGGTCTGTGTTTGAAATTATTTTTACTTGATTGAATTGAAGGTTGCCTTGGGCAATGCCGGTGAAAAACAACAATAGAGCAAAGGCGATTAATAAATGTTTCATGGAATAATATTGAATTCAATTACATTAATTCGTGCCACATTAATCCATGCCTGTAGCGTTTGTCCTCCATACAACCAAATCGGATAATGTTGTTCCCAAACAAAATATGATGCACCATTATATCCCCCGTTTCCGGAACGTGCAGATCGAACAACATGTGCTGCACCATCAATTTTAATTTGATCATCTTGGGTTAAGGAACTTGAAACAGAACCAACAGATGCGGAGTAGATTACGCTTTCAATCTTCCAGACTTTACCCACAGGAACAGTTTCTTGGGCAAATACCATTTTGACTTGATTAAATTGAAGGTTTCCTTGGGCCTTGTAAAAGCCAACAGAAAACATTAAAAATAAAGGGAATACTAGGTGCTTCATTAGGGGACAATATTAAATTCAACGATGTTATAATTCGTATACTGCCCCCATCCAGCTACGGTTGCACCGCCAGGTAGCCATATAGGACCTGAGGGAAGAGACCCACTGGTTCCGTTAAGGTACCAATTTACCCCGTTAATAATCAAGGAAGACTGAATGCCACTTCCTGAACTTGTGTAAGATTGCGCTTGGTGTTCAATTTTCCAAACCTTGCCCGCGGGCACAGTGTTAAGGGTTGTGCCATTAAACAACAGGGCTTGATTAAATTGAAGGTTTCCTTGGGCTTCTAATCCACCAATAGAAAGCATGGTAAGGAAAAAAATTACAATATGCTTCATTATGGAACGATATTAAATTCTAAGATGCTGGCCACACCACTGTTTAGGCCACTGAAAAATACATTTTGCCCGCCGTTAATCCAATATGGAAAGCTATCGAATACTGGTCCGTAATTCGTACTGGTGTTTTTAAGAAACACCTGTTGTCCGGCGACAGACAGGGTAAAAAATGATGAGTAAGAACTTAATCCCACACCTTCTATTTTCCACACTTTACCGGCTGGAACGCTGTAACTATTCCCATTACTTGTAAAAGATAAATTAAGCACTTGATTAAGCTGAAGATTTCCTTGTGAAAAGCCATTCAAGTAAAGGAAGATACAGGATATAAAGAATACGTTTCTCATGGTATGACATTAAATTCGATAACGCTAATGTACGTTTTTGCCGTTACACTTGGTGGAGGACAAATACATCCGCCTCCGTATGAACCGGCATTGGGAGTGCAGGTTTTCGTTTCACCCGCCAAAGTAGCTCCCGCCGGAAGCCACAAAGGAGACCCCGTGTTGCCCGCACTTGCTTTTACGCCATTAATTGTAATTGGATTGGTTGGAGACACTTGGCAGGATTGTGTGGTGTAACTAGACCATAATTGTGTTGAACCGTTACATGGAGCACAACTCCCACTTCCGCTACTGGCTTGAAAATAAGGCACGGCTTCATACACAATGTTTTCAATTTTCCACACCTTGCCTGGAGGAACCGTTGCGGTATTATTATCAATTAAAAGGACCTGGTTGAATTGCAAGTTTCCTTGCGCTACAGTCAAGCTTGATAATCCAGCAATAATTAAGGAAAAAAGATATTTCATAGGTAAATTAGCCTGCTCGAAATTATAGAATAGTTTTCATCTTTCGAAATTATGCTTTTGTTAAATCACATTCTTTTTAACTTTTACAAAAACTATGGTATCTTAAACGTATCAAACTATTGATATGAACCTTACTACTACCTCAAAACTTACGCAAATTCTTGCATTAATAGCTATCAATTTAAACCTGTTTTTATTTGCCCAAACACCCGAAGGTATTAATTATCAAGCGGTAATCCGTAAAACCAACGGAACCTTAGTAACCAATACTACCATTGCGATCCGTGTTCAAATTAAGCAGAATTCCTCGACTGGAACGGTTGTTTACGCGGAACGACAAAGTGTCATTACCTCTCCATATGGGTTAGTCAATTTTGTAATTGGTCAAGGCAC
>CANMTO010000010.1 GCA_947500755.1 Flavobacteriales bacterium
CCTCAGCTGCTGGAGCTTCTTCCACTGCTGGAGCTTCTTCCACTGCTGGAGCTTCTTCCACTGCTGGAGCTTCTTCCGCTACTGGAGCTTCTTCCACTACTGGAGCTTCTTCCACTGCTGGAGCTTCTTCCACTGCTGGAGCTTCTTCCACTGCTGGAGCTTCTTCCACTGCTGGAGCTTCTTCTGCTACTGGAGCTTCTTCCGCTACTTCTACTACCGGATTCATTTTAGCTTCTAACGCAGCAGCCTTGATGGCATTCTTTTCCATTTCAATTTTCAAACGCTCTGCTTTCTCTTTATCGGATGCTTTCGATAGACCATCTTTTTTAGATTGGACTTTATTCTCTTTTTCTAAGAGCCAAACATTAAATTTATTTTCAGCATCCTCTAATGTGAATGCACCTTTTTCGACACCTTTCAATAAGTGACTTTTAAATAATACTCCTTTGTAAGAAAGTATTGCACGTGCCGTATCGCTCATTTCTGCTCCTACAGTCACCCAATGCAAGGTGCGTTCAAAGTTAATGTCGATTACTGCTGGATTTAACACTGGGTTATACGTGCCTAATTTCTCGATGAATTTACCATCTCTTTTTGCTCTGCTGTCTGCAGCTACAATGTGAAAAAATGCTTTTCCTTTTTTACCGTGTCTTTGAAGACGAATTCTTGTTGCCATATGCGTTTATAAATTGAGGTACAAAACCCCGGTTAATAAAAATTGAGGTGCAAAGATACACCTATATTTTAGAATCGCAATAAAAAGACTAACTTATCTTCCATGTATATTGTAGCATGATGGACCGCGGAGGTTCAATTTTTAACGGTCGTAGCGAATAACTTCGATTCAAGATGTTCGAGCCCACCAGCGCAACCTTGTGATGTTCATTCAAACTGTATGAAGCGCGCGCGTCAAAGATGATGTTACCGAATCGATGTGCATTAAAATAATCCATGTATCGAATGTTTTGCTTATCACCTCCTGAAGCCGCTGTGGTTTCTTCGAAGTCTTTAATAATTGCATCCATATTAACGATCTTACTAAAATACTTCATGCTTAAACCTATAGAGAACTTAGATTTATACGTTAATTCCGCATCAAATTTCACATTATGTAGAAAGCGATATTTTAAAATCCCACTGGCGGAATCCATGGAGGTTGTGTTGTAACTGTAGATCCGATTGATATCATCAATGGCGTATACATAGTCTGGATTGAGCGTTGTAGGGACGATGTAATTATAGCCTGTTAAAAACGATATCTCAAGATTCTTGTTGATGTTACTTTTTCCCGCTAACGAAAGATCAATACCTACAACACGCGACCTTCCTGTATTCAAGAATTTAAATCCTGCAAAAGAGCCTGGCGCATTCGCCACATCCCAAATTCCAAACATGTACTCAATGGTATTTTGATATTCCTGCCAAAAGAAGGCCGCATCAAGGTATGCATAAACACCCCCCAATTTTAATCCTTGCTTCACCCCTACTTCAGCATTCCAACTGCTTTCAGGTAAAAGCCTCGGATTTGGAAAAACCCCAAAATTTCCAACGCCAGTTTTAATAAAGCGCTCTGTAATGGTTGGAAAGCGATACCCTTGTCCAAACGAGGCACGAAGGTAGGTTTCTTGATACAGCTTTAAACTTGCTCCGCATCTAAAAATTGGTTTTATAGCGATCACGGTATCATTCAATTGAAAATATTCTAGCCTCGCCCCTGCAGAAATATTTAAGATTTTATTGAAGGATTTCTCCATTTGAGTGTATGCAGACAAATTAAGCAAGCGGTTGTTAGGACTTCCGCTTCCTACATACATATTTGCAAATGAATTCACGTATGAACTGGTGATTCCACCAATAAAATCAAGTCCATTTAATTGTTTGTATGTGCGCTTAAACATATAATCAGCATAGTAGGTGGTTGCCCGATTATCTTGGTTCGCAGTCATTTGATTGTCACTGTGTAACACACGGGTTCTGAGGTAGTGGTTTCCGTGCGTATTAGTTATTAACTGAACAAAAGGGTCGAGATTAAAGATCGTCTGATCTTGCAAAAATACAGCACCTGGATAGGCACGATATAATCCTGATGTATCATCTAACCAAGCGAAAGACATGTTGCCTTGGGCCAGCATCACGTTGCCATTTAGGCCATAACTTAACCCTGTAACCTTGGAAGAACGGTGACGAACATTAAAATTTACCCGAGCCCGTTTCATGGCCATTTGACGGTCTGTAAAATTTGAGATGGTATCAATCACATATTGTCCGGGCTTGGGTGCGCCGATGTATCCGTGGTCGTAATTCACGTTTCCACCCACTACGACATCCCAGTTGTTGTAGGCTTTTGCGTGAATAAAATTTACACCGGTAATCAATGGGAAATCGGTCCACCATTGAGCACCTGGAACGGATGGCGCAGAATAAAACCCTGAGTAAAAATTAACCTTATTCAAGGGCTTGGAAGTTGGATATGCCGTTCGGATGTGAATAGACCCTGATAGTGCGGAACTACCTGAGAGCACACTCGCGGCACCTTTGATTATTTCCACTTGGCTAATGTTTTCTACTGGAACAAAGCCCCACTCTGGACGACCTGCATCGCCAGAAAGCATCGGCATGTCATCAACAATTACAGCCACTTTTGAACCCACACCAAAGGTAAAACCACTTCCACCTCTAATTTGAGGCTCCCCATCTAAAATATTTAACCCGGGTGTTTGATCCAAGGCCGTTTCTATGCTTCGGGTATTTTTGTTTTCGATGAGGGATGGTTTCAACACCACCATAGTTACGGTTTGTTCTTCCAGGGGCTTATCAAATTTCCCTACCGAAACCGTTACCTGATCTTTGTTAATGCTGTATGGTTTCAGGGTAACATTCACTTCTACCACCTCATTAGATGCTAAAGTTAGAGATAAGGTATCATTGCGCATGCCTGAAAAACGCACCACAACTTTTACAGCGCCTGAGGGAAGGAACAATTCATAGTACCCATTGGCATCTGCTTGAGCACCGATGGTAATGTCCTTTCGATATACAAGAGTTGCCCCTTCTATGGGTTCATTGTTTTCTCCCCGAACAATTCCTTTAACCGTGGACTGACTGTAGCCAACCAAGGTTGTTACAAGCCCCAATATAATCAATACGTACTTCAATTTCCTTAATTAACCGAGAACTTCGTTGAAAAGACATTTCCTTTTTGGTCGATCAGACGTGCCACGTAGATTCCTGCTGTTAGAGCTATTGCAGTTTTTCCATTGATCAACCCGTTATAAACTTCAGTCCCATTCATGGAATAAACCATCAAGGCACCTTGAGTTTGTCCGAACAAGCTCAATTCCTCATTGACATAGTTTACATGCATTGGCTCGATTGACGCTTCATTAAGTCCAACTGCGCCATTGTAAACGAGTGAGATATCATCGATAAGCACCTCATCATTCGAAGCACCACCACCCGGGGTTGAGTTGGTAGCGAAGGTAACCAAAACATACCCTGGTAACAATCCAGGATTAGCTGTATACGTAAACGGAATGGACTTGCGCAACCAATTTCCTCCAGTTGCGGCATAATTCAATTCAGCCGTGGCAATTACATGAGGTTGTGAATTGGCATCGACGGGATCATGAACATCGAAAGCATCATGTAAAATCGCGTGAATACGCGCATTTTGAGCGCCCCCACCTGCTTGCGTATACTTTACCCAAAACACGATAGAATCCGGAGAATCAACACATGCCTCAGAAAAATTTGCATCTGCGATGGAAGAATAGTTATAATTTGCTGCGTTGGCTGGCGTTGCACTCCCCATGTTAATTCGACCGCAGGTCATGGTTCCGTTGGCAACAATTCCAAGTACGCTGGTAGACCAAATACGGGCGCAATACATACCAGACGCCCCAGCACGTACATTAGCAGAACGCTCAATTTGCTTATTTGCAAAGCCTGAAAGATTTCCTGATCCTGTCTTAAAACTATTCCAATTTATAGGTTCTTCGGTAGGCGCTGTTACATTCTCCCATTGCTCCATGTCGCTGTTCCCAATTTGGGTCTGAGCACTGTATAAAAAGGATAAAGTAAGGCCAAAACATAGGGTAAATTTTCTCATGGTTTGTTCATTTAATTTTAACAAATATAAAAAGATAGATTAAATGGCGACCTTTTTGGCCAAACATAGTAAAGTAAGCTTAAATTTGTTGGTATGGAGCAGCGCGCTTATCAACTCATGGAGCATTTCGGAACTTTACAGGGTGAAGGGTTCCATACTGGACGTGCAGCGTACTTTCTTCGATTATCTGGATGTGATGTTGGATGTATTTGGTGCGACGTAAAGGAAAGTTGGGATGTGGGTGCAGGTAAAGCCTATTCAGTGGAGGAAATCAAGGCGCTGAGCGAGGGGTTCGATTTCATTGTTCTCACGGGCGGGGAGCCTGCCATGCATGATCTAACGGCATTAACCGATATGCTTAAAACGGAAAATAAATATATTTCCATAGAAACCTCGGGTTGTTATGCATTGAATGGCACCGTACATTGGTATACCTTTTCTCCTAAAAAATTTAAAAAGCCTCATCCTGAGGCCTATGCGCTAGCAAATGAGTTGAAGGTCGTAATTTACCACCCCTCAGACATAGCGTGGGCGGAAGAACATGCCAAACAGGTAAACGAGAATTGTTTACTGTACCTTCAACCCGAATGGAGTAAAAAAGACGAACTCCAGGAACAAATCATTGATTTCATAACGCGTAACCCTCGATGGAGGTTATCGTTACAAACCCATAAATTTCTAAATATTCCTTGATGAATCGATTAGAACGCACCAGCTTGTTGGTCCTTGTAGGCATGCTTATTAGCCATTTGTCCTTTGCTCAATTTAGTAGTTCGAGTAAAAAGGCGACCAAGCTTTTTAAGCAGGCGCAATTCATTCCTACGCAGCAATTAGACCCTGAAACTCGAATGCCTGATTTCAAGGCGGGAATTGAGCTTGTAGATAAGGCCCTTAAAAAAGATCCGAATTTTTGGGAAGCTTACGTGCTTCGCGGAGAATATCACATTAATCTGCGCGATAAATCAAGCGCTATCGAAGATTTTGAAAATGCACTACGTGTTTCTCCCAATCATTCGAGAACGGGAATGACATTTTACCGCCTTGCTGATTTATACCTTGACCAAGGCACCTACGACAAGGCACTTGCTAATATTAAATCCTTTATCAATCATCCCAATGCAAATGAAGAATATTTAAAATCAGGTTACTCAATATATGACAACGCGCTTTTTGCCATTGATGCGATAAAGCACCCGATGCCCTTCAATCCAGTTAATGCTGGCCCGGGAGTTAATACGCAATATGCGGAATATTATCCTACCCTAACGGTGAATGGTAAAGAGTTGATGTTTACCCGCGCCTTACCCTTTGGAAGCAGCATCCAAGAAGACTTTTTTACATCACTTAATCGGGAGAATAAATGGTCCACAGCAACACCAATGCCTGAGCATGTGAATACTGAACACAACGAGGGTGCGCCTACGATTTCCGCAGATGGACGTAGTCTGATTTTTGTGGCTTGTATCGACGAAACTGGAACCTACGGGGAGCAACGCAAAGGAAAGGGTAGCTGCGATTTGTTCTTCACCCAAAAAATTGGCACCCGATGGTCAAACCCTGTAAATCTACCTGGAGATGTTAATTCGTATCACTGGGAAACCCAACCCTCCTTGTCTGCAGATGGTAAAACCTTGTATTTTGTGCGAGGCTTACGGGGCAAGGGTGCTGATCAACGCAACAGTGATATTTATGTGAGTAAATTATCGGAACAAGGAAAGTGGGGTGCTGCTGAGCGACTTTCCGATGTAATTAATACCCCTTTCGCTGAAGAATCCGTGTGTATTCATCCGGATGGAAAAACCTTATACTTTGCATCGAGGGGACATGCTGGAATGGGTGGTTCAGATATATTTATGAGCCAAATGGATAATCAGGGAAACTGGTCTAGGCCAAAAAATTTGGGGTATCCGATTAACACGAAATTTGATGAAAACTCATTAATTGTCTCGGCGGAAGGTAACCTAGCATTTTTTGCATCCGATCGAGCAGGAGGATATGGTGATCTTGACATTTACTATTTTGAACTCCCGAAAGAATTTCAACCTACTACTACTTATTATTTCGATGGGCGTGTTTTTGATGCGCAAAGCAACAATCCAATTCCAGGTCATTTTACGCTTAAAGATATTGCCTCAGGTGAGGTCATCATCGTGAGTAATGCAGATGCGATTAACGGTACTTTTACTGTTCCTTTACCCTCAAATCGACAATATGTGATTGAAGTCACGTATGACGGATATGCCATGACCTCCTTGGGTTTTGATTTAACATATAATGCAAATCAAACATCGTATCACTTGGACATTCCCATGAATCCCTTGAACAGTGGTACCGCGAATATTCTAAAGAACATATATTTCGATTTAAACAGCGCAACCTTACGGAAAGAATCCAATATCGAACTCAACAATCTCGCCAATTTCTTACGAACAAATCCCAACTTACACATCGAATTGGGTGGTCATACCGATACTCGAGGTAATGCGGAGGACAACTTAAAATTGTCGACGGAACGGGCAAAAGCTGTCTATACCCATTTAATTCAAGTGGAGCGCATTGATGTAAATCGGCTAACTTTTGTTGGCTTTGGGGAACGTGAACCAATCATTATCGATTCAGAAATCGCCGCATTAAGCTTGGAAACAGAGCGAGAAAAGGCTCATCAAACGAACCGGAGAACCGTGTATAAAATCATTAAACAATGAGTTTTTTCAGACTAATCCGAAGTATTAATCTGTTGCTCTTGGCGCTTACCATGGGAGGGGTTTGGGTATCTCAAACAAAAAACGCTATCCCTGTAATTGAATTCATACTTTTTGTTGTTTTTACCCTATTGGTGGCTGGAGCAGGAAATGCGATCAATGATTATTTTGATGTACGTTCTGATCGAATCAATAAGCCTGAAAAAATCGTCCTTGAAAAAACCATAAAGCGACGCTGGGCAATCATCATTCATTGGGTTTTTAATGCCCTCGCCTTGGTTTTATCCTTATACCTAAGTTGGCGATTCAAAAGCTGGTTTTACGTGTTTATTCATTTCTTTACAACGTACTTGCTGTGGACGTATTCCGTGAATTTAAAACGACGACTTTTTTGGTCGAATCTGAGTATCGCTTTGTTGGTTGGAATCACCCCGATCATCGCGTTAAAACCTATCTATGATTTGGGTATACAGCCCAATAATTTATGGCCGGTGCTGTTGTTTTCTGTTTTTGCTTTCCTCCTGAACTTTTCTCGAGAAATCATAAAAGACATCCAGGATATGAAGGGTGATTCCTTGCGAAATGTTCGTTCGTTGCCTATAGTTTACGGGAGCAATAAGGCGCGTTGGATTGCCACTGGAATAAGTTTATTAATCGTTCCTATTTACCTGATTGGTTCCTTGTTGGATGCTTTTCCAACACGTACAACGTTTACCATCTTTTTCACCGGATCCGTATGTTTAGGCGCGAGTATATTGCTGTTTCAGTTATTTCATGTCCGTGAGAAACATATAGCTCGGGTGCTGAAACTTAGTTTGTTTTTTGGTGCCATCGCCCTATATTTCTTATGAAAATTATCCTTGGATCAAATTCCCCACGAAGAAAGGAACTGTTATCGCAACTCGGAGTGACTTTTGAGGTACGAAGCATTGACTTTGAAGAATTCGTTAATGAAAAGCTACCATACCGGGATATTCCCAAAGATATTGCGCAGCAGAAACTCCGGGAATTATCCGCCACCAAATCGGCTGATGAACTGATTATTTGCGCAGACACCTTAGTTTTTATGGATGGTAAACCTATGGGGAAACCAAGTTCATTGGGGGAAGCAGAGGAGATGTTAACCCTGCTCTCAGGAAAGACCCACGAAGTAATCACGGCGGTGGGCATCGCCTTCCAAGATAGACATCTAATTTTCGATGAATTAACAACGGTTACGTTTGACCAACTTACTCCACAGGAAATAGCGTACTATATTAATACGCATGCACCACTTGATAAGGCTGGATCTTACGGGATTCAGGAGTGGATTGGATTAGTTGGTGTTCGTAGCATTGAGGGCTCATACACCAACGTAATGGGGCTGCCTACCCATAGCCTACATCGAGCACTAAAGAATTTTATTCAATAAAAAAAGGGGCTCTTCGCCCCTTTTTTACACTAAACGCATTAACCTTTATTTGTCAGTTAATTCAAATACAACCCTGCGGTTATACGCTAATTTTAATTCACGATCCTCAAATGTTGGATCATCTGACATTTCAGCCTCGTTAGGCTTGTCTGCATTCTCTGAAATGATGGTGATTTGGTTTTCTGAAATCTCATATTTTTCCATAAGGCGTGTTTTAATATATTCACCCCGTTGTTCATCCAAGTTTTCCAACGCTTCACGCAGATCCTCAAAGGCCGTTGCTAAACTATCTTCTACCTCATCGTTATGTGCATAAATGATTACCTTTTTTGATGGATTTGCTTTTAAATATTCAGCTACGAATTCAATGCAAGCTTTTCCTACTTCATTTGCCTTTTTGTCTCCAAATGCGTAATAAATCACTTGGGCTGCTATCTTCTCTTTTTCGGTCATTTTATCCGACACCACGGGTTCTTTTGTAATCACCACCTTGGAGAATTCAACTTGCGAAGCAGAGGTATCCACTTTGACACAATTGCATGGCTCGTTATCACTCATCTCTTTAATTCTTACGTTATCGATATAGTAGTATGCCATGGCTACCACAGATGGAATATCCGTGTATTCTCCCGTTACGGGATCTCTTTCTTGCTTATTTACAGCAATTTTCTTTTGAAGAACGGCTTGGGTTTTTTCATTAATCAAGAAGTTTCCGATTACCATCCCTTTTTCATCTCCTTTTGCCACATAGACTCCACATACCTTATCCCACCCGGAATACGAATCGTACACTCTATTTTTGTAGTTGTATATAATCCGGTTCTCCTCTACATTAATAGGACCAGACTCTTCGCCTTCGGCTAGTTCAATCTGATATTGTGAAGGTTCTTTCACAAACATCATCCCGATGTTATTTGTTGCGTATTTGGAGGCCTCTGCTAAAGAGATAGACATCTCAACGCAGTATTTTTTGCCTTTAATCATGATTTTTTGAGTTTTCCCGTCAAAAAATGGAATCGTAATGAAGCTTTTTTCTTTTTGTAATTTCCCTGGTTTGTAGGTTATTATACCTGCATACCCCTTATTTCCATCTTTTGTATCATCGGTCGTGATAAAGGTAGTTTTGTCGTTCCCCTCAAACCGTTCAGTTTTGGGATCAACCGGTAATGCATATCCATACATGTTAACACCCGCTCCAAATTCTCCCGCTCCATAAAAAACATCTGCAGGAAATGAGGTTGAAGCTTTTAACCCTTTCAGCAAAGAAATTTGACCGGGCTCAGAAACCTCGATATCGTCGCTTGAAAACTCATCAAATGTATATTTAAAGAAACGGGCTGTTTTCTCACCCCTTTTTCCTTGTGCTGCCACATTAAATGATAGGACTAAAGATGCACACAGGACTAAGCCTTTAAAAATGTTTCGTTTCATATTCTTTTACGGTATTAATTAGCACTTTTACTTTTTCCGGGTCTATGTCCGGGTATACGCCGTGACCCAAATTTACAATATGTCTTCGACTTTCAAATGAATTTAGCAATTTATTTGTTTCAAATTCAATGATTTTATTATCCGAATACAAAAGACAAGGGTCTAGATTCCCCTGTAAGGTTCTATTTTCCCCGACCAAACTACGGGTTGATTTTATATCCATATTCCAATCTAGTCCGATAGTTGTACACGGAATTTCGCTGATTTCTGGTAAGGATGCAATGGCGCCTTTGGCGAAAACAGTAAAAGGGAAACCTTCAAAAGCCTTGGCGATTTTTCGAATATACGCCAAACCAAATGTTTCATATTGTTCACGGCCTAAAATTCCTGCCCACGAATCAAAGAGCTGTAACGCATCTACACCGGCATGTTGTTGTTCTTTCATGTATTCAATCGTGAAATCCGTGATACGACTTAGCAACTCATGTGCCAAAACAGGATCTGTAAACAACAACTTTCTAGATTCCGAAAATGTTTTTGAACCTTTACCCTCTACCATGTAGCAAAATATGGTCCAAGGTGCCCCTGCAAATCCAATCAATGGAACCCGGTGTTCAAGGCCTTGCTTGGTTAAACGAATCGCTTCAAATACGTAGGAAAGGCGATCTGCCACATCCGGATCACTGTCTAACAATGAAAGCTCCGCTCGGGAACGAATTGTTTTTGGGAAGTAAGGACCACGCTGTTCTATCATTTCATAGGTCAATCCCATGGCATCTGGAACCACAAGAATGTCTGAAAACAAAATGGCCGCATCTACTCCTAGTAAATCAACAGGCTGTATGGTCACCTCAGCGGCAAATTCCGGGGTTTCGACCAGTTCTTTAAATCCACTTAATTTTGCCCTAACTGCTCTGTATTGTGGCAGAATACGTCCTGCCTGCCTCATCAACCAAACCGGATAACGTGGTATATCCTCCCCTCGATGGGCTTTTAGGTATAAATCGTTTATCAAACTCATGTGTTCAAAGATAGTTAAATGCTACCAATCAATCGGCTCACTCCCGATGGATTGCAAAAATTTATTGGTTCGGCTAAAATGCTTACATCCAAAAAAACCGCGGTAAGCCGAAAGTGGCGATGGATGTGGCGCTGACAAGATGAGGTGTTGTGAGCCCGTAATTAGGGCTTTTTTTGAATTTGCAAAAGCACCCCACAAGACAAAAACGATCGGATGCTCTTGCTTTCCTAATAAACCAATGACAGCATCTGTAAATTGCCCCCATCCTAGCGATGCATGACTGCCTGGCTTCCCTTCATGCACAGTTAATATGGCATTTAACATCAACACCCCTTGTGTTGCCCAACGCAATAAATTTCCATTACCCAACAAAGGCTTTCCGATATCTGAATCTAACTCCAAACTTATATTTTGTAAACTTTTAGGGAGCGTAGTAAGGTCGGAGGGTACTGAAAAACAAAGACCATGTGCATACCCTTTTGTAGGATAAGGGTCTTGCCCTAAAATAACTACCTTAACTTCAGAAAAAGCACAGGCATTGAAGGCGGTAAACAGGTCGTTTTTATTCGGAAACACACAGGCAGGAAAATCTAAATAGGCTTGCATGACCGCGGAATCAAGCCTGTTAAAATAGGGCTTTTGAAATTCATCAGACAAGTGCATGGACCAATCACTGGCTAAGTTAGAAATCATGCCACGGGAAAATCTTCGTGTATTTTTTGTAACAGTGCTGCGTGTTCACGATTGATTTGACCCAAATCAATGGACTTAACAAAGCGAACCCGTTTCAAATAATATATATCAGATAACAGCACTAAAAAAGACTGCGCAAAAAGTCCCAAAGCCAGAAAATAAACGGAGGAAAAAAGCCAGTTTGAAACATTGGACCAAGGAAGGTAATATGGAAGGATGAAAAGCAGGGGTAAGTTTACAATCAACACGATGAAAATTGCGAGTACTTTTTTCGTTGAACCCCAAAATACTGGCCGTTTGAAGGCGCGTTCAACCCATTTCTTGATGAGGATGGTAAGCCATCCTGCATGCAGTGCACCCAACACAGAAAACGGAAGGAACACCATTATCCGAATAAGGCTCTTTGTTGAATTCCAGGCATTCGTTTCAGATAAATACCGTTCATTTTCAGTTATCTTAAGCAACGCTAGTTGCTTTTTGTATGAGTTAATGCGATTCACCAAGTCCATTCGTTCTTCACGTTCTTGTTCACTTAGCCCATTGATCCAATTCGCTAAACTCTTGGAATACTCCCACCGTTGCTCCAGCGTAAATTGATCACCAAAGCAGGTAGGATGCATGCCTTTTCTGGTAAACATCATAAGATCCTCATGAACATCGGCCCACTCGGGATCGTGTACATCGGTCACTAAGCTTCGCATATCGGCCTCCAAGATGCGCGTAACCTCAGTTATCGTTTTGGCCGGGTTCTCTTCAAAATCTGCACGAAAATCATTTAACCGAATCCTTTTTCCTGCCGCAATCAGAACATCACTTCTTCGCAGGTTAAAGTCGGTGTAGTTGACTCCTAGTCCTTGTAAGTAAATTTCCTTGTTCCAATCCGCATACTCGAGGGCAGAAAAACCAATTCGCGCGGGACCTTTTTTTATGGAATGTAAGCGGCGTTGAATCCGGTCGTCTGTAAAGCCCTCACCAAAAATCAAAATATTTCGATTTCGACTCAGCACAATGTTTGTTTTATCAAAAATTTTAGCATTTTTCACCTTCGTATCTACCCCATCGCGTTGGCGATAAATCGGAAGCATATGCGCTGCCCAAAGAAAGGGTCTCGTAAATTTATTGAACACATCAGACCGTGTCATGAAAAAAACAATAGGTTTTCGTTGAGATGCAATGAGTAGTGGATCCATAAAGGAACCTTGATGATTGCTTACAAAAATGGTCCTTCCAAAAAAATAGTTACTCGTATTAAAGATTCTTATTTTTCTGAAATATAATCGAAAGGAATAATGGAATGCCACAAAGAGAAATAGATACAATATGCGCATAGCAGACAAAAATACAGATAATCCATGGTTAATTTCAACATTTGTCCTTTCAAAAATTCACAAATAACCAATTTATGGAACTTATAAATGACTTAGATTCGCTAAATGAAACACATTGGAATCATTTGTGGTGGATACTCCTCGGAGTATGACATCTCCCTTAAAAGTGCCAACACCATCCTTTCGAATCTTCCTGAGCCTTATATTGGCTATCAAATCGTTATATCGGAAAAGGGTTGGATTGTTCAAAATGGGTATAATCCCGGTGTATTTGATTTAAACCACGGAAACATAACATATAGAGACGGTAAAAGAGTCCAGCTAGACGGTGCCATTGTATACATACATGGGAATCCTGGAGAAAACGGGAAAATCCAAGCCGTCCTTGATCTGTTGTCAATTCCGTATGTGAATGCTAATGTACTATCCTCTGCGCTGTCCTTCGACAAGTGGTTCTGCAATCAGTTTTTATCTTCCTTTGATATCCCAATAGCCAATTCAATATTGCTTCATGCGGGAGATTCAATCGACGAACATGCCATCATTCAAACCTTAGGCTTGCCTCTTTTTGTTAAACCCACAGATTCAGGATCCAGTTATGGGATTTCAAAGGTCAAGGAAGCGGAGCATTTAAGAAGCGCAATCGACCGAGCTTTTAAGGAAGGTAAAACGGTAGTGTTAGAATCGTTTTTAGATGGCGTCGAGGTCACCTGTGGTGTCTTCCGAAATTCAGAGGAACTGATTGCGTTACCGCTAACGGAAATCGTTTCCGAAAATGAGTTTTTTGATTATGAAGCCAAATATCAAGGCAAATCTCATGAAATTACTCCTGCGCGGGTTACCGAAGAACAGACACATAACATTCAGGCACAAGCAAAACGAATATATTCGCTGTTGAATTTGAAATCAATCGCACGCATCGACTTTATGTTGGTGAAAGGGATACCCTATGTGATAGAAGTGAATACTACCCCTGGCTTTTCATCGGAGAGTATCGTTCCTAAAATGCTCGAAGTGGCGGGGATTTCCATCTCATCCTTTTGGGAAGCAATCCTGAGCACTGAACTAAAGCGCTGAAAGCGCATTCAATAAGATCTCCATTTGTTTTTTTACGGTGGATTGACCGCAACTATAACCACTAGCGATGAACGCAAAAACGAGTTTTTTCCCGCTTATTGTCTCAATATATCCCGCATAGGATTTAATTCCTGTCATGGTGCCACTTTTTGCAAATACTCGACCATCCCCCGCAGCTCCTTTGCACAAATCACTAATCGTTCCACTGCGACCAGCAATCGGCAAGGTCTCTAAAAAATGATCCCCCGCTGTGCTTGTTGTCATGTACCTTAGCAAATCACAAAAGTGTGATGCTGCAATGCGGTTACTTCTAGACAGTCCGCTACCGTCAAATAAAAGCAGGGAATTTGTATCGATTTTAGCGCCGAAAAACTGCTTGTAAATTTGAATGGCCTGAGCATTTGTTCCTTTTCCGGTAAGTTTAAACGCCACTCCATTCAACAACCCTTCCGCAAAGAAATTCACGCTTTTTCGGTTCGTCCAAGTTGCGATTTCCTTCACCGTTCTTCCGTGATGCAAAAACAAGCGCTGCATACCATCGTAATCCGGTGAGCGCATCCCTTTACTTGCTTTGAACCCTCCTGCTACTGGAAAAGAATCCAAAAGAAATCTGGCACTCATAACCTCCGCGAAATTGTCCTCAGGATCCGCCACCGAACCCTTAACCATATAACTTGATTGGTAAGCGGGTAGTTTTCCCGTGGCAAGGCGATGGTCGTCGTAGGCCTTCCCTTGAAGGTTCGAATGATCTCCCTTGATATTGGAACTGACAATTTTTGAGGTTAATTGTAGGTTTTTTTGATAGGGTGAAGTGGTAATGAAGTTTGCCTTGGTCCCTGGTTTTCCGGTTTTAAAATAATACTTCGCGATGTTATCGTAAACATTTAACCCGGCGGGAAAAGCTCCAAAATAATTTCCAGCATCCCAGGCGGACCACCCTTGTGGGGTGCCTTCATACCCAAAGGACGAGGCATCTGCATACACTGTCCCGTTTATTGCATTGACTCCCATTTTCTGCAAACTATCGATCCATCGATCGATGGTTTCAAATTCTTTTCCTTCTCCGAAAAAAAACTTACTACCAAAGGACACATCTCCTCCACCTCGAATCCACAAATCCCCATTTAAGGTGCCGTTTTCTATAATTCCATCCGTGTAAACCCCGGTTTCGAAGGTGTATTCGGGTCCAAGTATCTCCAAAGCCATAGCCGTCGAAAACAACTTTGTAGTGGATGCCGGGGCTGTAACAAGATTGGACTGATAAGAAAGTAAGGTATCCGAATTCGAAACTTCCACCGCCAACAGTGAGATTTTCGCCCCGGAAAGTGCCTTGTTGTTCACGAAATTCTTCACCAAAGAGTCGATTGACTGTGCATGGCACCAAATGCCGCTTAAAAAGACCAAGAGTAAACTATATCTTTGTAGCATGAACATGAGTACAAAGATGCTAAATTCGATGTACTCGAACCAAGAGATGCCAAGTACTTTTCAACAGTAACGGATGACAAATGTAAATACTCAGCAGATTAAAGTATTGCGGATAATCAACCGTTTTAATGTAGGTGGACCGGTCTACAATGTTACATATTTAAGCAAATACTTGCCAGATAACTATGAAACCAAGCTTGTTGGCGGGTGTGCAACAGAGAGCGAATATGATGCGTGTTACATTCTACGTCACCACGGAATTTCCGCTGAAATCCTTCCATCAATGTCGAGAAAAATCAGCCTGCTTGGTGATATCCGGACCTTGTTTCAACTCATGCGTATTATAAAAACCTTTAAGCCAGACATTGTGCATACGCATGCCTCAAAAGCAGGAGTTCTCGGACGAATTGCAGCACGTTTAATGGGAGCACCTATTATTGTACACACCTATCACGGTCATGTATTTCATGGGTATTTCCATCCAATAATTAACCGAATGGTTGTATTTATCGAACGATTGCTCGGTAAGTTCAGTACGATGATCATCACCATCTCTTCGGCACAACATGCAGAAATCATTGACAAATACCGCATTGTTCCATCGAAAAAAGCATGCATCATTCCCCTAGGCTTTGACTTATCACGGTTTGAGGCCAGCAAGGTAAATCGGGAATCCATCCGACTGGAATACAACCTAAAACCACATCAAACCGCAGTAGCTATTGTGGGGCGTCTTGCCCCGATAAAAAATCATCACTTGTTCATTGATGCTGCTGCACTAACGCACAAAAAGTACCCGGAGGATTTTATGTTTTATATTGTTGGGGATGGAAAACTTCGTGAATCGCTTGAAGCGTATGTGGCTGAAAATCACCCCGGTCTAGTGAATTCGATTGTATTTAAATCTTGGGTCACTGACATGACCGAATGCTATCCAGCAATGGACATCGTATGTTTAACTTCATTCAATGAGGGGACACCTGTTTCTTTAATTGAGGCACAGGCGAGCTGTATCCCCGTAATTAGCACCAATGTTGGGGGTGTAAAAGACATTATCGATGTGAACCAAACAGGATTCATCCTTCAAGGGCATTCTTCAGAAGAACTTAGTAAATACCTCATTGAATTGCACTTAAATAGGGACCTAAGGATTAAAATGTCACAAAATACTTGTAACTTTGTAACAGAAAAATTTAGTTGTCAACGCCTAGTAGCAGATGTCGACCAATTATATACGAGCTTATTGGCCAATGAATAGCAAACAAATAATTTTTGGCGTCCTTTTGATATTAACGAGTTCATGCGGTGTATACAATTCCAATAAGTTACTCGCTCCCTCGAAAGATCCATCGTATACTATTTCGTCGTATGACGGTCAAACCACGGTTGAAAAAATCCAACCTGGAGATGAATTAATGATCAAAATCTTTCCAAATTCTGGAGAACAAGCCTTATTGTCAATCGCTGCCCTTAGTGAAGAGGAAAACCCTGCGGTTCAGGCAACCGGATTTGTTGTAAATCCCACAGGCGAAATCAATCTGCCATTACTAGGCAGAATTTCTGTTCAGGGCTTACGCTTAGAGGAGCTTGAAGCACAATTAGCGGAAAAATTAGGAAAGATAATTCAGGCGCCTTATGTGGAAATAACCATTGTAAACAGACGCGTATTATTGTTTAATGGTAAAGCCGCTGGTCAAGTAATTCCCTTGAAGAATGAAGGCACTACCCTCATGGAAACATTGGCAATAGGTGGTGGAGTAAAAGATTTTGGTAAGTCTAATGAAATCAAGGTTTTCCGGCAAGAAAACGGACAGCGCAAGATATACGAATTCGATCTATCAGAGATGAATCAGTTAAAAAATACGGATGTTATCATCAAAAATCGAGATATTATAGTCATCAATCACAATCCTAGGAATGTACAAAATACCTTGAGAGAAATCGGTCCTTGGCTGAGTATTTTAACCAGTGGGTTGGCCATATTTTCAATCTTCAGTAAACTATGACGAAAGAAAAGTTGATTGTTAATGACCAATTCAACCCGTTGATATTAAGAAATATCTTAGCGAAGAATTGGTATAAACCGTTATTACTTGTTGGGATTTTATTCATCCTCTCATTTTTATACCTTAGGTATACAAAACCTCTGTATAATTCACAAGCAATCCTTCAAATCGTACATTCCAATAAAGTACAACAAGTATTAGGAGATGCTGCGCCACCCGTGCAGGAAAATAATTTATTCAAGGATGTTGAATTATTGAGGTCGTCCATTCTATTTCAGAATGCTGTTGAAAATCTAAACCTAGATGTTAGCCTTTACAACGAAGGGGACCTCTTAATTGAAAACCTGTATGGGTTTACGCCTTTTTCCATTACGGTAAAGGACCTGTACGACTCTTCATTCTGCGGAAATAAAATACAGCTAAACCCAAGCGACGAAGGAGATTTTGAGCTTAGTTATGAGCACCATAAAATCGCGCGACAAATACATGGAAATTTAGGTGTTCCTATTAAAACAACATTGTTTAATATCGAAATTAAAACCAATGATAAATCTGCCTTCAAGCGTATCATTAATTCGGGTAAGTTATACCTTCAATTCAATGATAAGTCAGCGATCGTTCGATCCTTACAGACAGGGCTAAGTATCACTCCAATTGACGAAAATGCACGGACCATAGAAATTTTATATCAACATGAGAATCCAAAATTATGCTTGCATCTGGTTCAATCCATCATTAATAGCTACCTCAATTTTGAAAAATATAAAAAACAAGAAGAGAGCAGCCAAACCATTGCATTCATCAATGGCCAATTAGACTCTTTATCGCTTGTACTGGATCATTCCAAAGACAGCTTAAGCAACTTTCAACACATTCAAAATCTACCAAGTATCGCATATGAGGAATCTGATATTACGGGGAATCTCTCTGCATATTCCAAACGATTGGGCGAAATAAACGAAGAGCTTAACGCAGTTAAATATGTAAATACCCGAATCTCTGCAGATGTTTCACGAAATGAAATATACCGAATACTTCCCGAATTGGTAGGTCGAAGAAGTTTTGAAGGATCGATAACTCGTCAAATAGAAGAATTAAACAAACTCTTAGAAACCAAGGAGGATTTATTGCAAGACATAACGTACGAAAGCAGTAAAGTTCGATTAATAAACGAACGGGTAACCAACCGAATTCAAGGAGTTAAGAAAAGCTTAAATGCGATTCAGGAGCGGTTGATGCATGAAAAGCGCTTGCTTGAAAGCCAATTGGCAAGATACGAAGGTAAATTATTGGGATTACCGGAGAAAACCTCAGAATTTAACCGTCTAAAATACATGGAGGAGTTGAATCGCGAATATTTTAACTTGTTTACACAGAAAAAGATTGAATTTCAAATCAATAATGCCGGATTTTCCAGTGAAAATAGATTGTTGAGTTTACCTATACTCGCATCATCCCCCGTTTCTCCGAACCCAAATCGCACCTACCTCGTTGTGGGCTTAGGAGGAGTTCTACTGGGCATTGCGTGGTTATTGTTCTATTATTTAACCTACAATGAAATCACGTCCCTAGCCGACCTTAAGAGCTTATTACCAGAAACAACGACCATTTTAGGCAGTATTCCGCTTTACACGCAGCGAATGAAGCACTCACAAATTGTTATCAATAATTTGCCGAAATCACGGATATCGGAATCGATTCGAAATATTAAATCAAACCTCAATTTCATCAATAAGGATGCTCAATTAATTGCCGTTTCGTCCTCGATCTCAGGGGAAGGAAAAACCTTCGTAATTATGAATCTTGCAGCCACATTTGCTGCGTCGGGAAAACGATGTATTGTTTTGGATTTGGATTTGAGAAAGCCTAAGGTACATTACGGATTTAATACAGAAAATCTCAGAGGTATGAGCCAGGTATTATCAGGAATCATGCCTTTGGAAGAGGTGATTCAATCGTCCGAAATTTCAAACCTTGACTACATAACCGCGGGTCCAATACCGCCAAACCCATCTGATTTAATTCAAAGTAAAACGCTAGAGGAAACCATTGAAACGTTAAGAAAAACATACGATATTGTTTTAATTGACAATCCTCCCGTTGGTATTGTATCCGATGGAATTAACCTGTTATCAAAAGCCGATATTC
This sequence comes from Flavobacteriales bacterium, assembly GCA_947500755.1. Taxonomy (GTDB): domain Bacteria; phylum Bacteroidota; class Bacteroidia; order Flavobacteriales_D; family Crocinitomicaceae; genus UBA952. Next base: position 19,354 of record CANMTO010000010.1, read on the forward strand.
CGATTTACGTATTTAAAGCGAACTATTCAAAACGGGTCTTCGCCAATCAACTGATGCAACTTTTCGAAATCCAAAAAATCAGCCATATTAATGTTATACTCAATGCAGTTCCCTCGGGTGGTTCATTGTATGGATATGGGTATGGTTACGGATACGGTGGGTACTATTCCGATGACGCCGCCGAATCGTGGTGGAAAAAACTCCTGTCATGGGTAAAATTCAAGAAGAAAAGGAATGGAAATTAGTGAATTCAACATCCCCGGCTTAAAGCTTATTACCCCAAAACGATTCAGCGATGAACGTGGCTTTTTTATGGAATTGTTTCAAACACATCGGTATGCGGATGTAATCCAAGAACACTTTGTACAAGATAATATTTCCAATTCTAAAAAAGGAGTAATCAGAGGCTTACACCTTCAACAACCCCCCAATGCGCAAGGGAAACTCGTTCAAGTATTGCGTGGTGCAGTAAGTGATGTTGCCCTTGACTTGAGAAAATCCTCCCCTACCTTTGGTATGCATATACAGGTAGAGATCAGTGCGGAAAATGGTCATCAGTTTTATATACCACCAGGATTTGCACATGGGTTTCAAGCCCTGGAAGACGACACGATATTTCTATACAAATGCACTAATTTTTACGCTGCAGCAGACGAATTAACCATTCGGTGGGACGACCCCGTTTTGGACATACAATGGCCGATTAACCCGGTAATTACATCTCCTAAAGATGAACAAGGATGGTGGTTTAATGAGTTCAAAAGTCCCTTTTAGCCTATGCCATTGTTTGTAAAATTACTGTTCTATTTTTTGGGGACCATGGGCTTTACCCTGCTTATGGTATTCTTACTTCTCGGGTTTGCAAAATCACTCGGTATTCGAAGTAAAAACGACATCAGCGTACGTTGGAGTAACACCTCGAAACCTTCACTTGGCGGAATTGCAATCTTCTCCTCCGTTTTTATGGCGATCATCATCTACTTGATTTCTCATCCCACTGAGAATGTTTTTGGAAACCAACGATTTCTATTATTCTTTCTAGGGATTTCTCTCGCTTTCTTCATGGGCTTGGCAGATGACGCCTTTAACACACAGCCCTTAATTAAATTAGTTACGCAAGTAATCTGCGGGCTAAGTGTTGTAGCGAGTGATTTGCTGATCCCCGCAACGAGCAATTATTGGATTGACGCAACACTCACCATAGTATGGGTGATAGGCTTAATGAATTCATTAAATATGTTAGACAACATGGATGGGATTACCGCAAGCGTAGCCATCAGTATCCTACTCATGCTATTAGCCTTTGGATTATTATTCAGTTCGTCTACCGTAGACATCCACACCTTTATAATGATTGGATTAGTTGGTTCATTAAGCGGTTTCTTAATGGTTAACGCCCCTCCTTCCAAGCTATTTATGGGGGATTCAGGAAGCCAACTTATCGGATATGCCATTGCTTTTTATAGCATATATTACCTGTGGTACAACGAACCGAGTCACCCCCCTTTTTGGGTAACGTTTTACGTAGCACTGCTGATTTTAGCTATTCCATTTATAGATACTTTTACTGTTTCATTCAACCGAATTAAACAAGGAAAGTCGCCTGCCAAAGGAGGCAAGGACCACACCACTCACCACCTGGTATATCTAGGATTTACGGAACGCCAAACGTTTTTGTTTGTTGCCATAACCTCCATGATTCTTGGTGCTTCCGGACTTCTTGTATTCTACCTTTACACGTTAAATCTTCATTATTTTTCGCTACTTCCTGTGTTGCTTTTTTTTCCGGTCTTCTATTTTCTTTTCAAAAACACCCATGAATTTAAAGCGCCTAAAGACAAAAATAACCGCTTGGATTAGCCTTTCCTTGGTATTCGCTGCATGCAATACCACAGAATCAACCCCTCCATCAAGACCTCTTGTGAAGCCCTCAACTCAGGCCCCTAAGTTGCCTGAGAAAATGGAATTTTTTAACCAATCACTTTCGCTTTCGGACATAGATATCAAAGAACGGCTAGACCGTGAAATGCTGGTAAACACCTATTTTCAAAGCAGTACGAGTTTAGCCATTAAACGATCTACACGATATTTCCCAACCCTTGAGCGCATTTTAAAAGAAGAAGGAGTACCCGAAGATTTCAAATACCTGTGCGTTATAGAAAGTAACTTAAGTAATGTAATAAGCCCTGCGGGAGCAGCTGGATTTTGGCAATTTATGCCAGGTACAGCGATACAGTACGGCCTCAAGTTCACCCCTGAAATTGATGAACGCAATCACCTGGAAAAGGGCACAAGAGCAGCATGTAAATTAATTAAAAGCAATTATCGCTTACTTAAGGATTGGGTTAATGCCTGTGCGGCATACAACCGCGGACCGGGAGGACTCCTAAGAGACATGGAATCGCAGGGAGTTAAACACTTTTTTGATACCGAAATGAATCCGGAAACCGCGCGATATGTATTTAGGATCATGGCCTTGAAATTAATTATGGAACATCCATCCGAATACGGGTATCATATTCCACCCTCGGCGAGGTATTTACCCATCGAAAGCAAGGAAATTCACATTAAAATACCGATCACAAACTTGGCGCTTTGGGCTCGCCAACAGGGCACTAGCCTTAAAATTATTCGCCTTCTGAATCCATGGATATTAACCAATCAACTTTCCTTAAACGCTATTCCGTGTAAGGTGAAAATTCCCGCAAACAAACAAGTACTTGGGGTGTTTAAAAAATAGAACACAACCCATGAACGAACACGAATCGATTTCGGTATTTGGCGCACGCGCACACAACTTAAAGAACATCGACCTCACCTTTCCTAGAAACAAACTCATCGTGTTTACTGGACTCAGCGGAAGCGGGAAAAGCTCCTTAGCTTTTGATACCATATTTGCCGAGGGGCAACGGCGCTATATTGAAACATTCTCTTCCTATGTGCGGCAATTTATTGGAGGCTTGGAACGTCCGGATGTGGATAAAATAGAAGGATTAAGTCCCGTAGTTGCCATAGAACAAAAAACCGTTTCACGCTCACCAAGATCAACCGTAGGAACCATCACAGAACTCTCAGATTTTTTTAGACTTCTATATGCTCGAGCGGGTACCGCTTATTCTATGGTGACTCAAGAGCCCATGGTAAAATATACAGAACGAGAGATCACCGAATTGATCTGCACCCGATATGCTGGCAGGAAATTCGCTGTACTCGCCCCAAAAATTAGAGCGCGAAAAGGGCACTACAAAGAGTTATTTGAGCAGGTCACGCGGCAAGGTTTTACCAAAGTTCGGGTGGATGGAGAAGTGCGCGACATCACGCCGGGGATGAAATTAGACCGCTACAAAACGCACGACATTGAGGTGGTGATTGATCGGTTCACGGAACATGTTTCGGATATTGAGCGCGTTTACAAAGCAGTTGGAACCGCCATGAAAATGGGAGCGGGCATTATGATGGCCATTGATTGGACATCCATGGAGGCCTCCTATTTTAGCCGAAGTTTGATGTGTCCAAGCAGTGGAATTTCTTATCCAGATCCAGAACCGAACTTATTTTCATTCAATTCACCCTATGGGGCCTGTGCTCCATGCAGCGGGCTTGGGGAGGTAAGTGCAGTAGATTTAGAAAAAATCATCCCAAACCCTGCCTTATCGATTCAAAAAGGAGGGGTTGCACCCTTAGGTAGTTTCAAGAATAATTGGTTCTTTGAAAAGCTTCAGAAAATCGTTATTGCCATGGGGCATAGCCTCCAAACACCACTGGCTAGGTTCAGCGCGGATGAGATCAATTTGCTGCTGTATGGCAACGAAGATATGCACTTGGGAAAGGAGGACATCCAAGAACGATTCGAAGGGATAATTCAGTTCATGATGCGCTACAAAGAAGATGGCGATCCGGTATTACTTCGATGGGTAGAGCAATTCATGCACAAAACGCCCTGTCCTACATGCCAAGGTTATCGACTAAAACAAGAGGCGCTTCATTTTAGAATTGCGGGTAAACATATTGGGGAAATCTCTTCCATGGATTTATCTGAGCTCGATGATTGGTTGCAGGATATTGACAGTAATCTCAGTATTGAGCAACACGTAATTGCTTCAGAGATCCTGAAAGAAATCAAAACACGACTGCGATTCATTTTGGATGTGGGCTTGGGGTATTTAACCTTGGGGAGATCATCTAAAAGCTTATCCGGTGGAGAAGCACAGCGTATTAGGTTGGCCACGCAAATTGGGACAGAGCTCATCAATGTACTGTATATTCTCGATGAACCTTCCATCGGCCTACACCAAAGAGATAATACTAAATTAATTAATTCCCTCAAGAAATTAAGAGATGCGGGAAATACTGTTTTAGTAGTTGAACACGACCGAGACATGATTGAAGAAGCGGATCACATTGTGGATATTGGGCCTGGTGCAGGGATAAACGGAGGAAATATTGTATTCTCAGGTACTTATCCAGAACTCCTTGCCTCTGAAACGACTACATCCAAATATTTCAACGGTAGAAATCAGATTGAAACACCCACGAAACGTCGAACTGGAACCGGGAACGCGCTGGTCTTAAAAGGAGCACATGGAAACACCCTAAAACATGTAAATTTAAAACTTTCCTTAGGAACCTTTACCTGTATTACTGGGGTTTCTGGAAGTGGGAAATCAACCCTAATCAATCAAACCTTATATCCAGTGCTGCGGAAGCATTTTTACCAAAGCCTCGGACAAGCGTTACCCTATAAATCGATTGCGGGTCTTGAACACATTGATAAAGTCATTGATATAGATCAAAGTCCGATTGGTAGAACACCACGTTCCAATCCTGTTACTTATACCAAGGTATTTGATGAAATCCGAAGCTTATTTGCTTCCCTGCCTGAATCGCAAATTAGAGGATACAAACCAGGGAGATTTTCATTCAATGTCAGTGGAGGAAAATGTGAAACATGCAACGGCGGTGGCCTTCGGCTCGTAGAAATGAACTTTCTGCCTGACGTCTATGTGACCTGTGAAACTTGCCAAGGGAAACGATATAACGCCGAAACCTTAGAGATTAGGTTCAAGGGGAAATCCATTTCGGATGTATTGAACATGCCAATTTCGGAGGCCGTGCCCTTTTTTGAATCAATCCCAAAAATTCACCGGGTATTATCTACCCTTGAAAGTGTAGGCATGGGCTATGTTACCCTAGGACAACCATCAACCACACTTTCCGGCGGAGAAGCACAACGGATAAAGTTGGCTACTGAATTATCTAAAAAAGCCACAGGAAACACCTTGTATCTCTTGGATGAACCTTCTACGGGGCTACATTTTGAAGACATTAAGCTTTTATTAAATGTGCTACATCGGTTGGTAAACGAAGGAAATACTGTATTGGTGATCGAGCACAACATGGATATAATAAAAACAGCCGACTACATTATAGACATGGGACCAGATGGTGGAAAAGGAGGTGGTAGCATCGTGGCAGAGGGCACCCCTGAAAAGTTAATCCGAAGCTACATCGCACAATCCGATACAGCCGTCTTTTTACAAGAAGAAATCAATCGAAATAAAATAATAAACAAAAGCTGACTTTATTTTTTATAATTTTGTGGTGCTAAAAAACATAAAACGTAAAACCATGGCAGTAGAAATTACAGATGCAAATTTTGAAGAACTAGTAATGAAATCAGACAAACCAGTGTTGGTCGATTTTTGGGCAGAGTGGTGCGGACCATGTAGAATGATCGGGCCTGCTGTAGAAGAACTTCATGCTGAATATGCGGACAGAGCTGTTATTGGTAAAGTAAATGTAGATCATAACTCAGGCGTTGCTGCACAATTTGGTGTTCGAAGCATCCCAACTATTCTCTTTATCAAAAATGGAGAAGTGGTCGATAAATCGGTTGGAGCGGTTCCTAAAGCTACCTTAGCTTCCAAATTGGACGCGATCCTTTAATCGGAACCATACCCCCTACACATACATGGATAATTTTTTCCGAAGACTCAAGTACTATGGAATCGGGTTCGGTATAGGCTTAATCTTTGTGGTGTTTTTATTTCAGCAGAAAGGGTGTTCATGGACCCCTGGCAATCGCGTTAAGTCTGCCATTCTTGAACGAATCATTTTCGTTGATTCCTTAGATGCGGCTTACCTGAAAACCAATCACCTCACTAAAAAATCATTGCGTGCCTTTATTGAAAACGGAACGGTCTCCTTTTTAAAAAGTAAACGAAATGGCAGCGAAAGACTCTACCATTTCCATGGTAAATTAAGCCGGGTCAAATCCCTCGATTGCCTCATTGCATATCGAGAGAAAAGCGTTGTAGTGGACATCGATTTTGAACACGCTAACATCAAACAATATATCCCGCTTCGTGGCTATGCTAAACCTTTCCTGCACAAAAAGAAGAATTGGTTCTCGGGAAAATGGGAATTATACAACCTCAAAGGAATAGTAGCGTCGAATGCACCTGAGAAATTCACGTCCCTGTTCCTAAAAAACGGTATACTCGACTGTGCAAAAAGCACGTTAAGTGGAGACAAACCAAGCGCTTATTTCATCATCAAGAATCGATACACCAAAGACTTGGAGCAAGAATATCTCTTAAAAACGATTTGGTACCAAGAAAAAATAGAAATCAAAGACTTATCTGTTATTGACATCAAGAGTAACATTTAGCAAACGTTAATTGTTAATAATTCAAGAAACGACTTGAGTGAGGGGGAAGGATAAACGTTAATTTTGAACTATGGAATTTAGTGCCACTCAAATTGCACAGTTGCTCGATGGTATTGTTGAAGGAAATGCTTCAGCGATTGTTTCGGGGCTCTCTAAAATTGAAGAAGGAAAAACAGGTGCCCTTTCCTTTTTATCCAACCCAAAGTACGAATCCTACATCTACCAGACGGAATCTAGCATTTGTATCGTAAATGATACCTTCAAGCCTTCTAAATCACTTCCAAGTACACTCACCTTGATTAAAGTAAAAGATGCCTATGCATGTTTTGCAAAACTACTCCAGATATACCAAGCATCCATGCGAAAAGCACCAGGAATCGAACAGCCGTGTTTTATCAATCCCTCAGCCACCATTGGCACGGATGTATACATCGGGGCATTTGTCTACATCGGAGCTCATGCTATAATCGGAGATGGAGTCTGTATTTATCCGAACTCATATATCGGTCAGGGCAGTAACATAGGTGCGCAAACAACGATATATTCGGGGGTTCAAATATACGACAACATGCATATCGGATCGAATTGTATCATTCATTCCGGTGTTGTCATTGGCAGCGATGGTTTTGGCTTCGCTCCAAACGAACAAGGTGTTTTTGATAAGGTCCCACAAATCGGTAATGTGGTCATTGAAGACCATGTTGAAATTGGCGCAAACACAACGATTGATCGCGCCACAATTGGCTCAACTCGAATTAAAACAGGCGTTAAAATTGACAATTTATGTCAAATTGCGCACAATGTGGAAATCGGAGAACACTCGGCGTTGGCTGGACAGGTTGGTATTGCAGGTTCTGCAAAGCTCGGCAAACACGTGATGGTGGGTGGTCAAACCGGGATTAGCGGACATCTTCACATTGCAGATGGGACTAAGATTGTTGCACAATCCGGAGTTCCATCCAGTGTTAAAGAAGCAGAAATACTCATGGGAACCCCGGCGATTCCTATCAATGACTTTAAACGCTCATATATCGGTTTTAGAAAATTACCCGACATGATGCGAGAATTGAGTGCATTGAGAAAAGAAATCAATGAATTAAAAGCGAATAAATCTTAACATGACCGAACAACAACATACACTCAAACAATCCGTTGCGCTTATGGGTATTGGTTTGCATACCGGAGAAAAAGTCACCATCGAACTATGTCCTGCCCCAACGAATCACGGATACAAATTTCAACGCATTGATTTAGACGATGCGCCAATCATTAATGCAGATGTGGATTTAGTGATTTCTACCGATCGCGGCACCACCCTTGAATCAAAAGGCGTAAGGGTCTACACGACTGAACATGTCCTTGCTGCACTTGTAGGCTGTGGGGTAGATAATGCCTTGATTAAAATCACCGGTCAAGAAATCCCTATTTTAGACGGAAGTGCCCTTCCCTACGTAAAAGCGATAGATTCCGTAGGTACGGAGGAACAAGATGCAGAACGCATATACTTTGAATTGGATGAAAATATTCCTTGGGAGGACACCGAAAAGCACATTGAGTTTTTAGCGATCCCAGATAAGGTATACCGCCTAACCGTCATGGTGGATTATAATTCCCCGGTCCTTGGCACGCAACATGCCAGCATGTATAATTTGGATGAATTCAAACAAGAAATCGCCCCCTGTCGAACCTTTGTCTTCTTGAGGGAATTAGAATATTTAGCCGGGAATAATTTAATCAAGGGAGGAGATTTAGACAATGCGATTGTACTTGTCGATCGCATGGATGTTTCTCAAGAAGAATTAAATCGATTGGCTAAATTACTGGGAAAAGAAAACCTTGAAATTGCCATCGAAGGCCTAGGCGTGCTTAACAGCCTTAAACTACAATACGAAAACGAACCAGCAAGACACAAGCTATTGGATATTGTTGGAGACCTAGCGCTCATCGGAAGGCCAATTAAGGCACACATTCTTGCTGCAAGACCTGGGCATTCTGGAAATGTTCGATTTGCAAAAGTGCTTAAAGATCAAATAAAAAAACAGCAAGGAAAAGGTCGATATTTCGATTTAGCAGCCGACCCAATCTATACCATTCAAGACATCGAGCGAATGCTCCCACATCGGTATCCATTCTTATTGGTCGATAAAATCATTGAACTCCGAGAACAATCAATTGTTGGCGTTAAAAATGTAACCATGAATGAACAAATTTTTACCGGTCATTTTCCTGGCAACCCAGTGTTTCCAGGTGTGTTACAAATAGAAGCGATGGCTCAAGTTGGCGGTATTTTTGCACTGAGCGGTCTAGATGACGCGCACCTTTACTCTACCTATTTTATGAAAATAGACAAGGTAAAGTTCAAATCAAAAGTAGTGCCGGGTGATACGCTCGTTTTTGAATTGACTCTTCTTTCTCCCATACGGAGAGGCTTAGTTGAAATGGCGGGGACAGCCTACGTAAACGGTAAACCAGTTATGGAAGCCGAAATGTTAGCACAAATAATTAAAGATAAAACGGAATGATTTCTGCCTTAGCGAGCATACATCCCAATGCACAACTCGGTGCGCATGTGAGTATCGATCCATTTAGCATGATTCATGAAAATGTAGTGATCGGAGAAGGGACGAAAATTCATTCCAACGTTGTCCTATATCCAGGAACACGTATCGGAAAGTATTGTGAAATTTTTCCGGGAGCAGTCATCGGAGTGATTCCTCAAGACCTTAAGTTTGAAGGGGAAGACACTACCGTTGAAATTGGAGATCACACCAAAATTAGAGAATGTGTCACAATTCATCGAGCCACGAAAGATAAGTGGAAAACGGTGATAGGATCTCATTGCTTACTTATGACTTATGTGCATGTAGCGCATGACTGTCAGATCGGAAATCACGTAATATTAGCAAGTTATACAGGGCTTTCTGGTCATGTCACCATTGATGATTATGCCATCCTCGAAGGAAAAGTGGCAGCACAGCAATTCGTCCACATTGGCAAACACGCTTTCATTGGTGGAGCCTCACTGGTTCGAAAAGATGTGCCTCCGTATATTAAAGCCGCTCGAGAACCGCTGACATTTGCAGGAGTGAATTCGGTGGGTTTAAGAAGAAGAGGATTCAGCGATGAAGACGTTCGACTGATTGAAGACATTTACCGAATCATCTATGTTCAAAATAGCAATATTTCAAAAGGCATTCAAGCGATTGAAGAGGGCATTCCTCCTTCCCCGCTGAGGGATGAAATTCTGCGTTTTATTCAAACCTCTGACAAAGGTGTAATTCGAGGAATGATTTAATATGTTTCATCGTGGAGAACTGGTTACCTTAACCATCGACGCTTACGCCTTTGGCGGAAGAGGCATCGCAAAAATACCTACCGAAGAATCGCATTTTATTGTATTTGTAGATAATGCCTTTCCTGGTCAGGTTGTACGTGCAAGAATCGATGTAAAACGGAAACACCATGCCGAAGCAAAATTAGTTGAAGTAATTAATCGCTCACCGCTCGAGGTCGTTTCTGAATACCAAGAAATTTCTGGAGCACCGTATATTTTTGTCCCCCAAGAAGAACAACATAAAGCAAAGCTATCCGCTACCCTAAGTACCTTTTCTAAGATCAGCGGGATTCGAGATCTTGAACAGAAATTCGATGAGTACATTGCCTCACCTTCGGTGTATTTTTATCGAAACAAAATGGAATATAGCTTTTCAAGCATTGAACATAACGTAGAAAGCGGAGAAGATGTTGACGATGCCTTTGCTTTAGGTTTTAAACGCAGGGGAACATGGTGGAAGGTAGAGAATTTGAATAAGCCCAGCGGTTTATTTGACAAGGAATGGGAAGAAAAATTAATCCTGCTGAGAACTTTTTTAGAGGACACGAAGCTTCCCGCTTGGCATCCACCACAAAAAAAAGGATTTTTCAGGCATCTTATTGTGCGGAAATCCTTCCTGCACAATCAAATCCTGGTGAATTTAGTCACTTCATCTGACGGGATAAAGCACTTTGAACGCAATGCTTTCGTTGCTAAGTTATTAGCATTATATGGAGATCGAATTGCAGGAATTCAACATACGGTTAATGATGATGTTGCGGACCGATCAAAAATAGAAAACGGTCAGACCAAAATGCTATATGGAAAAACCTTTGTGGAAGAACAAATCCTTGGATTGACCTTTCAAATGCGCATGGAGAGTTTTTTTCAAACCAATCCAGCGTGCGCAGAATTACTCTATAAAAAAGCGATCGATTATTTATTGGAAGACCTCCCCGAAAACCAAGAAATATTGGACTTGTTTTGTGGCACAGGTACCATTGCACAACTCATTGCCACGAGAAATCCAAGTGCTCGAATTACAGGCGTTGACATCGTGCCTGAGGCCATTGAAGATGCCAAAGAAAATGCGAATAAAAACAAACTAACAGACGTAAATTTTCATGCAGAAGATGTGGGTAAATTCCTCAAGGAACATCCGGAATACGAAGGCAATATCGGCGCGCTCATCTTAGATCCTCCCCGTGCAGGAATTGCTCCAAAAACGTTATTAAAAACCATAGCACTAGGAGCTAAACGCATTGTTTATATCTCCTGTAATCCCTCTACGCAGGCACGCGATGCCTCCATATTGGTCGATGCAGGGTATGTCTTAGAGCGATTTTGCCTCGTGGACCAGTTTCCGCATACCGGACATATTGAGTCCATCGCTAAATTCATCAAACTATGATTGTATCCATAATCTCCATTGGAGATGAGTTACTCATTGGGCAAACCATTAATACCAATGCGGCATGGCTTGGAAAAGAATTATCACTCCTTGGCGCACGGATTCAACAGGTATTAACGATTTCTGACGACGAACATATTATTCGAAAAGCCATTGACGAATCTACGGCCGACCTCTGCATTGTTACGGGTGGCTTAGGTCCAACAAAAGACGACCGTACCAAAAAAGTGTTAGCCGCGTACTTTGACATGCCTTTGGTGGAGGATAAGGCTACACTTGATCATATAGCAGACTTTTTTGCACGTAGAAATCGCCCAATGCTTCAAGCGAATATTGATCAAGCACTCCTTCCAAAAGGCTGTGAAATCCTTCCAAATCGCCTCGGTACAGCGGCGGGAATGTGGTTTAAGGCCAAGGGGAAATCAGTGATAAGCCTCCCCGGAATTCCTTATGAAATGAAAGGTATATTAAAGGAGGAAATACTTCCAAGGCTGCATGAAAATTACCAACTAAATGCCCTTTACCATAAAACAATAATTACCCATGGTACGGGCGAAAGTTTCCTTGCAGAACGAATTGCTTCATGGGAAACATCTTTGGAAGATGCGAAGCTGTCACTGGCGTATCTCCCCTCTCCCGGAATAGTGAAATTGCGGATTGGATCTCAAAAAGGAAAGGCAGATAAATTATTAATTGAGCAAAAGATAAGCGAATTGCAAACAATCATACCTGAACTAATTGTAGGATATGGTGATGATACCTTGTCGAGTGTAGTAGCAACGCTCCTTGCAAACCAATATAAAACGATAGGCACCGTAGAAAGCTGTACTGCAGGAAGTTTAGCTTCTTCCCTTGTTAACAATTCAGGATCTTCGCAATACTACAGAGGCAGCTTACTGACCTATCAAACCGATATGAAATCGAGATTACTAGGCATTGAACCCGAATATATTGACAGATACGATGTAGTAAGCGAGGAGGTTGTTAAACGGATGTCTGAAGCGGGAAAGAAACAACTTAGTGTAGATTACTGTTTAAGCACTACCGGCATTGTGGGCCCAAACGCCGGAGACTCACAACATCCCGTAGGAACCGTTTGGATAGGACTTGCCACAGATCGAGGAACGATCGCGAAAAAATTCCAATTCGGAGATAATCGCCTGAGAAACATTGAAATGAGTACCTTAGCTGCCCTGAATTTATTGCGATTAGTACTGTTAGAGGAAAAATACCCTTAGAAATCAGGGAAAAAATAAAAATCAATTTGCTTTTATCTCAAAAAAATCGTTTCTTTGCACCCGCTTTAACTAAAAGTTTAATACATCATGTCGCGCATTTGTCAGCTAACAGGAAAATCGGTAATGGTAGGAAACAACGTTTCTCACTCCAACCGTAAAACGAAAAGAAGATTTTTACCAAACTTGGTAACTAAGAAATTCTTTATCCCTGAAGAAAATACATTCATTACTTTGAAAGTATCCACTTCAGCGATTCGAACAATCAATAAGAAAGGAATTTCTGCTTGTTTGAAAGATGCAAGGGCTAAAGGATTTATGAAATAATTTACCCTGTTGGGAAACAGAATAAACGCAACGTAAAATGGCAAAGAAAACTAAAGGAAATAGAATTCAAGTAATTCTTCAATGTACGGAGCACAAGGAAACAGGATTACCTGGAATGTCACGCTACATCACAACAAAAAACAGAAAAAATACGCCTGATCGAATGGAATTAAAGAAATTTAATCCCGTACTAAAGCGCTATACCGTTCATAAAGAAATTAAATAAGCATAGACCATGGCAAAGAAAGTAGTTGCAACCCTCCAGAAAGGTGGAGGAAAAGAGCATACAAAAGTGATCAAGATGGTTAAATCTGAGAAATCAGGGAGCTACGTCACGAAAGAAGAAATCGTTCACAACGACAAAGTAAAAGATTGGTTCACTAAAAACTAGTCATTCATCTAATTATATCCGATCCCGTTTGCCAAGGTAGACGGGATTTTTTGTGCATTAATAGTATGGGAATTTTTGATTTTTTTTCAAAGGGTAAGAAGGAAGACCTTGACCGAGGCTTAGAGAAGACCAAACAGTCTTTTTTTAGCAAAATAACCCGTGCTATACTTGGCAAATCCAAAGTAGACGATGAGGTACTTGATAATTTAGAGGAGGTGCTCATATCCTCTGATGTCGGTGTAGCGACCACCCTTAAAATTATTGAACGAATTCAAAAGCGCGTGGATCGGGACAAAGTGCTCAATACCGAAGAGCTAAATACCGTGCTTAAGGAGGAAATCACTGGTTTATTGGTAGATAGCACCATTTCACTTGAACAAAACAAACAGCTCAATCCGAATGAACCCTATGTGATCATGGTAGTTGGTGTAAACGGCGTTGGAAAAACAACAACGATCGGAAAACTCGCCCATCAATTTAAAACTTCAGGGAAAAAAGTAATACTCGGTGCGGCAGATACCTTCAGAGCCGCTGCCGTGGATCAATTAATCATTTGGTCTCAGCGCGTTGGCGTAGACATCGTTCAACAAGGCATGAATGCCGATCCAGCAAGCGTAGCATTTGATACCTTACAATCTGCGAAAGCAAATGGCGCAGATGTTGTCATCATTGACACCGCAGGTAGACTGCACAACAAAGTGAACTTAATGAATGAGCTGAGCAAAATCAAACGGGTAATGACCAAGGTGTTTCCGAATGCTCCGCATGAGATATTATTGGTATTAGATGGTTCAACCGGACAAAATGCATATGAGCAAGCGAAACAGTTTGCACAAGCTACCGAAATCAATGCCTTAGCCATTACTAAATTAGACGGTACCGCTAAGGGTGGTGTAGTAATCGGTATTTCTGACCAAATGCAAATTCCCGTAAAATATATTGGGGTGGGAGAAAAGATGGAAGACCTTCAAATGTTTGACAAACAAGCTTTCGTTGAAGCGCTTTTTAGCGAACCAGCACACTAAAAATTCATTTCAATTGCGTATCTTCGAGGAAAATTTTTTATGCGCTTTGTTTCCTTTTTGTTCTTATTCCCGATCATCGTATTTTCACAAGACTATAACGTAAGGGGTTTTATTTCGAATGAAAAAAATGGGGAATCCATTAGCAATGAAAAAGTAACCTTACTCACCATGGACAGTACCCTAGTTGCTGGTGCTGTGACTGATGCTAACGGATTGTTTTCTATACCAAAACTTAAAAAAGCTGATTATTTACTAAGAATTAATGTCCCGGGATATAAACGCGTATTTATCCCTGTAACATTTCCTGCGGATAAAAAAATAATCGATATTCCAATCAAACTGACTCCTACAGATAAAACCTTTGATGATGTGGTTGTTACCGCCGATTCGAAAACAAAGAAAACCAAACCTGATGTTGGCACCATTAAATTCGATAAGGAAGGGATTGAACGCATTCCCGTATATGGTGCGGAAAGTGATGTACTAGGAGCGGTATCGGTTACGCCTGGCGTTGTAGTAACCGGAGATCAAGGCGGGCAATTTTACGTGCGCGGAGGCACCCCGATTCAAAACAAAACCTTGCTGGATGGAATGACCATTTATAATCCATTTCACTCCATTGGCTTTTACTCCATTTTTGAAACTGAATTGGTGAAATCTGTAGATATTTACACGGGAGGATTTGAATCGAAATACGGCGGAAGGGTTTCATCGATTATGGATATTTCATACAGAGATGGTGACCGTGGGGCATTTGGAGGTAAGGTATCTCTTTCTCCGTTCCTAGCAAAACTGGTGCTCGAAGGTCCCTTTAGCAAAGCAAAAAACGGAAAATTATCTCCCGGTTCTTATGTGTTTACTGCAAAACACAGTTTAATTGATTATTCGGCCAAATCACTATACCCCAAAATCAACGATGGAGAAGGCCTCCCATTCAACTTTACTGATTTGTATGGCAAAGTAACCTTTAGCGGTGAAAACGGCTCTAAAGTTAGTTTCTTTGGTTTCCACAATCAAGACAGCGTGAATTATAGCATTGCAGACTTGAATTGGCAGGCTTCCGGTGGGGGGATGAACTTCCTCCTGATTCCATCGGGATCTCCTGTATTTATTCGAGGACATGTCAATGGCTCCAACTTTACAACCACCTTCGCAGAAAACCAAGTTGAACCAAGGTATTCTAAGATTGGGGGCTTTGATCTTGGATTTGATTTTTCTTATTTTCTGAAAAATGAGGGCGAAATGAATTACGGTTTTAATTTCTGCGGTTTCAACACAGAATTCGTTACGTTCAATGAGGCCCAACGAAAAATTGAAGCGTTTAATTTTTCCACAGAACTTGGCGCCTACTATAACTACAGAAGAGTTTCTAAAGACCTTCGATGGGTGATGCAGGCTGGATTTCGAGTGCAAGTATACGCCTCCTTGAGTACGCTTTCCCCAGAACCACGTCTTGGGTTAAAATATAACGCCACCGAGAAGGTGCGATTCAAATTCTCAGGCGGAAGGTATTCCCAGAACTTTACCTCAGCTTCCAGCGATAAGGATATTGTAAACTTATTCAACGGATTGCTCTCAGCACCGACAAACGTTCAGGAGCAATTTGTTACAGAAAATCTAAATACTAAAGACATTCAAAATGGCTTACAATATGCTTGGCATGGGATTCTAGGGTTAGAATACGACCTGAATAAATCGAATTTTTTCAACGTGGAAGGTTACTACAAGTTTTTTAATCAACTGAGTAATATCAACCAAAATAAGCTCTATGAGGATTTAGCCCAATTCGAATTGGTAGATGATGTGTTTAAAAAAGATTTTATTATTGAATCTGGAAAAACCCTTGGTATCGATGTACTCTATAAATTAAGTTTAAACCGACTCTTTATTTGGGGGGTCTATTCTTACAGTTATTCTACCCGTTGGGATGGATTTGAAACCTATGCGCCTGTATTTGATCGCCGACATAACATTAATGTCGTTGGCTCCTACCAATTCGGTAAGAAAAAAGACTTAGAATTAAACGTGCGCTGGAATCTAGGATCCGGATTACCGTTCACTCCAACTGCTGGGTTTTATCAATCCGAAAATTTCAACGGCGGCGTAACAACCGATTATGTTACCAATAACCCATCAACAATTACCACACTTTTGGGAACCTTTAATAGCCGCAGACTTCCTTCGTATCATCGATTAGACATTACCGTTAAAAAGCATTTTGACTTTATTAAAAGCAAAACAAGACTTGAAATCACGGGAAACATTACCAATGTCTATGATCGAAAGAATATTTTTTACGTGAATCGAGTTACCTCTAAAGTAATTTATCAATTCCCTATTCTTCCAAGTCTTGGCGTAAGTTATAAGTTCTAATATGGCGATCATCAAACCCTTTCGAGCGTTACGTCCGGTTAGGAGCAAGGCGCACTTAGTGGCTACAAGGCCTTATTATTCTTATAAACCGAATGTGCTTAAGGCCAAACTAGAAGACAACCCCTACACGCTCTTACACATCATTAATCCGGAATTTAACCGCCTTAAACGTACAGAGCCAAATTCAAACGAACGGTTTGAATTGGTTAAATCGGGGTATGAATTATTCAAAGAAAAAGGAATCCTAATTCAAGATCAAGAGGCACACCTTTACATTTATCGTCAAACCTGTCCCGACCGTTCCTATACTGGGATTATTGGGGGCGCCGATGTGGAGGAATATCTGAGTGATCATATTAAGAAGCACGAAGCTACACTTACCGAACGCGAAGGTGTTTTTACGCGCTACTTGGATATTGTTGGCTTAAATGCAGAACCTGTGTTAATGTCCTATGAAGGTTCCGAACAAATTGATGCAATCGTAGAAGCGGTCACTCAGCTCAGACCCGAATACGAATTTACTACGACCGACTTGATTACCCATGAATTATGGATTATGACGGCAGAGGAAAGCACAGCGATTGCTCATGAATTCAAGAAAATAGATGCCGTATATATTGCTGATGGTCATCATCGAAGCGCCTCTTCCGTGGCATTATACGAAAAATATAAAGCCGCAGGGGTTACCGGAAAAGGACGGTTCTTCTTGGCATATTATGTGCCAGAGGATGCCCTCAAAATCCTTGAGTTTCAGCGACTAGTGAAACACTTAAATGGCCTTAGTCCTGAAGCATTTATTGATAGCATATCGCTTCTTGGAACCTTGATACCATTGAATACACCACGCAAACCGCTGGCGGCACATGAAATCACTATTTACTGTAACAACTGTTGTTACTCATTAACGCTTAATGCATCACACATGGATGCAACGCATCCTACAAATTCGTTGGACGCCCAGCTATTAACCCAATTGATATTAGACCCTATTCTTGGAATTAAAGATTTAAAAACCTCAGTGGATATTTCTTTTGTTCCCGGAAATACGCCTTTTATAAATGTATTAAACCAAGTAAATGATGCCTCATTTCAGGTAGCATTTTTTCTCTATCCCATCCCGATGTCGGCCGTAAAAAACGTTGCGGATCATGGCATGTTTATGCCTCCAAAATCAACTTGGGTTGAACCTAAATTACGAAGCGGACTTACCATAATGGATATTCATGATTAAGGTACAAGTTGCAGCAATTCGTTCGAGCTTACCCGCTACCACGGCACTCATTGCTGTTTCAAAAACCCATCCGATCGAACGCATCATGGAGGCTTATGAAGCAGGTCAACGAGATTTTGGCGAGAATAAAGTGCAAGATTTGGTAGAAAAGTACGAGGCGCTGCCAAAAGATATTCGATGGCACATGATTGGACATTTACAAAGCAATAAAGTCAAATACATTGCGCCCTTTGTGCATCTGATTCATGGGGTAGATAGCTTCAAACTCTTACTAGAGATCAATAAGCAAGGGCAAAAAATCCAGCGCAAGATCCCCTGTCTGCTCCAATTTCATATTGCGCAAGAAGAAACAAAATTCGGTCTCTCCATGGATGAAGCAACTGCATTACTAAGTAGTCCTGACTTCAACAACATGCAACACATACTCCCCTGCGGTGTAATGGGTATGGCCACATTCACAGAAAATACAGCGCAAATCAGAGAAGAATTCCAATCCTTACATGCGATATACCAACAATTAAAGTCACGTTGTTTTCCCTCAAATCCTGAGTTCAAGGAAATCTCCATGGGCATGAGTGATGACTACCCAATTGCCATTGAAGAAGGCAGCACCTTGATACGGGTGGGTAGTAAAATTTTTGGAAGTAGGTAAGTACCTTAAAAATATTCTTATATTTATTTAAATTTTTAATACAAGCAACATGGGAATCTTTTCTAACTTCTTCGATCGGTTTAAATCATCTGACTTTGATATTGAACCAAACCAAAAAGTAAAAACAGTTCAAGCTGATTTTAAGAACAATTTTGGGCTAACATTAAGAGTTTACAAAGGAAAAATGTTTGCTGATCCTGAGTCAACTTTTGCACAGCTAAACAAACGTACCTCCAAAGCGGTAAATTGGAATGCTGATGACTTGAAAATCCGAGCGAATATGACCATTAAACAAGTGGAGGATTTGGTGAGTGACCAATTTGGCCTAACCATTCAAGTTGCAAACGAATATGATACCTATTGCGTTGGAAATCACTACACGCTTGGGCAAGCTTCAAGAAAGGAAGATTTAGAAGATTGGTGTAAGAAGGAAGGTTTTAAAGGCAGCGAAGATTATCTCAAAAGCCATGGCGCCAAAGACTGGGACGAATATTACGCGAATAGAAAAAAGTAAGTTAAACTAATTGTTTGATATAGCGTTTTCTTACTTCTTATCATAAACCAACATACACTGTTGTTCTACTAAAAAGTACTTACGTGCTACCGCATTAATTTCTTCGAGTGTAATTGCATTTATTTTACGAAAGGTATCTTCCAAGGAATCGATTCGGTTATAAATCAATAGCGTTTTTCCATTCGACATCGTGCGGGCATTGTTACTCTCCCATCCGATGGACAATTGACTTAAAAATTGATACTTTGACTTTTTAAGCTGAATCGGGGTCATGCCCTTTTCTACCAACAAGCGTAGCTCCTTCTTTGCTAATTCAATCGACTTATCGATGTTTTTTTGTTCCGCTGAAAGAAGGATACCCCAAAATCCTGTGTCTTCCAATACCGCATAACTGGCTTCTACATGGTAGGCCAATCCATGTTTCTCACGAATGACAATATTCAATCGGGCATTCATGGCGGGACCACCCAAGAAATTAATCAAAATGTTCATTGCCAAGCGGTCATCGTTGTGATATGATGGAGCTATACCGCCTAATATCGCATGGGATTGAAAATTAGATTCTTTCTTACGAATAGTAAAGGGTTTGATTTCAGCTGGTGTAGCCCATCCTAAATTCGTAGCCTTAGCAGGTAAGTCCTTTAACTGACCTTCAATTAAGTCCACCAAGCGCTGTTTGGACTCTCGTCCAACATAAGAAACGACTAAATTATCCGCTGAAAAATTAGATTGTATAAAAGCCAATAAATCTTCCCGTTTAAATCGATTAACCGATTTTTTAGTCCCTAATATCGGATTGCCCAGCGGATGATCACCAAAAAATATACGGTCAAACTCGTCCATCAAGCGATCCAAGGGACTGTCTTTATAGGAATTTATTTCATCGATAACGACTTCTTTTTCTTTTTCAATTTCTTGAATGGGGAAATTCGAATTCACCACCAAATCTGACATGAGTTCAAATGCGCGCTTCGTATATCGATTCAAAAACGTGGCATGCACACAAATTTCTTCTTTGGCGGTAAAGGCATTCAACTCCCCTCCTACCTCATCCAGACGGGTAAGAATCCACATGGCTTTCCGCGTATGGGTTCCTTTAAAAATAGAATGTTCTAAAAAGTGTGCAAGCCCCGGGTGGGTAGAGGGTTCACTTCGACTACCTCCTTTAAAATAAAAGGCAAGGTGACCAACAGCACTGTTTGAACGTACATAGGCCAAACGGATCCCGTTGCTCAGGGTAATAACTTCAGTAGGACTTTCTTTCATCTTATGGATTTAGGCGGCTAATCTGCCACTCATCTTCGTTCAATTTAAAACATACGCGTTCATGCAAGCGCGAAGCTTGTCCTTGCCAAAACTCAAGATAGGTAGGACGTAAGGCCATTCCTCCCCAGTGTTTAGGTCGAGGAACTTCACCGGGAAATTCTAGATCTAACTCCTTAAACCGTTGAGTGATATCGTCCATTTCCTTTAAGGGTTCAGATTGATGCGATGCCCAAGCTCCCAATTGACTTTCACGTGGACGTGAGGCAAAATAGGCATCACTTTCCGTTTCACTAATTTTATTCACCGTTCCTTCTATCCGAATCTGGCGCTCTAACCCTGGCCAAAAGAACAACAGGGAGGCGTTAGGATTTTGTTGAAGGTCTTTCCCTTTGTGAGACAAATAGTTGGTATAGAACACAAACTGTTGATCAGATATTTCTTTGAGGTAAACCACGCGAGCACTGGGTTTCATTAATTCGTTCACCGTGGAAATCACCATGGCATTGACTTCTTTTTCTCCAGAACTCACCGCAACATTGAACCACGTTTCAAACGCCAAAAAGGGATCAGTAAATTGAAAGGCCTCTTGATTTTTTGAAAAATCTGAATGATTGTTCCTCAGCTGATCCAATGGATTACTCATCGTCGCCCGTAAATTGATCGTCTAATTGACTGACATCATCTGCCGCTTCATCTAGGTCATCACCCGTTAATTCATCTTCGTCAATATCGCTGCCGGATGCCGAAAAAACGACTCCTTTAATGCTTGTTGGTTCGATGAACTCTTCAATTTTCTTTGCTTTAGCTGGGCTTGCAACCTCATCCTCTCGGTAAGGGAAAATCTCAACAATTGGAGAAGCAATAATAGAAATCACTTGATAGTCAATCATTAAGGTGGCCAAACTCTCTTCCATACGCAGATAGGCTTCTTTCACATCGGGTGCGGAAACTAAAAAGTTTTGTGCCACTTTCTTTTTCTTCTCCCCTTCCTCATCATCCACTCCGTAGGTGATTTTACATTTAAACCAATTGGCAGAATCCTCATATTGAAAAATATCTTGTAGGTCAGTACGCGTGATGCCTGTAACCATAAATTCTCCGCGAATCATAGCACTAAGTTCTTCATAGATGCGGGCTTCGGCATCCGTAAAGGTCATCGCGGCCAATAAATAGGGCTCATTTACACGTTTGAGGGATCCGTTCTCTAACTGTTTTGTATACTTAACTTTAACTGTAAACCAACTGTTCATTTTGATGTATTTTGTAGCCTACAAAAATACAGCACTTTTTCATCAAAAGTGGTCAGTGTTGAAAAGTAATTCTATTAAATTTTCAGGTTATTTCCCGAATCCAAAAGGCAATAAATCCTTTACGGTTTCAATGATCATGGTGCGTTGATCTTGATTAACTAAAATTACGCGGATTGGAGTAGATTGTCGATTCTCAGATTCTAACATTACTTGGCGGCATCCACCGCATGGAGACAGCAACTGTTCTTCCGGCATGAGTTCTCCTTGTGCCACAACCGCAAGGGTATCAATGGTGATTCCTGGATAATTTGCACCCACATAATTTAAGGCCACCCGTTCAGCACACAACCCAGAAGGGAAGGCTATGTTCTCTTGATTACTACCACAAATTACTTCTCCAGTTTCTAGAAGCACTGAAGCGCCAACTTTAAATCGACTGTATGGCGCATACGCTTTATCCATTGCCTTAAATGCCTCTTTAATAAGCATTACATCTTGCGGGGAAAGTTCATTCCAATGCGCATGCATACGGTATTGAAATTGATAGTGTTGATTTGACATGGATGAGGATACGAGGCATGTCCTTCAAAGTTACATTAGCACAAGCGGTGGGTTACGATTTGTTCTACTTTTTCCACGAAATGATGTGGCTTAAAGGTTCGCCATTCCAATTCATCTAACTCTCCTCCCATGGCGACATAAGAGTCAATTTGAATCCGCTGAAGCTCTTTGGCCACATGGGGATGTATATTAACCGCAGCAATCCATCCCTCTTCAATATCTTCAAACCACTCTTCATAGTAACAATCATCAGAATAATGAAAGTTTAACACGTTTTCAAAAATTAATACAAAGCGCAAAATTCCTTCTTCTATGAGTGGATTCAGAACGTTCGATTTCAAGGTCATTATGTCATTTTCTATCGCATCGTTCCACTCCCCAATGAATTCAATCACGCATGTTCCAACTTCATAATCCACATAGAGCATTTTCATATATAAGGTCGTTGATCCAAAATCATCCCATTGTGGATGAATCAAGTAATTATATACCCGATGTTGGAACTCAAATTCGCTGTATACTCTCCCATAAAATGGCGATCGAGCATCCTCCGAGGCAATATATTCTCCCCTCCAACGAAAAAATGGTTCAATAAAATGCATGGTACAAAAGTAATTGCATTCTATGTAATCTAATCGTTCCTTTTGAAATGATTACTTTTGTGGCACCATGGGGAAAGATAAACTCGCGCGATTTGCAGCAATAAAAACCTTTGAAAACGTAGTAGAATACGAACGCAATCAACCCTTTCCAATGCGCGGTAATTGGCACCGAGACTTTTTTAAAAATGACAAGCCTCTCATTATAGAATTGGGATGTGGAAAAGGAGAATATTCGGTTGGCTTGGCGAAAATGTACCCGGAAACCAATTTTCTTGGATTGGACATTAAAGGAAATCGCATGTTCATTGGGGCCCGTGAAGCCTTAACCCTCAACATGACCAACGTAGGGTTCTTGCGCACGCGCATTGATTTTATTGAAGCGCTGTTTGGACCGAATGAGGTAGATGAAATTTGGTTAACCTTCTCCGATCCTCAACCTCAAAAACCCAAGAAACGCTTGAGTTCATTCATGTTTATTGAACGATACCGAAAGTTCTTAAAACCGGGTGGATTGGTACACATGAAAACGGACAACGATTTACTCTTCGAATTTACCATGGAGCAAATTGAAGAACACGGGTATCCAATGGTTGATTATCGTCCGGACTTATACGCAACCCTTGAAACTGAACTAGACCCGGCGCAACGGGAAATATTCAGCATTAAAACACACTACGAGCAGCTATTTCATGCGAAAGGTCACGTAATAAAATATGTGTGTTTTAAAATCAACTAAGTCATGAAAGACATCCAGATTACCAATGGCATATACACAGGTTCTGCGGGTCGAAAAAGCCTATTCGATTTAGAGGTTCCTTCGGATTGGAATAAACGCTTAGTAATTTTTGTCCATGGATTCATGGGATTCAAAGATTGGGGGGCATGGCATCTGGTCCAATCGTATTTTGTATCGCATGGTTTTGCTTTTGCCAAGTTTAACCTCACCCACAACGGAGGCACAAGTGCAGAAGGTATAGATTTTCCAGACCCGGAAGCCTTTGCACAAAATACCTATTCCTATGAGGTAGCGGATATCGCGTATTTCCGTTCTCATGTAGCTGCACTTATTCAAACTGAATCCACTTTTCTAATCGGGCATTCACGCGGAGGAGGCGATGTAATTTTACACGCCAAACAGGCACAAACCGATAAAATAGCGCTTTGGGCATCCATCTCAGCTATTGGTTCACGCTTTCCTACAGGCAGTGAGCTTGAACAATGGAAGCATTCAGGAATCCGCACGATCCTTAATGGACGCACGCGACAGCACTTGCCACAGCGTTATAGCCTATACCAAGATTTCATAGAAAACGAAACTACCCTAACCATTGAACCAGCCATAAAGGCCTTACCCATCCCAATTCTCGTCGTTCATGGGGATACGGACAGCTCCGTTTCAATCGCTGAAGGTGAAGCACTTGCCTCATGGAGCCAAACCAACCTCGAGATAATTCCCGGTGCAGATCACGTGTTCGGCGCAAGCCATCCTTGGGAAAAACCGGATCTCCCAGAGCACCTGTTAGCCGTTTGTGAACGAACCTTGAACTTCTTTAATCCATAAGTTCCTTTTTACTTTTAAGAAAATCTACCTACATTTGTACGGGGTAAGTCTTTTACGACCAGCTCCCTCTTAATCCTCCAGGACGGGAACGTAGCAAAGGTATGAGGTTGTAGCGGTGCGATAAAAGTAGCTTGCCCCTCTTTTTTTTGGGGTAGATTGTAAGACGTTAAGACATTAGGAGAATTTAAAAGTCCTATTATCCGAGAGCCCTAAAGTCCCAGTATCCTAAAGTCCCGATTTCCTAATGTTCCAATATCCGGAATACCTACTTTTTCACTACTTTTAAGCTATGAAATGGATATCAATTATCAGTCTGGCGCTATTGGTTAGTTGTTCTAAAAGCACCTCATGTACTTCAATAATCAAAGGAAAGCTCAAGAATCTTACTGGACTTGATGGGTGTGGATGGGTGATTGAAGCGAACGGAAAAACCTTTGAACCCGTCAATCTTGGAGAATTCGACAGCACCTTGTTGAATGAGAATCAACAGATTTATTTTTCTTATGAGTCTTTTGCTGTCGGGTCAATTTGCATGGTAGGTGAAACCATTCAACTAAAATGCGTTGAAAAGCGGTAACAAATCTATTAAACATGCTAACCGTGAAATCATTCCTTAGCTTTTTACTCGTTCTTATTATACCTTTTGCACTTACCTTGGCTGCTTGTGGTGAAAATATTAAACCCGATGAACCAAAATCTGAAACAGATTCCACTGTAAAGGAAACGTTTGAACCCATAAATCCGAAAGGGAATACGGTGATGACGCGTTTTAATACCCCAGAGGGTTACAAACGTGAATCCCTAGACTCAAATTCATTTGGTGCCTTTTTGCAACATTTACCTCTTAAAAAGGATGGGAGCCCTCTTTATACCTTTACTGGTAGCTTAAAACCCAACCAAAATAGTCACTTAGCGATTGTTGATTGGCCTATTTACGGTTGTGAAAATCATCAATGCGCTGACGCAGTAATGAGGCTTCGTGCACAATATCTTTTCAATCAAAAGCGATATAAGGAAATTAGTTTTTCTGTAGGTAGGCAAAGTAAAACGAATTACATTCAGTGGCTAAATGGAAAAACACCAACTGCCGAAAATTTATGGAAACATTTATTGTATGTTTTTGCAGTAGCCGGTACAGCGTCATTGGAAAATCAATTAATCCAGAAAGAAATCAAAGATTTGGAGATAGGAGATGTATTTATAAAAGGTGGCTACCCTGGTCATGTGGTAATAATTGTTGATAAATGCATCAATTCGGAAGGTAAGGTAAAGTTTATGATTGCTCAAAGTTATATGCCCGCTCAAGAAATCGAAATCCTCAATGGACAAGAGGATGGAAACCCTTGGTATGACGCCGATTTCGGCGAGAACCTAATAACACCAGAATACGGCTTTTTAAAAAATCATTTAAAAACCTTCGAATGAAAAAAATGATCTTTGTTTTAGGCATATCTTCCTTATTTATGCTAAGCACTTCCTGTAAAAAAGGAGGCTGTATTGAACATGAAAAATGGGCCTGTGATGTTATGGATATCAATCCGAACTATTACGACCCTGTTTGTGATTGCGAAGGAAATACCTACCAAAATGAAGCGGTAATTCAATGCCTTGAAGGTAAAACAAAATATAAAAAAGGAAAATGTAAATAGCGTATTCGTCGCACTAGATTACGTACCTTTGCCTCGATGAAGATTTCAGCTTCAATTTACAGTGATTCCCGCAACGACTTAGCGCAAACCATCAGCGCGTTGGATGCCCATCAAGTGGATCTTTTTCACGTGGATTGTAACGATGATCTGAGTGTATTTGACGATATCCTCGCACTAAGGAAAATCAGTAATATCCCGGTGGATTTGCACATCATTACTACTACCCCCTCTAAATATTACCAGCGTTTGCTAGAAGTTCCTGTGGAATACGTGACATTTCAATTGGAGCCCTTACTAGAGCCTTTAATTTGGCCCAGTGAATTAACCGCCGCCAAAGGCGTAGCCATCACCACGCCAACTTCCGTAGATGCATTTGATGCCCACACCACGTGTGATTTCATTCTGATTATGGCCACGGTGCCCGGCCAATCCGGTGGTGTATTCGATAAAGAGAATTTCAAAAAAATTAGAACCTTTAGAAAACGATACCCCAACAAATCCATTCATGTGGATGGTGGCGTTAACGGAGAAGTATCCTTCATCCTGAGAAACATGGGAGTAAGCACCGCAGTTTCAGGTTCGTATTTATTCAAAGGACCAAGCATTGGTCATGCCTTAATGAATTTAACCACACGCAACCACGCTTCTGCCTATCAAATCGCAGATTTCATGATGCCCTTAGAGGAATGTCCGGTGGTTCAGATAGCTACCTGTTCTACGGAATCAATTCTTGAGGTTATTGAATCTGGCAGCCTCGGGTTTTGTTTGGTAACAGATGAACAAGACACCTTAGTGGGCATTGTATCAAGTGCCGACATTCGAAAAGCACTGCTGAATCAGTTAAAAAACAATCAAGCCATTACACCAGAATCGCTTGTCAATCGACATCCCTTGACCATATCTGCTAAGCAATCGGTTATAGATTTATTACAGGTATTAAAACGCACAAACTTCCCCGTGATGTACCTTCCGGTGGTGAATGAACAACATCAAGCCGTTGGCATCATTAATTTTGTTAACCTGATAAAAGGTGAATTATGATCATAAAACTAAAATCTACCCTAAGCGGAGCACAAGCCGAACAGCTTGCAGCAGCTCATAAAGCCTTTCATATTTTCGATGGCGCACATACCTTAATTACCGGCTCTTCTATGAAAGAGGTTCCCGCTGGATTGGTTGAACATGCGGAAGCATCTTGGGTTTTCCCAAATGATATGCAATTGGCCAGTAAAGGGTATAAAGCGGAAACGCGCACCATTAGTTTCGGCGCTACCACGATTGGAGGCCAAACAAATCATACCGTACTCATCGGTGGTCCGTGTTCGGTAGAATCGGAAGAGCAAATTGAAAGTGCTGCACTATTATTAAAGTCCCTTGGCTTAAATACCCTTCGTGGAGGTGCATATAAACCTCGAACAAGTCCGTATTCATTTCAAGGCATGGGATTAGACGGCTTAAAACTATTGGCTAAAATGCGTGAACGACATGGATTAACCGTGATCACAGAAGCACGAGATGCCACACACATTGATGAAATCATTGAGCATACCGACATCATTCAGATTGGTGCTAAAGCCATGTATGACCAAGGAATCTTAAGGGCATGTGCTAAAATCAATAAACCGGTGTTGATTAAACGTGGGTTTGGAACCACCCTACAAGAATTAGTTCAAGCGGCTGAGTTTGTATTATCTGGCGGAAATCAAGACGTTATGGTTTGTGAACGCGGCATTAGAACCTTTGAAACGGGAACACGCTTTACCTTAGATTTATGCGGCGTGGCGTGGTTAAAAGAATACACCAATCTTCCGGTGATTCTGGACCCTTCACACGCTATGGGATATGCGTACGGCGTAGCTCCCTTAGCAAAAGCCTGCGTTGCCATGGGAATTGATGGATTACTGATTGAAACGCATCCAAATCCCAAGGTGGCAAAATCCGATGCTTCTCAGCAATTAACCTATGAGGCATTTACACAATTGTATCATGAATTAAAACCTGTAGCTGCGGCGGTTGGGTATCAAATCGTATGATGTATCTAGAACAAAATATTAAAGGATTGTGCGCCAAACATGGAATGCACTACAATGATTTCTTGGCGGATTTAGAAGTGGATGAAGTTAAAGAATTGACCTTGTACGACTTGGAAGCTATTGCTGATGAATACACCCTTGATTTTATGTCGCTTTTATTTAAACCCTTATTTCATGCAGATCATATTGCAAAGAAATTGAAGGACATCAAGCTTCTGATCTTAGATGTGGATGGAGTGATGACCGATGGAGGAATGTATTGGACAGAATCCGGCGACCAAATAAAAAAATTTAACACCAAGGATGGCTTAGGCATTATTGGTCTTACAAAAAAAGGATTTAAGGTTGGGATCATTTCCTCTGGATTCACAAAAATCATGGTGCAGAAACGTGCCGAATTATTGGGGATTAGCCACTGTTATGTTGGACAACAAGCGAAAATGGTGATTCTCAAATCCTGGTGCGATGAACTTGGTATTGAATTGAAACATGTGGCGATCATTGGAGATGATGTTAATGATTTAGAAGTCATGACCCATGTAGGATTAGCAGCGTGTCCTTCAGATGCAGTAAACGAAGTTAAATCCGTTTGCTCCATCATTTTATCCACTAAAGGTGGTCAAGGCTGTGTTAGAGAATTTATTGACGCTTACTTGCAAAAATAACACCCATGGAACCAATTCGTATTGGCGTAATTAAAGAAGGGAAAGTTCCCCCGGATTTCAGAACACCCCTGACACCTCATCAATGTAAGGTTCTCAAAACGATTTATCCCAAGGCCGAAGTCGTGGTGCAAAGCAGTCCAATCCGGACCTTCACTGATCAGGAATACCTTGACCATGGGGTTGAAGTGGTAGATGACTTATCCAATTGCGATATTATTCTTGGCGTAAAAGAAGTTCCTATTCCTTCCTTAATTCCAAATAAAACGTTTTTGTTCTTTTCGCACACCATTAAAAAACAGCCGTACAATCGGGAATTACTGCGTGCCTTATTGGACCAAAAAATTCGATTAATCGACTACGAGGTGATAAAGGATAAATACCGAACGCGGTTAATTGGATTTGGTCGCTATGCTGGAATTGTTGGCTGCTATAATGGATTTCTGACTTATGGATTAAAGCATGGAACCTATTCATTAAGACCAGCGCATGAATGCCATGATCGTAAAGAAGTTGAAGCAGAATTGAAAAAGGTGGTGCTTCCTGAAAATTTCAGATGTCTTGTCACGGGTTTTGGTCGAGTTGGACATGGCGCCAAAGAAATCATTGATTTACTACCAATAAAAGAAGTAAGTCCCGAAGAATACCTAACGCAAACCTTCAATGAACCCGTTTATTGTCAACTGGAAGCCGCTGATTATTATCGCGATGCCAACGGAGGATTCGAAAAAGCGACATTTTATGCCAATCCCGGAGATTATTCGTCTATTTTAACAAAATATGCGGTGAGTTCCGATATGTATATCCCTTGTCATTATTGGGATAATCAAGCCCCGGCACTCCTTTCGCAAGCAGATTTCCAAGCAGCGAGTCGCTTAAAGGTAGTAGCAGATATCTCTTGTGACATTGCAGGACCGATTGCATGTACGATTCGTCCGTCAAAAATTGGGAATTCAATGTACGGGTGGAATCCAAACACCAACGAAGAATGCGATATGATGGAGGCTAATGCTGTGGCTGTGATGGCCGTAGACAATTTACCGTGTGAATTACCTAAAGATGCCTCTGAAGACTTTGGAAGTGAATTGTTAAAACACGTATTTCCCAAGTTGTTAGGTGAAGACCCCGATCAAATCATTCATCGCGCTTCTGAAACCACCTTCGAAGGAACACTAAACGAACCCTTTCAATACCTGAGCGATTACTTGAATGGGAAGTGATACTGTCCCACAGGAATTGAATTCCTTTAGAACAGGGGCCGATTCATCGCACTAATTCCGCTATCTCGATACGCTCGCCTGCTCCCCTTTTTTGTCCTGTTCCTTTATCAGAAAAAACCAAAACAAGGCAGCCAAAAGAAAAGCTCCAGGTAATATAAGCATACCAATACGCAGGTTACCTCCAAATTGATCCGACACCCTTCCCACCAACTCAGGCGACCACAAATCCCCAAAGGCGTGAATCATAAAAATACAAATGGCCATGGCAGAAGCGCGCATATTGGGTGCAACACTTTCCACAATAACGGTATTGATCGGTCCGGTTGATTGAAATAAAAAGATCAGGGATAGCGCAATACACACCATGCTGAGCAAGGTGTTTTCCGTTAAAAAAGAAATGAATGAAAAGGGAACCGCACAAAGGACGGAGATTACTAAGAGCTTGGCATATCCCGAGGGGCTTCTTTCCCGCCACTTATTCGCAAAATATCCCCCGATAAGCGTCCCTAAAATTCCTCCGACTACTAAAGTAGGGCCAAGAAAAAGCGACGCATCCGCAACGTCCAACCCATGTACTCGATGTAAAAATGCAGGCCCCCAGAAGGAGAATGCACCCATCGCAAAGGTGTAAAAGATATATCCAAGGTTCACAAAAAGATACTCTCGATTTGAGAACAAGGACCACAGTCGCTTCACAGTGATTTTTTCCTTTGAAACTTCCTTTTCTTCACTTTGTCCACGTTCCGGTTCATGAACAAAAAACAACAAGACCGCCAAGAGAAATCCTGGAAGCCCAGTAATAAAGAATGCACTGCGCCAACCAAGGTTTGCAGCAATCACACCGCCTAAGGCAAAACCAAGCGCTGCCCCTAATGGAATGGCAAGAGAAAATATGGTAATCGCTTTGTTTCGTCGCTTTGATTCAAATGCATCCGAAATAACCGCAGGCCCAATGGCACCGAAGCTTGCCTCGCCTAATCCAACCATCACCCGGCAAAAGATCATGAACGAAAACCCCTGGGCTATTCCAGTTAAGCAGGTGCCCAAGCTCCAACCTATAATCCCTATAGCCATTAGTTTTTTTCGCGACAAGCGGTCTCCCAAATACCCAAAAATAGGGGAAGTAAGAAAATACCCCAACATGAATGCAGTCGCCATCCTCCCCATGTCTCCATCGTTTTTGATGTTCAACTCAGCTTTGATGGGTTCTAAAACTGCTGAAAGTACGTATCGGTCTAAAAAATTAAACAAATTAATCACGGTAAGCAGTAGTAACATTCGGTTTGCTCCAGGCATTGTTTTGCCCGTGTTCGTAGGAATCTCTGATGCATTCATAGTTACAAACATAACTAAATTGGTGGTACTCCCTGTAATTCATAAAATCTTCACATACATTTCACATTGATTTGAATAAATGCAACACTTTTACTTTATTTTTGCTTCGCTATGGAAATAAAATCAATGATTGAGGCGGCTTGGGAAAACCGTGCCTTATTAAGTGAAAAGACTACACGCGAAGCGATTGAGTCCATTATTGAATCCCTTGATAAAGGTCAAATACGAGTTGCGAATCAATCCGATGACGGTACATGGATGGTAAACGAATGGATTAAAAAAGCGGTAGTCATGTACTTCCCCATCCGGAAAATGGAAACCATGGAAGTGGGTCCCTTTGAATTCCATGATAAAATGCGGCTTAAAACTGATTATGCAGCGTTAGGGATTCGCGTAGTTCCCGGCGCAAGTGCGAGGTATGGAGCTTTTCTAGCTGAAGGTGTTATTATGATGCCCTCATACGTAAATATAGGTGCCTACGTTGATTCAGGAACCATGGTAGATACTTGGGCGACCGTTGGAAGTTGTGCACAAATTGGTAAAAACGTACACTTGAGCGGCGGGGTTGGAATTGGTGGGGTATTAGAACCCTTACAAGCGTCACCCGTAATCATTGAGGACGATGCATTTATTGGTTCGCGTTGTATTGTTGTTGAAGGGGTTCGCGTGGGTAAAGCAGCGGTATTGGGTGCAAACGTCGTTCTCACAAAAAGCACTAAAATCATTGATGTAACGGGGCCTGTACCTGTAGAAATGCGCGGGTATGTGCCTGCTCGAAGTGTAGTGATTCCTGGTTCTTATGCTAAAACATTTGCCGCCGGAGAATATCAAGTGCCTTGTGCCTTAATCATTGGTCAACGATCAGCCTCAACGGATTTAAAGACCTCATTAAACGATGTACTCCGCGAACACAACATCGCTGTATAAAATTTGTACCTTTGCTTTTTAGAAGCATTATGGATTTCACCCCCCTTTCTACCATCAGTCCAATTGATGGCCGATATCATTCGAAAACAGTTGGCTTACAACCCTATTTCTCTGAGTTTGGTTTAATTCGATACCGTGTTTTGATTGAAGTTGAATACTTCATAGCCTTAATGCAAACCGGAATTATTCAAAATGTAGCAGTAATTAGTGCAGAAACCTTACGCAGCTGGTACCTGAATTTTTCACCCTCAGATGCCGCGCGCATAAAAACAATCGAACGAACCACCAATCACGATGTAAAAGCCGTTGAATATTTCCTTAAAGAAAAATTTGAGCAGCATGATTGGAGTTTTTGCTCAGAGTTCATTCACTTTGCATTAACATCTCAAGACATAAATAACACAGCAATTCCAATGTCGCTCAAAGAAGGCATTGAAAAAGAGGTATTTCCCTTGTATGATGAAGTGCTTGCAAAATTAAGATCCTTGGCCAGTACATGGAAAGACATTCCTTTACTCGCTCGTACACACGGGCAACCCGCCTCCCCTACGCGCTTAGGAAAAGAAATCCAAGTGTTTGCGGAGCGTTTAGAAATTCAATTAAATGTTGCCAAACGAATTCCCTACGCTTCTAAATTTGGAGGAGCTACCGGAAATTTTAATGCCCATCATGTGGCCTATCCAAACATCGACTGGGTTGATTTCGCTAATCATTTTTTAGGTTCCCTTGGACTAGCAAGAAGTCAAACTACCACGCAAATTGAACACTACGATTCCATGGCGGCTTTATTTGATGCCTTCAAGCGAATGAATACCATTTTATTGGATTTAAATCGTGATTTATGGACCTATATTTCCATGGATTACTTCAAGCAAAAACTGAAAGAAGGGGAAATTGGCTCTAGTGCCATGCCCCATAAAGTGAATCCAATCGATTTTGAGAACGCTGAAGGAAACTTAGGAATTGCCAACGCCATTTTTGAACATTTTTCCGCAAAACTTCCCATATCAAGATTGCAACGTGACCTTACGGATTCTACGGTATTAAGAAATATAGGAGTACCCTTAGCGCATACCGTAATTGCATTAAAAGCAACGATGGTAGGCTTAAACAAAGTGGTATTAAATGAAGAAAAAATACACCAAGACCTAGAGAATAATTGGATGGTTGTAGCTGAAGCCATCCAAACCATACTTCGTCGAGAAAACTATCCAAAGCCCTACGAAGCATTAAAGGAACTGACCAGAACTCATGAACGCGTAACCAAGGAAACCATTCATCATTTTATTGATGGCTTGGCCGTAAGCGAGGCCGTGAAGCAAGAACTTAAAGCAATCAGCCCATGGACCTATTTAGGCATTCAATTGGTAGATTAATCCTACTGTTTTGTGTTCCCATACACCTTGGGTTCACCCAAGCGTTACCCATAAATTGGGGACCCTTGGAGGCGCAGATTGGACAATTATTGGATGTGTTACCCGTGCAAACTGGTGACTTCTATACCCTTCGTTACACGGGTGGAGTACTTGGGTCGTATCGAACTACGTGGCACAACCAGTTGGCATTTGTGGAGCAAAATCGCATCAAACCCATTACTGAAAACGGCATCGGAACCCTCGAAACAGGCACCTATTTTGCGGGACAACTGCACCTATTTATTAGCGATAAAAGCAACGGGACCATGTCCTTGTTCCGAAAATCAGGATCGAACGAATCGCAACAAAATTCCGAGTTACTTTGCAGTTATCAAGACAATCGCATGGGAGCCCAACCAAATTTTCAAGTAGCACAATCCCAAAACAGGCAATTTTTAGTAGTATTTTATGACATCCCTGGAAGAAAAGAGAATCGGGATGTATATGGATATGTGGTGTTTGATTCCACCTTCTCAAAAATACAGCACGGAGAATACATGCTCCCTTTTGGTGGAAATATGAGCACAATCAATGAGCATCACATTACTAACCAAGGGGAATATCTGCTTGTTGTCACCGAACACAAGGATCGTAACGATCGATTTTTCGGAAGAAACTGGGAAAATTACAAAGCACTACATGTTTATCGCATTGCTAAGGATTCACTGCAATCCTATCGCATTGCGCTCGAAAACAAACGCATTGATGACATATTAATGAGCAGCAATGAACGAAACCAGGTAGTCATGACTGGGTTGTATGGACGAGGGAATAGCTCTGGGCTTGAAGGGGTTTTAACCGTTACCTTGGACATTACCAGAGACAGTATTGTAGGGTATAACTATGCCACGTTTAATCAAGAAATATTTGAGGAAACGCTCCTGGAAAAACAAATGAATCGAGTCACTCGACGAATGGATTCACGAGGCGATAGTCCACAAATTTATTCCTATAAACTCCGGCAACTGCAAACCCTTGAAGACGGCTCACACATTGGATTTATGGAGCAGTATTATGAACGGAAATACACGAATTATGATTCACGTACTGGAATCACTACGGTAGTAAACTATTATTATTACATGGATATTATTGCGTTTAAATTAGATTTTAAAGGAGCTTTTCTTTGGGGAAAACGGATTCCGAAAAGTCAAATTTCAATGAATGACAATGGACCGTTTAGCTCCTTTGTTGCCTGCAATAATGAAACCTTTGCCTATGTAATTTTTAATGATAGCAAACGGAATTATTCCGAAGATGGGGTTTTTGACGCCTCTTCATCTTCCTTGGATGGCTTAAGTTTGAGCAATCGAAGAAATGTAGTAGCCTTGGCCAAAATCGACTTAATAACGGGATCTATTGAACGAACTGTTTTCTTCAGTAAGAAAGAACTTGCAGCCTTAGTGATTCCAAAACAGATGCAAATAGATTGGAAAAACAAGGAACTTTTAATGTATGCCATAAACCGTAACCGAGAAAAATTTGGAATTCTTTCGTTTAAATAGTGTTGTAATCGCTGCCGGGCTTTTTCTATTCAGTTGTAAAACGGAAACGGATAAAAATGCCACAATGACAGAATCCATTAATGTATCCGTTCAGGACCCGCATTCGTATTCAAACGTCAAAGAAATTCGCACCGAGCACCTGAGTTTAGATCTTGAAATTAATTTCGACAATAAAACCTTGTACGGCGTTGCGCGACATAAAATGAGTGTATCCAAGGCAAACACTGCAATCTTCGATATTAACGGTCAAGTAATACAGAAAATTACGGTCGGTAAAAAAGGGGCGGAGAAAGAAGCGGACTTTGTAATTGGCAAAATGGATGCCGATTCCGTACTTGGTCAACCCTTGGTGGTTACCATTCCCAACGGCACAAAATACATCAACATCTACTATCAAACTTCTTCACGCTGTGATGCGTTAGAATGGGTGGAGGCTAAACATACGGCCTCAGGAAAATTCCCTTATGTCTACTCTCAAGGGCAAGCCATTCTAACCCGAACTTGGATTCCATTGCAAGATTCTCCGGCGAATCGCTTTACCTATGACGCCACCTTACATGTACCAAAAGGCATGATGGCACTAATGAGTGCGGAAAATCCCAAGAAAAAAAGTACGGATGGAACCTATCATTTTGAAATGAAGTTACCCATACCATCGTACCTGATTGCCCTAACGGTTGGTGACATTGGATACAGAGCCTTTGACAAACGTTGCGGAGTATATGCAGAAGCCCCTATGCTTGAACGCGCAGCAAAAGAATTTCAAGATTTACCGCAAATGATTAATGCCGCAGAATCACTATACGGACCCTATGCTTGGGGAAGATACGATGTGATTGTACAGCATAAATCCTTTCCGTTTGGGGGAATGGAAAACCCGATGCTAACCTTTATTAATCCTTCCATTGTTGCAGGGGATCGAAGTTTAGTGTCCGTAATTGCACATGAACTCGCCCATTCGTGGTCAGGGAATTTAGTCACCAACGAATCGTGGAATGATTTCTGGCTCAATGAGGGGTTTACCGTGTATAGTGAACATCGCATCATGGAAGAATTGTACGGAAAGGAACTGTCCAATACGCTTTGTGAAATCGAACATTTTGAATTAGGCGAAGAACTAAAACTCATTGCTGCCTCATCACACCCGGAAGATGCTCGCTTATACGGGTCATTAAAAGGACGAAATCCAGACGATGGAATGACCAGTGTGGCCTATGTTAAAGGCGCGTATTTCCTTAAAACGCTCGAGGCAACGGTTGGTAGAAAAAAAATGGATGCCTTTGTCGCGCACTATTTTGAACAATATAAATTCAAAACTATCAGAACAGAACAATTTCACACCTTTTTAAATAAAAATTTACTCTACCCAAACAACATTGAATTCAATACAGACGAGTGGTTTTACTTGGAGGGATTACCCGTAAATTCGATTACCATTAAATCCAAGCGCTTAGATTTAATGCGAATCTATGCAAAGCGCACCAACGCGGGCGAGGATATTTTTGCTCCGGTAAAAAAGGTCCGTTGGATACTCGTAAAAGGGAAAAAGAAAAAGCGCAAAGAAACCTATACGGAGCAGCTGAAGATAAAAGCCTTTATTACGCAAGAATGGCAAACGTATTTAAGAAATTTATCGCTTGGAATCGATACCGCCCGCCTGGATCAAATCGATCGGTACACGCATTTTGGTGAGGCGAACGACGAGTTAAAATTTGAGTGGTTTTTGCTTAATATTAAAAAAGAAAACCGTTCGATACGCGGGAAATTAAAGGTGTTTCTTGTGGAAACGGGCAGAAGAAAGTACATCTTGCCGCTATATCGGGCGCTATGTGCTAATACCAAGGATAAGGCGTGGGCTAAACAAGTTTTCAGTGAAGCAATGGGTGGATATCACTCTGTTTCCAGAAATTCGATTGCCTCGTTATTTAATCAATAACCTGCTTAATTCGCGATTTCACTCATAAAGCGAATTCTAACTAAGCGTAATTCTTCTTCAGAATACAAGCCATCAAACTCGTGGTATGCAAGAATAAGATCATCCGATTCCGCTTGATTAAAGTAGTCAAAAATTTCTTCTTGTTCCGTTGGATCTATTTTATTGTCGATGTAATAACTCAAGTTAACCCGAGTTCCTGAGGCGACAATGGATTCAATTTCCTCTAGGATTTCATTGTAATTTTTTCCTTGAGAACTAGCGATGTCTTCTAGGGAAAGTTTACGGTCAATGTTTTGAATTAATTGAACTTTGAGGCCTGACTTATTCACCAAGGATTTCATAAAGAAATCTTGGGGACGATCAATATCGTGCTCTGCAACATAGGCAACAATCAATGCTACAAAAGGCTCCCCAAAGCGTTGGGCTTTTCCTGTACCAACTCCCTGAACGTGCGTTAGCTCTTCCATGGTAATCGGATATTGCAAGCACATGTCCTTGAGTGAAGGTTCTTGAAAAACCACAAAAGGTGGAACCCCCATCTGCTTTGCCACTGATTTTCTTAAATCCACCAATTGCTCATACAACAACTCATCAAAAGCACCGCCTTTACCCATTTGAATAAAACCATCTACATCATCCGTATTCGAAAAATCATGCTCTTTAAGCAAAAGAAAAGAAGTCGGTTTATTAATAAAGGCTATACCCTCTTGGGTTAGTTTTAAAATACCGAAAGACTCCACATCTTTTTCCAATAAGTTCCCGATTAAGGCTTGTCGAATTACGGCATTCCAAAAATGCTCATCTCTATCCTTCCCGGATCCAAATCCTTCAAAGGTCTCGTGCTTGAACGATTTAATTTCCGAGGTAATCATTCCTGCCAAATAAGCGCAGTAATGTCTCGCTTTAAACTGCTCCTCTAATTCGCGAACCGCTTTCAACAGTTTTGATACAAATTCACTTCCTTCCCGTCTTTCCCTTGGGTTTTTGCAATTATCGCACTGTTCGTTGCATTGCTTCTCATCAAAGTGCTCTCCGAAATAATGCAAAATATATTTCCGTCGGCACACGGAGGTTTCTGCATAGGAAACAATTTCATTCAATAATTGACGTCCTATTTCTTGCTCGTTGATGGGCTTTCCTGCAAGGAATTTATCCAGTTTTTCGATATCCTTATATGAATAAAACGCCAAACAAACCCCTATTCCACCATCGCGACCAGCCCGACCAGTTTCTTGATAATAACTTTCCAAACTTTTTGGAATATCGTGATGAATCACGTAGCGCACATCCGGCTTGTCGATACCCATTCCAAAGGCAATAGTTGCAACGATTACACTCGCTTCTTCCATCAAGAACAAGTCCTGATGCCTTCCGCGTGTTTCTGCGTCTAAGCCCGCATGATAAGGCAGGGCTTGTATCCCATTCACTTGGAGTAATTCCGCAATTTCCTCCACCTTTTTACGACTCAAACAGTAAATTATCCCACTTTCATTCGCGTGCGACTTTACATACTTGATGATTTGTTTTTCGACCTCGCGCTTTGGTCGAATTTCATAGAATAAATTATCCCGATTAAACGATGCCTTAAATAGCTTGGCATCGAGCATGTTCAAGTTCTTCTGAATGTCCAATTGCACCTTGGGGGTGGCGGTTGCGGTTAAGGCTATGATTGGAACGCTTGATATTTTCTCAAAGATCTCTCTTAATCGGCGATATTCAGGACGAAAATCATGTCCCCATTCAGAAATACAATGGGCCTCATCAATGGCGAAGAAGGAAACATTTACGCTGGAGAGAAAATCTATATTCTCTTGCTTGGTTAACGACTCTGGGGCTACATAAAGCATTTTAGTAACGCCAGAAACAATGTCCTTTTTAACCTGAGTAATTTCATGCTTAGACAGCGAGGAATTCATGAAATGTGCAACGCTTCCGTTGTCGCTTACATAACGAATGGCATCTACCTGATTCTTCATGAGTGCAATTAACGGAGAAACAATAATTGCTGTGCCTTCCATGAGTAAAGCGGGAAGTTGGTAGCACATCGATTTCCCTCCACCGGTTGGCATAATCACAAAGGTGTTTTTGCCCTCAAGAATGTTAGTAATAATGGCTTTTTGTTCTCCTTTAAAAGCAGAAAAACCAAAATAGTGTTGAAGCGCTTGTTGTACCTCCATTCGCTGTTCAGTATCTATTTGTGAAGTAGCCAAATTGTATGATTAACTCGATTTTTTTTAAAGTGTATAAATGACACTTTGTAATTGTCTATCAAAGTTAACAACAAACAAGCAAAAAACAAGTTGGTTTATAAATTTTAGGAAATATTTTATTAATCTCCGATTAATATAGCTTATCCGTTGTAGGCTACCACATTTTTCACTTCAGGTAAATGCTGTTTCAATAGGGTTTCAATGCCTCCTTTTAGTGTCGCAGTCGATGATGGACATCCGGAGCAAGAACCTTTCAAAATTAAATTAACCACACCATCTTTGAATCCCACATAATCAATCGCTCCCCCATCGTTTTCTACGGCTGGTCGCACATATTGATCCAATAGGGCTAAAATGGGCTCATCAATTTCACTGGGCTCCGCAATCTCGGGACGATCTGCTGCCGCCTGCTTTTCAGCTGCCACAGGCATTTTAATAAGGACTTCATTTCCTTGGGCAATAAAATCACGAATAAATTCTCGTAATTCCATGGTGATAAAATCCCACGGAACATTGTCTGTTTTGGTTACCGTTACAAAATTCGCTGCAATGAAAACCGCTTTCACAAACGGAAAATTAAACAAGGCTTCGGCCAATGGGGAATATCCCACCGCATCTTGTCTCTTCACAAATTCAACAGAATCACCTGTTGCTAATAAATACTTATTGGCTACAAACTTCATGGTTGTAGGATTCGGAGTCATTTCAGCATATACGGAAACAGGAACATTCATGATTTCTTTTTTTTTACAAAATTACGGACAATTGCCTAATACCCCGAGATCGAAAGCTGAAAATATGCACATGGCAACCGAACCTGGGTTTGGTCGAAGGTTGGATAGCCCAATTTATCCAGCATGGGATAAGCTACCGCCTTCGATGGCTGTCTTTTATGCCAAAGGGAAGAATGCGCTACTTGATTCTGCAATGCATGCCTTACCTGCTCCGAATCTATTCCCAGTTCCATCCCTAGGGTTTGCGACCACAAGGCATAACGAACTCCTCCGCACAAAATTCCATGGGATGTCTTCCCAAAGGGATTGGAAGATAAATCTTTATATCGCTGCCTTTGTCCTTGGTGCTCAATCTCTTTCACTGGTAGGCCGCTGGCCTCTCCGGTCCAAAGCCGCACTCCTAGGTGTCCCGACCAAAGCACTTCACGATACCGATACAACAGCGTGGCCGTTCGAAAGCGGTCCTTTCCTTGTCCTGAAAAAAAATCATTTTCCAACATGAGGGAATGCCGCTTGACTTCACCTTTGAATGCGCCCGAAAACTGACTGGTACCTGCATTATCCGAATAGATGATGTAGGCATAGCCAAACGAACTTTCTCGCGTAAAATAATTGTTCAAGGCACCCAACTCCATATCACGAACAGAGGTGTTTTTTCCTGTAACAATGGAAGCGCCGAGATAGGATCTTGATTCTATGAATTGCTTGCGTTCACCCAAGTCCTTCAGCCGATAAGACACATCACTGCCAATGGTTAACATAGAGGAACGATATTCAAGTCCTGCATGTACGCCCACCCCATAATAATGTTGGTGACTTCCAAGGCTGGCCGAAAGGCGGAGACCTAAAAAAATAGCTTGTGAAAAACCGACGAAATTTATCCCGAATACCAGCAAAAAAACAATGCGTTTAAGAAACATTACTTTCCTTTTAGTTCCATCGCTTTTAAGGTATTCATCATGAGGGATGCAATCGTCATTGGACCTACACCACCAGGAACGGGCGAAATCATACTGCATTTTTCAGCCACATTGGCAAAATCTACATCACCGGCCAAACGCCATCCTTTGGATGTACTTGGATCGATTAAACGGGTAGTCCCTACATCAATAACAACCGCACCTTCTTTGACCATATCTGCCGTAATAAAGTCTGGCTGACCCACCGCAGCAATTAGAATATCGGCATTGCGACAAACTTCCGCTAGGTTTTCGGTTTTTGAATGCGCCAGGGTTACCGTGCAATTTCCCGGGTTGGTGTTTCTACCCAACATGATAGAGAGCGGCATTCCAACAATATTACTTCGTCCGATGATTACACAGTTTTTACCTTCTGTAACGATGTGCTTACGTTTGATGAGCTCTAAAATTCCCGCGGGTGTGGCTGGTAAAAACCCAGGTAAGTTCACCACCATGTTTCCTAAATTTCTCGGATGAAATCCATCCACATCCTTCATTGGATCAATGGCTTGCGTCACTTTCAATTCATCAATGTGCGCTGGCAAGGGAAGTTGAACAATAAAGCCATCAATGCTCTTGTCTTCATTCAAGGATTGAACTTTTGCCAATAAAATTTCTTCGGGAACTGAATCATCATAGCGGATTAGGGTGCTTTCGAATCCAATTTCTTCACACGCTTTAACTTTGTTTTTAACGTAGGTCATTGAGGCACCGTCCGTTCCTACCAACACGGCCGCTAAATGGGGGATTTTTTTACCGTCTGCCTTCCGTTGAAGGACCGCTGCGCGAAGTTCTAGGGTTACCTCTTGAGCAATTGCTTTACCATCAATGATTTCCATGCTGCAAAGTTAACTATAAAAGTGCAGACCTTGTACGATAGCTTTTCAACCATGTTCCGTATCTTTGTGAAAAACTTGTACGAATGAAACGATTCATCTTGCTGCTACTTTCTCTCCCGCTTCTAAGTTACTCCCAAGTAGCTTTCAATGGTTCAGAACTCGGAGTTGAACTCTATGCTGGAGCTTCAAGTCTTGGTGGTTCTATTGGGGGCGATTTAAAATATGCAGCCATCTTAAATGAAAATTGGGCCATTGGTCCATCCTTCCGTTTGCAACGAACGTGGTCCAATAATCTCGGTCAAAAAATGGGTTTTTCCGTATATGGCGGAGGAGTTTATGCGCATTATCGCATCAAGAACACCTTATTTGTTGGCGGAGAATATGAACTATTAAAAAGTCCGTACAATTTTATTCTCTTTAACTACTCCACGAAACAGTGGGCTTCTACCCTCTTTCTGGGTGGTGGTTTTTCTCGAGATTTCAACCATAAGATCCGTGTGAACGGTGGAATTTTTTATGACATAATCAATGCGGAAAATAGCCCGTTCCGCTCCAGTTATTCGGTGCGAATCAAAAATGAAATGGGCCAAGTGGTTCGAATCTTACCCATGATTTATCGCATCACGTTTTTCTTTCCCCTGGGAGGTAAGGAGAAAGAAAGGAGTAACCAGTACTAAACATGAAAATCGGAATCGTTCTTTATCCAACCTTTGGTGGAAGTGGCGTTGTAGCCACGGAATTAGGTAAAGCCTTAGCCTTGAAAGGTCATCAGATACATTTCATTACGTATTCTCAACCCGTGCGACTCGGACGCTTTCAGGAAAATATTTTTTACCACGAAGTAGCGGTCTCCGATTATCCCTTGTTTGAGTTCCAACCCTACGAAACCAC
This sequence comes from Flavobacteriales bacterium, assembly GCA_947500755.1. GTDB lineage: Bacteria > Bacteroidota > Bacteroidia > Flavobacteriales_D > Crocinitomicaceae > UBA952. The sequence continues at coordinate 62,051 of CANMTO010000010.1, forward strand.
CTTGGCATCTAAAATTTATGATGTTGCTAAACATGAAGGCTTAGACATTCTACACGTGCACTATGCGATACCGCATGCTTCGGCTGCGTTCATGGCGCAAAAAATCTTGGAGGCGGAAGGAATTTACATTCCCTTTGTCACCACACTTCACGGTACGGATATCACCTTAATTGGAAAAGATCCTTCCTTTGTCCCTGTGGTGCAGTTTTGCATCAATGCTTCCAACGCGGTGACGGCTGTCTCAGAAAGCCTAAAAGCCGATACCCTAACGCACTTCAATATTACCAAAGAAATTCAGGTAGTACCCAATTTCATTACAACGGATGAATTTTTACCGGAGTCGCAACCTGAACGACGAAGCACATACGCCCATCCAAACGAACCGATCTTGTGTCACATTTCAAACTTCCGAAAAGTAAAACGCGTGGAGGATGTGATTCGGATTTTCGAAAAAGTCAACCAAGTGCTTCCCTCCAAATTACTGATGGTTGGAGATGGCCCAGATCGCTATGCGTGTGAACAACTCTGTCGATCGCTTGGCCTATGTGATCGGGTCCTTTATCTTGGGAAACTTCGAGAGACGAGACAGGTACTTGAATTAGCTGATGTATTTATCTTGCCATCAGAAAGCGAGAGTTTTGGCCTAGCCGCCCTGGAGGCCATGGCCGTTGGCGTTCCTGTGATTTCCAGTAATACAGGAGGAATTCCTGAAGTAAATATCCAAGGATATTCGGGCTTTCTATCCCCGGTGGGTGATATTGAAGATATGGCGAATAACACGCTTAAGTTATTGGAACACGAACAAAAAAAACACTATAGAAACCAAGCGCTTGAGCAAGCAAAAGCCTTTAGCATAGAACGCGTGGTGCCTCAATACGAAGAAATTTACCTTAACTTAGTTTCAAAGAAATAGTCATGAATATAGGCGTTTTACTTTCCGGCAATGGCGTGTATGACGGGGCAGAAATTCAAGAAGCCGTGCTTACCTTATTAGCCATCGATGAAATGGGTTGGAATGCCGTATGTATTTCTGTTGATAAACCTCAACATCACGTAATTAATCACTTGACCGGTGAGGTGATGGATGAATCAAGAAACATGCTGGTTGAAGCGTCGCGTATCGCACGCGGACAAATCACCCCCATTGATGCCATTAGTCCGACAGACATAGATGCCCTGGTAATTCCTGGCGGATTTGGTAGCGCAAAAAACTTTACCACTTGGGCCTTCGACGGTCCCGCAGGAATGATATTACCCGAAGTAAAATTGCTGTTGGTGAATATGGTTAATGTCGGAAAACCCATTGTCGCACTCTGCGTAAGTCCTGTAGTAGTAGCCAAGGCATTCGAAGGTTCAACCATACACCCTACCTTGAGTTTAGGAAGTGCTTCAGAACCCTCCCCTTACGACATTCAGGGATTTAATGCAGGATTAGAACAAACTGGATGCGTCGCAGCAGAGCGGACCATTCGTGAGGTACTTATAGACCCGGCAAACCGAATCATTTGCGCCCCGTGTTACATGATGGAGGCACGAATCACAGAAATACACGCCAACATACAACAAGCATTGACGGCGTTAAACGAGCTAGTTTGAGTATCAATCCAGAGAAATACAATGAATGGGCTGCCCAACGCAAAGTATATAGCGAAGGATTAACCGCCACGCAGCTCTTTCCAAAATTAATGGTGGGCGACCGGGGTGCGCTTGCCTCCGCCATTACCTTGATAGAAAGCACCAATCCAACGCATCGAACGGAAGCCAACGCCTTAATTACCTTATGCCTTCCGCACAGCGGAAACGCATGGCGCATTGGGATCACGGGTGTCCCTGGCGTTGGAAAAAGCACCTTCATAGAGGCGATCGGACAGGAACTATTGAACCAAGGACATCGGCTTGCTGTCATGGCGATTGACCCCAGTTCTAGCATAAGCGGCGGAAGTATTCTTGGCGACAAAACCCGCATGGAATCGTTATCGATGCGCGAGGATGTGTTTATCCGTCCAACCGCTACTGGAAAAACGCTTGGGGGCGTGGCGCAACATACACGTGAAACCATCATTTTGTGTGAAGCTGCGGGCTATGACATCATATTTATAGAAACGGTAGGTGTTGGACAAAGTGAAACGGTGGTACATTCCATGGTAGATTTTTTCTTGTTGTTGATGCTTTCTGGCGCGGGCGACGAATTACAAGGAATCAAGCGAGGGATTATGGAAATGGCTGATGGCATATTAATTACCAAAGCAGACCAAGGGAATGAAGAAGCTGCGGAGCATGCAAAGCGCACCTATCAAAATGCATTGCATTTGTTTACGGCCAAGGATAGCGCTTGGATTCCCAAGGTAGCATGTATTTCTAGCATCGAAAAAACCGCATTGAATCACCCCATGACTTGGTGGACGGCATATTTTGATCAAGTCACCCAATCCGGATATTTAAGTCATAAACGGAAGGAACAGGATTTGCGATTTTTTGAAGAGAGTTTTCAGCAGCAACTCAGTCAATTTATGGCGAATAATGAACAGATTAATACGGGATATAAGGACTTACAAAGCCAAGTGCTCGACGGAAGATGTTCACCCTATGAAGCCGCAGATCGCTTATTACATTTAATTACAACAGCGCATGGAAACCTTTAAAATTACTGGTGAGTACATCGAACTCATTGCCTTATTAAAAGCAACGGGAATTGCAGAAACGGGCGGACATGCCAAGTACTTGGTGGACGAGGGCGAAGTAACGCGCAACGGAGAAATCGAAACAAGAAAGCGCGCGAAACTAATACCGGGGGATGTCATTCGTGTATTTGAATATGAAATAAGCATTGCACGATCAAGTATAGCCTGATCTTGTTGGTTGGGATTATTGTCCACATGGGAAGTGCTGTATATGGACAAAAGGAAAGTGAAAACACCTATGCCTGTATATTCATCCCAAATAACATCAGCGTGCGTTGCGACAACTACAACAAGGATTTTACCTTGGATGTACTGCTTACTGCTCCTTGTTTAATTAAAAACATGAAAGTACTCGATCGGTGGGGAACCGTATTGTATTCAACAGATCAAGGGCCATGGACATGGTATGGCGGATTACAACCTGCGGGTATTTACCATGTAACCGTTAGCTACATTCGAGCCGAAAATCAAAGTGAACCTGAATTAAAATCAATTACACAGGCGGTATATTTGATTAAGTGATTTTGGAGCGGCCGAGTTAGGCAGTATATCATCCAATATGTTCAATTCCATTGCGTTAGGGGTATCGTAAAATAAATCCCCCATGGAACTAGAACACATCAAAAACAGCATCCTTGATATAAGAGGTAAGAAAGTTATTCTTGATTTTGAATTGGCAAAAATGTATCAAGTGGAAACACGTGCACTTAAACAGGCCGTTCGGCGAAACATCGAGCGATTTCCAACAGACTTTATGTTTGAATTAACGGAAGAAGAAATGAAAAACTTGACATCACAATTTGTGACGTCAAGTTGGGGAGGAACAAGACATCAATCCTTTGCCTTCACAGAACAAGGAGTCGCTATGCTTAGTGCTGTATTAAATTCAACGCGAGCAGTTAATACCAGCATCTCCATCATGCGGGCATTCGTGATGATGCGTCAATGGGCTTTAACCCACCAAGAATTAAGCAAGCGCCTGGATGCCTTAGAACAACAATACGGAGAGAAATTCAAAGACATCGAGCAGGTCATGAATTTTCTGATTCAGAAAGATCAAAAGGAAACACAGCAGCAGCAAAGAGACCGAATTGGTTTTAAAAAATAACCCAATGAACACTACAGCACACATCACCCAATTTAAAAACTTCTTAAACTACCGACGCTACAGTCCGAATACCATCAAAACCTACACAGATGCGCTTGAGGTTTTTTTTCGCTTTCATCAAACCAAGGAACCGGAAAAATTAAGCATTGAGGACATTATTGAATTCAATACCGCATATATTCTTCAAAAAAATCTTTCAGCGAGTTATCAGAACCAAGTGATTAATGCCATTAAGCTCTTTTACCGAAATCGCTTCAATCGGTTTATGGACCTAGATAACATCCAACGTCCTCGCAGGGAAAAACGGCTACCTAATGTACTAAGTAAGGCCGAAGTTAAGGCTATCATTGAAGCACCCGTGAATCTAAAGCATCGCGCCATGTTGAGTTTAATATATGCCTGTGGCTTGCGAAGAAGCGAGTTACTTAACCTAACCTTAAAAGACGTTTTATCGGATCGCAATTTGCTATTTATTCGACAGTCAAAAGGAAAAAAGGACCGAATGGTTCCCATAAGCGACAAGGTCATTGACATGTTGCGTGAATACTACAAGGCGTATAAACCGAAAACGTGGTTGTTTGAAGGACAATTTGAAGGAGACCAATACACCGGACGAAGTTTACAGTTGGTTATCAAACAAGCTTGTATAAAAGCCAAAAATTATAAACCGGTGTCACTTCACTGGTTGCGTCACAGTTACGCCACGCATTTGTTGGAAAGCGGCACGGACTTGCGTTACATTCAGGAATTGTTGGGTCATAACAGCAGCAAGACAACGGAGATATATACCCATGTAACCACGAAAAATCTGCAACAAATTCGTTCACCATTCGACGACTTGTAGAAATAAAATGTATTTTCGTATAAGCGCAATAAACCTGCTCCAATACACCCAATTTGGATGTATAAGCGAAGTTTTATAGCGTCTATAAACAAGTTAGCGGTAATACAATAAAAACACAATATAAGATTGGAACAAATTAAACTAAATAAAGAAAATCCTGAATTGGAATTCAAATTGAATTCTGAAGACAGCTCTTTACTGATACATAGTGCTTTCGTAACATCCCAAAAGAATTTTGAAA
>CANMTO010000011.1 GCA_947500755.1 Flavobacteriales bacterium
AGATAAAACCAAATTAAATTGGGTATACAAGCCAAAGAAAGATACTTACTTGTATACAGTGTATTCCCGGTAAACTGATTCCAAAAGAACCTAAAGTCGTAGGAATATACCAAGGAAAGAATGAAAAGTACCAAGGGTATCATAATTAAAGGAGAAAGAACCCCGATTCCATATCCTGAAAGTAACGCTCGATTTATTTTCATATGTACCAATTTTTTATTTCATCCAATATTTTATGGTTTGTAAGGTCAAATTGCGTAGGTACAATAGAAATATAGCCGCGGTACAACGCATGTAAATCAGAATCTTCCTGTGGATTAACCTCGCCAAATTCACCTGTTAGCCAATAGTATGGCCGGCCAAACTGATCCTCGCGTTTGTCAAAACGATCCGCCCAAAACGCATGTGCTTGCGTGCATACTTTTATCCCGGCAATATCAGAGGCAGGCACATTTGGGATATTTACATTTAAACACGTAAATTTTGGAAAATCCTCTTTCAAGGCTTTACTAATAATTCTGCTCACATAAGCTTCGTATTGCATGAAGTCCGCCTCCGAACTAAAATCAGAAAGCGAAAATCCGATGGATGGTAAGCCTTCCATGGCGCCTTCTATGGCTGCAGACATGGTCCCCGAATACAGGACGTTGGTTGAGGAATTCTCCCCGTGATTAATCCCGGAGAGCACTAAGTCTGGCTTTCGCTCCAACACTTCGTAAATCGCTAATTTAACACAATCTACGGGTGTTCCGGACGAAGAATACGCTTCAACATCTCCAAACATCCATACCCGATTTAATCGAATAGGATCACTTAAGCTCATTGCATGCCCCATCCCTGATTGAGGTTTGTCCGGGGCAACCACTACTACCCGTCCCAGTGTGGAGGCAATCTTAACTAAAGACTGAATCCCTTTGGCATTGACACTGTCATCGTTCGTTACTAGAATTAACTTTTCCATGTTTTTCATTCAAACAAAATTAACCATAATTCAAGCCCTTGGTTAACTTTGTATCAGAATTATACAAAATGCAGTTACTTTTGCCACAACAACATTACGGCTTTTGTCATGCTCCGGTATGTGCGGTAAGAAAAGAACCCTCGGATTGCACGGAAATGGTAACTCAATTAACCTTTGGTGAAACCATTGAGATTCGTGATCAAAAAGCACATTGGATTGAAATCACTTCCCTTACTGACGGATACACGGGGTATGTAGATCGTCGCCATCTGATTGGAATCTCCGAGAAAGAATTAAGAAAATGGCACGATGAACGCCACCTACAAACAGGATTGTCTGACACGATACAAACACCTTGGGGTTTACAAATGACTCCGGCTGGAAGTTTTATTGGGGATCATACCGATTTCAACATAGGAAAATACGCTTTTCAACGAGAAAACCGTGAAGGCGAATTTAATGCTGAATCCCTTCGCTTGTCCTTTTTAAACGTTCCTTATCTGTGGGGAGGCAAAACATCTTTTGGCATTGATTGCTCGGGGTTGACACAACTATATTATCGAATTCTCGGAATAAACCTTCCCCGGGATGCAGCACAACAACAGCAAGAAGGGCTTCAAATTGAATTGGATGAGGCGCAAAAATCCGATTTATTCTTTTACCAAAATACTTCCGGAAAAGTAACTCACGTGGGCTTGTATGTGGCAGAGCAACAAATCTACCACGCCTCAGGAAGGGTGCGCTTGGACTCCCTTAAAAACGGAAACATCTGGAATGAAGAATTGGGAGAAATAACACATCAATTTCATTCGATTAAGCGATACCTTTAATAATCGAGATAAATTTTAGATATTTGTTAAAAATGTGCTGATATGAATGTGTTAGTTACCGGCGGAGCGGGATTTATTGGCAGCCACTTGGTGGAACGATTAGTAAAAGACAAGCATTGCGTTACGGTAATCGACAACCTGTTGCGCGGAAATAAAATTCCCGACTATATTCAACCACAAATCACCTTTATTGAAGGTGATGTTCGCGACAAAGAGCTGGTTATTCAAGCGATGAAAGACATCGATGTAGTGTATCATTTTGCTGCAGTATTAGGGGTAGACGTTGTCGCCGACTATCCGGTAGAAACCATGGATGTTGAGGTCATTGGTACACGCAATGTGATTGAAGGGATTCATAAACACAAGGTTAAACAACTTTTTTATGCATCTACCAGTGGTATTTACAGCCATTCTGCCATAGAAAAAACATCGTTGAGTGAAGAAGTATTGGTGGACCCTAGAACTTCTTATGCCATGGCAAAACGATACAATGAAATCTATTTAGCAAGCCATTTTGAGGAAAAGGGAGTTAATACCGTAGCACTCCGATTTTTTAATGTTTACGGAGAACGTCAAGACAACAGAATGGTGATTCCGAGGTTTTTAGAACAAGCTGCCATGAATCTTCCGCTAACAGTATTTGGCGATGGCCGGCAAACCCGTGACTTTACATACATTGAGGACGTGATTGAGGCATGTATTCGCTTGCTGCAAACCACAGGGTTTCACATCGTGAATATTGCGAATGAAGAAGAATGGACCATTAGTCGCCTTGCTGAAATCATCATCAATCAAACTGCTTCTTCCTCTAATATCACGTATGTAGACGCTCCCAAAAAACGCTACGATTACGAAGTAGAAAGGCGCATTGGAAGTTCAGATAAATTGTTTAGTCTTACGGGATTCAAACCAAGTACCTCGCTTATGCAAGGGATTAAAAGTATCATAGTACATGAAGAATATTCAACAGATGGACACAACAGTATTTAACTTAATTGAAGCGGAACGAGTTCGCCAAACCATAGGAATTGAATTAATTGCGAGTGAAAACTACGTAAGCGACCAAGTAATGCAAGCGATGGGAAGTGTCCTCACAAATAAGTATGCGGAAGGGCTTCCCGGAAAGCGCTACTATGGAGGCTGTGAAATTGTAGATCAAGTAGAGCAATTAGCCATCGATCGCTTATGTCAACTATTTGGCGCCACATGGGCTAACGTACAACCTCATTCGGGTGCACAAGCGAACGCAGCGGTATTTTTGGCTTGTTTATCACCAGGGGACAAAATCCTAGGTTTCGACTTAGCGCATGGAGGACATCTAACACACGGTTCTCCGGTGAATTTTTCGGGGAAACTGTATCAGCCTTTTTTCTACGGAGTGTCCAGAGAGACGGGGTTAATTGATTACCAAGCGTTGGAGGAAGCAGCCATGCGGGAACGACCGAAAATGATCATCTGTGGAGCCTCTGCCTATACCAGAGATTGGGATTACAAACGCATTCGTGAGGTAGCAGATAGCATAGGCGCCCTTGTTCTAGCGGATATTTCTCACCCCGCGGGTTTAATCGCGACTAAGTTATTGAACGACCCCTTGGAATACTGTCATATCGTTACATCAACTACCCATAAAACCCTTCGTGGCCCACGTGGCGGGATCATTATGTTGAGACATAATTTTGATAATCCTTTCGGGTTAAAGTGGAATAATGGAAATCCAAAATCCATGGCTGCCCTACTTGACGCCGCTGTATTTCCGGGCATTCAAGGTGGGCCCTTAGAGCATGTGATTGCAGCGAAAGCAGTGGCCTTTGGTGAGGCGCTTGATCCTTCTTTTACAACGTATATGACTCAAGTCCAGTCAAATGCAGCAATAATGGCCGAAGAGCTAATGAAACGCGGATACCACATTGTATCGGGTGGAACGAAAAATCATAGCATGTTAATTGATCTCCGCAACAAAGGGATTACCGGAAAGGAGGCGGAAATAGCCCTTGGAAAAGCGCACATTACAGTCAACAAAAACATGGTCCCTTTTGATACGGAATCTCCGTTTGTAACTTCTGGAATTCGCATTGGAACTCCTGCAATAACATCACGTGGTGTTAATGGCCTTGAAATCAATCAAATTGTCACATTCATCGACGCCGCATTACAACATCATTCAGATGATCATATGATGGCGGAAATTAAAGCGAAGGTTGAACAACTCATGGGCAACAAACCGCTCTTTGCGTGGTGATTCGATTTGAATCGAAAAAAGACTGGACCATTCCCTTTGTATGGGGCTTCTTATCAATAATTTATTCCATTGTGGGTATTGTAATCGTCTCCGGTGGTGGTAATTATTCAGAACTGACTCTACTAGCTGTTGTTTGGGCATTACAGGGTACATTCTTTTACTTATTACTAAAAACGACATTTTACACGATTGATGAAGAACATCTAGTGTGTCATATTTTTGGATTTAAAAAAAGGATTCGTGTATCTGAAATACGTCGAATCGAACCACAAACAGGGTTTTATGCCGGCTTAAAAATTAATACTGCATGGAAGGGGATGGTGCTTACCTATGGCAAATGGGATGAAATACTCATTTCACCTGCACAGGAACAGTTATTTATAGAAACGATAAACGCTAAGAATCCGACTTTACAGGTTTAAACCCGTGCTTGAAAATTTGAGTAGCTTCCTTTCCAATGCCTACGATAGAAACGATATTTAATGGAAACTCTAGCAGGACATGGGTAAAGCTTAAGAAAAATAGGACACTCAACCCTAGGCCATAATCATAGAGATAAAATCCGCCCGCTGCTAACCACAAAACAATCACGGCAATAAAACGCACTTTTGGTACCTTGTGCCAACGAATGACCTCTGTTTTACTGAACCAGTTTAAATAATGATAGAGATATGCAAAGGCAATAAAACGCATGAGCATTAAGCCAACCGTAGAAAAGAATACAGAATTCCATAAATAATCCTTCGTGCTGTTTGGTAGGGCAGCGCGAAGAGGAATCGCTTGTTGGTAGTATGAATTGGAGGTGTTCTCAACAATATAAGCCGTATTCAAGGATTGTTTTAGGGAATCATTAATTCGTTTTTGCTCTGCCACTGGAAATCCTGACTCTGCTTTATTCACGAAAGAATCTATGTATTGCTTATTGGTCATGTATTGCTCATCGATGAGCTCAAAATGATTCATTATTGATACGTTGGTCATAAAAAATCCGTTGCCATTGGCATAGTACGCGTTTTTACCGTAGGGCGTTATGGTTTGATTCGAGGGGTTAACGGGAGCCACGAACACGAGCAACAATGGAATAATTACGAATCCAACTATTTGCCATAGGCCTGATTTGCTGCGTGCTTTCAACGCTCCATAAAGCATAAACAAACCGGTAAATAAATAGACATGAAAGAGTGTTGGCACTAAGGAAGTAAGGGCAAAAACCATAGTACTTTGTTCATTTTCGACCGCATTTTCAGGACTTAACCAACCGGAAACAAAAACAAATAAAAACGCGATAGCAACTAATTTAACGACGACGTGCTTAACCAGGGCAAATAGAATTGAAGCAAACAATGCAAAAACCAACAACTTGTCGAATAAGTTCAATTCTACAAACGCTGTGTAGATTTGCCAATCATAATTGAAATCACTCGCAAAAGCGGCAATGGATAGAAAAACTCCAATAATGAAAAGTATTAAAAAGTCATATTTTCCCTTTGAAAAATATTGCCGGTCATGCAACCAACTAATTTCGGTGAGGTAATGCAAGGGGCCCAAGAATGCATAGGCAAATAAGAAGGTTTCAAAGGGGAATAAAAAGGATAGTATCGCAGTAATTCCCATAAGACCAATGTTTATGTAATTGATTTTATCTTCCTTTAGCAACGCCATTCTTTACATATTTTTTTCAAATATACCGAATATCATTCATTTTTTCGTCCTTCATCAAACCCAAGTTGAACAGCATTTTTACGAATACTTTTCGCAACAGCAGTTCCAAAATCATCTGGTTTGGAGTTGCTGTTTTTTGTTTGTTCTTCAATGTATGTGAGTCTCTTTTGATTCAACGCGGAAATTTCTTTTTGAACGCGCTCCCGTTCCTTACTTTTTTCAGTAACCAGCACCTTTATTTCCTCATCTGTTTTACCTTTTAACTCATCCGTTCTGTCTTCCGCTTTCAACTTGTTTAATACGGTAGAATCGGCCGCTACGGCATCCACCAAATCCCAATCTCCATTCCAATAATACGTACTTCCTTTGGCCACAGCACGTTCCACCATAACTGATTCGTTTAAGGTTTGTGCATTATCATCTTGCTTCGATTGTTTCATTTTTTTATCGGCGCCGGAAAAGCCATAAGACACATACGTACTGTTTAATTTTATATTATTCGTTTGAATTAGGGAATCGTATGGTGTGGCAATGTAGGTTATTGCTTGATCGCTATTGATATTAAAAAAATCCCCACCAGAACACGTAGCGCCATCTTGCCAAAACGTACGCACGCCTTCATCGTATGGACCACAAAAGATGGTACTAACCAATACGCCTTTCGTTTTTGCCAAAACACAAGACTCCTTATAGGAAATAGGCCCTTGATTAAAGGGTTCATTACCTGCGATGTATATTAATTTTAAATCGCCATTGTCTGTTGACCAACTTAAATCAGTTAAGGATTTTTGAATTACAGCACCACAAAATTCATCTCCTCCATTGGTTGTTAATCCAAAAAGTTTTTCAGAAACCAAATCAAGATCTTTGGTGAAATTCAATTGTTGTCGAATGTAATTATCCTTTATGTTCAGCGATTGATTTCCATAATCGTACATGGCAATTTCTAACTCTGGGGATCTACCTTGATAGGTCAATGCAGCAACTTCATTGACAATCGCCCAAATCTTAGCTTTCGCTTGATTTAGCAAACCGTCCATGCTATTCGACGTGTCGAACAGTATCACGAGTTGAACTTTGCGTTTTCCCGTTTGCGCAACGGAACTAAAAACAAGATGTAAACTAAAAATGGATAAGAAAATGTACTTCATGGCTATTTAATTTGCCCTCGGGTACACCCTAGTTATGAATTGGTTCAATGCGGGGCAAAAAAACTAAGTGCCATGCGATAACTTTCTAGGCCAAATCCCATTACCAAGCCTATACAAACTGGTGTTAATAAGGAATCATGTCGGAACGATTCTCTCGACGCTACATTAGAAATGTGCACTTCAATAACGGGGGTTTGAATGGCAGCAATACAATCCCGAATCGCCACGCTGGTATGCGTATAACCTCCGGCATTAAGCAGAATCCCATCACCCTTAAATTGTTGCAAGAAATCAATTAATTCGCCTTCAATATTGGATTGAAAATAACACAGTTCTCCATTAAATTCAGCGGTCAATTCAGAGAAAAACTCTTCAAAGGATTGGTTGCCATACACCTCAGGTTCTCGAGTACCTAGAAGATTCAAATTTGGGCCGTTAACAATCGCAATTTTCATGCTGTAAAAATAAGGGAATTTTACCTTTCATGCACTTATTCTAGTAACTTTGAAATACCGCAACACACTGGGTGTAAATTAATCTAAACCGTGACCTGGGATCAATTAACAAAGCAATTCATTTCCTACCTGAGAATTGAAAAAGGGCTCTCAGAGAATTCCTGTCTCGCCTACCAACAGGACTTAATGAAATTACGTGATTTTTGTATTTCGAATAAAGTCTCCCCGACAAGTATTTCCTATCAGGACTTAAAACAATTTGTTTCCCTGCTCTATGATTTGGGGTTAAGCGCAAGAACTCAGGCCAGAATTATCTCCGGAATTAAGCAATTTTTCGGATTTTTACTCCTTGAGCAACTCATTCAAAACGACCCGAGTGAACTGTTGGAACAACCAAAAATCGGTCGTAAACTTCCCGAAGTGCTAGACATGGAGGAGATTGACGCATTAATCGCGGCCATTGACGTTTCAAAACCCGAGGGGCATCGAAACCGTGCAATCTTAGAAACCTTATACAGTTGTGGAATCCGTGTTAGTGAATTGGTAAATTTGAAACAATCGGATTTATTTTACGACGAAGGATATATGCGAGTCATTGGAAAAGGCAACAAGGAGCGTTTGGTTCCAATAAGTAAATCGGTAGAAAAAGAGATTACTTGGTATGTAGATCATCAGCGTAAAAAACTAGATATATACAAAGGCGATGAGCAAATTGTGTTTTTAAATCGAAGGGGTAAACGCCTTACACGAGTAATGATTTTTACGATCATCAAACAATTGGCTGAATCCATTGGATTACAAAAGAATATATCTCCACACACGTTTCGGCATTCCTTTGCTACGCATTTATTAGAAGGCGGGGCGAATTTACGGGCGATTCAAGAAATGTTGGGACATGAATCAATCACAACCACCGAGATATACACCCATATGGACCAACGATTTTTGCGAGAGGCTATTTTAACCTTTCACCCCAGAAATCATCAATAGGCCATTAACTCCAATAAGGTCTCTTCGAACCGTTTTTTAGGAAGGAACTGCTCTTCCAAGGCTACTGCAAAAGGTACTGGGGTATCTAGGGATCCAACTCTTCTTACGGGCGCATCCAGGGATTCAAAACAATGCTCATTAATCAACGCTGAAATCTCACCTCCAATTCCACCAAATAAGGAATCCTCGTGAAGGATTAGTGCTTTTCCAGTTTTTCTAACCGAGTTATAGATACATTCAGTATCTAAAGGCAAAAGGGTTCTCAAGTCAATGATTTCAATATCTAAACCACGTTCCTCTTTTAACTCCAAAGCCCAATGTACGCCAAAACCATAGGTAATAATACTGACTAGCATTCCTTCGCTCGCGACAGCGGCCTTACCGATTTCCAATTGATAGTACGCACTGGGAACCATTCCTTTGGCGCTTCGATAGAGGGTCTTATGTTCGAAGAAAAGTACGGGATTTGGATCTTCGATGGACGCATTCAATAAGCCTTTGGCATCAAACGGATTGGAAGGATAAACTACTTTTAACCCCGGAGTATGTGTAAACCAAGCTTCATTGCTTTGAGAGTGAAATGGACCTGCCGCAGCACCTGCTCCGGTTGGCATCCTTACTACTACGTCGGCATGTTGCCCCCACCGCCAATGAATTTTGGCTAAGTTATTTATGATTTGGTTAAATCCACAGGTAACGAAATCCGCAAACTGCATCTCCACCATCGCTTTCATGCCAGAAATTGACAGCCCTAATCCTGCCCCAACGATTGCCGACTCGCACAATGGAGTATTTCTCACACGGTCTTTCCCGAATTTCTCTACAAATCCTTCAGTTACTTTAAAGGCCCCACCATACTCCGCTATGTCTTGGCCCATAAGTACAAGATTCGGATGTCTTTCCATGCTTTGACTCAAGCCTTCTTGTATGGCATCAATGAATCGAATTTCCTTAGACACCCCAGTTGGTGGAATGACTTGTGCCGAGTTAGCAGCATACAAATCAGAAAGTTCTTGTGTTAAGGAAGGGACAATGGCCGATTCAGCATTTGCCTCATCAAATGAGCGTTGGATATCCGCTTTAAACCCTTCTTTTATTTGTGCGATAACCGCTTCATTTAATACCTTTTCTTGAAGTAGAAACAACTCAAAATTTGATACCGGATCTTTAAGCGCCCATTTATCCTGAATACCTTCTGGATAATATTTTGTTCCTGACGCTTCTTCATGACCTCGCATTCTAAAAGACATCAATTCTACCAAATAGGGCTTTGGATTCACTCGAATTTCTTCGGCAATGGTTCGAATAGCCCGAATCACAGCTAAAATATTATTACCATCCACTTGGATTGCATCCATGCCATATCCAATCCCTTTATCAATAAATTGCTTACACTTAAATTGCTCATTGGATGGGGTTGAAAGGCCCCAAGCATTATTTTCGATACAAAACATTACAGGTAAGTCCCAAACCGCGGCAACATTTAAGGCCTCATGAAAATCACCTTCTGAAGCACCACCGTCTCCGGAGAACACTAAGGTTGCTTTATTACTTTTCTTCAGTTTTTGTGCTAAGGCAATCCCGTCTGCAATGCCCAATTGAGGTCCTAGGTGAGAAATCATTCCTACCAAATGGTGCTCGTTAGAACCAAAGTGAAATGAACGGTCTCGCCCTTTCGTGAATCCAGACATTTTACCTTGGAATTGGGCAAACAGGCGATTTAAGGGAATTTCTCTTGTTGTAAACACCCCTAAGTTTCGGTGCATCGGTAAAATATATTCATCCGATTGCAATGCATAAGCACACCCTACAGAAATCCCTTCCTGCCCCCAGCCTGAGAACCACTTGGTAATTTTCCCTTGACGAAGTAAGATGAGCATCTTTTCTTCAATCAGTCGCGGAAGAAGAATCGCTTTGTAAATATTAATTAATTCTTCGTTATCGAATCCAGTTCGATCATACGTAATATGTAATTGGTCTAGTATATCTTCCACGCTGCAAAATTAACAAATAAAAAAACCCACCGAGGTGGGTTTTAAGAGTTTTGAGAAAATGAGGATTAAACTAATCCTTGATCAATCATGGCATCCGCTACTTTAACGAATCCAGCAACATTAGCTCCCTTAACGTAGTCCACATTGCCGTCTTCTTTAGTGCCATATTTCACACAAGCTTCATGAATAGAAACCATGATGCCATGTAAACGTTGATCCACCTCTTCGGCTGACCAAGATAATCTCAATGAGTTTTGAGACATTTCAAGACCGGAGGTTGCCACACCACCTGCATTGGATGCCTTTCCTGGTGCAAACAACACATTTGCTGCTTGGAATGCAAGAATAGCCTCTGGAGTGGAAGGCATATTAGCTCCTTCCGCTACACACATTACACCGTTAGCAATAAGTGCTTTAGCTTCTTCGCCATTCAATTCATTTTGGGTTGCACACGGAAGCGCGATGTCTGCCCTTACTTCCCAAGGACGTTTCCCTGCAACAAATTTTGCGTTCGGATAAACTTGCGTGTATTCAGCAATACGCCCACGCTTCACATTCTTTAATTCCATTACAAAGGCTAATTTTTCAGCATCGATTCCGTCTGCATCATGGATATACCCTGAAGAATCTGAAAGCGTTAACACCTTGGCTCCTAAATGAGTAGCTTTCTCACAAGCGAACTGCGCAACATTTCCTGAACCAGAAACCACCACAGTTTTTCCATTAAAAGAATCCCCTTTAGTTGCTAACATTTCTTTTGCAAAATATACGGTGCCATATCCTGTAGCTTCCGGACGAATCAATGATCCACCCCAATTTCTTGCTTTTCCAGTTAACACCCCTGTAAATTCGTTTCGAATTCGCTTGTACTGCCCGAACATGTATCCAATTTCTCTGCCACCAACGCCGATATCTCCTGCGGGTACATCTGTGTTTGCACCAATGTGACGAGAAAGTTCGGTCATAAATGATTGGCAAAACTTCATCATTTCATTGTCCGACTTTCCTTTAGGATCAAAATCAGAACCTCCTTTACCGCCTCCCATTGGAAGTGTCGTTAATGAATTCTTAAAAATTTGTTCGAAGCCTAAGAACTTAAGGATCGAAAGATTCACAGAAGGGTGAAAACGCAAGCCTCCTTTATAAGGTCCGATCGCTGAGTTAAATTCAACGCGGTATCCACGATTTACTTGCACATTTCCATGATCATCTAACCATGGAACTCGGAATATAATCGTTCGCTCAGGTTCAATAATACGCTCAAGAATTTTCGCGTCCTTGTACTTCGTGTGTTGCTCCGTAAATGGAATGATTGCCTCCGCTACTTCATGCACTGCTTGAAGAAATTCTGGTTCGTGACCATTCTTGGCCTTTACATTTTCCATGAAGGCATCTATTTCCTTCTGATATTTATTTGACATACAACTGAATTTAAAATTTACTCACAAATGTAACAAGTTTTTAAGTTGCCTAGTTAATATTTTTCATTAAAGACTAAGTGTTAAAATGACACTAAATTAAAGCAAACTTCATTTCTTTTTAATTTTAATCTTAGCAACCAAAATTTATTCATTTCGTAACGCAGTTGTTCTTTCTTTATTAAAAAATTAGTTATAGATTTGAATACTTAAATACTATGTTCTCAACGCGTTATTTATTTTATTCGTTTTTTATACTTGCTATTGCGCAATTCAACGCAATTGCACAGAACAATGCTGGATGTCCAAATGCTAATCTAAGCATGGGTAATTTTACGAATTGGCAAGGATATACCGGAAACTATGCAAATCCAGCAGCGAGTATGGGTCTTGTTGCCGGTAGACATACAATTATTACGGGCGCAGGAACAGATCCGTTTTCATGCGGAGGCTTACCAATTGTACCTCCAGGAAGCACCTCATCTGCCCGGCTAGGAAACTCTGGAACGGGAGCCGAAGGAGAACAATTACGTTATTCCATGACTGTAACCGCTCAAAATGCCTTATTTATTTACAAATATGCTGTCGTTTTAGAAGATCCGGGACATCCACCCAATGCTCAACCCGTATTTCAAATGCGTTTGTTGGACCAAAACGGCACCCAAATCGGTGGTAACTGTGGTCAATATACGGTATATGGCGGGCAGCCAGGTCAAAATTTTCAAACCTGTGGTGGAGTAAAGTGGTTGCCATGGACTGTTGTGGGGGTAAACCTTACTGCTTATACCGGCCAGCAAGTTACGATAGAATTCACCACAAAAGATTGCGATTATTCAGGTCATTTTGGCTATGCCTACGTAGTAGCTGACTGTATGCCATTAATTCTGGATTTAGATTATTGTTTTGGCGCCAACACAATCAACATTGCTGGACCTGCAGGATTTCAAAGCTATAACTGGAGTTCGGGACAAAACACACAGTCTATTTCGGTACCTGTTGCCACAGCCTTGCCTACTTATACCGTAACCATGCAATCCTTTTCTAATCAGGGGAATTGTACCGTAGCCTTGACTGCACAGGCTATTCCAACAACTGTAAATAACAACTTCACTGTTACCCAGGCTTGCCCGTGGTCTCCTACCCAATTTAACAGTACCCCAACCATCTTGCCAACCTCTATAAACGGAGTAGTCCTTGCTAATGGCGGCGCAGCCTCATGGTTTTGGGACTTTGGGGATCTATCTACCCTAACAGGAAACAACCCCGCGGTGCATCAAAACCCTACGCATGTTTATGCTAATCCAGGAACATACACCGTTACACATATTGTATTTACTCAGGCTGGATGTAGCGATACCATTTCGCAAACCATCAATGTACTGCCTCCACCTACTATCAACTTCACGTTCAACAACGCCTGTGTTTTTAATGTTGTTAACACAACAAATAACACCCAAGACCCAAATCTTGCTCAGGTTACTTATCAGTGGATATGGGGTGACGGAAGCGCAAATAACATTACGACAAATGCGTCGCACACTTATCAGCAAGCTGGAACGTATCAACTCGGATTGGCCGCCACTAATGTGGGAGGATGCACAGACACCTTATATCAAGCCGTAACAATTCATCCGCTTCCCCCTGTATTTGCGGGTAATGACACTACAATATGTCCAGGATTTAGTATTCCACTCAACGCAACGGGCGCAGCAACCTATAGTTGGGAAACCGGAACAGCCAATGGATCACCTTATATTCCACAGGCAAGTATAATGCTAACGGTAGTTGGTACAGATGCAAATGGTTGCATAAATGCTGATTCCATATTCATCACCCTGCATCCTGCAGCGGTTGTTGATGCTGGCCCAGACATTAGTGAGTGTTTCGGTACCAGTGTAACTATTACCGGAGCAGGAGTCGCTAATTACTCTTGGAATAATGGATTAATTGACGGGCAGACCTTCACTCCACCTGTTGGTGTGGTAACCTATACCGTAACGGGAACAGATGCCAATGGATGTATTGATACTGACCAAATGATATTAACCACATGGGCAAACCCGGTGGTTAATGCAGGAAATGATCAATCAATTTGCGAAGGTGATTCCACCTTGATTTCGGGCTCAGGTGCAAGCACCTATGTTTGGAACAATGGCATACTGAATAATGACTATTTTATACCAACCATCAATGCAACCTACACCGTAGTTGGAACGGACAATAACGGCTGTACCGGAACCGATGATATGAACATCACCATTGAACCAGCAGCCTATCCTTCGTTTATTGCGCCAGTATTAGCAGATTGTACACCATTTTCATTTACGCTGAATAATACATCTACCGGAACACCTTTTACCCAGGCAGTTTGGACCTTTGGAAACGGAGCTACCGCAACAGGAGCGGGACCGATTTCTTATACGTACAATAGTCCGGGCTGCTACGATGTAGGACTTACATTAACAACGGCGTTAGGCTGTGAATGGGATATCTTAATTACAGACTACTTGTGCAGTTATGTATTACCGATTGCCGATTTTGAGCCCAGTCCTATGAATATTACGGATTTGGAAAACACGAGCTCCATGATCAACCAAAGCGCTGGTGGTAGTTTTTACGCATGGGATTTTGGCGATGGAAGTACATCTACAGAGTTTGAACCGGTTCATTTCTTCCCCAATACCACCACGGCAAACTATCTAGTAACGTTAATTGTTTACACAGACAATGGATGTACGGATACCACCAATCGGGTAGTTACGTTAACTGAAACACAGCTCTTGTACGTTCCGAATACCTTTACTCCAGATGGAAATGAGTACAATCAAACGTGGTTTCCTGTAATAACCGCTGATTTTGACCCATACGAGTTCACATGCTTAATTTATGATCGCTGGGGAGAGCTTATTTGGGAGAATCACAATCATTTGGTTGGTTGGGATGGAAAACAGATGAATGGAAAACCGATGCAAGAAGGTGTATATACATGGAAAATCATGATTAAGTCACCCTATCGCGATGAGCGTAAGGCCTTCACAGGACACGTAACTTTATTGCGATAACCTGAGTTAAATGCCATATCTTTGCACCTCATGAAAGTTTTTTACTCTTTATTGCTGCTTCTTTTCTCATCGTTTTGCGGTTATTCTCAAAATAACGCGGGGTGTCCTAATGCCAATTTTAGTAACAGCAACTTTAGTAATTGGCAAGGCTATACGGGCAATTATGGTAATCCTGCTTCAGCGGTTGGAATAGTTAATGGAAGACATACGATTATTTCTGCTCCCGGAATAGATCCTAACACATGTGGAGGATTACAATTGATCCCACCGGGTAGTACACGTTCGGCAAGATTAGGTAACCAAAGTACCGGCGCTCAAGGAGAACGGTTAACTTATACCCTTAATGTTACAGCGCAGAATTCATTATTTATCTACAAATATGCTTGTGTTTTGCAAGATCCAGGACATTCACCAGCACAACAGCCTGTTTTCCAAATGCGCTTATTAAACCAAAACGGGACTCAAATCGGGGGAAATTGTGGAGCATATACAGTTTACGCAGGCCAACCAGGTCAAAATTTTCAAACCTGCGGGAGTGTCAAATGGCTTCCTTGGACCATTGTTGGGGTTAATCTTCAAGCATATATTGGTCAAAATGTGACGATTGAATTCACCACTAAAGACTGCAGCTTGAGTGGTCATTACGGTTACGCATACGTTGTAGCTGATTGCATGCCCTTAACCTTAGACTTAGATTATTGTTTTGGCTCACCTAATATAAACATTTCAGGGCCCGCCGGATTCCAAAGTTATAATTGGAGCAATGGAGCCAACACGCAAAGTATAAGTGTTCTAGCAGCTACAGCAGCACCGAGTTATACGGTTACTATGCAATCATTCTCGAACCAAGGAAGTTGCACCGTCGCATTAACCGCTTCAGCAATACCGACCACCGTTCAAAGTAATTTCACCTACACGGCAGCATGTCCATGGACCCCAATGCAGTTTAACAGTACTCCTACCATCCTTCCAAATACGATAAACGGTGTACTCCTGGCGAATGGGGGGGCATCCTCGTGGACATGGAATTTTGGGGATGGATCTACATTAAATGGCAATAACCCTGCGGTTCACATGAATCCAACGCATACCTATCAAAATCCAGGCACATACAATGTAACACACATTGTGACCACGCAAGCAGGGTGTTCAGATACCATTACTCAAACCATCACTGTACTCCCACCCCCTGTGATTAATTTCAGTTTCAATAACAGCTGTATGAATGATACAGTAAGTTTTACAAACCAAACCCAAGACCCGAACCTTGCCCAAGTAAGCTACACGTGGTTATTTGGAAACGGAAGCCCAAATTCTACGCAAACGAATCCAATTCAAATCTATCCCAATGCAGGCACATTCAATGTGTCACTTATTGCCTCGAATGTGGGTGGGTGCACAGATACCCTTACACAAGCGGTTACAGTCTATCCACTTCCTCCAGTCAATGCCGGAAGTAATGTCGCTGTTTGTCCGGGTACGCCAGTAACCTTAAACGCAACTGGCGCCCCTACATTGACATGGGAAACAGGCACCGTCAACGGAGGAACCTATTTACCTATAAACAATATCACACTGACCGTAGTTGGTATCGACAACAATGGCTGTGTGAATCAAGACTCCATGGATATTACGATATACCCTGGGGCACTTGTTAATGCAGGTCCGGATTTAAACGTATGTTTAGGGTCTTCTGTTACCATTACGGCAACAGGTTCCAATACGTATCAATGGAACAACGGAATCACTAATGGTCAAACCTTTACTCCTACCCTTGGTTCTACTACGTACACTGTTACCGGTACCTCGTTGAATGGCTGCACGAATGTTGACTCCATGGTGTTAACTGTATTTTCTAATCCAGGGATAAGCGCAGGCCTTGATCAAATTGTATGTCAAGGAGATTCTACACAATTGTTGGGACAAGGTGCTGTAAGTTATCAATGGAGTGGAGGTGTTTCAAATGGATCCTACTTTACGCCCCTGTCCACAGGCCTTTGGAGTGTCACCGGGTTGGATGCTAATGGGTGTATAGGTTATGATACGATGCAAATTATTGTGCCACAACCTGTGGTTTTTGCGGGCAACGATACGTCGATTTGTCCCGGCTTCAGTATTCCGCTTAATGCAGTTGGAACAGCGACCTACACGTGGAGCACTGGAACCAACAATGGAAGCAATTACATTCCGCTAAGCAGTGAGATTATTTCTGTCATTGGTTTGGATACCAATCTTTGCCCGGCCTATGACACGTTAATTGTAACTGTTTTTCAAGCTCCAGTGGTTGATGCCGGACCGGATATTCAGGTATGTTCGGGAGCATCTGTTACAATTTCAGGATCTGGTGCGGTTACCTATGTTTGGAACAATGGACTAATTAATGGAAATACATGGGCCCCGCCCGTGGGAATTGTCACCTACCTTGTAACAGGAACGGATGCGAATGGATGTATAGACACCAGTAACATGGTTCTAACCGTTTGGGCTAACCCGGTTGTGAATGCGGGAGTTGATCAAAGTATTTGCGAAGGAAGCAGCACGCAGGTAAGTGGATCTGGTGCGGTAAGTTATCAATGGAATAATGGCATATTGAATCAAGTTAACTTTACACCAATTAACACGTTAACCTATACGGTCATCGGAACCGATCAAAACGGATGTGTCGGTTCAGACAATATGAGTATCACTATTGAACCGGCTTCAATACCTAACTTCAATGCTGCAATAACAGAAAATTGTATTCCATTCACTTCCAACCTTACTAATACTTCTTCAGGTACCCCTTATGTATCAGCCCTATGGGATTTTGGAAATGGAATTACCTCGTCCGGCATGAACACCACTTCGGTTATCTATAATGCCCCTGGATGCTATGATGTAAGCTTGACATTGACAACTGCACTCGGTTGTGTTTGGGATACCACGTTAACTGATTATTTATGTGCCTATTCCGTTCCAATTGCCGATTTCAATGTGACGCCACAATCAATGACTGTCTTGAATACTACGGGAACTTTCGAAAATTATAGTTCCGGGGCAGATTATTTCGATTGGGATTATGGAGATGGTAGTTCGAATTCAAATGAATTTGAACCAACCCATTCTTTCCCTACCTCATCCTCAGGTAATTACCTAATCACTTTGATTGCTTCGACAACTTTTGGATGTACAGATACCGCCACACGAACAGTGATGGTACAAGAATCACAACTTATTTTTGTTCCGAATACATTTACACCCGATGGGAATGAATACAACCAAACTTGGTTGCCAATAATCACAGCGGATTTTGACCCCTATGAATATAGCTGTTTCATTTACAATCGATGGGGTGCAATTATTTGGGAAAATCACAACCACGAAATCGGTTGGGACGGAAAAGATGCCAATGGCTTCGACATCACCCAAGGAACATATACTTGGAAAATAATCTTAAAGTCACCATACTCCGATAGTAGAAAAGCATACATTGGGCATGTGAATTTATTGAGGTAATGTAGTTTGGCATTTAATTCATAAATTTGAAAGTGAGAATGGCAACGATTGGTTAATATTCTCGTAAGGAATGTGACCCGAACATTAACTTTTTTTTATGACAAGATTTATACTCAGTGTAGTTATATTTTTCACTACATATTTTGCTCACAGTCAATATACCGTTTGTCTTGGCCAAGATTTATCGGTGTGCCCCGGTCAAACTGTTACCATAAACAATTGCAATCAAGGTGGTGGTGCCAATAACGTTGCAGGTGTTTACTTGAATTCCCCAAGCCAAGTTAATTTATCTGATGACTCTTGGTCAGGCGTGGTTAATATCGGATTCCCATTCAATTTTTATGGTCAAAATTATAACCAGTGTGTTATAGGTTCCAATGGATTAGTGTCATTTAACCTGGCAAACGCGAATGGATATTGTCCGTGGTCATTAGGGGGTATTCCTCCGCTACCGAATATGCAATTAACTGCTGCTCGGAATTCAATCATGCTAACCTATCAAGATATTAACCCTTCGTTAGGTGGTCAAGTTCAATATCAAATGATCGGTACTGCACCAAACCGGAGATTTGTAGTGCTCTATAAAAACATTTTGATGTTTAGTTGCGTTCAACAATGTAACTACATGGCAATCATTATGTATGAAACTACCAATGTATTTGAATTACACATTGGAAATAAACCCATCTGTAACGGTTGGAATAGTGGATTAGCCATTCAAGGTTCTGAGAATAATCCCATGACGGTGGCACACATCACTCCTGGAAGAAACAACCAAGTTTGGGGCGCGAATCAAGATGGTCGTCGATTTACACCAACAGCTCCCAATAACACAAATCAATACACCATGGCTCAAATTCCATATATGTTGGTTTCTAGTCCAGGCACAAATTTTATCTGGCAAAATACATTGGGACAAACGTTTCCATACAATAATGGAACCTTGGTGGTAAATAATGTGCCTACCCCAGGACCAACAGGTTATTTTCTTTCAGGGTCTGCTTGTAATGCGAGTATCGGTTCAATCACCAATGACACGACATGGATATCGATTGGTGGTGCGGCGGTAAATGTCACTGTTACTAACGATATCTGTTCTCAATCCATCGGGTCTGTAACTGCCAATCCAACAGCAGGTACGCCACCATTTACATATACCTGGACACCAAACATTGGGAATACACAAACTGTTAACAACCTCCCAGCAGGCACGTATTCGGTAACTGTTCAAGATGCAAGCGGATGTCCTGCCACTGGTAGTGGAATCATTGGGGATACACCAGCGCAATATGCCGCCACCATGACCCAAGTGAGTTGTCCGGGTGGTAATGATGGCACGGCTACCGCGAACATAATACCTGCTAACCCAGGCGCCACATATACTTGGAGTAATGGCCAGACTACCCAAACAGCTACTGGTTTAAGTGCCGGAACATATACCTGTAACATTGCAACACCAAGTGGTTGTTCAGGAAGTGTTTCCATAACGGTTACTGAAATCCCGGCGATGATTTTAAATTTAACCAATGTTGTTAACGCAAATTGCAATAGCATTAATAACGGTAGCGCAACTATGAATGTTTCACAAGGTACACCAGGTTATCTATACAGTTGGACCGGTTCTGCTTCTGTATCTAATATTGCTATAGATTTAGGTGCTGGCCCTCATACAGTAACTGTAACTGATGCTAATGGATGTGTTCAAGACACAACGTTTAATATAAGTGAACCTCCATCGTTATCAATTTCATTTCTTACCCAAGACACCATGATTTGTCCTGAGGCAAGCATTACATTAAGTGCGCAGGGTGTTGGTGGTTCAAGCCCATACATTTTCAGTTGGGTGGATAATAATGGGAATTCTTTCGGGCCGGCAAGCTCAATCACCGTTGACCCAATCGGAACTCCAACTGAGTATTGTGTTACACTATCTGAGCAATGTGGATCACCAACCACGCAAGATTGCATGACAATAACCTTTCCTACTCCGATCATCCCAAGTATTACTCCAAATTATCCAATACTTTGTATGCCAGGATCATTTAATTTCTCAAATACATCTGCCAATGCTGCGGAAATTGCATCTACCGTTTACACCTTCTCTAATGGGGATACATACACCGTTCCGGGTATGCAGAATTTTTCAAATACCTTCCCTTATCCAGGATTTTACAGTGTGAATATGACTGCCACTTCTATATATGGTTGTGTTTATTCTAACAGTACCCAGGATATCGTTGAAGTGACTCCTTTACCTACAGCAGACTTTGTACTTTCACGAAACCCTGTAACCTGGTTTGAAACCTCAGTTCAGGCCAATGATAATTCTCAGGGAAATATCGTAGATTGGCAATGGTCTTGTGATCAAGCGGAAAGTATTACGAGCAATGGAGTTAACGCAATGTTTACATTCCCGCAGGGAGTTGTGGGAACTTATTACCTAAACTTAACAATAACAACTGCTCAAGGATGTTCAGATTCGATATCTTTACCTCTGGAAATCATTCCTGACATTGTATTTTATGTTCCAAATACATTCACGCCAGATGATGATGAACATAACCAAACGTGGCGATTTTATGTAGAAGGCATTGATGAAATGGGCTTTCATTTAACCGTATATAACCGTTGGGGAGAAACAGTATGGGAAACGTATGATCCTTCTGGAGAATGGGACGGAATGTATGGAGAAAAGTTAGTACAGCCCGGTGTTTATACATGGACCGCATGGTACAAGGAGCGGGACAGTGATGGAAAGAAAATTAGACAAGGATTTGTAAATGTATTAAGGTAACTATGAAAAAGTTTTATGCTATTCTTATTATCGGTGGTTTATTAATTGGATGTGGCGTGGTGGATCTCTCCTCGCTGCCCATAGCAACAACAGCTCCTGTCAAACCTCAACTCACCAATGATGAAGTAATTAAGGGATTAAAAGAAGCCTTAACCGTTGGAATTAAAAATTCAGTAGATTCAAGTTCAGTGCTTGACGGTTTCTTAAAGAATCCAGCAATACGTTTACCATTCCCTCCGGATGCAATTAAAGTCAGGGAGAAGGCGATTAATCTTGGGATGCAAGGGCAAGTGGATAAATTTGAAACCACGTTGAATCGTGCCGCAGAAGAGGCTGTTAAAGAAGCGTTACCTATTTTTAAAAACGCGATATTAAACATGTCTATTCAAGATGGATTTGCCATATTGAAAGGCGGAAATGGTGCAGCAACTAAGTTCTTGAAAGATAAAACATCGGACAGCCTTGCTGTTGCGTTTTTGCCCAAGGTAAAGAATGCTACTAGCAAGGTACAATTAACTTCCTACTGGAATCCAATTATCACCAAATATAACGCTGCTGTTACACTTACGGGTGGAGAAAAAATAAATCCAGATTTAGATGCCTATGTTACTCAGTTAGCAATTCAAGGGTTGTTTAAACTCGTAGAGAAAGAAGAAAATAAAATCAGGAAAGATCCAGGTGCTCGAGTCACCGATTTATTGATGAAGGTATTTAGTAATATATAACCTTAATCCATTGAAACATTTTCCGCCAACTGAGCTCGCGTTAAATGCGCAAAACCAGGTATATCATTTAGGCCTTTCTCGAGATCAAGTTGCACCGACTGTTATTCTGGTAGGTGATCAAGATCGAGTTTCTATGATATCCAATTTTTTTGATGAGATAGCGCATAAAAGTCAACATCGTGAGTTTGTCTGCCATACAGGAACATACCGCGGAAAAAGAATCTCTGCGCTTTCCACTGGAATAGGTACGGATAATATCGACATTACGGTAAATGAACTTGACGCTTTGGTTAACATCGACCTTACGACGAGAACCGAACTTCCGAGCCATACGTCACTGAATTTAATACGCATTGGAACCTGTGGGATTTTACAGCCACAAATCCCAGTGCATAGTTATATTGTTTCCACGCATGCCTTTGGATTAGATAATGTAGCACACTTTTACGATATCGAATTTACCGATACAGAACGTTACATGAATGAACAGATTAAAGAATTCCTGCAACTCCCCAAGGGGATTGAACCCTATTTTGTTGGAGCAGATTCCGACTTAACATTTCAATTAACAGATGATTTTTGTTTTCCCGGAATTACCATTACAAGTTCTGGATTTTATGGTCCGCAAGGAAGGCAATTACGTCTAAATTCTCGGATTGCTGACATTCAAATGAACGCGCAGCATTTCAACGAAAACAATTTAAGGCTGCTTAACTTTGAAATGGAAAGTTCGGCCCTCTTTTCTTTAGGACGAGCCCTTGGACACCGATGTGCAACCATTTGTTTGGGAATTGCCAACCGGCCCAACACAACTTTTTCGGAAGGGTATTACACGGAAATGAATCAACTGATTAAATTCGTACTCGATCGAGTATCTTAGTTATCCAAGTATTTATCTAGGGTAAGGTGAAGGTTTATGCCGCGTAGTTCAGCACCTTTTGCGATAATTTCACCATTTTCATCTACGAGGAAGGCACTGGGAATGGAAAAGACGCCATAGAGGTTTGATATCTTGTTCCCTTCATCTAAGCCGTGATATTTCCATACCATTCCATCGGATTTAATGGCGTCTTTCCAAGCAGCGGACTCACGGTCCAAAGACACACTAAAAACGGTAAAGCCTTTACCATTAATAAATTTCTTTTTTCGGTATTTATGGTAAGCCTCCACGACATTGGGCATTTCTTTCCTGCACGGACCACACCACGAGGCCCAAAAATCTACCAACACCAACTTGCCTTTTAATTTAGACAGTGAAATCTTTTTGCCTTTGTGAGACTTCATTTCAATATCGGGCGCTAGTCCTTTGGGGCTATGCGAAACCTCAGCGGTATTCCTAAAGCAAAAGGCACCGCAAAAAATGAGTACAATAAAGGCCAATGGAAGAAATGGTTGTATAGCTTTCATTTATCCAATTCTACGAATATCTGCACCAATGTTATTCAAACGAATCTCTATGTCTTGATAACCTCGGTCTATCTGATCAATGTTGTGAATCACGCTCTTCCCATTCGCTGAAAGTGCAGCAATAAGTAGAGATACTCCTGCACGAATATCCGGTGAAGTCATTGAAATACCCTTGAGTTGATGTTCTCGATTTAGTCCAATTACGGTTGCTCGGTGTGGATCACACAGTATGATTTGAGCTCCCATATCTATTAATTTATCCACGAAGAACAACCTAGATTCGAACATTTTTTGGTGAATCAGAACAGAACCTTTAGCTTGAGTTGCTACGACTAAAATAATCGAAAGTAGATCAGGTGTGAAGCCAGGCCATGGCGCGTCATAAATCGTTAAAATCGACCCATCAATGAAGGTATCTATTTCATAATGATCTTGTGCGGGCACAAAAATATCGTCGCCGCGACGTTCCAATTTAATTCCCAACCTTCTAAAAACATTTGGAATAATTCCCAGATTATCCCAGCTTACGTCCTTTATGGTAATCTCTGATTGAGTCATGGCTGCCAAGCCAATAAAACTCCCTATTTCAATCATGTCGGGCAAAATACGATGAAAACACCCTTTTAATTCTTTTACGCCTTGAATATGCAACAAATTAGAACCAATGCCTTCAATTTTCGCTCCCATGGAATTAAGCATCCTACACAGTTGTTGAATGTACGGTTCACAAGCTGCGTTGTAGAAGGTGGTTTTCCCCTCAGCCAACACTGCAGCCATAAGGATGTTTGCCGTTCCTGTAACCGAAGCCTCATCGAGGTGAATGTATGTGCCTTTTAATTTTTTTGCCTCAATGGAATAGAAATGCTCCCCCGCGTCGTAGTTAAACTTGGCACCGAGTAGCGTAAATCCTTCAAAGTGGGTATCTAATCTTCGACGACCAATTTTATCTCCTCCTGGTTTAGGGATGAACCCTTTTCCAAACCGTGCGAGAAGGGGTCCTACAATCATGATCGATCCGCGTAACGAAGCGGCACGCATTTTAAAATCCTCGGTTTCTAAATAGGATAGGTCAATGTCTTTGGCTTGAAAAATATAGGTGCCTTTCTCTACTTTTTCCACCTTAACGCCCATGGTTTGTAGTAGACCAATCAGTTTGTTCACATCAATAATGTCCGGGACATTAGAGATTGTTACTTTTTCAGCGGTCAACAACGGGGCACATAATACTTGAAGGGCCTCGTTTTTTGCTCCTTGTGGATGCAATTCTCCTTTTAACGGCTTTCCGCCATGAATTTCAAAAGATGCCATTACTTCTTAAAATTTTTTTTTCTTTGGTTTTTGCTTAAAATTCTTGGAGAATTTCTTGTTGTTGTTGTTATTAGCTCCCATTCCCATGGATCTTAATAACACATTGGTATTCATCAATTCATCCGGATTCTCTAATACCAAATCTCCTTTCGAAAGCTCTTTTAATTGATCTGCAATCACTTGATTTTCAACGGTATCGTTATTATACGACAGGAATTGTTTTTTCATGAAATTCGCCATCGTATTTTTCAAATAGTCGCGCTCGTCTTCCTTGGTAATATCTTTCGCTAACTCTAGAATTTCTTGAGTGTACTTTCCATAATGACCATACCTGATTTTACTTTTTGGATAGGCCATTATCTGGGGTCTCTCTTGCAAGGACTCAGGTTTTGGGATTTCGTACGGTGAATCCACCTCTAAATTAAAATCAGACATCACGAAAAGGTGTGTCCATAATTTGTGTCGAAAATCATCTACATCACGGAGGTGAGGATTCAATTGTCCCATCACTTCAATGATCGCTTGTGCAGCACGATTACGTTCTTTACGATCAGAAATTTCCATGGCGTGTGCAATCATGTTTTGCACATTTCGACCATATTCTGGTAAAATCAGTTTACCGCGTGTTGTATTATATTCCATTTAAGATTCAATTTTTGCACCGAGTGCATTCATGTAAATATCGCGTGCTTCATCGATAAAACCAAATGCCTGTAAATCTATTTGCATTTTGCCTTTCGTTACATGCCCCAAAAGAATTATCGGAGTATCGCATGATTGTTTAAATTCACTAAACGCATTGCGCTTTTCCTCTGGTAAGGTCACCACTACTCGTCCTTGGCCTTCTCCGAATAAAAACGCATCGGTCCGAATGTCCATGTCGGTTTCAATATCAAAACCAAGACCTCTTGGAAAGCCCATTTCCACTAAGGAAACGAACAGACCACCATCGGAAATATCATGGGCAGCATTGATTAACTCTTGTGCGATGAGTGCTTTTACCGTCTCTTGCATGTTGAATTCTTCATCCAAATCAAACCTTGGCACCGGTGAAAGCTTCACCCCTTGAATAGACGATAAATACTCAGAGGATCCTATGTCATCGGAATAATTTCCAACCAAATAAATTAAGTCGCCCTTTTCTTTAAAATCAAGGGTCATTTTTTTATCCTTATCTTCCAAAATACCGATCATTCCAATGGTTGGAGTTGGAAATACTGGAACTTCTTTTCCGGCAATTACCGATTGATTATAAAAGGAAACATTCCCTCCGGTAACTGGGGTAGAAAATTTAATACAAGCCGCACTCATTCCCTTGATTGCACCAACAAATTGCCAGTAGCTTTCTGGATTGTAGGGATTTCCAAAATTCAAACAATTGGTTACTGCGGAAGGAATACCTCCTGAAACAGTAATATTTCTTGCCGCTTCAGAAACAGCGATCATTGTCCCGATTTCAGGATCAGAATTGACGTATCGTGAATTGCAATCAACGGTCATCGCTAGGGCCTTTCTCGTTCCTTTAATGGAGACAATCCCTGCATCTGACGGTGCATTGGTGGACATATTCACTGTACCTACCATGGAGTCATATTGCTCATAAACCCATCGCTTTGAGGCAATGTTAGGCAAGCCCAACAGTTGATAAGCAACGGCTTTAAGGTCTGAAGGAACCTTAATAGACTCTGGATTAAATTTCTTTGCTTCAGCATAATAAGCCGGCTCAGAATATTCACGCTTATTTTGGGGAGCACCACCTCCAAGCACTAAGGACTCGGCTGGCACATCACCCACTAATTCCCCATGCATGTAATAGCGAATTCTACCCGTATCTGTAACATGACCAATCTCTTCTGCATGTAAATCCCATTTATCAAAAATCGATTTTACCACATGCTCTTTCCCTTTGTGAACGACAACCAGCATTCGCTCTTGGGATTCGGAAAGCAAAATTTCATAGGGTAACATATTCTCTTGTCTGGTAGGAACTTTATCCAAATAAATCTCCATGCCTACCCCTCCAGCCGCAGACATTTCTGTGGTTGAACAGGTAATCCCGGCAGCTCCCATGTCTTGCATGCCTACAATCGCATCCGTTTGTGCCAATTCCATGGTCGCTTCGAGCAGTAACTTTTCCATGAAAGGATCACCCACTTGAACCGAAGGTAAATCATTGGCGGAATCTTCAGTAATGTCTTTGGAAGCGAAAGCTGCTCCCGCTATCCCGTCTTTACCGGTGGCAGAACCCACAATAAACACTGGATTCCCAGGACCTTTGGCTGTGGCAGATATAATTCTTTTTATGTCTATAATTCCCGCTGAAAATGCGTTTACCAAAGGGTTTGTATTGTACGAATCATCAAAAAATACTTCACCGCCAACAATTGGAATACCGAACGCATTTCCGTAGTCGCCAATTCCTTTAACCACACCCTTAACCAACCATTTGGTTCGTGGCAGGTCTAAATTGCCAAAACGCAGCGAATTCAATTGCGCGATTGGGCGTGCACCCATGGTGAAAATGTCTCGATTAATCCCCCCTACTCCTGTCGCGGCGCCTTGATAAGGCTCTAATGCACTGGGGTGGTTGTGGGATTCAATTTTAAAAACACACCCAAGACCATCGCCGATGTCTACCAGTCCAGCATTTTCCTCTCCGGCTTTAACCAGCATGTGTGGACCATCCTTGGGAAGTGTTTTCAACCAAAGAATTGAATTTTTGTACGAGCAGTGCTCGGACCACATGACGGAGTAAATTGCGGTTTCTGTAAAATTCGGGGTTCGACCAAGAATTCCTTGAATTTGCTCAAACTCTTCTGCTAACAGTCCCAGTTCTTTTGCTTGCGTGAGCGTCGCTTCTTGTTGTAGGGTATTTTCCATGATAAATTTCAGGCTCAAAAGTACGGAATATCTTTAAGTCAATACCCGTTGAGACAAAGATTCAGCCCCAACTTTATTAACAAAAAAATCCGGATAAACCGGATTTAATAATGTTGAAGACAGAATGTTTAATGTGCACAATGCACCACATAAGTGCCCGTAGAGTCTGTGTAGCCATTCGCTTCTAACCCCTCCATCTCATCCCCGCATTTTTCACCAAGCTCAATCTCGGCACCAGCCTTATCGTAATGACAAGCTTCGCATTTGTCCTTTTCACACGCCGAGAATGACCCCGCCATTAAACCCAGTAAAGCAATAAATAACAGCTTAGTTTTCATATGGTTTGTTTTTAAAATTACGATTGAAATTATAACCAACACCCAAGAAGATATTTCTTCCAGGAAAGGGCATTTGAATATTTTTTAACCGGGATAGATGATCGATATACGTAGCATTGAGGACGTTTCTCCCACCTCCTTTTATGGTAAACTGATCTGCCTTACCAAAGGCAAAAACCAAGGAAAAATCTAATACATGATATGCCTTTGACGTGGTTTCGAGGTAGGCCACATTATTTTGAGCTCCCATGGTGGTTGATTGAACGTTTATCTCTTTAATTTTTAAGAAGTTTGTTGATTCAAATTCATAGCGCAACACATGTTGCATTCGCGGCTGAGGAATCATAGAAACAGCACTGTCGCCCAAGGCACTTACATGCAGGTAGGAAAGGGAGATTTCCCAATGTAATCCATGCGCAAAATGTGGGTGAACGTGATAAGACAGATCCAACCCAGAAAACAACACTGCATTATTTTGAACGTACCGATATCCCGGGATGCCATCGAATAAAACTCCCATCGGCTCCAGATAAATATAATCTTTGATGTAGCTAACAAAGGGGTTAAATACCAAAGCACCATGTGCCTGATTCCACTCCATCGTAACATCGAGCTGTATTGCTTTTTCAGGAATTAATGAAGTCTTCCCAACCTCATAGCGGAGTGCCCCGTGATGATACCCATTCGAAAACAGCTCGGTTAAGTGCGGGGCCCTAAATCCACTGGACAAAGAAGTTCTAAATACGATGGATTCAGAACTTCGAACCGCCCCGATACTTCCATTTAACCCATTAAAACTCATCTTATCTTGAAAGGGCAAATCGATGCCATAGATGGTCCTTCGATCGAACCTTAAGCCCGCCTGAAAGGTCCATGAATAATACTCATGATTTACATTAAGATACCCTCCAACATCCATAGATTTAGCATTCGGAATAAGGGTGTCCGAAGCATTCACGGCATTAACATTCTGCTGCAGCATTGCTTGTATGCCCGCGGTAAGCCGCGTCGACTTCTTCCATTTAACTAGCCACTTGACTTGTGCTAAGTGATTCGACAAATTCATACTCAGGGATGGAATTGTAACTTTCTCATCAAATTCGATCAAACGGTTTACCGTAGCACCATACATGGCCATCACCTCATATCGATCCCTATAAAAATTAGCAGTCGCCTGCAGCAAATGATTCTGAAAAAACTGTGCAGGTAGTTCATAACTTCTTTCTCGCTCATCCACTTGAAATGTCAACGGAGTAGCCAAGGTATCGTGGGTGTGCCCCGGTATTCCCGCAACAGAATGACTTGCCGTATAACGCAAGGAATATAAACTCCGTTTTCCGGTATAGGACATATTCACTTTAGCACCAAAATCATTAAACCGTGAATTCTTGGCAAATTTACCTGAAGGCAATTGAAAATCAGCATGATTAGAGTAGGTAGAAGCCACAAACCATCTAAATTTACGGTAAGATTCCTTATAAATAAATTGAGCCCTACCTCCCAAGGTATTAGAAAATCCTTCGGTTTGAAACTCCAAGGCACGTGCATTAGAGGGCGCAAAGGGAGCATCCACCAAATAGACAACGCCACCCAAGGCATCCGCACCATATAATAAACTGGCGGGACCTTTTATAACTTCAACGGCAGAAACTCCAAGACTTGTAATTCCAATCCCATGATCACCGCCCCATTGTTGCCCCTCTAAGCGCAGCCCGTTCAATAAGGTTACCACGCGCATGCCCTGCATTCCACGAATTACAGGTTTTGAAATTCCATTACCCAAAGCCGCATTGTACACTCCGGGAATTTTAGCCAAAGCCTCACCAAGGGTTAAATTGGAAATCATCCCAAGCGCGGACATCTTTTGAGATTCAATATGAAAGGGATTTTTATTGGATTGAGTGAGCGCCCCGGAAGAAACCGTTACCTCATGCATGTCTAAGTGAACTGGCAACACCCGTATTTGAACAACATTCTGACCCTGTAATGCGGTGAAAAACGCACTTCGATATCCGAGCGCTATGATCTTGAACGTAAGGCTACTCTTTACATTTAATGGAAAAACACTGTTACCACTGGCGTTCGTCATAACCGTTTGGTCATATTCCACGCAATACACCGTAGCATCCGCCAGTGGTACATTACGAATCGAATCAAAAACCTGCACGGTTAGTGATTGCCCTTGATAGAAACCGTTCAAGAGAAATAACACATAACATAAAAACGCGTACTTCATTGGTGAAATTATTTAATGCAACATTGTTGCGTTTTGCAAATATAGAATATTTAGTGCAATTTTGTTGCATTAAGTAAAAAAATGTCTATTCCTAGAAACACTAAAGCAAAACAGGCGGTATTACATGAAATTTCAAGCTCTGACTTCGCGTTAAGTCAACCTGAAATTTTTGAACGGGTTAAAGGGGCCTGCGATCGAGTAACGGTTTATCGTATTTTAGATCGCCTAGTAACGGAAAATAAGATTCATAAAATAGTCAATGTCGATGGGACAATAAATTATGCACGCTGCACCAGTTGTGATGAATCTCACATGCACGCACATGACCACTTACATTTTAGCTGTATTGCTTGCAAGAAAATAGAGTGCTTAGCAGAACAAATAGTTCATGTAAATCTGCCCGCCTCCTACCAAATCAAGGAATTATTCTTGACTATCTCTGGAATATGTCCGAGTTGTCAAGCCACGTAGAAAACGCTATTTTTACCCCATGATTTACAGGTTATTCGTTTTATCCTTGCTGCTTTATTCTTGCAGTCAGCAGACTGAACTTAGTGAACGATTCATGAATGAATGTGATTGCGTTGTTTACCAAGATGAAATCATCAAGCAACAGAGAAGGGGATATACGATAGCGCATATTGATCCAAGTAAGGCAAGTGGCTGTGTAAAAAACCAATTGTCGCACACCTATATTATTGACTTTGAAGATTCCCTGGGAGTTGAATCTGTGGTTGTAGTTTGCAAAACTCCAGAAAAATATATTCAATCTATAAAAGGATGGGCATTAACCTATGGTTCAAAAAACACACGCTTGTCGCATGTGAATGAACAAAAACATAGTACTCAATTAATGCTGAGTAAGAAATATATAAAACCCTCCGATACCCTTTTCCACAATTCTTATAGGCCATACAAGGACATTCAAATGAAAAAGAAAAATTCCATTTGGGTAGAAGAATCATCCAAGATTAACCCTTATTGGCCTTGGCAAGGCAATACCCCATTTTAATTTTCACAGGGTTCTTTTCATCATTCAATTAATGGATTACACCCGTTTGTTCAATGCAAGCAGTAAGGCAGTATGCGTTGTGCTTGGCGTTTAAAAAAACCAAGAATAAAACCATACCGCGCTTTCAGCTATTTTCCTTAATTTTGCCAACAAATTGAATGATATGAATTACGATATTATAGTTATTGGAAGTGGACCAGGTGGATATGTAACCGCTATCAGAGCCTCTCAATTAGGAATGAAAACAGCAATCATTGAACGTGAAGAACTCGGTGGAATTTGCTTGAATTGGGGATGTATTCCGACCAAAGCCTTATTAAAAAGTGCACAAGTATATGAATATCTTCAACATGCAGCTGACTACGGAATCAATGTAAAAGAGGCGAGTGCTGACTTTAATGCGGTAGTTAAACGTTCTCGTGACGTAGCCCATGGTATGAGTAATGGCATCCAGTACTTAATGAAAAAGAATAAAATCGATGTGATCATGGGGAGCGCAACGATAGCCCCAGGAAAGCAGGTAGTGGTAATCGATGAAGCGGGTAAAAGCACCACCTATTCTGCCGGAAAAGGTGTAATTATTGCTACCGGCGCACGCTCAAGAGAATTACCGAATCTTCCACAAGATGGTACAAAGATCATTGGGTATCGAAAAGCAATGACCTTAGAAAAACTACCAAAGAAACTTGTTGTTGTTGGATCTGGAGCCATTGGCGTTGAATTTGCATATTTCTACAATACCATGGGCACAGAAGTAACAATTGTAGAATACATGCCAAACATTGTTCCTGTAGAAGACGAAGAAGTTTCAAAACAACTCGAGAAATCATTCAAAAAATCCGGCATTAAAATCATGACCGAGGCGTCTGTAGAAAGCGTTGACACCAAAGGGAAGGGATGCATCGTTACGGTTAAAACAGCGAAAGGCGAAGAAAAAATCGAATGCGACGTCGTATTATCTGCTGTAGGAATTCAATCTAACATTGAAGGATTAGGATTAGAAGACGTTGGAATTATTCAAGACAAGGGGAAAATTCCGGTGAATGAATTCTATCAAACGAATATTCCAGGGTATTATGCCATTGGAGATTTAGTACCTGGCCCTGCCTTAGCTCACGTTGCTTCAGCTGAAGGAATTATTTGTGTGGAGCAACTTGCAGGACATCACCCTGAGCCCTTAGATTATGGGAATATCCCAGGATGTACGTATTGCTCACCAGAAGTTGCCTCAGTTGGAATGACAGAAAAGGCGGCTAAAGCGGCTGGGCGAGAAATTAAAATTGGTAAATTCCCGTTCTCTGCTTCAGGAAAAGCAAGTGCAGCAGGAGCTAAAGATGGTTTTGTAAAATTGATCTTTGATGCGAAATACGGCGAATTGTTAGGAGCTCACATGATTGGAGCTAACGTTACCGAAATGATTGCGGAAATCGTTGCGGTTCGTAAATTAGAAACCACCGGTATGGACCTGATCAAAACGATTCACCCTCACCCTACCATGTCAGAAGCTATTATGGAAGCGGCAGCGGCAGCTTATGGCGAAGTAATTCACTTATAATGAATGTCCTTCGAATAATTCTAGGATTATTCCTCGGTCTTTTTGCAGGCGCCATGGTGAATGGCAGTTTCATTGAATTAGGAATGAAACTATTCCCATATCCGAGCGGAGTGAATTTTAATACTCCTGAAGGAATGAAAGCCTTTAGTGAACTACCTTTTAAATATTATATTTTCCCGTTCATAGCGCATGCCATGGGCACACTGAGTGGTTGTTTGATTGCACTCTTATTTGTTAGAACCTATGCCACCTGGGTTGTTTATTCGATTGGCTTCTTGTTTTTTATTGGTGGTATCATGGCTGTTTATATGATTAATGCCCCCTTATGGTTTGATATACTAGACTTGAGCTTGGCATATATTCCTATGGCTTGGTTAGCTACAAAATCAAAACTCGCTAAAACGGCAGAAAAGGCATAAATTCTGCCAAATAGTCACGTAAACCCTGCCTTAATCATTCCTTTGTCACATTATTTCTTGATATACTGGCATGGCACATAAATTGAAAAAAGGTTGATGTCAACATTTAAAAACAAAAGTTAACATGGGAAAAATAATTGGAATTGACTTAGGTACCACCAACTCTTGCGTATCGGTCATGGAAGGAAATGAGCCAGTGGTTATCACAAACTCAGAAGGAAAAAGAACTACGCCATCAGTAGTAGCATTTATAGATGGAGGCGAGCGTAAGGTTGGAGATCCGGCCAAACGTCAAGCCATCACTAACCCGACCAAAACAATCTATTCAATCAAGCGATTCATGGGAAGTAGCTACGACGATTCTGTCGCAGAAACCAAGCGTGTTCCTTATTTGGTGGTAAAAGGCGAAAACAACACGCCGCGGGTAAAAATCGATGACCGTTTATATTCTCCACAAGAAATATCGGCTATCATTTTGCAAAAAATGAAAAAAACTGCGGAAGATTATTTAGGAACAGAAGTAACTGAGGCTGTTGTTACCGTGCCGGCATACTTTAATGACGCACAACGGCAAGCCACCAAAGAAGCCGGTGAAATTGCTGGATTAATCATCAAACGAATCATTAACGAACCTACCGCAGCAGCGCTTGCCTACGGATTAGACAAAAAAGGAATCGATCAAAAAATCGTTGTTTTCGATTTCGGTGGTGGAACACATGATGTATCCATCCTTGAACTTGGAGATGGTGTTTTTGAAGTACTTTCTACCGACGGAGATACGCACCTTGGAGGAGACGACGTAGATAACGCAATTATTAACTGGTTGGCCGCCGAATTCAAAAGTGAAGAAGGAATTGATCTTAGAGAAGACCCTATGGCTCTTCAACGATTGAAAGAAGCCGCAGAAAAAGCTAAAATTGAACTTTCATCTACTACTTCAAGTGAAATAAACTTACCGTATATCATGCCAGTGAATGGTATTCCAAAACACTTAGTTAGAACCTTACAGCGCGCAAAATTCGAGCAATTGATTTCAGAAATCGTTGAACGAACCATCGCGCCTTGTCGCTCTGCACTAAAGAATGCTGGATTGAGTCCAAAAGACATTAACGAAGTAATCTTAGTTGGTGGTTCAACACGAATTCCAATCATTCAAGATGCAGTAGAGAAGTTCTTTGGAAAGGCTCCATCGAAAGGAGTAAACCCAGACGAAGTGGTAGCCGTTGGAGCTGCGATTCAAGGTGGTGTGCTTACCGGTGAAGTTAAAGATGTATTACTACTTGATGTTATTCCTCTTTCATTAGGGATTGAAACCATGGGTGGTGTATTTACGAAGCTCATCGAGGCAAACACAACCATTCCAACGAAAAAATCAGAGGTTTTCTCTACAGCATCTGACAGTCAGCCCGCAGTAGACATCCACGTGCTTCAAGGTGAACGCGCTATGGCAGGAGACAACAAAACCTTAGGGAGATTTCAATTGTCTGATATTCCACCAGCGCCTAGAGGTGTACCACAAATTGAGGTGAGTTTTGATATAGATGCCAACGGGATCATGAATATCTCTGCCAAAGACAAAGGAACAGGTAAAGAACAATCGATAAAAATCGAATCTAAATCTGGCTTGACCGACGCAGAAATCGAACGCATGAAAGCAGAGGCGCAAGCCAATGCCGAGTCTGACAAGAAAAAACGTGAGGAAGCAGATTTAATCAACAAAGCAGATTCTACGATTTTCCAAACGGAACGTCAAATAAAGGAATACGGCGATAAGATCCCAGCGGATAAAAAACAAGGGATCGAAGATGCGTTGAATGAATTGAAAAAAGAATTCGAAGCAAAAAACATGGAGAACCTTGAGCCTGCTATGGAAAAACTAAACCAAGTGTTCCAAGCGGCATCGCAAGACATGTACAATGCAGCAAACACACAGGGCGGTGGATCAACGGAAAGCGGAGAACAAGCCAGTGCAGGAAATCCTGAAGATGAAGTAACCGATGTAGACTTCGAAGAGGTAAGCGATAAAAAATAATCGTACTTAAATTAAAAACATAAGGGCTCTACGGAGCCCTTTTTCTATTTTTGCGCATGCTTCATCACAAAGTACTTACTCATCCGAATAGCACCGAATGGACCGTGTTCATTCATGGCTTCGGAGGAAGTTCTAACGTTTGGTTCAAACAGATTAGGGATTTTCAAGCACATTTTAACGTAGTGCTTATCGATCTACGAGGACATGGTAAATCCCAAGGCCTTCCTCAACACCGCAGATACTCATTTGAGTTAATCGCAAAAGAAGTGGCTGAAGTTATCGATTTTCTCAATATCCAAAAAGCACACTTTATTGGTGTATCCTTAGGTAGTATCGTGATCCGTCAAATCGCCGTGAATTATCCAAAAATGGTTAAATCCATGATTTTTGCTGGAGCGATTACCCAAATGGATATTAAATCTAGATTTTTTCTAAGACTCGGAAGAATACTTCAACCCGTTTTGCCCTATATGGCCCTGTATAAGCTGTTTGCTAACATCATGATGCCTAAAAAAAATCATAAGGAATCGCGTGTTATCTTTATTGGTGAGGCAAAAAAACTAATGAATAAAGAGTTCAAACGATGGTTTAAATTAACCGGACGTCTCACCAAATACCTCACCTACCTTCATCATGAAAATAAAGATGAAAAAGCGCTTTATATCATGGGAAGTGAAGACCACTTATTTGTTGGAACAGCAAAAGAAATTGTTAAAGACAATCCAAACTTAACCCTTGAAATAGTTTATCAATGCGGACATGTAGTGAATGTGGAACAACCGGAGGCGTTCAACAAGTTGGCCATTGAATTTATTCACAAACAAGGATAATGGGCTTTCCGCAATACCGAAAACACCTGTCCGGTAAGAATTTTTACAAAATCACCGACCCGTCCCACTTTACCGAAATTCAGCTTATTGGCAGCAAGAAAATAATACTTGAAATTAAGGCCAATACCTATTTCGAAACACTGCGCATTCAAGAGATGTTAAGTGAATCTGATTGTTATTTACTTGCGGATGAAAAGGAGATTGAAGCACTAATAAACGGCTAAATTTCCTTATTTTTACGGCACAATTATTTGCATGGAACCTGTTAGCCCGTATATCCCAAAACATAAAATCCGAATTGTTACTGCTGCTTCCTTATTTGATGGACACGATGCAGCGATTAACATTATGCGCCGAATCATTCAGGCCACCGGATGTGAAGTAATTCATTTAGGCCATGACCGTTCCGTGGAAGAAGTAGTGAATTGCGCAATTCAAGAAGACGCTCAGGCGATTGCCATGACCTCATATCAAGG
Organism: Flavobacteriales bacterium; assembly: GCA_947500755.1. Lineage (GTDB taxonomy): Bacteria > Bacteroidota > Bacteroidia > Flavobacteriales_D > Crocinitomicaceae > UBA952. The sequence continues at coordinate 36,270 of CANMTO010000011.1, forward strand.
AGGGCACATGGAATACTTTCAATACATGCATGACCTGCTCAAGGAAAAAGGCGCGCCGCACATTAAAATATTTGGTGGAGGGGGCGGCACCATTTTACCCTCAGAAATTGAAGAACTACAGGGGTATGGCATTGCTCGAATCTACCACCCAGATGATGGTCGATCCATGGGCTTACAGGGCATGATTAATGACCTGATAAAACAATGTGATTTTGCGGTCGGCGAAACGCTTCCTGCCAATGCAAGCACACTAACCATTAAGGATGTCCCGGCGATTGCTCGTGTTATTTCTGGTGCTGAAAATTATGCAGAAGTCCATGAAAAACCCTTGTCCGAAATTCGTGATAAGGCGAAATCCATAAAAACGCCAGTACTCGGAATTACCGGTACCGGTGGGTCAGGAAAATCCTCCCTCGTGGATGAATTAGTTCGCCGGTTTTTAATCGATTTTCAAGATAAACACATTGCTGTTGTTTCAGTAGATCCCTCGAAAAGAAAAACAGGTGGAGCCTTGCTTGGTGATCGAATTCGAATGAATTCTATAAAAAATGAACGCGTTTACATGCGCTCATTAGCTACCCGACAATCTAACCTGGCACTTTCAAAACATGTGGCAGAAGCCATCTCTATTCTGAAAGTAGCTGGATATGATTTAATTATTCTTGAAACTTCTGGTATTGGTCAATCCGATACTGAAATACTTGACCACAGCGACCTTTCTCTCTATGTAATGACGCCTGAATATGGTGCGGCCACTCAACTTGAGAAAATAGACATGTTAGATTTTGCAGATGTTATTGCCCTCAATAAATTCGACAAACGGGGTGCCTTGGATGCGATTCGTGATGTGCGAAAACAATATCAACGAAACCATAACTTATGGGATGAAAAGGTAGATGATATGCCGGTATATGGCACCATTGCCTCTCAATTTAACGATCCTGGAATGAACACCTTGTACAAGGTAATCATGGACAAAGTAGTTGAAAAATCAGGCGCGGACTTAAATTCAACCTTTGAAATCACCAATGAAATGTCGGAGAAAATCTTCGTGATACCACCCGACCGTACTAGATACCTTTCAGAAATTTCAGAAAACAATCGTGCTTATGATGGCTGGGTCAATAAACAAGTAGTGGTTGCAGAGAAATTACAGGGCCTACAAAGTTCTATGGAAACGCTATCGACATCATCCATTGAAGACAAAGACCGTTTAATCAAAGGATTGCAAGAAGCATTTGAACAAGAGAAACTTAATTTTGACCCGAAAAACTGGGAAATCATTCAACATTGGGAAACCAAGAAACAAGCCTATAAAAACCCTGAATACGCATTTAAAGTTCGCGATAAGGTATTAAGCATTAAAACGCACACAGAGTCCTTGTCTCATTCTCAAATCCCAAAAGTTGCATCTCCGCGTTATTCCAGCTGGGGAGATATTTTACGCTGGGTGCTTCAAGAAAATTATCCTGGAGAATTCCCGTATACCGCCGGTTTATTTCCTTTTAAGCGTGAGGGGGAAGACCCAACGCGCATGTTCGCTGGGGAAGGCGGGCCAGAACGCACCAACAAACGATTCCATTATGTGAGTTTAGGCATGCCGGCAAAACGTTTGTCCACAGCTTTTGACTCGGTAACACTTTACGGAAATGACCCCGCAGTTCGTCCAGATATTTATGGTAAAATTGGAAATTCAGGGGTTTCCATCTGCTGTTTAGACGATGCTAAAAAGCTGTATTCGGGATTTGACCTAAGCCATGCAGCGACCTCAGTGTCTATGACCATCAATGGTCCCGCCCCCATGCTTCTCGGGTTTTTCATGAATGCAGCGATTGATCAGAACTGCGAAAAGTACATCAAAGCACATGACATAGCATCGGAGGTTGAGGCGAAGATTGCCGCTATTTATCAAACCAAAGGCACCAAACGACCACGATATCAAGGCGAACTACCCGAAGGAAATGACGGCTTAGGGTTGATGCTTCTTGGAGTTACGGGAGACCAGGTGTTACCGGCAGACGTTTATGCACAAATCAAGGCCGATACCTTAAAGCAAGTTCGAGGTACGGTACAAGCCGATATCCTTAAGGAAGATCAGGCGCAAAATACGTGTATTTTCTCCACTGAATTTGCACTTCGTTTAATGGGCGATGTTCAATCGTATTTCATTGATCATGCCGTACGTAACTTCTATTCCGTTTCGATTTCTGGATATCACATTGCAGAGGCAGGTGCCAACCCAATTACACAGTTGGCCTTTACCCTGGCGAATGGCTTTACCTATGTAGAGTACTATTTAAGCCGGGGAATGGACATCAACGATTTTGGTCCGAACCTATCGTTTTTCTTCTCAAACGGAATCGACCCTGAATATGCCGTGATTGGTAGGGTTGCACGACGCATCTGGGCCAAAGCCTTGGCGAAAAAATACGGCGCAAATGCCAGAGCGCAAATGCTGAAATACCACATTCAAACGTCTGGGCGATCACTGCATGCACAAGAAATAGATTTCAACGATATTCGTACTACCCTACAAGCACTATACGCCATTTACGACAATTGTAATTCTCTGCATACCAATGCGTATGATGAAGCGATTACCACTCCGACTGAAGAATCTGTGCGAAGAGCCATGGCGATACAGCTCATCATCAACCGCGAACTCGGCTTAGCAAAAAATGAAAACCCACTGCAAGGAGCATTTATTATTGACGAATTAACCGAGTTAGTAGAAGAGGCTGTACTTACCGAATTCGACCGAATCACAGAACGCGGTGGCGTTTTGGGTGCCATGGAAACCATGTATCAGCGGTCCAAGATTCAAGAAGAATCCCTTTATTACGAAACCCTGAAACATACTGGAGAGTTTCCAATCATTGGGGTAAATACCTTTTTAAGCTCCAAAGGATCTCCTACGGTATTGCCTAAAGAAGTGATTCGAGCGACGGAGGAAGAAAAACAATATCAAATCCACATGTTGGGAGAATTGCATAATACCTATGGTGAAACCGCACAGGAACACATCAGAAAGGTGCAAGAAGCAGCCATCAACAACCGCAACATGTTTGAACAATTGATGGAAGCTTGTAAACACGCTTCACTCGGACAGATTACCGAGGCCTTGTTTGAGGTTGGGGGACAGTATCGCAGAAATATGTAGAGGGTTGATAAAAACCAAAAAATCTTCGCGTTTCCCCCTTTGAAGGACCATTAAGGGGGATGATGTACTTATTCAATCCCAATAAAAATCATTCCTCCTTTTCCCCTCCGCCTCGACGGTGCCATCTTCATAAATGAACAGGCTCAGAGTGTGTTTAGGGCGAGGGATAATTTTAACAATGCCACCCCCCTCTGTCCCCCGCTCCTCGGGATTTGAAATCCCGAGGAGCGGTAACGATTCATTCCAGGTGCGGAATTAATTCCGCACCTGGTAGTATTAAATCCCCCTGATTCCGGAGGAATCAAACATTTTAACCGAAACCCTGACTAAAAACACCTCGACCCCAGCGGGGTCGTACAACACACAACAAGATATTCGACCCCGCTGGGGTCGCTTGATTAACACATCACTTGAGCAAGAATATACTAATCCGATTCCATCGGAATCGCAAGAGTTAGCTTTGATCTAAGCACCTTGAGGTTCCACCGAAAAATCCAAGATTTACCACCGAAGCCTGGCGAAGGGGATTGCCGAAGTTGTTTTCCTACCAGCACCCTGAGTAGTCCAAAGGACGTATCGAAGGATGCGAGAAAAAAGTAGCGGAAATATTTTTACCATGCTCGGTCCGAAATTAAAACCGTTCCTTTGAAATGAGCGACTAATTCCTCGGATTGATTCGTTACCTTAACCTCATAAATCCCCGCTTTTCGATTTCGTGAAAGCGTGGAGCAAGAGGCCCTTAAGTCATCCCCTACCTGTACTTTTTTAATGTGTGAAATCGCTGTTTCTATACTCACGCATTGCACTCCATGCGCATTTGAAGCAAAGGCCATCGCAGAATCCGCTAAAGCGTAGGTAATTCCTCCGTGAGCGATATTAAATCCGTTCACCATGTGTTCCACCACCTTCATTCGAAGTACGCAGTTCCCTGCCTCGAGAGACTCTAGCTGCATTCCAAGCGCTTTACTGTAGGCATCACCGGAAAGCATCATCCCTACAATTTCATCGGGTGTTTTCATTACAAGGACGACAAAGCAAAGGTTTCGGCCAATCGCACACCTTTCTCCGTAGGTTGAAGGGTGCAACATTCATTAACGCTATCGTGCTCTAAAAACAACACATAATTCTCCGCAGCCGCTTTTTCTAAGAAGGTTCCTTTTTCTGCTAACGTAATTAGTGGTCGTGTGTCATATCCCATCACATAGGGCAAGGGAATATGTCCAACACTCGGCAATAAATCCGCCATAAAGACAATGGTTTTTCCTTTGTATTTAATGTGAGGAATCATCATGCTGTCGGTGTGTCCATCCACGAATAAGAGGTCAATGTTTGGAAAAACCTCTGTACTAAATGAGCCAGTTCGTTCTACAAACTTTAATTGCCCACTTTCTTGAATTGGGAGCATATTTTCTGTTAAAAAAGAGGCTTTTTCACGGGAATTTGGTAGGGTTGCCCATTGCCAATGTGGTGCATTACTCCAGTAAATGGCATTTTTAAATACTGGACGATATCCATCTTTTTGCGAATTCCAAGCAATCGCACCCCCACAATGGTCAAAATGCAAGTGGGTAAGCATTACATCGGTAATGTCATCTTCATGAAATCCAGCCTTTCGAATCGAACCAATTAAGGTATCGTTTCCTTGTAAATGGTAATGAGAAAAGAACTTTTCAGATTGTTTATCTCCAATGCCTGTATCGATCAACATCAGACGTTTACCGTCCTCGATCAGTAAACAACGCAAAGCCCACGTGCACATGTTATTGTCATCGGCAGGATTCGTTTTTTGCCACAAGGATTTAGGCACCACTCCGAACATGGCACCCCCATCAAGCTTAAAGAGTCCGGTTTCAATTACATGTATTTTCATGGCTTATTTTTTAGGATTCACAAAGGCTTTCAATTGCAATACAGCAACACCCGGTGACGTATTTGTTATTACAGAAATCGTTTTATCTTGCTCACCAAGTTGTGACTTGCTTGGATGAAAGGTAACTACAATTTTATCGCTTGTACCCGGTTCAATTGGCTTCTTATTCCATGTAGGCACGGTACACCCGCAAGAAGCTTTTACTTCGTAGATTAACAAGGGCTTCTTACCTGTATTCTTTATGGTAAATGTGGTGGTATAGTCCGCATCAGCTAGGATGCTTCCAAAGTCATGAAGCATGCGGTCAAAACCAACGGCACTCAACTTTTTTTTACGCTCAGCTTCCTCATTTTTAACTTCTTCCAAGGTTGATTCCAAGGCTTGTTCATTTTCTGAATCTGCAACAATACTGGATCCGTAAGCATCCTTTTTTTCTGAATGTTGACAAGCACATAAGGAAAGGAAATAAAAAAAAACAACTAACTTTTTCATATTCAACGATCTAGAATAAAGATAAAAAAATCCCGACCACTTAAGTGAATCGGGATACGTTCCTGTTCTTAAAAGAACTTTGGGAGGAAGACGGGGTTCGAACCCGCGGCCTTCGGAACCACAATCCGATGCTCTAACCTGCTGAGCTACAACCTCCATTTCAGGGGCACAAATATAAAACTTTTCTGCGATTATTTGCAAGTAAACGCTCCGTATATTACGTATTATTCCTACCCGAAAATATTTCCACACCTATTTTCGTTTACTTTTGTCCTGTGAAGATTTTAAGTACCCTTATACTCGCCCTTAGCGTGATGTGTTCCTTTGGACAACAGATTTCTGTTGAGGGGATTTGTATCGATAAGAAGGGAAAACCTATTTCGGAGGTTACGGTAAAAGACCTGAACCAAGGACGTGTATTGTCAACTACAGACACCAGAGGTAAATTCTCCTTTGTAGCAGCACTTGGCGATAGCCTTTCCTTATTATTCACTTACCAAGCCTATCAAGAAAAACGCCTAGTTGTGGTCAATAAAAGTCCCGTAACCAGCATACCAACGGTATTATTTCAAATCCAAGTGAGTGAAACAGTGGTCGTTCAGCGCATTAAAGACGATCCCTTTGATTTAATTGAATTACCTGAAATCGATCTCCAGCAGATGATTTCGGTGGAAAAATACCTTACCCTAACAAAACCCGCTACTTCTAACAACGAACTGACCTCTAACTATAACGTACGTGGAGGTAATTATGATGAGAATCTAGTGTATGTGAATGGTTTCCTAGTATATCGCCCATTTCTAACACGTTCTGGACAACAAGAAGGGATGAGTTTTATTCATTCAGCCTTGGTTGAAAAAGTAAAATTTTCAGCCGGTGGCTTTGACGCTCAATATGGAGACCGGTTGAGTTCTGTACTCGATATCACCTACAAAAAGCCCACAGCGTTTAGAAGCTCTGTAGCCCTTTCCTTGCTCAGTGAAGAGGCTCATGTGGAGGGAGCGTTGGGGGAAAAATTTACCTATCTCGCAGGAGCACGCTATCGATCGAATGGATATTTTCTAAACTCTCTTCCTACCAAAGGGGCCTATAACCCAGTATTTGCAGATGGACAATTTCTTGGAGATTACCAGCTGAACCCGAAACTTACGTGGTCCGTATTAGCGCACTATTCTTCCAATAACTACCGCTTTGCTCCACAAACATCGAATACCGATTTTGGAACAGCCAATGAAGCCTACTCTTTTCGGATCTACTTTGATGGAAAAGAAAGCACACGATTCCAAACAGGGATGGTGGGAACATCACTCAACTACACCCCAAATCCGAAAACTAAACTCGGATTTTTCCTTACTGGATTTCAATCGGATGAACGCGAATATTTTGATATCCAAGGACAATACTACATCAACGAACTAGAAACCGATCCCTCTAAAGAAGAATATGGGGATTCTATTGCCGTGCTAGGAATTGGAACCTTTTTAAACCATGCACGAAATCGCTTGAATGCACAAATTTATAATGCATATCACGAAGGGTCGCATGTACTTAAAAAGGATTACATCGATATGTATAGAACGCGATTTGTAAGTTCCGAGCTCTTGTGGGGCGTGGGGTACGAATTAGACCGATTCCAGGATGTATTGAGCGAATGGAAAATGATTGACTCAGCAGGGTACAGCATTCCGCAGGGAGCCTCCAATGAAGTGGAATTATTTGAAACTATCAAGGGTAATTTAAATCTCGTAAATCATAAGACCACCAGCTACCTGCAATGGAACTTTAGTAAATCACACACCCGCTTTCAAGAGCGCGTAACGGTACAACAAAAACAGAAAATAAACGGTAAAAAAATCATCAAAACCTTTACCGAAACCCTTGCAGAAAGTGCTTCTAAATTCGCGTTTTCCTTGGGTAGCCGCTCGGGATACACCTCCGTTAATAATGAATTTTATATTACTCCACGTTTTTCTGCCACCTATTTCCCACGGGCATACATGGTTAGAAACAACAAGGTGGTTCGAAGAAATTTGAGTTATCGCTTTGCCACTGGTTCCTATTATCAACCACCCTTCTATCGTGAATTCCGAACCTTGAATGGAACCTTAAATACCCAAGTACAATCTCAAAAATCGGTGCATGCCGTGCTTGGTGCTGATGTTTACTTTAACATGTGGCAGCGAGAAAGTCCTTTTAAATTTTCTGGGGAGGTGTTTTACAAGTATTTATGGGATGTAAATCCGTATGAAATTGAAAATGTTCGCACCCGCTACTACGCAAACAATGATGCGGTAGCGTATGCCACGGGGATCGACTTTAACGTGCATGGAGAATTCGTACCGGGAATAGAATCCTTTTTCAAACTCGGGATTATGCAAACGCGAGAAAACTTAACATACGATTCTTACCAAGAATTCTACAATGCAAGCGGAGAGAAAATTATTTTTGGATACAGTGAAGACCAAGTAGTAGTGGATAGCGCCACATTCTTTCCAGGGTTTATTCCACGTCCAACCGATCAGTTCTTAACGGTTGGTGCCTTAGTACAAGATCAAATGCCGGGCTTTGATAACTTTACCGTACAAATGGGATTACAATACGGCGCACCATTGCCTTATGGTCCTCCAGGAGGAGATCGCTACAAAGATACCTTAAGAATGAAGGCATACTTTCGCGTAGACTTAGGCTTATCATATAACTTGGTGAGTAAAAACAAAGGTTGGTGGCACAGGCATGTACCTGAATCCATGATTTCCTTAGAAATCTTCAATTTACTCGGGGTGAATAATGTCCTTTCAAAACAATGGATTCAAGATGTGGAAGGAAAATATTACAGCATTCCAAATTACTTGACCCAACGCCGGGTTAATTTAAAATTTATTTGCCGCTTTAATTAGCCGCGAAAAGAAATTTATTTGGAGAAACTAATTGAGTTTTTACCGCATACATCACTATTCCTGCGGTATTTTTCACCCCCAATTTAAATAGGATATTCTTGCGATGAGTATTCACGGTATGTTTACTCAGGAAGAGCATTTCAGCGATCTGGTCATTGGTGTATCCATCAGCAATAAGGACAATGATCTCATTTTCACGCTCAGACATCATTACTGGATCACAGGTTAACACCCCATAATCGATATCATCCACATCCAAATTTGCTTTGTTAATGGTTTCAAGAATTTTACCACAAAAGAATTTATTTCCTTTTGCCGTTTCAAGCACCGCATCCGAAATCTCTTGTAAATCACAGTCTTTTTTGATATAACTCATTACCCCACCGCGCAACGCATCGATTAAGGTTTGTGGTGACTGGAGATAGGTTAAACCAATAAAACTAAACCCCGGATTAATGCGCAGCGCCGCAGTAACATCATTGATATCAAATCCTTGTGCTGTATAATCAATTAACACTACCGCGTCTTCTCCGTGATTGGCTATATCCACGAGTTGTCTTCCATTGTTTATTTCAACAATATCACTCACCTCTTTCAATCCGGACAAGATCGCCTTGAGGCCAACCCGAATTAATTCATTACTATCTGCTAATATGACGCGCACTTACTTACAATGGTATTAAAGAAAACAAAGATACATGATGTTCCAATACACTTCTATACATCCTAGGGTTTTTTTTAACAAGAGATTCACAGCGCAGTTAAGTGCCCAAAAAATATCGGTTATCTTTGCTTCATGATTACAAAAATTACCCGAGATGTGATGGAAGCAGCTAATGCACTCCGGGCGAATCAAGTCATTGCTATACCAACGGAGACGGTCTATGGATTAGCGGCAAATGGTCTGTGTATTCCGGCGGTTTCTGAAATATTCAGGGTTAAACAACGACCTACGAGTAATCCCTTAATCTTACACTTTGCCCATTTGGATGACGCCACTCCCTACATTCAAGAATTTAACCAAGAATTGAAACGCCTCTACGATCTTTTTAGTCCAGGCCCAATAACCTACCTTGTTCCAAAAACGGAAAAGGTACCCCTTCAAATTACGAGTGGCTCTGAACTTGTGGCAGTACGTTTTCCTTCACACCCGATTTTCTCTGCTTTGCTACAAGCGATCGATTTTCCCGTTGCGGCTCCTAGTGCAAATAAATACGGATCAGTTAGTCCTACTCGGGCAGAAGAGGTCTTCACTCAATTAAATCATGAAATTCCGTTAATCTTAGATGGGGGCGCATGTCAGTATGGTTTGGAATCTACCATTGTTGGTATGGAAGAAGATCGGGCAGTAGTTTACCGCTTAGGGAGTATTGATTTAGATGAACTTTCCACCGCGCTAGGATATATTCCAGCCGTTAAAAACCAGGCTGAACACGCTCCGCTGGCGCCGGGGATGGTGAAATATCATTATGCTACACAGACTCCATTGCACTATATCACACAGGACCTTAAGCCCGAGGAAAATATTGGATATATTTTCGTTCATAGCATCCCGGAAGATTTTCCTAGAGCGCAATGTTTAGTACTCAGCACCACAGGTGATTTAAAAGAAATTGCAAGAAATTTATATCACGCCTTGATTACTATGGATGAGCGTGGATTTCATTCGATCTATATTGAAAAACCGCAATCGGAAGGCCTTGGGCTTACCATTCTGGATCGCCTGCAGCGAGCCACGGCAAAATTCAACAACCCTTGAAACAAAAAAAACCATCCCTGTTCAGGATGGTTTTTGAATATGCTAAAACCCTAAGGTTCTTATTTCATCGTACGACCAAAACGTGTATTGAATTTATCAATACGTCCGGCAGTATCCACAAACTGTGCAATTCCAGTGAAAAATGGATGTGATTTGTGGGAGATATCCAATTTAACTAACGGATACTCATTACCATCTTCCCATACAATGGTTTCTTTCGCTGCTGCGCAAGATGGACAAATAAATGCGTACTCGTTGGACATGTCCTTGAACACTACTAATCGGTAATCGTCTGGATGTATTTCTTTTCTCATGATGCAAAATAGGAGTGCAAAGGTAATAAATCAAATGAATTAAACAAACCCTATTGAAGTAAATTTGAAATAAACTAACAGAATGGCGCTCATAACTATTTATTTGCACCAATAATTACATCGAGCATCTGCTTATTTTTATACCTTCAACATACGTATGAAATTCAATAGTCCATACACGTTATCGTTCCTTTCTGAGCAATTTCAATGCTCTCCAGTTGGTCCACCGGATTTAACGATTACGGGAATCAATGAAATTCATCGCGTAGTTTCAGGGGACCTTGTATTTGTAGATCACCCGAAATACTATGACAAAGCCTTAAAATCGAATGCATCAGTAATCATTATCGACAAGCACGTGGAATGTCCGGAAGGAAAAGGATTGTTAATTACCGAAAATCCATTTGCTGTTTTTAATCAGATTTCACGGTTTGGCTACATGCAAAAACAGCGTGATCCATATGACCGTTCGGCGGAATATCCGGGAGTTTTTATTGGGAGAAACGTAACGATTGGTGCTAATGTCCAACTCGGTCCGGGCGCTTGCATCCTGGATGATACGGTAATCGGTAATCATGTAGTGATTGGTCCAAATACGGTAATCGGGCATACTGCATTTTACTTTAAAAAATCAAATCATCAATACGCGGCAATGTTTAGTTGCGGGAATGTAACCATTGCAGACCATGTGGAAATTGGAGCGAATTGCACAATTGACCGCGGAGTGACGGATGTAACCTTCATTGGAACCGGTACAAAAATCGATAATTCGGTTCAGGTTGGACACGATACCCGTATCGGTGAACATTGTTTATTTGCCTCTCAAGTAGGAATTGCAGGGTGTGTCGATATTGGGGACCGAGTAACCATGTGGGGACAAGTAGGCTGTGCGAGTGGAATTAGCATTGGAAATGACGCCGTGATTTTAGCGCAAAGTGGAATTTCAAAAAGCTTAAATGGAAATGCTACGTATTTCGGAAGCCCCTGTAGTGAGGTACGTGAAAAATTTAAAGAAATAGCAGCCTTGAAACAGTTGCCAGATTTTCTTAGAAAACATCAATGAGTGAACGCGTAATTAATGCCCTTGAACGGCAACTTGCATTGCATGAACTAAAACTTCATTCACTGCTTTCCATCACTGCTGCCATAAATACACAATCCTCCGTAGAAGACCTGCTCGGGATCTATTCGTTCATTCTGAAAGAACAATTGAATTTCAGGAAATTTGTGCTCATCACCAACTCCAACGGATGGAAAATCATCCATAAATCTGGCATCCGGGGAAAGATTGATTTGGCCTTGCACATAGATTACTTACAACGGATTAAAGAACTCACCATGGTGGCCGAATCTAATTCGAGTTTACTGAGTGAATTCAACATTATTATTCCGGTATTTCACAAAGGAAATCCCCTTGCCTATTTATTACTTTCCGAAAATGTGGCCATGAACGCCTCTTCAGAAAAAGAGCAGCACCTTGAATTTGCCCAAACCCTGACCAATTTAATTGCGGTATCCATTGAAAACCAACGGCTTACAAAACGCCTGATCTCAGAAGATATGATCAATCGTGATTTGGAAACTGCCTCTGAATTACAAAAACTGCTCTTTCCTTCCGATTTACCTTCCAATAGAAAAATGGACATCTCGGCTAAATATATTTCAAGGCACGTAATTGGTGGAGACTATTATGATTTCATTCCTTTGGGTGATGAAGAATATATCATTTGTATTGCAGACGTTTCCGGAAAAGGAATCTCAGCAGCCTTACTCATGGCAAATTTTCAAGCTACCCTGCGCACCTTGTTTAGGTACCAGCGGTTCGATCTTTCCTTCCTCATTGAAGAATTAAATAAAAAGGTAATGGGTGCAGCAAAAGGAGAGAAATTTATAACCTTCTTTATTGCACACTACAACGCCTATACGCGAAAACTTAAATACATCAATGCCGGACACAATCAACCGGTACTTTTTATGGGGAGAAAATACCAACTCCTTCACGATGGGTGTATTGGACTTGGGATGTTGGATGAACTTCCAAATCTGCAGGTTGGTAAAATGGTAATTCCGCCCAAAAGCACCTTAGTGCTGTATACGGACGGTGTTGTTGAATTAGAAAATCAAGCGGGGGAACAATTTGGAATAGAACGAATGATAAAAAATGTACAATCGTTTTCATCCCTTAAAATGGAAGACATGAACAACATTCTATTTTCAAAACTTGACGAATGGAAAGGCGAATTACCCTATGGCGATGATACCGCAATCCTGAGTTGTAAATTCTTTTAACGTAAAATATATAGTTTACCGAGTCCTTTATGGAAATAAGTGTCTGCTCCTGATTCCAAATGTGTTATTTCTTTTCCGCCAATTCTTGCAATCACTCGATATAAATACACGCCATTCGCCAATAAATCTCCGAAATTATCCCTTCCATCCCATGCGAATTCCGTAATGTTACGACCAATTCTAAGTTGACCAAGCTCATCCTCAGAGATTTCTCGAACTACTCTCCCACTTATGTTCATGATTTGAATGAGCATTTCATCTGGCATTTCAGACCCTGTAAGAGTAAATACAAACCGAGTACTGGTGCTAAATGGATTAGGGTAGTTCATAACTTCGGTGATTGCCGACTCCAAGATTACCTTGAAATTAATGGTGTACTCATAATCCCCGGAAAGATTTCCAGAACGGTCTTGCCCTTGCACTAATAAGGTATATACTCCTTCCTTTGAGAATAACGCGGGATAAATTATTTTAAACTTCTTATTGGACGCATTGGCCGGAAGCCATTCCATTACTACCGTACCTTGGGCATCTACAAATGGAATTTTACGCATCTCCCCATCTGGATCCGTCAGATAAATAGCAAACAACGACGTATCCGCATCACTATCCATGATGAGGTACGGATTGTCATCTTTTAAGGTAATGAGTATTTCGCTTTGAGGAGAAACGATGTCATTATTTAGAATATGCTGACCATCGAAGGTGACATCCAAAATAGGGTTTACATCCTCTCCCCCTACAATAAAGGCCATTTGAAGTACATTGTTTATGTGCGTAAGTTCGGGCTGGTCGGTTTGCATAGAACCTTGATTCGTATACGGATTAACCTCCACACGCAGCCAATTATTCCCTTTCAGGTTCAAGGTTGGAATAGCGATTGTATCGTACAAATGCCCATTGGCTAACAGCGGCGCTTGACGCGGATATGAAATCGGATGAATCTGTTGGTTTTCATCAATTACGGAATAACTCACCAATAAGGAATCCATATTATAATCACTGATATTGCGTATATCAACGGCAAAATTCAAGGGCTGACCTTCTTGTATTGAATCGTTTTGTGCAGACCAAAACATCGCTGTAGACGGATCTATTGCTGCTTCGGGGAGTGGTGCAAATACAACATGCCAAAAATCCAATTGTGCAGGAGTTTGAAAATTGGAATCCACATAAAATGCCTTAAGTCGGGCAAACGGAAACTGCGCTGCATCAATTAAATTATTGAGGTTTATGATTGAATCATGGGGTGTCATCAAGGTATCAATGACGTGATCCAAGGCACCAAAGGTATTATACACCTGAACGCGCATTCGTGTTGAATCACCCGGAAGAACCTCCAAGGGATCGCGCTTCCAAAAGAGAGACTGCCAATCGCTTACGGGTCCGATTAACGGGGTGGTTTCATATCCAACCAATTGAGAACCAAAAATTACAGTATCCATATGAATATCTTCCGTCCCTTGCGTAAATTTCTCCACAACAAACGAGGGGTCACCTTTTCTTGTTAAAAAGATAAAAGGCTTGTTTGGACGTCCTTGAACAATGCTATCTGAACCTAGTGACGCGAAGGTTTGATACAGCGTAGGGCTAAAGGTATTCCACCAATCGTAGCGTGTAGTCATCGGAGAATATACTAAAATGTAATCTCCATTTTCAACCACATTCTGAACTAAATTTTGAAATGCAGCTAATTGTACTGCACTGTTTTGATGAAAGGTAAAATACTTCATGGATCGCGGCTTACACCCGGAATTATCATTCGCATTCCCGAAATTATTACCCGGATTAACCACGGTACCATTTGGATAGGTATATCGTGTTTCCCATGGCAGCAAGGTGGCTTTATCAACGATTGCTACGTGCAATTTTGGCGTCATATTACACACCTCATATTCTTGTTGTTCATCGTTTAAATACCACGAATTATCATAGATCTCAGGAGCGGTGATTGCCGCCTTAACCAAGCAAGAGATTCCTTTTTGAATCGGGACAAATTCACGCAATTCTTGCTGGGAATTCATGGAAATCCCTGTGAAGGAGTTGTCTGTAAACTGAAAGAAATCCTCCTGTCCCCAGCCCTCTTTTCCAGGGATGTATTGAAACGATCGTTTCTTCCAAATGAAGGGAATGTTATTCACAGAAACACGCCAATAATACACTACACTGTCTGAAAAATGAACCGGATCCAAGGAATTGGATGAAACCCGCATCCATTGATTCCAATTGACCGACTTCACTCCACCCGTGCCGGTAACGTTCGCATACCTTAGGAACGATGAATTAAACAAATGACTCGTATCCATTTCGAAGCGATACGCATTCGCAGGAGCCAAGGGGTCAATGGTTGAGGCAAACACGGCGAGTGTATCTCGTGGAACCACGGCAAAATCTATGGGTAATACGGGTTCAATGCCATCTACTCGAATGTTAAAAGACTTTACAATGCGGTTATTCGTGATTTCGTCGTAAACCTCATCATTAAAATTGGGGATGTCCACTGTAATCGTGAATTGGTTCAAACCCACGCCGATTAGGGGATAAAAGGGAAGTTTAACGGCTATATCTTTTTCGTAATCTATGCCATTGACGGTGAAAACATAACTTGAATCCGCCGTGGAACCCGGGAAATCGCGTAAAATTTCCAGCGCAAAATCTCCGGGAATAGATTGCCCTAAATTGCGCAATTTTATCTGAATTTCCAAGGAGTCTGTGGTTAAGGAAATATCATCCGGACCAAACGAAACGCGATCTTCAGTTAACTCCAATTCCGGTTTTGTATGTGGATTTAGGCGAAGCATCGGGTCACCGTGGAGCGTCATTTGTTGGAATACCGATTCCGTGCTCAACGGTTGAGAAGGATTCATGATGGAATCAATCGTATGCTTGATATGCTCCCCAATGGTTCCTCCGTAATTGTGTTTACTAAACTGCCGATAGAATTGATTGGAATAGTCATTAAGTGCTCCAGAAAAACCATAATTAATAGTTCCTAAGTATGCAATTACTCCTGCGTTTGGCGTCAATACAAATTGTTCTGATTTGGTAGGGACACTGTAGAATATGTTTCCATTGTAGCATGAGTTTGCAATCAATAGGGGGTATTTACCTTGATTATTCCAATTCTGGGGGTCATCAATATTTAAATCAAAACCACTTTGAGACGAAGAAGCGTGGCCGAAAAAATTCATAACGCTAACCCCTTCCGATAATCGATCAGAAATTCCTTGAATTTGCGCCGGGGTCAAGGGGTTGGCAGATTCTTTAACAATGCGTGTGGTGGTTCCGGCGAAAAAATCATCCTCGGCAATGTCTGCCATTCCATTCAAATAGGTTTGAAAAATAAATTGCTCATTCGCATTACCCCCACCGGCAAAATGAATTATATGTTTTTGCCAATCTTTACTCTGCGAATCATAGACTGACGTAGAATCTTGCGCAAGCTCAAAGGCCTTTACTTTATCCAGATAAAGTGCTAGATCCAAGAGGCTATTTACGGATATCCTACCTGTTGGAATTAGGGGAGTCCACTTATCTGTACCCGGTAAATTTGAGGTCATGCTTTGGTCGCTGGAAGGTTGACCAAAAGACGGAACCAAGTTCATGGAATAATTCAGAACATTGGCGCGAGCACCCGGACCAGTAGCCAGAGTAGTAGCTACATTGGCCTCACGGATACCTTTTCCGATAAGGAATATCCCAACTGGTTTTTGCTGACTGAGGCTATGAATGTAATGTGCGTAGCGACGTATGCCATTGACGTGCTTCGAAATACCTCCTCCATATTGGTCATATAACTCCTCTACCTCGGATAAAATAACGTTGTAATTCCCTCCCGCTGGTGAACTTCGGTAATTTGCATACAGGAACGCGCCAGAGGCGAGTTTTTTTGGATAAACAAACAACAATGCGTCTTGTAAATTTGGCGTAGCAGAAAAATCTGTAAAGGTTGCTGATGGAGTAACTGGAGTTAAGCCAGCAATGGGAGCTATGGTGGAGGTGGCTTGAATAACCACTTTCTGACGGGCATAAATCGGGTCATTCGGCACGAGCAATTGACACGTATTCCCAGTAAAAACTGCATTTATAACCTTTGGATTTGAACCGAATACAAAAGCCACAGGATTCGTCATGCTCACCCCACTCAGCGCCAATTTAATTTTGGGTTGATTGGAAGCATTGCTCACTTGAAATTCAGTTTTATTACTGCCTGGCAGGGACATGGTTCTTGGGTAGAGAAAAGTCCAATAATTCACACTTTGATAATCTGAGGCTACTCCAAGATCTCCAACAATGTTAATTTTAAAATTTGTTGCGCCATTTGCAGCGAGGGAAGAAACCGGAATTTGTTTCGTTACATTGATGGCATTATAACCAATGGTAAGGGTATCAAGTAAAACGCTATTGGCTGGACCAATCGTTAACCGGGTATGATGGTTAAACAAATTGGACGAATACGCATTAGAGCCTCCAACAATAACGGATTTTAATTGAATTGGCGGCGCATCCAATCCCGTGTATAAATTATCAAGGATAGTAGCGGAATAATTCCAAGTATAACCCGAGGCACCGTTTTGCATGGGACTCCCCCATCCTTCGCCTGGAACGAATAGAGAACTTGCGGATTGAGAACTAATTTCTCCTTCGTTGTAGGCCTGGGCATTTACAAGACTCTTTTCAAATAAGAGGTGTGATTCCGTTTGGTAACTCGAAAAATCGATGTCATTTTCTGGAGTGAACCGTAATCCGGGTGTTCCATTTGTCCAACTAAAAAAATAGCGAATGGTATCATTGTACAAGCTGTACTTTGGATTTCCTAACCAGGAAGGATTATCATAAAGCGATGAATCCAACCATCCGTCGTTCTTTTCGGCGTAGAAATAGATAAACTCGTAGGGATCCAGGAAATTATTTCCATCGTCGATGATATATAAAGGTTGCTCTTTCTGTTTGCCAAATACCTGATACTGATCAATCGGAATGGTTGCGACAGGAATGCCCGCATTCTGCAAATTCTGATAAGTTATCTTGTAAATCCCTGACTGTAAAATTGGAAAGGCGTAGTATTTTTGGCTGTAATTAATCCATTCGTTTCCAAACGTTTGGGCTAAGCCCGAAAAATGAAGGGTAAAAAGGAGTAGTATGACGCTTAAACACCGAATCATTGCTACTTTTTCTTGGGTTGAGTTAATTTGAATTTCAGAGAGAAGACATGGGTATAATACCCTGCCTCTGCTGCGCCTAACCGAGTAAATGCATAGTCTAAATTGAAGCCTTTGATGCCTATTCCCAATCCTAAATTGGGTTGGACGCCCCATTCCTTCGTTCCGTCAATGGACTGAAATTGCTGAATGGAAGAAACCCCACCTCTTACATGAACGAGTTCTTTGTAGGACACCTGAACCCCCATGTGTGGGTCGAGCGAAAAGGTATTGGATTTAATGAGCGTGTTCCTCATTCCATCGGTAGTGGCATCGATATCCAATTCAGCCGCGATGTTGAATCCTTTCTCTTCACTTCCTATGGCATGAGTGTAGGCAACCCCTGTGATGAACCTGGGAAGGGAAAGTTCAAGACCATTGGTTGGGATTTCATTGCCGGTTGATAAAAATACTTGTTGCATGTCTTGAGAGAGGTTAAAAATCCATGCATTGAAGGTAGAGGTTGCATCACGAACCACCAAACCAAATTTCCAATGGGAATTAGGTCGATATTTCAGGCCAGCATCCAACCCAAAGCCCCAAGATTTTGCAAAATCCCCCACACGGCGATGAATTACTTTAACGGTTCCCCCGAGAGATAGCCCTGGTAAAGTCATCGCTTTTGCATATGAACCCATGAAGGCGTAGTCTCCTGCAGTGAAGGTGGTAATGTTATCGTAATTGATTCTCCCGTCATTATCAATAAGCTGCGTGGTATTCGGTATATCATCAACCCCAAAGCGAAGGAAGGTGAACCCAAGGACACCTTTCTTTCCAAGTGAATGTGAAATGCCCACGTAATCATATTTAGCGATTCCTGCAAAATACTCCGAGTGCATCGCAGAAACTTGAAGCCACTCTGTAGCACCTGTTAATCCTGCTGGATTCCAATAACCCGAGGAAACATCGTCCGAAGCGGCTACCACCGCATTACCCATCGCAAAGGCATTTGCCCCTACTCCCAGGTGCAAGAATTCATTGGAATACTTGGGTGCTTGGGCACGTAGACAAAAAAACTGAACTAAAACAAGGGAGAAAATAAGGTATTTCATATAAAAGTTTGGTCCTCGTAAACTCTTTTTTAAAGTCATTTATTGTATAGGAAACTATTTTACCCGATAAATATAAGGGAATTTTGAATTACCTTCGCCTTAAATGAATGAAAAGGGCTTGAAGTTGTTTAATCTTCCAAATTTAATTACCTCCGGCAACTTCCTTTGTGGAATTTTAGCCATAATTCTTGCATTTTCTGGCCGCATTGAGTGGAGTTCATTATTGCTCGTCATTGCCATGATATTCGATTTTTTTGATGGGTTTGTTGCTAGAAAACTGGGCATTAGTTCTCCGATTGGTAAAGACCTTGATTCCTTGGCGGATTTGGTATCTTTCGGACTTGCTCCCGGCATTTTGATGTTTATTGTGATCGAACTTAGACTAAACGGTAACCTCGGGGACACCTTTTTAAAATTTCATGATTTCCAATTTCACGAATTCCGAGATTGGTTGAGTTTGTGTGCCCTTAGCATCCCATTCTTTTCCCTGTTTCGTTTGGCGAAATTCAATAATGACACGCGGCAAAGCGATCGATTTATTGGGGTTCCCACCCCGACCTGTACCATCTTCTTTTTGTTCTTTCCCTTGCTGTATTGGAAAATCGGATTTGAAAATACTACCCCTTTTGAACCGTCTTACCCATGGGTACTAGACCCTTTATTCATGGCAATAACTGCATTAGCATTTCCCTTGTTATTAATTTCTGAAATCCCCTTATTGTCTCTTAAAATCAAGGATTTTGGGCTTAAAAACAATCGGTTTCAATACCTCTTGTTAGGAATTTCGTTGATAACAATTTTTGTTTTTCAGATCTACGCACTGCCAATAATTGTAATTTTGTATGTGACTTTATCCATTATCGAGTACAAAACCGCGAAGCACCATGAAATTCAAAGCTGAAATCGACGTTATGCCACACGACGCCTTACTAGACCCTCAAGGCAAAGCAGTTACCCATGCCATGGCATCTATTGGCATGCATGAAATAGAAGGCGTTAGAATAGGAAGACATATTCGTTTGTTCGTTGAATCAGACTCTATGGAAACGGCGAAAGAACGGGTTGAAGAAGCCTGTAAAAAAATGTTGGCCAATGCCATCATGGAGTCGTACACCTATACCGTAGAAGCGGTCTAGACCCTTGTCCTCTTTTATTGAGACATATAATTGTCGCCTGGGCAGTGTAAATCCGAATAAATACCTAATTTCTAGCCGGGAAGACCTTAGCAGGTGCTTAGTTTCAGCGGAGCTCGCCCATCACAACGAAGCCTTACTTGACATCGCAACAAGGGTAGAATTTCTTTCAGAAATCCACGCGCAAATCATTTATCACAAAGAAGCACTCTTTGAAGTATATTCAACAGAAAGCAGCCTTGGACGCCTAAGGTTTAATGCCGAATTTGACCGCACACTCAAGCAACTTAATGCCTATCGGGATGCAGCTATTGCGCTAAGCATTCAAAAAAACAAGAGCATTTTACCAGACCGGACCATATCAAAAAAACCTATGCCTCTTGGGCCGATCGCTGTATTTGGTGCATCAAACTTCCCCTTGGCTTACGCCACGCTTGGGGGGGATGTAATGGGCGCTTTTGCGGCAGGTTGCCCTGTGATTGTTAAAGGGCATCCTCTTCACGCCGGTACAAGTTTACTGAGTGCCAAACTGATTTACAATGCACGTGAAAAGCTCAACCTTCACCCGGGGGTTTTCGGTCATGTGCTGGATGATGGATTCGACATTGGACAAACCTTGGTTCAAGACCCTCGAATCAAAGGGTGCGGATTTACAGGGAGTTTTTCGGGCGGAATGGCCCTCTATCGGCTTACCCAAAACAGGAAAGACCCAATTCCTTGCTTTGCCGAGATGGGCAGCATTAATCCGGTTATTATCCTCCCAAATGAGCAAGGACTGAGCATTCACCTGAATTCTTTGGTGCAATCCATAACCACAGATGCCGGGCAATTCTGCACCAAACCAGGAGTTCTGTTTTGTCCGAATTCGATGCTTCCCGAGGCCTTGAAAATCTTAGATTATGCGTTTAAAAAAGCGGCACCCCATCCCATGCTGCACCCCTCGGTGCAAGAACGATATCATTGCAAACTAGAAGAAATAACGCGGAACTTCGATGGTAAGTCCTATTTATCAACGGAAAAGGAATTTGGAATAACACGTGGATTTTTTCAAGTTTCTATCGAGCAATTCCTAAAAAACCCGTCCCTTCAACAAGAACTTTTTGGTCCGACGGCAGTGATTGTGGCTTACGATACATCCGATGAATTATTGCGGGGTCTTGCACCCTTGAAAGGTCAATTAACCATAACCTTGATTGGAGAAAACCCCGAAACATCCGTGTTTTTTAAGTGGGCATGTACGCACGCAGGACGCGTGATATTGAACGGCGTTCCAACGGGGGTTTCTGTGGTAGCGAACATGCATCACGGAGGACCTTTTCCCGCAAGTACAGACGACCGATTTTCTGCAGTTGGAGAGGCATCTATCCAAAGATTTATTCGTTATGTGTCTGTTCAAAATTCTGTGAGCACATAACTTGAATTGTTTTACCTTTGTTAAAAATTACATATGACTGAAAACCAACAAAAATCATCGAGCTTAATCCTATACAGTGTTGTAGGGATTTTATTAATTGGGCTTGCCGCATTAACCTTTATGTGGTCCGCAAAGCGAAGTGAATTGAATCAATGTCAAAATGATAACATCATCTTGAAATCAGACATGGAAGGGATGAATAAAATGTTGGAGGGCTATGTGGGGGGCCTGTCTAACGATCTCAAAACTGATTTCAAAAATATGCTCGACACCTACGACCGCTTGATTGATATGGATCGAAGCAAAGCCGACAGTTTAAACAAACAAAAAGCACAAATTTCACAATTACTGACTAAACTCAACTCGAATAAGAAATTATCAGCGCGAGAACTCTTTAATTTGAAGAAAGAAAACGAAGTTCTTCGCTCGATCATGCGCGGGTATGTGAAACAAATTGATTCATTGAATACCCTGAATATAAAGCTAACCTCTGTGTTAGACGAAACAACCACTAAACTCACGGAAACAACAAGTGAACGGGATACTTACAAAAAGGACTCGGAACAAAAGTCAGAGCAGTTAAAAAAAGGTGAAAAGCTGCAAGCCTACGGGTTTATTTCAGAGGCTATGCGAATGAAGTTAAACAACACCACCGAGCCAACACCTAAAGCAAAGAATGCTGTACAAATGAGGGCGTCATTCACCATCGGAGAGAATCAGATTGCAAGCAGTGGTAAGAAAGCGGTCTATCTTCAAATAATTGCGCCAAGTGGTGCTGTTTTACAGAACAAGGCAAATCATGTCATGGATACAGATACTGGGCAACAGGCGTATTCAGACAAAAAAGACATTGATTATAACAATCAAGCGATAGACCTCACAATCTATTATGATTTGAAAGGACAAGAGGTGGAGAAAGGTAATTTCAAGGTTAAGATTTACTGCGAAGGACAACTGATCGGAACCGATAGCTTTACACTAAAATAGCATGGGAAACGGATCTGTAGTAAGCAGTATTGGGCAGGGAATTGCGACCATAACCTTTGGACATCCACAAAGCAACTCATTACCTGGAATAATTCTTAACAAACTAGCAGAGGAAATCACAAGCATTGGGGAAAACTCAGAAGTGCGCGTCATAGTACTAAAGTCTCTTGGCGAGAAAACGTTTTGCGCTGGAGCTAGTTTTGATGAACTTGTGGCTATCAAAGATTACGAAAGTGGGCTTGAGTTTTTTTCAGGGTTTGCGAAGGTGATTAATGCATGCCGAACAGCAAAGCAATTAATCATTGGTCGTGTTCAAGGAAAGGCGGTTGGGGGCGGTGTTGGAATTGCAGCGGCCGTAGACTATTGTTTTGCTACCAACCAAGCCGACATAAAACTCTCTGAATTGGCAGTTGGCATCGGGCCTTTCGTAGTTGGACCTGCCGTAGCCAGAAAAATAGGTGTTTCAGCCATGAGCGAATTAGCGATCAATGCGACAGCATGGCGAAGTGCCGAATGGGCCAAGAATAAAGGGTTGTATACTGAAGTATTTGAACGTATCGAGCAGATGGATGAAGCGGTTGATGGCTTAGCTCAACGATTATCTGAATCGAATCCAGAAGCTATGAACGAATTGAAACATATTTTTTGGCAAGGTACTGCAAATTGGGATCAGCTTTTGATTGAACGGGCCGGAATTAGTGGAAGATTAGTGCTGAGTGAATTCACTCGAAATGCTATCCATGCATTTAAATCAAAATAATTGCACTTTTTTTTCACTCGGGTTGGAAAATTAAAACATTCCTTCTATCTTTGCACCCCCTTAAAATAGGGTTTTACTGTTAAATTATTACGCTTGTGGATACGTTAAGTTACAGAACAATATCAGGAAATACTGCAACCGCAGATAAAAAGTGGTTTATTGTAGATGCATCAGGGCATCATGTTGGTCGTTTGGCCAGTGTGATAGCTAAGGTGCTTCGAGGTAAATACAAAACATGTTACACCCCTCATGCAGATTGTGGTGATAACGTAATTATTATTAATGCAGAAAAGGTTGCGTTTTCAGGCACAAAGCTGGAAAATAAAGAATACGTAAGATACTCAGGATATCCGGGAGGTCAGCGTTTTACTTCCGCAGAGGTCATGTTAAAGAAACATCCAGAGCGCTTAATCGAAAAAGCCATCAAAGGGATGTTGCCAAAAAATACGTTGGGACGTCAAATTTACACCAACTTGAAAGTATACAGAGGAACTGCTCACAAACATGATGCGCAACAACCTGAAGTGTTGAACTTAGACAATTTATTATAACTCATGGATATTACAAATGCTTTAGGAAGAAGAAAAACAGCCGTAGCGCGTGTTTATCTTTCAAAAGGTAAGGGAGAAGTAACGATCAACAATCGTCCTGTATCTGAATTTTTCCCTACAAATCTTTTGTTAACAAAAATAAAACAACCGTTTGAAATAACAGAAACAGTCGGTCAGTATAATGTTAAAGCTACGGTGAATGGCGGTGGAATCAACGGACAAGCCGAGGCTGTTCGCTTGGGTATTTCCAGAGCCTTGGTTGAAATATCTGAAGATTTTAAACCGGCATTACGAGCAGAAGGATTGATGACGCGTGACCCGAGAATGGTAGAGCGTAAGAAACCAGGTCAGCCAAAAGCAAGAAAGAAATTCCAGTTCTCGAAACGTTAATCGAAAACTTGGAGGTTTAGTATCCAAATTGCTGAGCACCTTTTATCCCTCAGCAATTGCTTTAAATTAGGAACGTAAACAATTATATATGTCAAAAATAACATTTGAAAGACTTCTCGAAGCGGGAGTACATTTTGGTCACCTTAAAAGAAAATGGAATCCAGCAATGGCTCCTTACATTTTCGAAGAAAAAAAGGGAATCCATATCATCGATTTAAATAAAACGATTGTTCATCTTGAACAAGCCTCGGCAGCAATGAAACAAATCGCGCGCTCTGGTAAAAAAGTTTTATTTGTTGCCACTAAAAAGCAAGCCAAAGAAATCGTTGCACAACGCGTAGCTCAGGTGAACATGCCATTCGTTACAGAACGTTGGTCTGGAGGTATGCTTACTAACTTCCAAACCACAAGAAAATCGATTCGTAAAATGACACTCATCGATAAGATGAAATCTGATGGAACTTGGGATACATTAAACAAGCGCGAAAAATTGTTCAAATCTCGTCAACGGGACAAACTTGAAAAAAACTTTGGTTCTATTTCAGACATGACGCGTCAGCCTGCAGCTATCTTCATTGTTGACATCCTTAAGGAGCACATTGCATTAGCAGAGGCAAAGCGTTTAAATATTCCAACCTTTGCGATTGTAGACACGAATTCAAACCCAAAATTGGTTGACTTTCCTATTCCCGCAAACGACGATGCTACCAAATCAATTGCTTTAATATTGGATGAAATTTGTAATGCGATCCAACAAGGGTTAGAAGACCGTAAAAACTCGAAAGGTGATGCGAACGAAGAAGGCTCAGATGAGGTTGTAGCTGGAGCGCCAGTAGCTGAGCGGAGAGCAGTTAAAGCGGCTAAAACAGCAGTGGAAGAAGCTCCTGTAGTGGAAGAAGATCCTGTAGCGGAAGAAGCTCCTTTAGTGGAAGAAGCTCCAGTAGCAGAAGAAGCTCCAGTAGCAGAAGAAGCTCCAGTAGCAGAAGAAGCTCCAGTAGCGGAAGAAGCTCCTGCAGTGGAAGAAGCTCCTGTAGCGGAAGAAGCTCCTGTAGTGGAAGAGGCTCCTGTAGCGGAAGAAGCTCCTGTAGCGGAAGAAGCTCCTGCAGTGGAAGAGGCTCCTGCAGTGGAAGAAAACTCTACCGATGAAACTGCAACGGAAGAAGCGTAATTATTAACTCTTTATATTTTTAAGTCATGGCAATTACAGCAGCAGACGTAAACAAACTAAGACAACAGACCGGTGCCGGTATGATGGATTGCAAGAATGCACTTGTAGAAGCAAACGGGGATTTTGAAACCGCGATTGATCTTCTTCGAAAGAAAGGACAGAAAATAGCTGCAAAACGTGGGGGAAATGATGCTAAAGAAGGACTTATTCTTGCTCAATCTACGGAAGATGGCAAAGCAGGCGTTATTCTATCTTTAAATTGTGAAACAGATTTCGTTGCTAAAAACGAAGGATATGTTTCCTTGGTGCAATCATTGGTTGATTTAGCCATTGCCAACCTACCAGAAAGCGCAGAGGCACTTAAAGCATTGTCATACGATGGTAAGTTAAGCGTAGAAGATAAAATCACAGAGCAAATTGGTGTAATTGGTGAAAAACTAGATCTTTCCACATATGCAGTATTGCGCGGTGAGTGTGTAGTAGCCTACAATCACCCGGGCAATCAACTTGCGACCATGGTGGTATTGAATAATTCAACAGAAGATGCCGCTGAGGCTGGTCGTCAAGTGGCGATGCAAGTTGCTGCAATGAATCCAATTGCAATTAATAAGGACGGCGTTGATGCAAGAACCATTGAACGTGAAATTGAAGTTGGTAAAGATCTTGCTATTCAAGAAGGAAAACCAGCAGACATGGCAGAAAAAATTGCCATGGGTAGGTTGAATAAATTCTTCCAAGAAAATACGTTGTTAAGTCAACAATTCGTTCGCGACAACAAACTTACTGTAGAACAATTCTTAAATACTACGGAGAAAGGACTTACAGTCACCGATTTCCGAAGATTTTCGTTAAGTTAATACGAAAAAGCCTCACAATTGTGAGGCTTTTTTTTTATCACACAAGATTGATTTTATTATATTTGAACGCAAATCATGAAGTACAAACGTATCCTTTTAAAACTAAGTGGTGAATCCTTGATGGGTTCGAAACAATTTGGCATTGATAATCAACGCCTTGCGAATTACGCTGCTGAAATTAAAGAAATCCATGAGCAGGGAATTGAAATTGCGATTGTTATCGGGGGAGGCAACATCTTCCGAGGGGTTCAAGCGGAAGAAGGGGGCATGGATCGAACCCACGGAGACTACATGGGCATGTTGGCCACTATGATTAATTCTATGGCCTTACAATCTGCTCTTGAAATTTCAGGATTACAAACCCGCTTACTTTCCGCAATAGAAATGAAAGCGATTGCTGAACCGTTTATTCGAAGAAGAGCTGTTCGTCATTTGGAAAAAGGAAGAATTGTAATCTTTGGTGCAGGAACAGGAAACCCATTCTTTACTACAGATTCGGCTGCGAGCCTAAGAGCTATAGAAATTAATGCAGATGTAATTTTAAAAGGCACTCGGGTAGATGGAATCTATACAGCCGATCCGTTTAAAGATAGCAGTGCCGTAAAATATGAGCACATTACCTTTGATGAAGTTTACCAGCAAGGCCTGAGCGTTATGGATCTGACGGCATTTACCTTATGTAAAGAAAATAACTTACCGATTATAGTATTTGACATGGATACCCCCGGTAATCTAAAAGACTTACTAAACGGTAAGAAAGTAGGAACCCTCGTACATAATTAGTCCGATGACAGAAGAATTAGATATGATCTTTGACGAGTTCAAGTCTTCCAGTGAAAAGACCCTCGTTCATTTAGATGCAGAATTAAGCAAGGTAAGAGCTGGAAAGGCCAGTCCGGGAATGCTCAACGGCGTAATGGTGGAATATTATGGGTCCATGACACCCCTGCAACAAGTCGCCAATGTCAATACAATTGATGCGCGAACTATTGTAGTGCAGCCGTGGGAAAAACCCTTGTTAAACGATATTGCAAAAGGAATTCTTAATGCAAACCTTGGATTAAATCCCCAGAGTAACGGAGAGCAATTGATAATTTCCGTTCCACCGTTGACTGAGGAGCGGCGGCGTGATTTGGTGAAGCGCGCCAAGGCGGAATGCGAACACGCGAAAGTTGGGATACGAAGCCAACGAAAAGATGCCATGGACATGATTAAAGACATGAAAAATGACGGCTTATCCGAAGATTTAGCAAAAGGTGCTGAAGAACAAGTACAACAAATCACGAATGTTTTCATTAAGCGCATTGATGACATTCTCGAAATCAAAGAGAAGGACATCATGACGGTATAAGTCAAAATCAATAACAACAAAAAAGGGAGGCAAGCCTCCCTTTTTTATTATGCTTATTTTCAATTACAAGGTCCCCCGATTTTCTTGTTCCCGCTCTATAGCTTCAAACAAGGCTTTGAAATTACCTTTACCAAAGGATTGTGCTCCTTTGCGTTGAATAATCTCAAAAAACAAGGTTGGACGGTCAACGACTGGCTTAGTAAATAATTGCAACAAATACCCTTCATCATCACGGTCAATCAAAATCCCGTGCTTTTTCAAGGTGGAAACATCCTCGTCAATTTCGCCTACGCGCTCAATTAAACCCTCATAATACGTTTCAGGTACATAAAGAAATTCTACTCCTCGATCGCGCATGGCAGAAACAGTTGTAACAATATCATCAGTTGCCACAGCAATATGCTGTACCCCTGGTCCATTATAAAAATCGAGATATTCTTCAATCTGCGATTTCTTTTTTCCTTCAGCTGGTTCGTTTATCGGAAATTTAATGCGACCATTCCCATTACTCATTACCTTAGACATCAAGGCCGTAAAATCCGTAGAAATGTCTTTATCATCAAACGAAACAATTTGAGCAAATCCCATCACCTTCGCATAAAATTCTACCCAAGTGTTCATTTCGTTCCATCCCACATTACCCACCATGTGATCAATAAACTTTAAGCCAACAGGTGCTGGATTGTAATGCGATTCCCATTTTCTATATCCCGGCAGGAATATCCCATCATAGCCTTTCCGCTCTACGAAAACGTGTACGGTTTCTCCGTAGGTATAAATCCCTGAACGTACTACATACCCATGAGCATCTTCCTGACGTGTAGGTTCCATGTACGGTTTTGCACCTCGTTTCACGGTTTCTTCAAACGCTTTAGTTGCATCTTCAACCCACAAGGCAACAACCTTTACTCCATCACCATGTTTTACAATGTGTTCATTTAATTCCCCGTCTTCATTCAATGGCGTAGTCAATACTAAGCGAATCTTATCTTGTCGCAACACATAAGAAACTCGGTCTTTCATGCCAGTTTCCAATCCTGCATAGGCTTCCGATTGAAATCCAAAGGCCGTTTTGTAATAGAGTGCCGACTGCTTCGCATTCCCTACATACATTTCCACATAATCTGTCCCGAGTAAAGGCAAGAAATCCTCCGCATCTTCGAAGATTTTTTTCAAGCCATATTCATAGTTTGCAATGTCTTTTAAATTTTTTATATCTGCTCCCATGTTATATTCTAATATTTTTTAGTGAATCCATGACTTTTCATAGCCATCAACTTTTAATCCTAGGGCTTGTTTTGTAACCTTTAAGGGCCTAAAGGTATCTATCATTACCGCTAACTCCTGTGTTTCTGTTTTTCCAATGCTTCGCTCGTAGGCTCCTGGATGCGGTCCGTGCGGAATCCCCGCCGGATGCAAGGTAATCTGTCCTTGCTCGATGTTGTTTCTACTCATAAAATCCCCATCAACATAGTACAACACCTCATCAGAATCAATGTTACTGTGGTTGTAAGGTGCCGGAATTGAATCTGGATGATAATCGTACATCCTTGGCACGAA
>CANMTO010000012.1 GCA_947500755.1 Flavobacteriales bacterium
AATTACAATTTCACCTGAACCAAAAATACTTTCAAATACTTTACTTCCTATTTTAATGGGTAGTTCAAAGGATCTTCCAACCACCGACTCTTCTTCGATTTGTTGCTCCCAGTTTTGACCTTCAAATTGTTTGTTCTTATACTTCAAATAGTCATCCAAGGACATGGATGTAGGGTTCCGGAACAGAAGTCCATCACCTACCGTTTGCTTAAACACGTAATGACCAGTTTCTGGGTCATATTCAATGGTTTGTTGCATGTTGGTGGGATCACCTAAATCAAAGGATTGTTGATTGTTATTATACGTGTTAAACGATGGATTAATTGGAAAAGGGAGCACGGGACCTTGGGCATATGATACACATGGAAAAAGGGCTAAAAGTAAGCCCAATACCCAAGCATTAGAAATAATATTTCTCTTACACCAATTCACTATAATACTTTCAGGGCCTCCTTTATTAATGTTTCAACCGGTTCATTACCGGTATCCACGCGTTCTATTGCTTTTTCAGCAGCTTTTTTATCAAAGCCCAAAGAAACTAGGGCCGTTAACGCATCAAATCGATTTGTATTGTTTGCGCTGAATATATTTTGTGCTTGTTCGGATAATTTCACGACTTTTCCTTTCAAATCAAGGATCACTCGTTGGGCGGTTTTAGCGCCAATTCCTTTGATTTTTTGAATCGTTACCACATCCTCCGTTTGAATTGCCTTAGCAATGTCTTCGGGGACCATAGAAGACAACATAATCATCGCAGTATTTGGCCCAATTCCTGAAACACTAATTAAATGAATAAACATTTCGCGTTCTTCTTTGGCGTGAAAGCCATAAAGCAGATGTGCATCTTCCCGCACAATGAGTTTAGTAAAAACCCTCACTTGTTCCGAATCACCCAAGGCTGAGAAGCAATTCAACGAAATTTTAACTTCGTAACCAACCCCACCGCAATCAATGATGAGTTCTGTTGGATGTTTTTCAACAAGGCGTCCTTGCAGTTGTGCAATCATACTTTATTTATTTTGAGCGTCAATAACCGCCACTTTCACCATGTTAATTATTTCTCTAACGGTAGCTCCTAGCTGAACCACATGAATGGATTTTCTCATCCCAATAAGGATTGGTCCAACCGCATCACTATCAGTCATTTGCTGTAATAATTTATACGAGATATTTCCTGCTGACAAATTTGGAAAAATCAAGGTATTGACTTCTTTATTTGCTAGGGTGGAAAACGGGAATTTCTCTAGCAACAGATCTGAGTTAAGGGCAAAGTTTGCTTGAATTTCCCCATCCACAATTAAATTAGGGTGTTCCGCATGAAGCGTTGCAACGGCTTCTGCCATTTTTTCAGCATCCGGACCGGGAGAGGAACCAAAGTTGGAATAACTCAACAAGGCAATTTTAGGTTGCACTTTAAGTTTCCGAATTGTTTTAGCCACACTGATGGTGATTTCTGCAATTTGACTGGCATTTGGATTCAAATTAACGGTAGTATCCGCCAGGAACATTGGGCCGCGTTTTGTATTCAAAATATACATGCCGGCAACAGTTTTAACATCCTTTTCAAGGCCAATAATTTGCAACAACGGTTTAACCGAAGACCGATAGGAACGTGTTAAACCAGTAATCATCGCATCAGCGAAGCCCATATCAACCATCATAGCACCAAAATGATTTCGTTCACGCATCAACTTTACTGCCTCAAATTCAGTTAATCCTTTTCGTTTTCTACGTTCAAAGAACTCTTTTCCGAAATTAGTACGACGCTCCTCTTCTGAATCTGCTTTTGGATCAATAATGGTAACCTCGGGAAGTTCAACGTTATATTCTTCCATTAATGCGAGAATGACATCTCTATCCCCAAGGAGAATTGGAAAAGCGACTCCTTCTTCATAGGAAACTTGTGCCGCCTTTAAGATTTTAGCATTATCTGCTTCAGCAAAAACAACCTTCTTTGGATTGCTCTGTGCTTTAGCCGTGATGTTTCGCATTAATTCATTATCCAACCCTAAGCGAGCTTTTAATTCCGCCTCGTATTTCTGCCAATCTTTAATTGGATTTTTAGCTACACCGGAATCCATTGCTGCTTTTGCAACGGCTGGGGCCACGGAATAAATTAAACGCGGGTCTAGGGGCTTGGGGATGATTTGTTCTCGACCAAATGAAATGTTCTTCTCCCCGTAAGCTTCAATCACTTCCTCTGGGATGGTTTCCTTCGCAAGAGAGGCAATGGCTTTCACCGCTGCTAATTTCATTTCTTCATTAATGGTAGTCGCTCGAACATCGAGTGCTCCTCGGAAAATAAAGGGAAAACCTAAGACATTATTAACCTGATTCGGATGATCCGAACGTCCGGTCGCCATGATGATATCTTTACGAACTGACGTAGCATCTTTGTACGAAATTTCGGGATCCGGATTAGCCAATGCAAAAACAATGGGGTCCTTAGCCATTTTCTTAATCATTTCTTTGTTTACAAGGCCCCCACGAGAAAGGCCTAAAAACACATCCGCTCCTTTAAATGCGTCTTCAAAAGAAACTTCTTTCTTATGGCTTGCAAAAAAAGACTTCATTTCATCAAGATCACTTCTAAATTCGCCAATCAATCCTTTCGAATCAAACATATAAATATTGGGAACTTTAGCTCCTAATGCCACATACATCTTCGCGCAAGACAAGGCAGAAGCACCTGCACCTGAGATCACAATTTTAACGCGCTCAATTTTCTTTTTTGCCAATTCTAAGGCATTGAGTAAGGCTGCGGAGGAAATAATCGCTGTACCGTGTTGGTCGTCATGCATGATTGGAATGTCCAATTCCGCTTTCAATCGACGTTCGATTTCGAATGCTTCGGGTGCTTTGATGTCTTCTAGGTTTATTCCTCCAAAGGTTGGTGCAATTGCCTTAACCGTTTGAATAAACAACTCAGGATCTTTCGCATCAATCTCGATGTCAAATACATCAATATCTGCAAAAATCTTAAACAGCAATCCCTTTCCTTCCATCACTGGCTTGGATGCTTCCGGGCCAATATCGCCAAGTCCCAACACAGCCGTTCCGTTAGAAATTACGGCTACCAAGTTGGATTTACTGGTGTATTTATACACATCCTCTTTGTTCTCTGCAATTTTCAAGCACGGCTCTGCCACCCCTGGGGAATACGCCAAGGATAAATCGCGTTGAGAAGAATAAGGTTTCGTTGGAACTACTTCTATTTTGCCAGGTCTTCCCATCGCATGGTAATCCAACGCATCCTGCTTTCTAATTTTTGCCATAAGTTGGTTTGGATTATAATCCCAATAATATTTGGGCTGGATCTTTTGCTCCGAATAGCATTCGTTCCGGATGTTCCAGCATTTCTTTCACTTTCACTAAAAATCCAACGGATTCTTTCCCGTCAATTATTCTATGGTCGTAGGATAAGGCCACATACATGATTGGTCGAATTTCTACTTGACCATTCACCGCTACTGGGCGTTCCACAATGTTATGCATTCCAAGAATTGCGGATTGCGGAGGGTTAATGATTGGGGTAGACAACATGGAACCGAAAACTCCGCCATTGGTAATGGTGAAGGTACCTCCTGTCATGTCTTCAGGGGTAATTTTTCCGTCTCTCGCCTTTACTGCTAAGCGTTTGATTTCGCGTTCAATTTCAGCCAATGACATCTGCTCAGCATTGCGTAATATGGGAACCATCAATCCTTTTGGAGAAGATACGGCAATACCTACATCGGCATAGTCGTGAAAAATCATTTCATTTCCATCGATTTGACCGTTTACAGCAGGGAACAACTTTAGTGCTTCTGTTACTGCTTTGGTAAAAAAGGACATAAATCCAAGGTTGACTTCGTGATGTTTTGAAAACGCATCTTTATACTTTGAACGCAAATCCATGACCGGTTTCATGTCGATTTCATTGAAGGTAGTTAACATCGCTGTTTCACTCTTTACCGCAACCAAACGTTCTGCAATTTTTCTACGCAGCATCGACATTTTCTCACGACGAGTTTCTCGCGTACCTCCCCAACCTGCGGAAGCCGTGGCATCAAAGCCTGCGGATAAGGCGTTCATTACGTCATTTTTTGTGATGCGTCCATCTTTACCCGTGGCAATAATTCCGGTGGTATTAACCTTATTTTCCTCCATTAATTTAGCGGCAGCGGGAGAAGGAGTTCCTGCAGCATATGATGCTACTGGGTTTGGATTTGGCACTACAGCCTCCTCTTTTTTTGGTGCTGGAGCCGCAGCGGGTGGGCTTGCCACTTCTTTGGCTGGCGCGCTACCGGCTGGCTTGGCTGCACTGGTATCGATTAAACATACCACTTGCCCTACCTTAACGGTATCTCCTTCTTGCGCTTTAATTGAAATTACACCGCTTTGTTCAGCGGGTAATTCTAAGGTTGCTTTATCTGAATCTACCTCGGCAATGGCTTGATCTTTCTCCACATAATCTCCATCTGCGACTAACCATTGTGCGATTTCAACTTCTGATATTGATTCCCCCGGAGAGGGCACTTTCATTTCAAGTATTGCCATAATATTATTTTTCAACTGTTAATTTAGCATACGCAAAAAGCGAATCGTATAGGTTGGATAAGCGTTTTTCATGCAATTTTTTGGAACCTTCCGCAGGGGCAGCACTTGCTCCTCTGTGAATGCCTACAAGGTTCAAAGCCCTTAAATTCATTGCCATGTAGGTCCAAGCTCCCATGTTTGCAGGTTCTTCTTGAGCCCAAATCACCTGGGTGGGACTATATTTTCCGATAATCTCATTGATTTGTTTCTCTGGAAGGGGATATAATTGTTCAACGCGCACAAAGGCCATGTTTTGTACTCCTAATTCCTTCGCTTTCACTTTCATTTCATAGTAGAACTTTCCAGAACATAAGACCACGGTGTCCACGTTATTTACATCCACCCCAGTATCATCTAACACTTCGCAGAAACCACCTTTTTCCATTGCTTCCAAGGTGGATGTAGCGTCTGGATAACGCAATAACATTTTCGGGGAAAACACAACCAATGGTTTTCTGAAATCACGTTTTAATTGACGTCTGATTACATGGAAATGATTGGCGGGTGTTGAGGTATTCACAATCTGCATATTCAAATCGGCACATTGCTGCAAAAATCGTTCAATTCTTGCGCTAGAATGTTCCGCTCCTTGTCCTTCGTATCCATGCGGAAGCAACAGCATCAAGCCTGACTGTGTTGCCCATTTATCTTCGCCAGCAGAAATAAACTGATCAATCATAATCTGAGCACCGTTGAAGAAGTCTCCGAATTGTGCCTCCCAGATGGTTAACCCGGTTGGGTGGGCTAAGGAATATCCATATTCAAATCCGAGTACTCCATATTCTGAAAGCAAGGAATTATAGACATAAAACTTCGCTTGATGTTCACTTAAATAGTTCAGCGGTTCAATCTCTTCCTCTGTATCTTCCGTTATAACCACAGCATGCCGGTGTGAAAATGTACCGCGTTCAACGTCTTGCCCGGATAGTCTGACACTGTGTCCTTCATTCAGGAGCGTCGCATACGCCAACATTTCGGCAGTACCCCAATCCAATCTGTTGTTTTCAATCGCATTCAGACGATCTTCATAAATCTTTGAGATTTTTCTAAAATACTTTTTATCCGCAGGAAGGGTGGCTAATTTTCTTCCCAATTCTTGCAGCACTTCTTTTGCAACTCCAGTTTCAGGAGATTTCTCAAAATCAAGGGCTTTCCCGTGTCGGAAACCTTCCCATGTTGCACTTAAGAAATCAAATACTTGGGCCTTGTCGTTCTTGCGAGCAATTTCAACTTCAGATTCTAGGAATTGAATGTATTGTTCTTCGATGTGTTTTGCTGTTTCTTCCGTCAAGACACCCTCCGCTTCTAATTGACGCTGATAAATCACTTTAGGATTAGGGTGCTTCATGATGATATCATAGAGGGTCGGCTGTGTAAACTTGGGCTCATCGCCTTCATTGTGTCCGTACTTTCTGTAGCACAATAAGTCGATAAAGATATCGCGCTTGAATTCTTGGCGATACGCTACCGCAATTTCCATGGCCTGCACGACCGCCTCAACATCGTCTCCATTCACATGAAAAACCGGAGAAAGCGTGGTCTTAGCGACATCCGTACAATAGGTAGAAGACCTGCCATCTAAATAGTTAGTAGTAAAGCCCACTTGATTGTTTACCACAATGTGTATGGTACCTCCTACTCGGTATCCATCTAATTGGGCCATTTGTATGGTTTCATATACAATTCCTTGTCCGGCAATCGCGGCATCCCCATGAATTAAAACAGGACAAATCTTGTCCTCGCTGTGTAACACATGATCAATTTTTGCGCGAGCAATGCCCTCAACTACGGTATTTACCGCCTCGAGATGCGAAGGATTGGGTGCCAAGGTCAAGCCCAGTTCCTGTCCGCTGTCCAAGGTAATATGGGTGGTAAACCCTTGATGATACTTCACGTCCCCATCAAAAGACACCTCAAAATCAAATTCTTTTCCTTCGAATTCCGAGAAAATGTCACTGGGCTTTTTGTTAAAAATATTGGCAAGGGTATTTAAGCGGCCACGGTGCGACATTCCCATAACAAAATAAGAAATACCTGCTTCCGATCCTTTATGAATAAGGGTGTCAAGGGCGGGGATTAATGCCTCTCCTCCTTCGATGGAGAACCGTTTTTGCCCGACAAACTTTTTACCTAAAAACGATTCAAACGCTGATGCTTGTGTGAGTTTTTCAAAAATCTTTAGTTTCCGAGTAACATCGAGGACCGGTCTATTTTTCAATTCAATGCGATTTTTCATCCAAGCAAGGCGTTCAGGATGACGCATGTAAATAAATTCAATGCCAATTGATTGGCAATACGTTAATTCGAGGTGTTGAATAATCTCGTTTAGCGTTGCCGGACCAATACCAATTTCCTCCCCAGCCTGGAAGATTAGGGTCAAGTCGGCTTGAGCTAATCCAAAATTCTCAACTTCCAGGGTTGGTAAATATTTTCTACGTTCCCGAACGGGGTTGGTTTTCGTAAACAAATGCCCTCGAGTTCGGTAGGCATTAATCAAATTGATTACATTAAATTCTTTTTGGAAATTCTCAGGGATCCCTCCGGCAGCAGAGAAATCAGTTTGCGCAAATTCAAAACCCTCAAAGAACTTCTGCCAACTTAAATCAACAGTAGTTGGGTCTTGTTTGTATTGGTTATAGAGATGCTCAATGGCATTTACATCAGCGTTCCCCACATATGAAATTTTATCCATCTTTAGCTCCGGATTTTAGTCGTACGCAAAGTTATCAAATTACAAGGAATTCCCCTACTAATCGGCTTTATTTGTGGCGTACTTAATTCCGATCACCAAGACAGAACTGATCATTAATAGTCCTCCGAGGGGTGTGATTGGGCCAAGAAAGGAAAGATTTACGTGCGTTATTTCGGCAGCAACAAGCCCATAAATTGAACCAGAAAAGCAGGCTAATCCAACCAAGAAGAGCACAATCCATCGTTTAAATTGGGCCTGATGAAACGTTGATTGAAAGGAAAGGATTAAGAGTAAAAGCGCTCCATAAATCTGATATCTCACCGCTGTTTCAAAGGCAAGCTGCCATTTCACCGCAACAATCTCCTTTAGCGCGTGGGCACCGAAAGCGCCACAAGCAATGGATAGGGCAAAAATTATAAGGGCAATAAGCGTCAACTTTCGATTCATTATCTTGTTTTATTCAAAAGTATATATCTTCGCTGACATATAATTCATCTCATGAAACAGAATCTTCTTGTTCTTTTATTTCTTGGATTATTGTGGTCGTGTAACAACATGGATAATAAGCAAGCGATTTCTGAGGATTACTATCAATTCAAAGCTGTTGACCTGAGCCCTTACGACTTGGATGCCACCTTATTTATCCCCGATGAAACGGCTGGAATTGGAGCATCCTTTCAAACTACGATTGAACATGAGGAGGAATTCAAATGGAAAGTCATGGCCGGACCAAATTTCCGATTATTTATTGAAGATTGGGGGGATAACGCTAGTAAATTAGAGGAGTTTAAAAAATCACTTCAAGAAGACGATGTTTTCAAGGTATCAATTATCTCCGATGAGGGTGATTGCATTATTTACAAACGGCAATTAATCAAACACATTAATGTCCCAAAATACAAACATGTATCTTATCACATCTACAGCTTAATCAAGTTAGGCGAATATTATTACGAGATAAAAAACAAAGCAAGCGGCGATAGCAAAACCGTGATTGATCTTATGAAAAAGTCCGTAAAATCCTTTAAAATAAAATCCAATTGATTTCAAGAGAAGCTGTATTAAACGCATTAGCAAACATTCCAGACCCAGATTCCAAACAAGACATTGTTAGCGCTAATTTGCTTGGAAATATTGAAATCGATGAGACGCGTATTTTCGTACAAGTGAACAGTGTTAACCCAGCATTACATGCCAGAAAACGCATGGAAGAAGCGGTCAGATTTAGATTAACCAAAGAATTTGGTGAGGATTTAAGGATTGAATGTGAAGTTAGAGCCGTTTCAGGTGTTGAGCGTAAAGGTAGGCGCAGTGTGCTTCCTGAAGTTACTCATGTGGTGGCGATTGCTTCCGGTAAAGGCGGGGTTGGAAAATCTACCTTAACTGCCAACTTAGCTGTGGGATTAGCTCAAGCAGGATTCAGTGTTGGATTAATTGATGCGGACATTTATGGTCCGAGTATCCCGACTATGTTCGATGTAGTTGGTCACCGTCCCACGATGGTAGAGGTCAATGGGAAATCCATGATTGAACCGGTGGTGAACTATAATGTTAAACTTTTATCAATTGGTTTTTTCACAGACCAAGAAAATGCAGTGGTTTGGAGAGGACCAATGGCATCAAAGGCCCTCACCCAATTGATTACGGAAGGAAACTGGGGGACATTGGATTATTTGTTGATTGATTTACCTCCAGGAACAGGAGACATCCATTTATCGTTGTTACAAACCTTACCATTAGATGGTGTTGTTATCATTAGTACACCACAAGAGGTTGCGTTGGCTGATGCACGACGAGGCATCAATATGTTCAGGGTGGATGGACTTAACGTACCCATTGTTGGAATCGTTGAAAATATGGCTTGGTTTACGCCTGAAGAATTGCCAGAAAACAAATACTACATTTTCGGAAGAGACGGTGCAAAGAATTTAGCAAACGGGATGGGAATTGAATTTCTTGGTGCGATACCCTTAGTTCAGAGCATACGAGAAGCGGGAGATGTGGGGCGCCCTGCCGTACTTCAGAAAGGTTCCGCCATTGGATTGGCATTTGAAGAATTAGTTCATACTTTTACAACTCGGCTAAACGCTATAAAAAAATAAGCAGTTACTATGGAAAGCATTGAACAAAGAGTAAGCTCCGCCATTTCATTAATTCGACCGTTTCTTAATGATGACGGCGGTGACGTTGAATTGGTGGAAGTAACCTCGGACCGCATTGTAAAAGTTCGGTTAACCGGTTCATGCAGTGATTGTTCAATGAAACAATCTACCTTGCGCGGTGGAATCGAAGAAACCATAAAAAAGGCGGTTCCTGAGATCACCTCTGTTGTTGCCGTTGAAGATTAATTCAACACGCTTTGGTTATTCGTGCTTGATAAATATATTTTTCGGTTCAGTAAAAAACCGAAGAGCTTCCCATCCCCCCTCACGCCCAACCCCAGAATCTTTCATGCCACCAAAGGGAGTTCTAAGGTCTCGAATCAACCAAGAATTCACCCAAACAATCCCCATTTCCAGTCGATCTGCCATGCGATGTGCCACATTTAAATCTTTGGTCCACACGGAAGCAGCCAGGCCATATTTAGTGTCATTTGCCATAGCAAGTACTTCTGACTCCTCCGCAAATGGCATTATCGTTACTACAGGACCAAAAATCTCCTCTTGGTTTGTTCTGCAGGAATTCGAAAGCCCTTCTATGACTGTTGGCGCAAGGTAGAACCCATCGTGATAAGGTGCGTCAAGGTGTACGCGGACACCACCAGTTAAAACACGTCCTCCTTCTTCCTTCGCTAATTCTATATATCCGAGGATTTTCTCCATATGCCCCTTAGAAACTACAGCACCGATTTGCGCGTTCGGATCTGCGGGATAACTTACTTTCGCGGAGGAGACCCAATCCACAAAAGCGATTTTAAAGGCCTCATAAATATCTTGATGCACAAAAATTCTTGATCCGCATAAACAGATTTGACCTTGATTAGAAAAGGATGACCTAAAGATTTCTTTTACGGTTTGTTTTATATCCACATCTGGAAAAACAATGGTTGGATTTTTACCCCCTAATTCCAGGCTAAGTTTCTTAAACATGGGGGCGGCAATGCGGGCAATGTGTTGACCTGTGGCTGTTCCACCGGTGAAGGAAATTGCCTTAATTTTCGGGTGAGAAACCATTTCATTCCCAATCTCCGGGCCTGTGCCGTGTAAAATATTCAATACGCCAGCGGGCATTCCTGCTTCATTTGCAATGTTACCGAGCAAGGAAGCTGTATACGGAGTAATCTCACTTGGTTTAGCGATCACACAATTCCCTGCAGCTAAGGCCGGGGCAATTTTCCATGAGAATAAATACAAGGGGAGATTCCACGGGGAAATGCACCCTACAATTCCGATTGGCCGACGGGTTGTGAAATTAATTCCAACATTTTCCATGTAATGTGATTCCGAAGAAAAATGTTCAATTGCTGTAGCAAAAAAGTGAAAATTCGATACAGCACGAGGGATATCCACGTGTGCCGCTAACTTTTCGGGTTTGCCATTATCTCGGGACTCTGCCATAACAAATTCATCCATGCGCACTTCAATACCAGCTGCCAGTCGAAGTAAGATTGCACTTCGTTCATTCACAGACATCCTTGACCATAAGGGAAAGGCACGTTCAGCGGCATTCACTGCCATGGTTAGATCATCTGCTCCGGATCTCGGTATTTGAGAATAAACTTCCCCTGTTGCTGGATTCACATTGTCCATATATTGTCCAGAAACTGGTGCATGATATGCACCGTCAATGAAGTTCTTTAGGTATTCCATAGTGATATTTATTATCCGTTAATACTTAAATTCTTTACCTTTTTCTCGCGCTTCAATTCCTTCTTTCATCCATAAAGGTTGTTCTCCATTATTCAAGTAAAAATCAAAAAATTGGCGCATTCTAATGCTTAAGTCCATTTTATTGGGTAAGCGTGTCAGGTTGTGGTCATCGTCGTTATAGTTTAACATCCAACACGGTTTACCAAGGCGACGTAACCCGGTATATAACTCAATGCCTTGATACCATGGAACAGCGCCATCTTTGTCATTTGCCATTACGAGTAAGGGAGTATTGACCTTGGGTAAGTGAAAAATCGGCGAGTTCTCTATGTACAAGTCCGGGCGATCCCAAATGGTTGCCCCAATTCTACTTTGGGTAGATTCATATTGAAACTGACGGTTAATCCCACTACCCCAGCGGATACCGCCGTATGCGGAGAACATATTACTTACAGGTGCTCCGGCCATTGCCGCCTTATATCGGTTAGTCATCGTAATGAGTTGGGCCGTTTGATACCCTCCCCAGCTTTGACCTTGCAAGCCCATTCGCATAGAATCGATCGAAAAATGTTTAAGCATGTAATCGGTTCCGCTCATTATGCAATCATAGGCTCCTTTAGCCGGGTACCCTGGTTTATACCGAATATCTGGAATCAATACTACATATCCTGCTGATGCATATTCGGTTGGATTGATTGTACTGGCTGTAGGGGCTGGGCCACGATAACTATGTAAGTTATCCCCGTTCAGTTCATAATAATACACCAAGAGTGGATATTTTTTAGTGGCATCATAATTTTCCGGTTTGTATACGATTCCTTCTAACTCGAATCCATTATAACCCCTCCACCGAATGAGTTCAGCCGTCACCCAATTGTATTCAGACTGCTGAGGATTTGCCCATGAGGCTCTTTTAAACACGCCAAAGGTGCCACCGACCTCAACATCAGGAAACTGATCAACCCGCATGCGACGAAGCACATATACTGAGGTATCCTTTGCTTTAGTAAAAGATAATACTTTGAAATCTCCCCGATCCAATAATTGAAATAAAAATAAAGGCGTTGCCGTCCAAATAGAGACTTTTTTTGTGCTGCGGTTTCTTGCTTGTAAATAGCCACTATTCCACGCTACATTGGTTGAGTCTGGATTCCATTTAATCCATTCCCAATCCCATTCCCAATCTCTATTTTTAGTATCATTGAATGTCAAACAGCGATTTTTTTTCGTGCTTAAATCAAACTCATAGATATTATCTTGTGAAGCATAATAATACGCATCACTGTTGGCATTAAATCCATAGGTAGCTGCAGGACCTGGATCCATTGGTTGGCCGTTCAGCTCTTCTTCCCATGGTTCGTTCACTGTACAACTCATACAGATTTCATTCAATTGTTGGTCGATTTGAAGTAGGTAGTGATTTTTACGTTTCGGGTCAAAATAGGTCAATGAACTTCCATCGTTGGATAGATGCCCTAAATAGGCTATCGATTTTTTAAGAAGCACTTGGTTTCCTGTTCTAAGGTCTAAGCGATACACATCGCTCAGGGATGGATTTTTCCATTGCGTTTGAATCGCATAGGGCTGATTATCATACACCAACGAATAATTACTTTGTCGATGAATATTAAACGATCCCTGTAATGAATCTGGACACCACAACATGGGTTTGAAATCGGTTAAATGCAACGCGACAATATCTCCGGATTTATCCCCGTCATTAATCTCCAATAGTTGTTGTGGTTGCAAGGTGAGATCCGAAGGTGACCATAAATCTAATCGCACTTTTTCAGACTCCAATAAGGTGTCTTTTTGATAAACCACTCGATCGCTCAGCGCAAATTTTACATAGGGTAAATAATCAAAAAATGTGGGCTGCACCTTATCATTCACTCCCTTAAAACCGAAGGGTTTTGTGGTGGTTGAATCACCGAAGGTTATCAAGGAATCTTTCAGTAATGAATAAACTCCCAATTCATACTGCTTAATTTTGTTGGTGTCGGAAGCATAAAGAAAGGCCAACATATTCCCTTCTTTATTCCATTGAAGTGATTTAATGCTCCGTTGTGAAGTGCCCACCAGGATTGGCATTAACGCATCAGGAGAAATAACCCATAATGTTAAGGTATCTTGCTTGCCTTTTTCTTGAGTAATGTAGGCCAAATTCCCCTGTTTCGATAGCAAGAAATCGGTCGTGTTATTTACTTGAAACAAGCGATAATCCCAGTTTTCCAGCACCAAGGTAGTACCATCAGATTTTATTTCCTTGATCGGGGTAATCGGTTTCTTTTTGCCATGAAACAAACACTTCTTTGGGGAGGCAATCGGTGAGGGTTGTGATTTATCGTTTTGCTCTTTCAAAAACGCCAAGTAATCTGCTGATTCAGACACTTGAAATCTTTTAACCTGAG
Source organism: Flavobacteriales bacterium (assembly GCA_947500755.1). Classification (GTDB taxonomy): domain Bacteria; phylum Bacteroidota; class Bacteroidia; order Flavobacteriales_D; family Crocinitomicaceae; genus UBA952. The sequence continues at coordinate 13,491 of CANMTO010000012.1, forward strand.
TTTCTTTTCGAAGGGTATCCTTGATGGAATTATAAACCACCAGGGTATCTTTTGGCCACTTCTTTTTATCTATTTTATTCAACTCACAGGTTCTCAAGGTATCAAATCCTGCAGTACGTCGCCAAGCCATTAAGGAACCGGACTCGTTCATTTGCAAATCTTTCGCTGCGAACATGGAATCTTTAGCTCCGCTAGGAACATGCTGCCAATGCAGATACCCATCGCCTCTCATAGGCAACACTTCAAACGTTAACCACGCGCCTTGATTAGAAAGCTTTACCTTATCGATACGATTCCAACGCGCATAGGCATTGTGATCAATTACTTGCTTTTGAGCATAGCTTGTTGAGGAAGCAACTAAACTTATTAGGAGGATAAAAATTCGAGACCACATGCACGAAATTAAACAAAAGGATTAATGAGAAACCATGAACCTTAGTTTTTCCCCATCCTTGAAAGAAACAACATAGCTTCCCGGAGACAACATGCCGACTTGCACGGTTTGTTTGGCAATACCCTTAGAAGGAACTAGTAATACTAAACGCCCCGAAGCATCGAAGATTTCAACATCCGGCAATAATTCATTGGTAAGTGACTCTATCGTTAATTCTGAATTCGTTGGAACCGGATAAATCCGTGTTTTGGCCACCTTAAGTACATCAAGGTTCTGAATTCCAAACGCGAATTGAATGGATGTTACTGAGCATCCTGATGGGTAAGTAACTTCTACGGTATAGTACCCTGGCGTTATTGGAACATACGTTGCAGAATTACTATTTTGAATTTCTTGACCACCAAAATACCATTGATATGAAGTTCCCATTGCACTTGTGGTAAGCGTTCCATTGTTAATTGTTACAACAGGCACGGGTGCGTTGTTAACAGTGATAGAAGCAGAAGATGCGGCACAACTTGCAATGATCCCTGCAATGGCATGCGATGTTGATTTACCAGACTCAATAAAGGTGGTTCCGTGTAAGGATGATATGTGAATTGGTGCAGAAGTATTTACTCCGGTTGAAAGTTGAGATTCCGTATTATCTCCAAACCCAAAGACCGAGTAATCGTTTCTCAAAAGTAAGGTATGGTACTGACCACAAGAAATGCGATTCACTCCGGTGATTGCAATTTTCTCGGGAACGTTTCTATCCACATTGTCATTTAATCCGAGCTGCCCAAAATTATTTTTACCCGAAGACCAAACAGACCCATCTGATTTCAAGATCACTGAAAAATCCGCACCACCGCTAATCTGAATCGCTTGTTTAAACGAAGAAACGGTAGGAATAACACGATTAAGGTTATCACTTAATCCAAGTTGCCCATTCGCATTATTACCCCAAACAAATAAATTACCCGCTGAGTCTATTGCAAAGGAATGAAATTCACCTGCACCAATTTTCTCAATTCCAGTTAGATTCGGAATAAGCACTGGAACAGCAGTAGAATTGAGGTTTCCTAATCCTAACTGTCCAAAGGTGTTATTTCCAAAAGCGAGTACTGTGCCATCGGTACGCAAGCACAAGAAGTGTCTTCTTCCACCAGCAATAGTATCGATGTTTTGTAAGGTTGGATTTAGGTATGGAAAATTATAAATTGACGTGTTTCCTGTACCTAATTGTCCGTAGGTATTATTCCCCCAAACATATACATTCCCTGAATTGGTTACAACCATGGCGCTGTTTTCAGAACTTGCAAGGGATTTAACCGCTGAAAGGGAAGGCATTAACAAAGGGGTATTGGACGAAGTAAACGTTCCGTTTCCAAGCTGACCGTTTGAATTATTTCCCCAGGAGTATACCTGTCCTGCTACATCTCTACCGAGCGCGAAATTCCAGCCGGAAGAAAGCTCTTCGAGTGCTAAATTACCATTCATCTCTGTGGGCAGACCGATGCTTTGATTTGTACCATCTCCAAACATGCCATTCGCGTTATATCCAAAAGAATACGTTTGATTTAATACCGATGAATTTTGAGTTAGTGTTACGTTAGCCGTTTGATACACCACCAAGGTAGAATCTGTGGTTTGTGATACAGGAAATCCTCCACTTGCCCATTGATTGTTGGAAATTGAATTGGAAAACAAAATCACTGAATCTCCCTCGCAAAACGAAAGTGGCGAAATACTCGTAATGGTTGGTGTTGGCATCACATCGATTAAAAAGGTGTCGTTAAATGGCTGATAACATCCCGTACCTTGGTTAAACGCGGTAAAAGTAACCTGATCATTATCCTGAAGTGTACTGCTGCTGAATTGACCAGAAGGTCCAAAAGTACCTTGGGACACCCCATTGATGTAGTATAAATAAGTTAAACCTCCCGAGGCTTGAAAATCTAAGGTTGAACCACTGCAAATTAAGGGTTGAGGCTGCGTTGACAAAGACAAACTCATTGAATTAACATTGAAAATAAAGGTGTCTATGATAGACGGGCAGGTGCCGTTAAAGCCTTGAACTAACATGGTATCACCATTTAGTAAATCATTCATTGAAAACAGTCCAGTAGCAGAAAGAGTTGGAGCAGCACTGTTATGAACAAAGGAATAGCTCAGCGCACCTGAGGCACTGAAGTTAACCGTATCGTGTAAACAAATACTTAAATCAATGTCATCGCATACCGAATTGAGTATTGGGTAGGAATAAACGACCAAAGAAATAGGGTTTGGGGCCGAGGAAGAGCACCCAAAGGTCTCACCTACTACAGTCAGCGTATCGCCATTATTTAAGAACCCCGTGAACGTATTATTATTAGAATTCGGGCCTACGGGCTGCGAATTCACATAAAATTGATAGTTGTTTGCACCGGATGCAAAGGCATTTACAGCATCACCAACACAAATTTGATTTCCCCCTTGATTGGCAATATTAACATTCGGGTAATTATACACATTGAATATTAAAGATGGCGAATAATCACTACAATTCTGATTTGAGCCCAAAACCTCTACCAAGTCATTATTTTGCAAATTATTGAGTGTAATCGTCGGTGTTGGGGAGGCGGGACCTTGAGAAACGCCATTCACAAAAAACTCAAAGGTGGAAGCTCCCCCTGCCGTAAATAAAACAGGTGTGCCAACACACAATGCAAGATCTAATTCTGTGGAAGTTAATGAAGTAATCGGGGTTTGATTCACAACCAATGCCGGTAAAGCACTCGCGTTCAAACACCCCAGATTTGAGGTTCCAACAACCGAAATCACATCGCCATTCGCGAGGTTATTTGATTGTAAGGAGTTTACTCCAGAAAGCACCCCGAGGTTATTACCATTTAACTGGAACTGATACTGCGCAGCTCCTGAGGCCGTATATGTTACATTTTGACCGCTACAAACCGCAGCACCCCCGCTACTAATCAATGAAACTAATGGATTTGGGTTTATAAGAATATTAACAGCTGATTGATTCGAACACCCATTCGTTGTCCCGACAACCTGAAGCGCATACGAACCAGCGGGATATGCTTGCATTAGTATGGTATTCTGTGCACTTGGTGGTCCTTGTAATTGCCCATTTAAACTCAGTGAATATACGGCGGCTCCGTTCGCTTGATATGTTACATTATCTCCTTGACAAAAAATATTGTTTGGATCATTGCTGGTGATGGTAACTGAGGGAATTGGATTTACAGTAAAGGTCATTGGAGCAGAGGTGGCGGTACACCCTAAGGAACTGCCTAAAACGGTCATGATTTGTCCGTTGGTAAAGCTATTCGATATAAATATATTGGTATTACTCAAGCTTCCTTGTGAGGCTCCGTTTAAATAAAATTGGTATTGATTGGCTCCAGAGGCAGTAATTGAAACGGTATCTCCAGCACAAAAAATATTGTCTAAATCAGAACTTTGAAGGGTAATTACCGGAATTGGGTTTACTTGTACCGTAAGTGCCGAGCTGTTAGAAACACATGAATTAGCACCAACTCCTTGAATACTTACTTGATTTGAACCCACTGGTAAATTTGGGGTAAAGGAACTTGAGGCCTGCTGGGGTCCGAATGGAAGACCATTTACCAACAACTGATAAATTACGGCTCCGGCTCCGGTAAAGGTGATTGCTTGACCAGAACAAAGGGTGTTCTGGGGATTACTTGAGAAAAGCGGAACGGTGGGCAAGGGAAGAACACTAAACGGTATACTTGCTCCAACATTGCACCCATTAATGGAACCAACCACAGAAACTGTTTGACCATTCGTCAATACATTGGTCGTAAAACTATTCAATGGACTGGAAGGCCCCTGAGAAATGCCCGCAACAAAAAACTCATAGCTTAAGGCTCCTGAAGCGGTAAAAACTACCAGGGTGTTTTGACAAATCGTTGAATCTAAATCATTTGAAATCAAGGAAGTGTTTGGAATAGGTAAAACCTCAAATAACACCGTATCGCTGTAGTTTTCACACCCATTAAATACGCCTTTTGCGAATAACTGATCATTGTTTGCCAAAGCATTTGTATTGTAGACATTCGTTGCGCTTAATGGGCCGGTAGGCACCCCATTTAGATAGAATTGGTATAGTACACCACCTCCTGCGTTAAAATTCACTTGCGTTCCTTGGCAAATGGAGGTGTCAATATCATTAAAGGTTAAGGTGACATTGGGCAGACTATTAACAACAAATCCAAAAGATTGCGGGGAAAGGGCCGAACATCCGGCAGCAGAAATCCCAATTACTTGTACCGTATCGAACGTTGATAAGGCGTTAGTGGTGTATGGGTTTATTCCAGGAGCTCCGGTTGGAACATGATTCAAAAGGAATTGATAGCTTGCTGCACCACCCCCGGTGAATGTAACACTTTGATTGGCACAAACCACATTACTTCCTGCGGACTGGGCTAGGGTAACCGTTGGTAAAGGATTTACTTGGACAACAATTGCCGAAGAAGTATCTACACATCCCGTTGCGGTATATTTCCCAATGACCTTGATGATGTCTCCGTTTACTAAATTGGCTGAAGAATAATTTGGATTCAAGGTGAATCCGGAAATGGGGATGTTATTTTTTAGGAATCGATATTGTTGAGCACCAGAAGCGGTAAAGGTGATGGAGTCCTGCGCACAGATGACGTTATCCAAATCATTCGACATTAAGGCAACCACAGGAGCCGGATTTACGGTGAAAATATACGTAGGTTGCAGCGCACTTGTACAACCATTCTGTATGCTCAGAAAACTTAAGGTATCATTGTTTTGTATCGTAGAAATCTGAAGAAGCGTATCATTTACCGAGGGGGGATTATTCAAAAGGTTACCATTTTGATACCAAGCATACGCGTTTAAATTACTTGAACTACCGATGGTAAAAGAAACCGAAGCTCCTTGACAAATGGTGGTGTCTGCATCAGAGGAAATCACAAAAATATCGGGGTTATTAATCTGAATCGTACTTTGCATGGTATCGATACAAAAGTTTGTGTACTCAGCAATCAACATCACATTGAAACTACCATAGCCAGCAAATATATGGGCATTCGTATCTGGAACACCATTAATAATAAGGACGCTATCACCAGCACAGGGCGTACAAGGGGTAGGAACACCAACATATCCGGAGTCCGCGTAGAAGGAATTCGAACCATCGCCGAAATACCATAGAAAATTAACATCGTTCGGGTTTCCAGAGAAACTGCTTGATGTATTGGAGAAAAATGTCGTATCGTTGTAACAAAACGGACCAAGCGTATTAAACGCCGCAGTTACCGCGGGAGTTGCTGATAGGTTCCAATTCGCTATTGCAGGAACCGCACCTGAATTCGTAGAAAAATAAGCCGTAAATGTGGCAGTTCCTGAGGCTCCAACCGATTTAAAATCAATGCAACTTGCTGTTACGTTACCCGGAGTATTCTTTACGAAAACTGCAGGAATAGCATTGTTACTCGAATACAGATAAATGGAATCTTGACAATTACCAACCATAATTAAACTGTCAACAATGGTTTGAGTAGACCCTCCTTGCATTTCTATATGACTACCTGCTAAAATTCGTAGTTTGTTAAACACATTATTCCCCTCTAATTTCTGAGGTTGATTGACGGCAAAAGCACCCGCATTTACTGCGTACTTCGGAAAAGATAAGGTAACCTCGTTAAAGGTTAAATTAGCGGTTCTTAGGTTGTTTTCGGATGATTGAGATCCGATATAAATTTTTGATGTCCCTGCATAAAATTGAAAGTTGGCCGTAGTACCGACCGAAGTAAAATTTCTAGAGATATTAACGTTCGAACTCCCAAAGCGTACACGTTGAAAGGTGGTTGACAACTGATTATTTACGGAGAAGTAACCTAAATTTGCATTGAAATTCATGGTGTTGAATCCCCCATTAAATACCGAGAAATTAACCGAATCTGTCATTTGAAGGGTGCCGTTCAAGACTAAAGAATCGATTGCGCTTAACATCACGACACTTATGTTTGTATTAATCACTGAATTGTTAGACGTTAACGTCGCTTGATCCCTGAAAATTATCGAGGCAGAAGGGGTTCCTTGGATCAACGCAAGTTGCGCGTCTAGCAATATGTCACCAAAGGCATACATATCGGTTTGCATTAACCCTACCGTGGGTTGGTTGATTGATGCCCAAGACATGTAGGCAAACTGAGCTGTTACATCAATGGTGACTTGCTGATTTGGTATGGAGAATGATAAGGCATCAAAGTACACGGAATCTGATATTCCGGGAAAGCATGCCGTGACCAAACCCCCACTATTAAGGGACCAATGGGTGCTGCTGGAATAATTTCCTGCGTTGCCTATCCAATAAAACTTAGACCCTTCATAATTCCATCCCCCCGACAAATTCGTGGTGTCTGAAAGTTTCAACTGGTAAACCTGAGAGGGCGCAACAATGGTTTGTACGCGATTTATTGAAAGAAGTAACCCTGAAAATACCGTGTGCCCCGTTTTAATAAATCTCGCGACAGGCCCAATGGCTGCTAATGCTTTTAATTGGGTTTTGTTCGAACACGTACCGAGGGTGATCAACGAATCCAACGACAAGGTATCTCCATTATTAATATTGATGGTATTTCCTGCTGGAATCGATTGTAATAGGTTGAAGTGATTGCTATTTACCAATGTGACGGCTCCTGCATTCAAGCGTAATTCGTTGTAATTTTTTCCGCCACCCGTAAATACCGACGTACCTGCATTCGCAAGGGATATTCTTCCATTCGTATGGATGAGGGTAAAATTAGTTGGGGTAACATTCCAAACTGTACCCGTAAGGTTAAGGATCGTATTGGTGAGATTGAACATTCTTGCCGATGTCCCTAAGGAGTAGAAGTTTGCTATACTGGAATTGGTGCCAATTAAATTAATTGTCCCGGCATTTAGATACAAATCAGCGCTAGAGGTAATGACACTCATATTCATAATACCATTCCCCGCCATTTTTATGTCGTTGGTCCAAATTCGTCCATTTGAAATAAGTGTCCCCGTAGTGTTAGTTGTCAAATTCCAAAACCCAGTCCAACCTGTAAAGGTAGGATTTACAGACCCTCTGAGTGAGGTAGAAATTGATATGGAAGGCAAGGCACATTGAAATTGAAAGGGTATGTTTGCGCCTGAAAAATCGAAGGTGGCCACATCAATAGGAATATTTAAGGAGACAACACTTGCAGGGACGAGCCCAGAATTCACATCAAAATATACAGAATCGCCGGCTGCAGGGATAAATCCCGCCGAGGCCCCTCCTGAAACAATAGACCATCTCAAAGGCGATGACCAGGAACCACTTCCTCCAACCCAATAAAATGAACCCGCATTAGCTAAGAAGTTTATTAACAGTAGGGCTAGGAGTAAAAAACGTTTCATTATGCCAATTTTAGGTGCGGAAATTAGCGCAAATATCCGAAAATTTACTTGAAAACACGATAGTTTGAGCGAATAGTTATTATTTAATGATTGTTTAATAATTTACACTACTAATCCGAAAGATTTAACATAACTTTGGCAAAATTTCGGAATAAATTATATGTCCAATACACCAACCTTCTACGCTTACCTACTCCTGTTCGTCATGTCATGTGCTCAGGTATTTCAGGTGCAAGGACAAACAAGCCCCATCAACGGCGAACAGAATCAAGCAAATTCTCCAGCACCAGTGCAGTGCCCTGCGGACTTAAAACTCATTACAGTTCCAGAGGGGTTTATCGAATCAGGCAGTTTTAACGGGTATATCCATTTAAATTCAGCCACTTCGATTGTTATGACTTCCATAGAGCATATTAATTTTATTCGCTTGTGCGCAGGGATGACCCCAGAGTTTTTTGCACAAAATGGATTAACCTTGAATGAGGAAAAAGAATTTACCTCCCGAGAAAATGTTCCAGGAAAGTATTACAAATCAAGTTTTGAAATCGATGAAATACCCCATGTAAGATATATAGTGTTCAGTGGCGATTTAAATAGAACATTGTGGTTAAATATAACCTATCCAAAAATGTTTGAGGCACTCATCAGTGCAGAAGTTACTGCAATTATTGAGTCCATTAAAGCCCCTGTAAGCGATGAGAAATAAGCTCCTGATTCTTGTCCTGTTTTTTATAGGGCAAACTATTTACAGCCAGCAAGTGGTAAATCACCACGTGCCCTTTAATACCACAAACCAAAACATGTGGGGCCCCAATTGGAGTCCGTTTTCAATAGATCAAGAAATTACCTTGTTCAATGTTCCTTGGAATACGTCCTTTAATACAGGAAATGCATTGATTGGTCAAGTAGCGGGATTCTCTTTTGGAGCGGCACTACAGGGTTCTATATCGGGGGTTATCGGGAGTAAAATTAGCCTGCTTGGGTTCACCACGGGAACACTTGATGTAGATTATCCGATTGATGCTACAATTACCACCCCAACGGACAACACTTATGATCAGGGAGACACAGTGACCGTAGCCACCAGCTACACCCTAGATCCTGCAGCGGAAATCACCTCTTATTATCCATCTGCTGGAGAGGCGAAGTGGGATGTGTATTTTCAGTTAGGAGCCTCAGCCAGTGCAACGGTTTGTGTATTCAGCTGCGCCACGTTTCCTATTATCCCAGCCTTTAATACAGGGCTTTTAACGATCAACATAGTTACGGTCAACGCGAATGGAGTTTCAATGCTTTCCGGATTGGGAATTGGTCCATTATTTTCGCAGCCTTTTTTACCATATCCTCTGCCCGCGGCACTTGGCGATTATGGATTGTCGGGGGTAATCACGATTCCATACGTTAGTACGGAAAGTTCTATCAATGGCACTCAATTAGATGCCTGCGGAGATTCAACGTATTTTAATTTGAATTTAAACGTGTTCGACTTAATTGGAGCCATGAACATCCCCTATGTTAGTGTTGTCATGGAAAACCTAGCCGGATCTCAAGATTTTGGAATTGCTAGTGTAAGTTGGAACTTTTTTGATGCAAGTTTTGATGCGAATATCACAAACAACCAATGCTTTAATTTCGATCCTACCGTTTATGTTTCCTTTGCATTTCCTGTTCCTGTTAGTTATCGAATTTTAAACCCCTCCAACAACACTGCGGGCCCTTGGGCAACCAGCAATATCATCAATTTTCCGGTAGGCATGAGTTTGCAGTATAAATTCCCCTGCTATTTTGAAACTATAAATATTACGCCCACTTACACCATTAACGGAACAGTAACCAATCACACCTATGATGTGGTGAGTTTTGACTTTTTAATGAGTGCATTACAATTTGGATTTAGTATCCCTGCTGTTCAAATAACACCTGCCATTTATGTTCCTGAGATTTGTATTCCGATATATTATCCCTGTGGTGCTTACTGGTTTGGTATTGATTGGTGTTCAACCCAGGCATGTACACCCGCCTTTACCATTCCCGCCATCGGCTGGGCCGGATATACTTTTAACGTTGGGCCAGTTTGGTCTACCTCGATTCCCATTGGGTCCTTTTCGTATGACTGGTTTAACCAAACATGGTCATTGGCAGGATTCCAAGCATACTCCTTCAGTCCCTTTTCAATGACAGCAGATGTGCTGTCTGCATCAGCCACAGCTACCCCTGTCAGTTGTTTTGGTGGAAATAACGGGGCTGTTTCACTAGCCTTCAACAACGTCGCCTATCCCCTATCCTATTTATGGACGAACGGGGCAACCACATCAACATTATCGAATGTATCAGCGAATTCTTACCAAGCACAAATTATTGATGCAAATGGCTGTCAATTGTTAACAGGAGGCATTGTTACACAGCCAGCGTATCCATTGCAGGCAAATATACAAGCGGCAAATGTTAGTTGTTTTAGCGGTGTTTCAAATGGTGCCATAAATGCTACGGTTTCAGGTGGTACGTCCCCATATACCTACAGTTGGAATAACGGGGCCTCAACCGAAGACCTTACTAATATCGGAACAGGTAATTATGTGTTCACCGTTACGGATGCAAACAATTGTACCGCCAGCAATTCTGCTGCAATTACGGCTCCAAGTGATCTTGTACAATCCGCTTCTATCATTAACGTTCCATGTGTTGGTGGCGCCAGTGGTGCAATAAATGTAACTACTACAGGAGGAATTTCCCCATATTCATATTCATGGAGTACTGGACAAATCACCGAAGATATCCAAGGGTTAAGTGCAGGTTCCTACACGTTAACCATAACAGATACAAACAATTGCACAGACATTCAAACGCATGTGGTTACGGAGCCAAACACCTCCGTCAGCCTAAGTTCGAACGTGACCAATGTGGCTTGTTACGGAGGTACGACAGGACTTATTGATATTACTACCACTGGAGGCACGCCTGGATATACCTTCCAATGGAGCGCGACCAATGGTATAGTTATACCTCAAACTACCGAAGATATATCAAATCTATCTGCCGGAAACTACACGCTTACTGCGACGGATGCCAATGGATGCCCAAGCAGCTTGAATGTTACCATAAGCCAACCAGCACAGGCGCTACAATCTTCGCCACAACTTTCCCATGTTACTTGCTTTAATGGAACTAACGGGACGGTTCAACCCCTGATTACCGGTGGTACTGCTCCATACATTTACGCATGGTCTAATGCCACCATTGCAAATGTATTACCCAATGTGGCCGCTGGACCTTATACCCTTAACCTTACCGATGCAAATAACTGCTCAGCGACCTTTAATTATACCCTTTCACAGCCTAATGTGGCCTTAACCATTGCGTTAAGTGGCATTAATGTCTTGTGTTTTGGCGACGCATCGGGTGCTGCAAATGCCTTAATTTCCGGGGGAACCTCTCCATATACGTTGGCTTGGTCGAACGGTTCAACCAATGCATCGATACAAAATATATTGGCAGGAGCGTATAACATTACAGTAACGGATCAACAGGGGTGTTTGGCAAATCAATCCATCACCATAACAGAACCTGCGGCGCCACTTAATGTATCAACGCTCGCAACCATGGTAGATTGTTTTGGAAATCAAAGCGGCTCAATCAATGCAACGATTACCGGAGGTACAGCCCCTTACTCTTCAAGTTGGATCAATCAGAATTCACAAATTTATGCCTCATCGGCAGAGGATTTAACCCTTGTAGGTATTGGAAACTATCTTACCATCGTTACAGATAGTCAAGGCTGTATTGATTCGTCTGCGACAAGTATAACCCAACCTGCTGCCTTGTCTATTACGAATTCTAAAATTGACGTGCTCTGCCTTGGAAACAATACGGGATCCATCAATGCAACGGTTGCTGGAGGCACGCTTCCTTATTCCTACGTTTGGAATAATGGTGCGTTGACTGAAGATATCAATGCAATTCCTTCAGGTTCATATACCCTAACGGTGCTTGATGCGAACAGCTGTACTGAAAGCATGATGGTAGCTATTATTCAACCCATCGCTCCATTGTCTGTGAGTACCGAAACCACGTCCATCGACTGTTTTGGGTTAAGTACGGGGTCGGTAAGTGCTACGGCTGTTGGAGGTACCGCTCCATATCAATACGCTTGGAGCAACGGCGGAACATCAACAAGCATCAGCGGCGTGCTCGCTGGAGCTTATTCCATAACCGTTACGGATAATAACGGATGTACGGCCTTTAGTGGGGCAAATGTACTGCAGCCGCAACAAGGATTAAATGTGGCGGTAAATGTTACTGATCCATCGTGTCACGGGTACGCTAACGGGATTGTTGAAATGACTATTACAGGAGGTACGCAGCCGTATTATTTTAATTGGGGTAATGAAAATAATATATTGTTAAACAACCCAAGCGAGCGATTGGATTCCATCGCTGTTGGTTCTTATCTGTTCGTAATCACCGACGAACGCGGATGTGTGGTTGATACCATTGTTCAAGTAAACGAACCAACGCCGTTCAACATTGCAATCCAAACTACGGATGCCCTGTGTTATCAAAGTGCCACAGGAATGGTAGACTTATCAGTAGCAGGTTCCACACCACCATACCAGTTTAACTGGAATGACGGTCAATTCCTGACCGAGGATTTATCCAATGTATTTGCGGGATATTATGCGGTTCAAATCACTGATAATCAAGGGTGTATAGATTCTATTACTGGGGTTGTTAATCAACCGGATTCGCTATTCATTGATGCTGCAATAATCAACGTAAGTTGTGTTGACCAAGCAGATGGCGCAGTTGCTTTAACGGTGCTTGGTGGAATCTCCCCGTATAGTTTTGCATGGTCTAATGGCGAGAACGTGCCAACGATTTCTAACCTCAGTGCGGGAATCTATGTTGCTACCATTACCGATGATAATTCATGCATCGCTACGATCACCGTGGAAGTATTACCAAGTAGCATTCCATGTGTTAATCCGGTAAATACATTTACTCCCAACGGAGATTTATTCAATGATACATGGGTCATTGACAACATGTACTTATATCCGAATGCCTCTGTTCAAGTCTTTAATAAATGGGGTAATCTCGTATTCAAATCTGAAGGACTCTACACGCCATGGGATGGTACCTACAACAACAACCCACTTCCTGCTGAGGTCTATTATTATATCATTGAACTCAACGACACCGCAACATCAAAACTTACCGGTACCTTGACCATTATTCGCTAAATATGAAGTACATAAAGACCCTATATTTTTCTTTAATTATTATGTTAACTTGGGGAAATAATACCCCTCCTCCATGTCCTTCGCTCACCATGTCCGGATCAAACGTAAGTTGTTTTGGGCAATCAAACGGTTCTGCATTGGTATCAATTTCAGGAGGAAGTGGGAATTATTCAATCAGTTGGTCTAACGGAAATAATACTTCAAGTAATTTCGGTTTAGGGATCGGTACCTACACAGTTAATGTAATCGACAATGTATCTGGGTGCTCCGTTAATGGTGCATATGTGGTTTCTGCACCAAATCCAGTGAGTAATTCAGGAATTGCAACACCGGTAAACTGCTTTGGCAGCTCCACAGGTGGTGTTAGTATTTCTCCGTTAGGAGGGACAGCCCCATACACCTATGTTTGGACAAATGCTTTAGGCAACACCGTGTCTACGCAACAAAACCTATCTAACGCTCCTGCAGGTAACTTTAACGTTCAAATTACAGATTATAACGGGTGTACGTTTACTAATAGTTACCAAATTACCCAACCCAATCAAATGTTAAATAACTCGGCGGTACTCACCAATGTATCCTGCTATGGAGGCACTAATGGTTCTGTGGATTTACAAGCATGGGGAGGAACCGCACCTTATACCTACCTTTGGAATACTGGGTCAAGTAATCAAGACGTCAGCACCCTAACCGTCGGTAATTACTCGGTAGCGATAACAGATAACAAAGGGTGTGTAAAATCTGCCAACTACACGATCAATCAACCCTCTGTCATATCCACACAAATGAATGCTACCCCTGTTTCTTGTTTCGGATTTTCGAATGGGATAGCGGCAACCACAGTAAGCGGCGGTACACCGCCATATTCCTATGCATGGCAAAATACCAATACGGTATTTGCACAAAATAACGCAACACTTACCAATGTCCCTGCAAGTACGTATACCGTGAATGTCACTGACTTTAATGGCTGTACTATTTCAAACTCCATCGCCATTAGCCAACCCAGTGTTGTTTCTAGCTCCCTAACCTTTACCAATGTAAGTTGTAATGGTGGAAATAACGGTAACATTAACCTAAGTGTTAGTGGCGGAAATGCACCATACACGTATTCATGGGTGAATGCCGCAAATCAAAACATCGCAAGTTCACAAAATTTACAACAAATACCGGCGGATACATTCACTGTTACTATCAGTGATGCCAATGGATGTATTTCTACCATGAATCAAATTATTACAGAACCGGAATATCCCTTAACCTCATCGGCTAATATCACCGATGTATTGTGTTTCGGTAATTCAACCGGGGCAATTTCAGTAAGTGTTGCCGGCGGAACTGTTCCTTATTCGTACAATTGGTTAAGTGGTCAAAATACTGCCACTATTTCAAACTTAACTGCAGGAAATTATAGTGTGACCATCACGGATGCCCTAGGATGTACATTGACCAATAACGTCAATGTATCTCAACCAAACGCCCCATTGAATATCACCAATTCTATTGTGGATGTCACGTGCTATGGCTTTACAAATGGTGCCATTAACACTGCTGTCACGGGAGGAACCCTTCCCTACACATTCAATTGGTCAAATAGCACCTATATTTTGGCATACAACACGGAAGATTTAACAAGCATCCCCGCGGAAACATACGTAATGGTGGTTCTTGACCAGCATGGGTGTACGATCTCAGATACATTTGTGGTTTCGCAACCTACCCCCTTAAGCAATACACTGATTGGTACAAATATTCTATGCCATGGAGAAAGTACTGGAAGCATTAATCTAAGTGTAACTGGAGCCAATGCACCTTATTCCTATTTATGGAACAATGGAAGCACCTCCGAAGATCAGGCGGCTATTCCTGCTGGATTTTATGACGTATTAATCACAGACGCAAACGGTTGTAGTAAGACTGATTCTATCGTTTTAACGCAACCTCAATTCCCGATCTCCTACTCATTTACTACTACTGATGTTACCTGCCGAGATGGCAGTAATGGAATTATTAATTTAACCGTAACTGGTGGGATACCGATTTACAGCTATGCATGGACCAATGCATCTACGAATGCGCTTAACGATTCATTGACGGCCGGGATTTATGGCTTTCTTGTAACAGACGCTAATGGTTGCACCGTGACAGACTCTATGACAATTTTCCAACCTGCAGCCTTATCCATTAATGAGGTAATAACTCCGGTAACTTGTTACGGATTGAGTGATGGGATGATTGATCTAACAACCCTCGGTGGCACTGCACCATATCTATTCACTTGGTTTAATTCAACCTTTGCCCTTTCCGCGCAAACAGAAGATTTAATCGGCTTTCCAACCGATACCTATCAAGTAGAAATTATAGATTCTAACGGCTGTTTTTATGAATATTACGTGATTCTCCCTGAGCCGGATTCACTGAATATCACCAGCACAGGGGTTGTAGTGACCTGCTATGGAGGAACAGATGGAGCTATAGACATTACGGTGACGGGGGGTAATCCGGGGTATACGTATAACTGGACAAACGGCGAGATTACGGAGGATATCTCAAACCTAGCAGCAGGAACGTATCAGGTTACGGTTAGCGACACTAAAAGCTGTATCGATTCTCTCGCACTTACCATTATTGAACCGGAACCAATCACCAGCAACATAACAAGCACACCGATTACTTGTGTAGATCAAACGGATGGTACTGCTTTTGTTGAGGCCAGTGGTGGAGTTGGTGCATACACCTTTAGTTGGACAAATGGTACTACTGATGCATTAAACGAGAACTTAGCAAACGCCATGTATTCTGTACTTATCACTGATGCTGTAGGATGTACCGCGACAGACTCAGTATGGATTCCAATTAACCCTGTTGCCTGTATAGATCCTGTCAATTGTTTTACTCCCAACAACGACCAAATCAATGATACGTGGGTTATAGACAATATGGAATTATATCCGGATTTATCACTCAGTATTTTCAATAAATGGGGTAATATAGTCTTTGAACAACGAGGGAATTATACCCCATGGGATGGATCCTATAATGCTAGAGATCTGCCGTCTGGAACATACTATTACATCATTAACTTAAATTATTTAGACAGAGATCCTGTCACTGGAACAATCAACATATTAAAATGAGAAATACACTATATACCATCGCAATACTGTTAGGGATTACACTACACGTACAAGCCCAGCAGGTCTCACTAAATTCGCAGTATTTATTCAATGAGTACATTCTTAATCCTGGTGCTGTGGGATCAAAGGACTATACCCCTGTTCAGTTGAATTTTAGAAAACAATGGACTAATTTCCCCGGTGCTCCAACCACTCAATTTCTAACTGCACACGGAAAAGTGGCTAATAAAATGGGGATTGGTGCAAATATATACAACGACTTGGCTGGCCCAAGCAGAAGAACTGGTATTACGTTTTCAGGTGCCTATCACCTTCAATTGGATAAAGCATATAACCATAAATTAGGTTTTGGTTTGGGCTTGTCTTTTACCCAACATTTTATAGATGTAAACAAGTTAGATACCTATATCGACAACGACCCTACGGTACTTAAGGGCTTCAATAATCAATTTGTGCCAGACGCCAACGCGGGGATATTCTATCATTACAAAAACAAAGGATTCGCAGGAATTTCTGCGTACAACATGGTAGAGAAAACAAGAGATTTATTCAATTTCGATTCGAGTATTTATAGCCCTCTGGTTAGACACTATTATTTCCTTGGGGGATATCATTTTGAGATAACTAAAAACTTTGGAATCAAACCCACAGTAATGGTTCAAGCAATTGAAGCGGGTGTTTTTCAATTTGATGGAACCTTGCTTTTTACCTTTAATAAATACTTTTGGATTGGAGGTTCTTACAGACACAATGCAGATGTTGTAGGATTAATTGGGGGACAAGTTGGACCGCTAAAATTTGGTTACTCGTATGATTATACCTTATCTGATATTGCTAGATATTCTAATGGTTCACACGAAGTTTTTCTTGAATTACAAATTAGAACAAAGAAAACAGACGATTCCTCCATTCCTTGGCTAAAGCGCAATCGAATCTACAATACTGGAAATTAATGAAGGTCCTTTTATCCGTATTGTTTTTCAGCGCCTTTTTAAGTATTGGACAAACGCTGGAGGACGCTGATCAATTATTTAATCGCTATGAATATTCGAAAGCAATTAGTGCCTATGAGAAGCAACAAGGGACAAAAAAACTTTCGTTAAAACAAGTCAAGAATCTAACCTTTTCGTATTTCAGTGTGGGAGATTTTGATCGTGCATATCGCATGACAGACTCCCTAGTGAAATCTCCGAATATAGAGTCGTTTTTCATCTACGCGCATGGCTATTCTGCCTATGCCTTAGGAAAGTATGATGTTGCGCAGAAGTATTTAATTGAATATCGAACCAAAGAGAAAAACAAAGACCTTGACCAAATGATTCAAGCCATCGGTGTAATTAATGCGTGGCCAAAAGAACCGTTAGCTAATCTTAAGAGTTTTACAAATAACTCATCTAGAGCTGACGCGGCAGTCGATGTTTGGAAGGGCAATGTCATTACGTTAAAGGAAAAAGGAATCACAAAAACAACAGCGGTAGATAAAAATATCGATTTAATTGACGCTGAATTCTTGTATAAAGTCCCCTATATAGTTTTTCCCATTCAAACACAAGATACAGATGTTGCGTCTTCAGGAGTAATTTGGAATGAAATTTCCGTGACCAATCCTCCAATTAACTACATGACGTTTAATGCAATTTCTGTTAGTGAAAATGGCATCGTAGTATGCAACCTAAGTGGCTACGATAAGCAAGGGAAATACATCAAACCCTCAAACTATAAAGGCACCCTTTCTGATAAACTGACCATCGAGAATTTAAGTCCATTTCTCGCCATAGATAGTTTAGAATCAACAAGTATTGCAATTAATGATGGCGGTAATGTAGTAGTATTTAGTGCCAAACCAACATCGAAAAAGGACAGTGATTTATATCGCGTGGAACTTGTTAATGGGAATTGGTCAAATCCAAGTAAAATAAATCCAATTAACACAGCCGGAAATGACGTATTTCCAGTGTTCAGTGGGGATTCTATCTTATACTTTTCAAGCGATGGTCGAATGGGATATGGTGGATTAGATGTATATTCTGTTTCAATGGGATCGGGCGATAATTCCCTTGCTAAACACCTTCCTTCTCCAATTAACAGTGCCTCAGATGATTTTGGTATGTGTAAAATCACCTCCGACTCCCTGCTGTTTACCTCTAATCGATTTAATGGGCTTGGGGACGATGATGTTTGGAAGTATGTTTACCCGAAAACCCCTGAAATTGTATCCATCAAGGACAGCATGGATACGGTGCAAAAGACTCCCTATGTGAGTGTAAAAAACATCGTTTTTTACTTTGATTTTGACAGTTATACCATTAAAGAAATTCCAGACAGCCTCTCTGAATTCATCGCATTCTTAACGGCTAACGAAGCCTATAAATTAATATTAGTGGGGAGAACCGATCATGTTGGAACCTTAGAATACAATAGTTATTTGGGTGAAATGCGCGCTAAAGCGGTGGCCAAGCTACTCATCTCAAGAGGTGTTGATTCCAAAAAACTACAAGTGATTTCTAAAGGCAAAACCGATCCTATTGTTCGTTGCGCTCCCTGCGATGCTGCATCCAACGCGAAAAACAGAATCGTTAACTTGGATATAGTAATCCCCTAAGTCTATTTAACTACTTTAAACCCTTCAGGGATTAGCATAGAAAATGTAGTTTCTGGGTTCTTGATGTTGAATTCAATATTGGTAGCCTCAAATTCCATATACAACCCATCCTTAACGCTGTTGTACTTTAAAGGGAAACCAGGAATGTGTTTATTCACGATGGCTTGTTGCTTTATATCAAAATTCAATTCACGGGTATACCAGTAAGTTGTAACAACGCCATCAGCAATTAAATTAGCCCGTTTACACAAATATCCTAAGATCCTTTTTTCCTCGTTTACTAATTCAACATGCACAGAATCCATTACCGATTTTTGATCAAAATACTCTTTTGTTAAATAAAAGGCAAATTTCCCGGCAGAAGTTGAATTTAAGGTGATTCCTTGTTTCAGGTAATTGTTTACAATCACCGACGTTAGCATACCTTTCCCCATTTTAAAATCCATACGAGCCAATGAATCATTAAACTGAAGCGCCATTTTACTATCAAACAATAATGCAGCGCGCTGTTTCTGTAAGGCCGATGTGTCTGCAGGTTTTACCGTGATGGCATACTCGACTAACCCTTCCTTGTGTTGTGAAAACCCATGGGTGATGACAAAAAATATACCGACAACGAATAAATGAAATTTCATCTTGGATTAGTTTTATTTCCAAAGTTACGCTTTCCAAGGGTTAAATGCACACCGTAAAAAATTACTATCATTAATACTAATTTTGGTGTGGTAATTTGATTGGTATAATCTGCTGCCCATCCCATCCCAACAAACAAATACGAAAAGGCAATTACGAAGATTGGTTGGACATAAATGAATGCGGACGCCACCGTAGAACTCACATGTTTTAGGCCGACTACGGTCAATAAATACGTTAAAAACGTAACCCCAACTACCACATAAATAATCTTAACCCAAATAAACCAAGGAATGGCTTGTAAATTCGTTTGAGTAAGGTCCCCATACAAGGGTGGAAATGCTAATAAAAAGAAGGATCCAAACGTAAAAACCCATGTGATAACAACTAAAGGTGGATATTTCTGCATGAGCGGTTTAACCAATAACAAATACACCGCATAGCTCAATGAATTCCCCAAAAGAAATAAATCACCCAGTTGGGCCTGCATGGTTTTTGTGCCGTACGTAGTTAACGCAATTGCACCAAATGCACCAATGCTAATTCCAATCCATTGTGTTAGCGTGAGGCGTTCCTTTAACCAAAAAAATGAAAGTACTGCTACCATAATCGGATTTAGCGCCATAATTATTCCAGCATTCATTGGAGAAGAGGCATTCAACCCGTGAAAAAACAAGAGCTGATTGATGGTTACGCCAAATAATCCACAAGCGGCTAATCGCAGTAAATCACTCGAAAGTAATTTTACGCGCTTTACAAAAGGAATTAGCATCCAAAAAAGTATGACCGCACCAATAACCCTAAATAGAATAAATACGGTCGGAGACAGAAATACTGGCATTACCCCTTTTGCTAACACATGGCTTGCACCATAAATCAGATTGACCAACAATAACGCAAAGGCCGCCCAATGTTCCTTGTCCTTCTTTATCTCCAAAATAAAAAACGGGGTTTAACTACCGAGACGCGAAATTCATCCAATCGTTCCGTGATTCCTTTATCCCTTAACCGATGCAGGAACTTGATGTTGCCACGGGCCTCTTTAACATCTTTTTCCATCTTAAAAATGGGACAAAGCGCTTTACATTGAACTTCCCTGCCTGCAACATCAATCTTTGATGACAATTCCGACAACGCAATGGGATCCATCAACAACAGGGCGGAAAACCCTTGTTCTTTAAACCTACCCTCCGGTAATTCCCCCAATTCAAAGGTATGTCCTGAGATTGCCCAATGCCCTTTCGATAGATAGTTATTTATGTCTATTAAGCGATTTGCTGCCCAATAAAACAAGGGATTCTCCAAATTAAATTGCCAATACTCTGGAAGTAAAAAATATAATTCAATGACTGCCTCAGCGTGATAAGGTTCTGGTACAGGCAGCCTAGACTTCGATAAATCCAATGTACACAATACCGCTCCTTTGCTATCCCCAAGAAGAATCAGGGCCAAACGATCTTCCCCAATAGTGATTTCTTGAACGGGTTTACCCAGCCGTTGTGAGAGTGCTTCAAGGAACATTGGTTCTGATTTGTTTAAGATAACTTGTATCGGTTAAAGATTCTAAGAAGGAAACCAGTTGTCTCTGTTCTTGTGCCGTGAGCTTAAACGCTACAATTGCTCCATGTTGACCTTTAGGGTGTTTTCCTCCTTGTACATAATGAGTGATAACCTCATCCAAGGTTTTCAAACTTCCGTCATGCATATACGGGTAAGTAAGGGCAATATTTCGAAGGGTTGGCGTCTTAAAGAACCCAATGTCTGCACTATCTAAGTTGATTCTAAAACGGCCTTTATCCGCACCATAGTCATGGTAAAGACCATTGTTTTCTGCTTTAAAATTCGTAAAGTAAGGGGCCGGATGACAGGTCGTACAATACAAGGAATTAAATAACTTCAATCCTGTGCGTTGATCGCTTGTCAACGCATTCTTATGCCCCTTAATAAATCGGTCATATGGACTATTCAAAGAACGTAGGGATCGCTCAAAAGCAGCAATGCTTCGGGTCAATACCCAGGCATCAAAATCTCGATCAAATATCTTTTTTGCCGCCTGCTGATATTCTGGAATTGCTCTTAACTTAGGGATTAAAACCTTCATATTATGCCCCATTTCGGTAGCTTCTTGTATCGGAACAAGGACTTGTAGCTCCAACGTTTTAAGGTGTGCATCAAACATCACTGTTTGTAAAAAAACGCTGTTGAGTATGGTTGAGGCGTTGCGCTCTGGGTGCTTTCCATCAATTCCATCACTTACAGTTTTTCGATCGGTAAACGCATATGCAGGATTATGACAATCAGCACAGGCAATGGATTCATCTCGGGACAAACGCTTATCAAAAAATAACGCGCGACCCAATTCAATTTTTTCGGCTGATGGTGGATTATCCTTCGGGAACGTATTCTCAGCACTTAAATCCTCTGGTGATTCACAGGACCAAGCAAGCATTAATATCCCCCAAACGAACCACCGTTTTGTCATGGATTCACGATAAAATACTCTTGGCTCAATAGGGACCGGTGTTGGGTATCGTAAACAATTAGAATGTAATATCCCGTATTAATATCCAAGGTTGCACTTCCTTTATCCTCATTCATTAATCCGTCGGAAACCAATCGGCCAGATAAATCAAAGATCTTGAAGGAAGCTTGTTCCATATCCTCCCAATAAAGCTTGCCTCCTTCTACGTAAACTGAGGAAGGTACGTTCGTATTTAATGCGGCGGTAGCAGGCTGAGTAAATACGCTGTAGGTTTGAACATTGGCCATTATGGATTCATTCAACCCCGTCTGGTTGTGCAGCACTCCAACCGTGGACAAGGGCATATCTCTCAACCATTCGTCTACATTGCATGTCAAATAAACATCCATTTGACTTGAGTTTGTATTCGTTTCAATGACTGGCATTTGAATCGTGCGTGAATTATGGTTACCTAAATTGTGCATTTCAAAATAGGCATCCGGATTTTGATCATTGTTACTGTCAGCATCCCCACCAACGATCATGTGCATGTAGCCGATTTGCCAACCCCAATACATGGTTGGATTCTGAAAACTTAGGGGATGTGTGTCTGGATAACTAGAAATATCCTGCGCTTCAACTCCCAACTGGGTGTTTAATCGCGTTGGGACACCCACTAAAAAACGGATACTATCCAAGTCTTGAATGTTATAGTTTCCGAGGAAAAAGCCAAATTGATCCGGGGTAAATAAAAAGACAGCAGGCGAAACATTGGTTTGAACCCCTCCGTCATGAAACAAGACAATATCCGACACATAGTAATTAAAATGGTCAATACTTACTACCACACCATCGATTCCGGTATAGAGGGTGTTTAATTGGAATGGCGCATTATTAAATGACGGATTAATGTGCAAATAAACGTCTTTCTGGGCTGATATCGAATGACATGCCGCAGCGATCATTACTATCGAGATTAAATGTTTCATTTTATTTATTTTTTAGCGATATATAGTGCCTCATCGGCAGAAATCCTGAACTTTTCAAAAATTTCTAGACTCAGGTGATTTTTTAACCAAAATTCTTCTACTTCAAATCCTGCATTTCTTAAGTAATCTGGGTAATCCAATCCAAACAAGCGGACATGATCTTTTTGCCAATAATACTTTTCACGGTCTTCGGGAGAGGTTATCGTAGGATCTTCCAGTGTTTTCTCACGGGAAACATCTTGAGGTACTTGCATAATTGCCCACCCCCCAGGCTTCATAACACGAAACAATTCACGCATGCATTGATTCGGGTCCTCTACATGTTCCATCACGTGATTACAAAAGACCACATCAAAGCGATTATTCTCCAAAGGTATATGATGCAAATCAAAATGCATATCTGCGATTGGAGAAACAATATCCGCAGTGAGGTAATTCAAATTTGATTGTTGTTTAAAGCGGTCGATAAAGCATTGTTCAGGAGCCATATGCAAAACAGCCAAGGAGGGGGCCGTAAAAAAGGTGCTGTGGTCTCTAAGATAAAGCCACATCAACCGATGGCGCTCTAGGGTTAAATCATAGGGACAAAGTACATTTTCTCGGTGTGCCACATCAGAGCCATAAGATAGAAATTTTGAAAACTTACGGTCGCAAACAGGGCACTCCACCTTATCTCCTCTATATAACAACGGGGCAAACTGCTTGAAAATATAGCTCAATCGAATCAACAAGGGACGAGGCAGCGTATTCAGCAAGTATTTATATAATCGTTTCACATGGTAAATTTACGACAAAAAAAGTGGAAAATTGGTCCTTTAAACTGCAACCCATCAACCAATAACGCGTAATGATAGCATAATCATGAAATCGTTAATATCCTTTTTTCTACTTGCATTATTCGGACAGGTTCGTGCACAAGATCAACCTACAGCAATTCATGATTTTAAAAATCAACACGTTATTTATGCAGACCTTGGAATAAGTCCCGCACCGTTCAACCTTAGCTATACGTTTCCATATCAGGTCAGCACATTGAAATACAAAAACAACTTCAAACCTATTTTAGGGCTTGCGTATGCCTACAAATGGTTTTCCATGCGCATCGCATTCCCTGTGTTGCCGGGGGTACGGTCCACCGAAAAGTTCGGAAAATCGAAGCAGTTTTGTCTTGGGTTTGATTATAACTTCAAGCGGTTATATACAGATTTAGATTTTAGAATAATTCAAGGATACGTCATAAAAGATGCTTACGCTTTTGATACTAGCTTGACGGACAATACGCCAAATAATATCTTGCCAAACCTCGGCTCCCTTAATCTGGCGCTGAATTTATGGTATTTTAATACCGATGATTTTAAAATGAATGCATTACAAGGAAAGCGGGCTCATTTTGAAAAACAAGTGCATACTTGGTATGTAAAAGGCACCTTAAATTACTTTGGGATAACCCATGGTTCTCAGGATATCATTCCATCGCTGCTGCAGGATCCTCTACAATCTAAAACAAGCGCACAAAGCTATTCAGCCCTTGATTTTGGTATAATTCCAGGATATGCATACGCGAACCGTATAAACAATTGGCAATTCTCTGGCTGGGCAGGAATCGGTCCGGTAATTCAATCAAAATTTTACACCCTAGAAACAGGAGTTCAAGGTTTTTTAGGCTTAGCTCCGCGTTATGACATTAGGTTGGTAGGTGGTTATTCCAACAATCAGCGATTCTTCTTGTTGGCGGCAAATTTTGACAATAAATCAATCGCATTTAATACCCTCGCTTACAAGCAATACTTTTATACCATTCGGTTGGTTGCAGGAATACGAATACCTCCTAAAACATCGAATCCAACAAATGGTCGTCAACGGAATTAGGTAACGTAACCTTAAGATTTGGCTCAATTTCCATGGCGCGTTTAATGGCATAGGTTGCATTTGGGTTTCTTGCCCAATTCCTGCGGGCAATTCCATTGTTTACATCCCAATGAAGCATCATTTGAAGGTTAACAGAGGCTCGATCTGAACCATCTAAGAGCATACCAAATCCACCATTGATTACCTCACCCCATCCAACACCCCCACCGTTGTGAATAGAAACCCAAGTAGCTCCTCTAAAACTATCCCCAATGACATTCTGAATTGCCATGTCCGCGGTGAAGCTTGAACCATCGTAAATATTACTGGTTTCGCGGTACGGAGAATCTGTTCCTGATACATCATGGTGATCTCTACCTAGAATCACCGGGCCAATTTCTCCACGAGAAATGGCATCGTTAAACGATTGGGCAATCCGCATGCGTCCTTCGGCATCGGCATATAAAATACGTGCCTGGGATCCAACCACTAAGCGATTTTCTTGTGCGCCTTTAATCCATTGGATGTTATCCAACAGTTGTAATTTGATTTCATCTGGGGCTTCTTCAAGCATTTGTTCTAAGACCTCCCGTGCGATTTCATCCGTTTTTTGCAAATCATTCGGCTCGCCAGAAGCACATACCCATCGGAAAGGACCAAACCCATAGTCAAAACAAAAAGGACCTAAAATATCTTGAATGTAAGAAGGATATTTAAAATCCAATCCATTTGGAGCCATCACATCAGCTCCAGCGCGCGAAGCCTCCAATAAGAATGCATTACCATAATCGAAAAAATAGGTTCCTTGCGCGGTATGTTTATTTACGATTGTCACATGACGACGAAGCGAATCATAAACTCGCTCCTTGAATTTGGCTGGATCTTCAGCCATCAGTTGATTGGATTGATCATACGACAATCCTGCTGGATAATAGCCCCCGGCAAACGGATTATGTAAGGATGTTTGATCGGAACCCAAATCCACAAAGATGTGTTGTTCGGCGAATGCTTCCCAAACTTCAATTACATTACCGAGGTAGGCAATCGAGACAACCTCATTAGAAGCCAATGCACGTGAAACACGCTCACACAATGCCGGAATCTCAGTAATTACTTCGTCTACCCAACCTTGCGAGTGCCGCGTATGCACCGCTTTTGGATTCACCTCTGCAGTAACACTTACTACACCGGCAATATTCCCCGCTTTCGGTTGCGCCCCACTCATTCCACCCAGACCAGCCGTAACGAATAACTTGGTATTTGGATTCCGATTGGAAGTGGCAAACCTCCGCAGCGCATTTAATACCGTAATCGTTGTGCCGTGAACGATGCCTTGAGGTCCGATATACATGTATGAACCTGCGGTCATTTGACCGTATTGGGTCACCCCCAAGGCATTAAATCTCTCCCAATCGTCAGGCTTACTGTAATTTGGAATCATCATACCATTGCTAACCACTACGCGAGGCGCATTGCGATGCGAAGGAAATAATCCCATGGGGTGCCCTGAATACATGACTAATGTTTGTTCATCTGTCATCATCGACAAATAAGACATCGTTAATAAATATTGGGCCCAATTTTGAAATACGGATCCGTTTCCGCCATAGGTAATTAGTTCATGAGGATGCTGAGCTACACGGGGATCCAAATTATTCTGAATCATCAACATGATCGATTTAGCCTCTTCAGATTTTCCGGGATATTCACCGATGGAACGAGCCTTCATTGGATATGCCGGACGATAGCGATGCATATAGATTCGCCCAAATTCGGATAATTCTTCAGCAAATTCCGGGGCAAGCACCTGATGCATGCTGGCAGGAAAATAACGCAAAGCATTTTTAAGTGCTAGTTTTTTTTCGGGTTCCGAAAGGATCGATTTTCGCTTTGGTGCATGATTTACCTGGGCATCAAAACCCGGATGTTCCGGCAAATGTAAAGGGATTCCTTTGGATAATTCTTCTTTAAATGTCATGACATTTGAGATTTTCCAATTAAAAATACTACGGGTGATTTAGATAAATCTTTAGCGTGTTCTCTCCAATCTTTTACACTCATGGTTTGAATTCGCTGATTTGGGAGTGTAAGATTTGCTGCGATGCATAATTCACACGTGTCACCCAATTCGTTTAATAAATCTTCAAGCACATTCATATTTCGAAAAGGGGTATCCATAAATAAATGAGTAACACCGGTTCTACGCGAATCCATTTCAAAATCTTTCATTTTTTTAATTCGGTCTTTCCGTTCCTTCGGCAGGTAACCGTGAAAGGTAAAAGACTGCCCTGAGAAACCACTAGCCATCAAGGCTAGCAAAAAGGATGAAGGTCCAACCAAGGGATTCACAAAAACTCCCTGCGAATGGCAAAGCGCCACCAACTCTGCACCTGGATCGGCAACACCGGGACAACCGGCTTCAGAGATTACCCCCACCGAATTCCCTCCAAGTATCGCTAATAAAATTTGCATTACCTCATCTTTCGAAGAACGCTTATTCATCGTATGAAAGGTGCATTCATCAATAGGAAAATTACGATCCAGTTTACGCAACAAACGCCGCGCAGACTTGATGTCTTCCACTGCAAAATGCCTTAAATCACGGATAATTTCAGTGAGCTGTGCTGGTAAAATATCGGCGGTAGATTCACCTCCAAGGGTGTTGGGGATTAACCAAAGTATTCCTTTTTTATTTGTCATTTGTTAAGTCAGTTATTAATGCTTCCGTTGCTTCATTCACTAGGGTAAATACCGCATCGAAGTCAGATTGGTCCCCATAGTAAGGATCGGGAACCTCTTGTTGTTTATTTGGGTGCAGGTGATCAAGGAGCAAATAAACGTTCTCACGATCGGCATTCGTAGTCGCTAAACGAAGTACATTGTTGTAGTTACTTTGATCCATTACATAGATGCGATCGAAGACTACAAAATCTTGTGATGTAAATTGCCTAGCACGGAGTTCTGAAATGTCTATTCCATTCGCCTTAGCTGTTTGAATCATTCGATGATCTGGGGGGTTTCCAATGTGGTAGGCGGCAGTGCCTGCGGAATCCACAATCCAAGGCAATTTCTTTTCGGATACCTTGTTACGCAATATACCGTCGGCTAACGGTGATCGACAAATGTTCCCTAAACAAACCATAAGAATTCGCATGCGCAAAGGTATGATATTAGCGGGTAGCCTTGAATAAAATTAGGGAATTTAATCTGTTGGGGATTTTTTTGAATCTGGATTTATCGCGCTTAAAAATAAGCGCAAATCCTCTTTAATGGTTGTTTCGTATTCTGCTACAATCGTTTCGGGTTCAAACGAAATAATTCGTTCTTTTTCAAACTTTATCTTGAAATAAATTCTGTTTTTCTGAGAAACACCAAGCGTCGCTATTTGCACATTTCCAACTGAATAATACACATTAAGCATCCCGAGATAAGTCCTCCCATTCACATTATACTGTTTTAATAAATAACGTCGCTCAATGTTATGATCCGTATAATCGTTAAGAATTAACTCGATCAAATGAAATGCCTCTGTTAAATTATTGATGTTTTCCTGAGATAATTCAAATTGAATTTTGTTGCCTTTGCTTTCATCAACATAGATACTCCTGGTTTTTGCAAATTCAGCCAATACATCTTCAAAGGAATTAATTGGCAGCTTAACAGCACGGTGTTGATATGCGATTTTTAGGAAATTATCAAAGGCGAAAGGGGCTAAATCTACCTCTTGATTATTCAGATAGAGCTCTTTTCTTAACACATTACATATTTCCGTGTATAATTGAATGTACCGGTCAA
Organism: Flavobacteriales bacterium; assembly: GCA_947500755.1. Taxonomy (GTDB): domain Bacteria; phylum Bacteroidota; class Bacteroidia; order Flavobacteriales_D; family Crocinitomicaceae; genus UBA952. Next base: position 42,003 of record CANMTO010000012.1, read on the forward strand.
ACTTGGGCACATAATTCTCATCTACGTAGAAAAACTCCTCATCAATCGAGCGTATTGCATGTTCAATTTTCTGAGCCCCTTCAGCCGAAATATGAATTCGAACAATGGAATATTGAAAGATTATATTTTTCAATTCTTCGGGAGCAAGCTTTCCGTCCTCAAGGGATTTACTTAATACATTAAGAAACTCGTTAAACAACTTTAATTTCTCTTCATAAATGACAGAATTTTTAGTCTGAATTTCTTGTAAGTCTGTTTGATTTGAAAGTAATAGCAGCGTAATGATGGTTGTTAAAATCGCACCGATAACCCCACTGTTTATATCTTGAACCACTTTTGGTATATCCTTCTCATGGCCATTAATATTCTGAATTACAACGATAGTTAATGAAATTACTAAGACCACTAATAAATATCTCCAAATCTTTTTAATGCTGATCCTCATGATGCCAGGTGCTTTTTTATAAATTAACTTTCCTTCCTTTCCATGTTGGACTCAGGAATAAAATTAAGGTCAATAAAAGTACATTATATAATGGGAAAATCACTTCATAGAGTGGAACAAGTACCCAAGAGTGAATTCGTTTAAATCTAAAAAAATAAGGGGCATAGAATATCACATCCAGTCCTGTCTTTACGAATAACAAAAACAGCATTTCCGAGTATTCCGCCTTGAATAGATAAATACCCAATAAGGTGTAAAAAAAAAGAGATAGTACGGTTTGAATTACCCCTAAGCTTGTAGCAAAATGGTCTTTAACCTTACTTGTTTTTGAAATCCATCGCATTCGCTGATGTAAAAAAGCCCCCAACCCTTCCGGCGCATAGGTATATACCGCAAGTAAGGGGTCCGAAATCAACCGTACATCTTTATTGTTTTTTCTAAAATCCCGTAATAGAAATAAATCATCGCCACTAGAAATGTGTTGATGGGAGGAGTAATCATCTGATGCTAAAAACGCACTTTTACTAAATAATAAATTCGCTCCACTTGCAATTACCGGTCGAAACAGCCCATATAATCCAACGTTTATGGCATTCATTATATGCAAATCTATTTCTTGCCATAGCTGTCTCTTGGATTGTCCAATTAATATAGCGGGTAGAATCCATAAGTCCGCAGTAGGAAGCTTTTCTAATTCAGAAAAATAGTTGGGACCAAAAAAAACATCAGCGTCCAAGGTGAGGTAATAGTCGCCTTGAGCATGTTCCATGCCGTATCTAAGTGCCTCCTTTTTGCCGATTTTTTGATCTGGGAGTGATACTAAGGCGATGGGCAAATCATTAACATATTGCTGAAGAAATGCTAGGCCAGTATCATCAGAGTGATCATTAATAAAAATGATTTCTAAGGGAAGTTTCATTGAATTCTTGATCGATTGAATGATCCTAGCTAATGATTGAGCCTCATTCCGAAACGGAATTAAAACGGTTATTTTTTCTAATGAAATAGATTCAGAAGTCTTCGGCCGAGCCTTGAACTTATGTCTTGTCCCACCAATACCAACTATTAATGCCAGTAAGAATAAATATATTAGGAGAAAAACCGTGCTTTCCATGTACTCGATATACGTATTAAGGCAAATAAAACGGGAAGTAACACATTAAACCCCCAGGTAAAAAAAGCGGTCAACATAATTTCTTCTTTAGAATAGGCAAACCAAGAAAATACAGCCACCGCAATGAGTTCCCGCAAAACAAGTTTACCAAATAAAATGGAAGGAGACCAAGTAATCAATCCATAACTTAACATGAGAATAAAGAGTTGTTTTAGCTCAAAAGGAACTCCGAATCCGAGCAATATAAGGTGAAATTGAACAGAAAAAACAAGGTAACGAACTACACTCCATATTAAAATTTGTCGTTTCATCGGAGTGTGAGGGAATTCTTGAAGTGTACGAATAAACTTCCACCTCATCCAAGCGTTTGGGTACCGGAGTATAAAAAAATACGCGGTCAAACTCAATAGGCCTGCACCGATAAAGGATAGGGTCATGTACAGGCGACTCATTCCAAATAAATAACATGAACCTATAGCGGCAAACAACATGGTCACCGAAAATTGAGCCAATCCGGTAAGCACCCCAGCGCCCATCCATTGGAGATTTCGCATCCGATCTTTAATTCCAAAGCGACCAAAGGTAGTTGCAATGAATGCCGGCGTGAAAAAGGAAACGACTATCCCCTGGAAAAACGCATGGTATTGATCGGATTGAGGTATATCATGCTGATCCACACTACGCTGAAAGCGCTTCCACTCTAACCAAAAGTTTATCGGAAATAAAAGGAACGCACAAAAAATACAGAGATAATTAGTGACATTAATCGCCTCAAATGAAAGCCACTTAAAGAGCAGTTGATAGCAGATTACCGCAAAGCAAGCGAATAAAAGAAATCGAATGAAGACCTCAAGGGTGGCATTAAATTGAGTAGCTTTACTTTTCGTTTGCATTTTCAATGGCTGAAGATAGAATAATTCTTGGAATTGACCCCGGAACCACGGTGATGGGGTATGGATTAATCCATGTTAAAAACGGTAAATTGTCCTTGGTGAATTTCGGAATTATTCAACTTCATAAGTTGCCAAGCCATCCTGATAAATTAAAACGTATTTTGGAACGCATCAACGGATTAATAGAAGAGTATAAGCCGGATGAAATGGCGATTGAGGCTCCGTTCTTTGGCAAAAATGTACAATCCATGTTAAAATTGGGACGAGCCCAAGGGGTTGCAATTGCCGCCTGTTTGAATCACAATATCCCCTTTGAGGAATACGCCCCTCGTAGAATTAAACAAAGCATTACAAGCAACGGTAACGCTTCCAAAGAACAAGTTGCTGCCATGTTACAATCCTTATTAAACTTCGATGAAATGCCTAAGTATCTAGATGCCACGGATGGCTTAGCGGTTGCGGTTTGCCACGTATTCTCTAAGGGAGTGGGTGAACACAATAAAGCCAAGGGAGGCGGTTGGAAGAGTTTTATCAAAGATCAATCCCATAGAGTAAAAAAGCATGACTAATTGCATATACATATACACAGATGGTTCCTCGAGAGGAAACCCTGGTCCTGGTGGGTTTGGCATTGTTATGAAATTTGGAACGAACGAGAAAACAGTATCCAAGGGCTACAGACTCACGACTAATAACCGGATGGAATTATGGGCGGTTATCCATGCATTGGAACTTGTAAATACAAACAAATACCCCATTCATATTTATTCAGATTCAAAATATGTGATTGAGTCTATTGAAAAAAAATGGGTTTGGGCTTGGGAGAAAAAAGGCTTCAAAGGAAAGAAAAATGAAGACTTATGGAGAAAATACCTTCAACTACATCCCAACTATACCCTGAATTTTCATTGGGTTAAAGGGCATGCAGGTCATCCCGAAAACGAACGGTGCGATGTGCTCGCAGTTCAAGCAGCAACTTCAACAAATTTGGGCATTGACGAAGGCTACGAGAAGATACAAGGACTGGGGTTACTTTGATCCAATCAACGTTACAAATCCATTTCGGTCAACAGCAGTACCTCCAAGCATTTCTCCGATAAGGCGGTAGAAATATACACCATCCGTGCATGGAACACCGTCTGAAGTATCCCCGTCCCACAATGCAATACCAGTTTGATCCTCAATCATATATACCACATGACCCCAACGATTAAAAATCTGAATTTGATACGTTTTAAAGAATTGCTCAGATAAAACTAATTCATCATTTACTCCATCCCCATTCGGAGTAATTACATTCGGAATAATTAAATCCGGGTCTTTTACATTGATGACTAATGCATATGAATCCTCACATCCCTGCTGATCAACTACAGTTAGCGTAATGGTGTAGGGGCCACTTAAAACAAAACTTGTTGTTTGATCGCCGTTGTTATTTAGAGTGTAAGTGGTATCGTTATTAATATCCCAAGTCCAACTCACAATTGGGCTTGCAATGAACGTGGATTGATCAGCGAACACAACGGGGTCGTTTTGATCAACCAACATCGGGGTTGCCGTAAAGTCAGCATCCAATCCATCGTCAAATACGGTAACGGAATCAAGCACCGTTGTGATTTCGCAGCCATCGGGACTGATTAAGGTAACCGTCGCCTGATAGGTTCCTGGAGTTTCGTAATTGTACACGAAATTTATTTCGTTATACACATAGTTTCCATCACCCATATTCCAAATTAAACTGTCTACATTCACCGGTGCTTGTACGAGGAATGACGCCCCTTGAGCACATAGATTTGGGTTTTGAACAAAACCTGGCACCCCTTGTGGACCTCCTATCGTTACGTGATTGTCCACCGTAGTATCATCCACACATCCGTATTGGTCGGTAATTTGAAGGGTAAGATCAAAGGCCCCATTAATCACAAAAGTATTACTTGGGTCCTCCAGGATTGAGTTATTCCCATCACCAAAACCCCAATCCCATGCACTTATATTGCCATAAGATTGTGAAGAGTCGATGTAGGTTCCGAATAATGGTGGACATGCATATTCTCCGTTGGCATTTAAAACCGCACCGCTAAAGCTAAATATAGGAATTGCATGTGGTAAAGAAACGGTAACCAATTGAGTTAAGGTGTCCTCACATCCATTGGAATCTATGGCGACAAGGGATAAATTAAATGTGCTACTCAATTGACTAACCGGAAGATTCGGCGGAACAACAGAAATAATGCCTGTATCCTGAGCAGTTCCAAACGCTTGATTGTTCACATACCACACATAGGATAAATTACCAACGCCCGTGGATGAATTTAACGTGAGGTTGGTATCTGACGCACAAACAACCGAAGGAAAGGTGAAATTAGCAGTTGGCTTTGTGATTGTAATTGGCACTGTAGCCGGAGTTGAAGAACATCCAAACACATCGTAAACCACCATCGTTGCAAAATAGGTACCATTTCCATTGAACGTGTGATTTATGGGCTGATTAACAGCATTCGTGGTCACGGAACTATTATCATCAGAGAATGTGGTTACGAAATATGACAATGGCATGCCATTTCCAACAGCCATTGAACTGTTTGTGAAGGTAACTGGAAAGGGAGAACAACCCACCGTATTTAGAGTAGTTATTATTGGGAATGGGATATTTAACACCCGAACAGGGTGCATCATTTGTGCCGTACAGCCAACACTATTTGTTACTGTAAGCGTAATGTTATAAAGGCCTTGAGTAGTATAAACATACGCTGGATTCGGTCCTGAGGTAAGCGTTTGTCCATTCCCCATAGCATAGGACCAATTGGTTAATGGATGTGCATTCCAAGAGGTACTTGCGTTAAAAAGCAATAAACTATCATTTCTACAAACCGTATCATTGGACATCGTAAATTGGGCTGCGATTTGTGAAATGTGAATTGTTTTTGTGATGCTATCATGGCATCCTGTGGTGTAGTTATGAATCACTTGTTCAACGGTATATGACCCATAGGTCGCGAAATTGTGGGTTGTATTTCCATTATTTACGCCGTCCAACACTGCATTTCCAATGTTTGTGTTTAGGGTACCATCGCCCCATTCCCAGGTCATGCTCACATTGTCAGGTTGTTCGCCATGGATAGCATTGTCTGTAAAGGAAACATTGACCGGGAAGCCCCCTGGATTACAAAATAATTGAGAAGATGGGTTAAACTGGGCAATTGGCGCCAATACATACACTGCAGAGTCTATGGTGATTGAATCTTTACATCCACGAAAATCAACGATGAGTTGCACGGAGATATATCCGGTGTCTTGCGTGAATTGGTGGGTAGGATTTTCTTGCGTTGAAGTACCATCACCAAAATCCCAAAAATATGTCACTTCATTCGGTTGATGGGGTACTGAAATTACAGTTCCATTCGTGAAATTCACATTTTGCTTTACACAGGTAACCAAGGGGCTTACCGTAAAATCCACTAAATCTATGTCGCCAACCGTCACATAGTCATTCATAAATAAGGTATCCACACATCCCGACTGAGAGGTCACTACTAAGGTAACATCGTACAACCCTAAATTATAGGTTTGACTTGGAGGATTTTGTCCGTTAAAGGTCTGTCCGTTTCCGAAATTCCATTGCCAACTCACAATCTGATTTGCGGGATTTGGTGTAGAGGACGTATCTGTAAATTGCACCGTATGCGGGGTACACCCTCCTGGTTCATCCGCAAAAAATCCAGCCTCAATGTTCACAATGTTGATGTAATTATTTTGCGTGGTGCTTCCTGTACATCCGGATGGCGTACTTACGGAAAGCGTAACGCTGAATTGACCTCCGGAGGTGTATACCTGAGGCGGTGGGGTAGTCCCTGTGTAGGTCTGACCATTACCAAAATTCCACGTATAATTTCCGGCTACCCCGGTGGTATTCGTAAAGGTAACCGTTGAAGGGGCACAATTCGTTAACGGATTGGCGGTGAATGTTGGGTTAATGTTGTTTTGAATCGTAATCTGGTGTGTGACATTATCGGTACATCCTGAACCAGTATTTTGAGAGGTGAGTGTAATGGTATAGGTTCCAGCGGCATTAAAGGTAAATGAGGGGTTTTGCTGTGCACTATTGCCCTGACCAGCAAAACTCCAGCTCCATGCGTTAGCCCCAGCAGTGGAATTATCTTGAAAGGATATGGCAGTTCCAACACACCCTGCAGCTGGTGCAGTAATACCCGCTTGGAAGTTACTCACTACAATAGAATCCGTATAACTAGCGGCACAACCTGTTGTGGTATTAGTAACGGTAAGTTGCACCCCAAAATTCCCTGCAGCGTTGTAGGTAACATTGGCAGGATTTTGAATGTTGGAGTTTTGTCCATTTCCAAAATTCCATGCGTATGAAAAATTTGCACCGCTTGATGAGGTGTTTGTAAAACCCACGGTTAAGGGAACCGTACAACCTATTCCGGTAACATTAAAGCCCACCGTAGGGGCGGGCAACACCGTAATGTAATTTGCTTTTATTTCTGAATCAACCCCTCCAGCAGTGTTGGTTACAACCAACGTAACAGTAAATGTGCCTGCGGTGGTAAAAACGTGCGTGGGGTTTTGAGTACTTACGGTTACTCCATCACCAAAATTCCAGGAATATTGATTTATCGCTGGGCCACCATTGGCCGTTGAAGTGGAAGTAAAGTTCACCGGAACACCGGCACAAACGCTGAGTGGTGATGCCGTAAAATTTGCCGTTGGGGCTTGCGCCAAAATGGAAATTGTACTGCAAATAAAAACAATAGAAATAATTATACTTTTCATAGGCCTGATAAGGACATCAAAAGTAGACAAATAGTTGCTTAAATGTAGATTATTTTTTCATGAAGGGAAACCATGAAATGTGCTCGTCTTTATTCACATTTCTACGCTCGCACACCGATAAAAACTGATCCTCTAAAATCGCTGTAATTCCGAAATACTTTGAGTCTGGATGTGCAAAGTACCAGCCTGAAACTGAGGAAGCTGGATTCATAGCTAGGGATTCCGTTAGGGTAATCCCAATGCGTTTCGACGCCTCCAACAGGTTGAATATCCCCAATTTTTCGTAATGATCCGGGCATGCAGGGTACCCTGGCGCAGGACGAATCCCCTTGTATTTTTCCGCAATTAAGTCATCATTTTTCAGGGGTGTTTTGTCGTAACCCCAATATGAAATCCTTACTTGTTCATGGAGCCATTCCGCAAGAGCTTCAGCCAAACGATCGGCAATTGTTTTTACCATGATGCTCGTGTAATCGTCATTGGAAGCTTCGAATTCTTTACAAACTTGGGTTACATCCCCAGCCGTTACTGCAAAGCAACCGATATAATCTGCTATCCCACTTTCCTTGGGCGCAATATAATCCGACAAACACAGATTAAATTGCCCTGAAGTTTTTTCTACTTGTTGGCGCAAGCCAATGGACAAATGCAACACATGTTGACCCGTTTCCTCGTAAATTTCTATATCGTCCCCTATGGAATTTGCCTTGAACAGGCCATAGACGAACTTCGGTTTAAACCAACCCTGTGCCATACCCTCTGTTAAGGCAGATTTGGCGTCTTCCAACAGTTTAGTCGCTTCTACCCCTACCACCGCGTCCGATAAAATATCGGGATATTTTCCGTGTAAATCCCAACTTCTAAAGAAGGGCGACCAATCGATATATGGAATTAATGTCTCCACAGAAACCGTTCCGTCAACTACCCCGAGGGAGGGAGGCATAACCAAAATGTTCTCAGAAAAATCGAGCACTAACTTATTCTTTCGAGCGGCGTCAATCGAAACCATGCGCTTGGTGGCTGTCTGTAATTCGTGATGGGTACGAATTCGATCATATTCCAACAAAACGGTATTATGGTATGCTTTGGAATCTCCTCCGAGCATTTTTTCTGCAACAGTAACCGCTCTGGATGCATCGGGTACATAAATAACCGGCCCTTCATAATTCGGAGTAATCTTTACCGCGGTATGTACTTTAGAAGTGGTTGCTCCCCCAATGAGTAAGGGGATTTTTAAATTTCGCTGCTGCATTTCAGTGGCTACCTTCACCATTTCTTCGAGGGACGGCGTAATTAATCCACTTAATCCAATGATATCTACACCTTCTTCAATCGCCCGATTAACGATCTCATTACCAGGGACCATAACCCCCATATCTATGATTTCATAGTTATTACAAGCGAGGACCACCCCAACGATATTTTTCCCGATGTCGTGAACGTCTCCTTTCACGGTAGCCATCAGTATCTTTCCCGCTTTTTGTATCTCCCCATTCTTATCTGCCTCAATATAGGGTTGTAGAAAAGAGACCGCCTTTTTCATGACTCGAGCGGATTTAACCACTTGAGGTAGAAACATTTTACCTTCACCAAAGAGGTCGCCAACAACATTCATACCCGCCATTAATGGTCCTTCAATAATTTGAAGGGGCTTTGGGAATAAGGGTAAACAGAGCGCTACATCGGATTCAATAAACTTATCAATTCCTTTGACTAAGGCATGTTCTATGCGTTTTTCTACTTCCCATGCTCTCCAAGCCTCATCCACCACCAGTTCTTTTTTTCCTTGCTTTACTGTTTCCGCGAAATTAAGTAAGCGTTCGGTCGCGTCATCACGTCGATTAAAAAGTACATCTTCTATGTTCCCTAACAATACTGGGTCGATGTCGGAGTACACGGCGATCATCGTTGGATTTACAATGCCCATATTCATTCCGTGCTGAATCGCATGGTATAGAAAAGCTGCGTGCATGGCCTCGCGGACTGCATTATTTCCACGAAATGAAAACGACACATTAGAGACCCCGCCGCTAATATGGCAACCGGGTAAGTTTTGGGTAATCCATTCCGAAGCCCTAAAAAAGTCAAGCGCATTGAGCGCATGTTCGTCCATTCCTGTAGCTACGGGAAAGATATTCGGGTCGAAAATGATATCGTTCGGATGCACATTTGCCTTATTCACCAACAATTCATAGGACCGGGCACAAATCTCAATTCTACGTTCATAGGAATCTGCTTGCCCCCGCTCATCAAATGCCATGATCACCATGGCTGCCCCCATGGATTGAATGAACTTAGCTTGTTGAATAAACAAGGCTTCACCTTCCTTCAGTGATATTGAATTCACCACCCCTTTTCCCTGCAGGCATTTGAGTCCAGCTACAATGATTTCCCACTTGGAGCTATCGATCATAATTGGGATTCTGGCAATTTCAGGTTCGGAGGCAATTAAATTGAGAAACGTTACCATTGCCAATTTTCCATCAATCATTGCTTCATCCATATTCACGTCTAGGATTTGAGCTCCTCCCTCCACTTGTTCTCGGGCAACGGCTAGGGCTTCCTCATAGCGGTCCTCTTCAATTAAACGCAAAAAGGCTTTTGACCCGGTAACATTGGTTCGTTCCCCGACGTTTACAAAATTAGTTTGCTTAGTAGCAATTAAAGGTTCTAACCCTGAAAGCTTAAGAATTCGTTCCATGTATAAATTTTCTAGGGGAATAATGATTGGCGAGTTCAGCGATTTTTGCAATGTGTTCAGGGGTAGTTCCACAACACCCACCAATGATGTTAACCAAACCTTTCTTAAAAAAAGAATCTACCTTTTGGGCCATAATTTCTGCCGTTTCATCGTATTCTCCAAAAGCATTTGGAAGTCCGGCATTTGGATGAGCGCTAACAGCGAAGGGGCTTTTATCGCTCAACACTGCTAAATACGGTTCCATTAGTTCTGATCCGAGGGCACAATTCAAGCCAATTGAAAGCAATTTCATGTGTTGTAAAGAAATCAAGAACGCCTCGGGGGTTTGACCGGATAAGGTTCTACCGCTGCGGTCAGTAATCGTGCCCGAAATCATTATTGGAAGAGCAATGTTTCGGTGCTCAAAAACCTCATTAGCCGCAAAAAGCGCCGCTTTTGCATTAAGTGTATCAAATACCGTTTCAATCAACAGCACATCTACTCCTCCGTCCATGAGTGCTTCTATTTGTTCTTTGTAGGCATTTTTTAATTCATCAAAACTCACGGCTCGATACCCGGGGTTGTTTACATCTGGAGAAATAGAAGCCGTTCGATTGGTTGGCCCAATAGCTCCTGCTACGAATCGGGGTTTATCTGTAAACAAATCCGCTGCATCCCTTGCTAATTTGGCACCTTGGAAATTGATGTCATATACCGCATCCTCTAAGTGATAATCGGCTTGAGCGATGGTGGTTCCAGAAAACGTATTGGTTTCAATGATGTCTGCTCCTGCAGCCAAATACTCCTTATGAATTTCAAAAATGATATCCGGTCGTGTAATGTTAAGTAAATCATTATTTCCTTTCAAGGAGAAAGCATGAGAGGCAAAACGTTCACCTCTAAAATCCTCCTCTTCCAATGGATATCGCTGTATCATGGTACCCATAGCTCCATCCAACACTAAAATACGGTCTAAAAGTTGTTTTTCAATTGCTGTCATTATATAAAATAGGGAAGAAGGGCAAAAAGCCAACACTTATCTTTTTCCAACCAAGGAATAGGATTTGGCACCTTATGCGAAGACAGGTTGCCAAGGTTTCATAGGGCCGATCCCTCCACCTTTCTTCATAAGTTAATAAGTAAAGAACTGGTACAAAAATAAGGAGATATTAAAGAAATGATACTGCCTCCCAAGAGTTTTTAGTGTATTTTAGAAAAAAAGTAATGCAAGGATTTATAAAGAGTTTTTATTACGCCATGAGCGGAGTATACCGGAGCTGGCAAATGGGCAGAAATTTTCGGGTCCAAATCGTTCTAGGCTTTGTTGCTTTGGGTCTTTGCATAGCCTTAAACCTTCTGATTTGGGAATGGATTGTTGTGCTTATATTAATTGGTGGTGTGCTTGCATTAGAAACCCTCAATTCATCCATTGAAAAATTGTGTGACTTAATTTCTGTGGACAGAGACCCTAAAATAAAAACAATAAAAGACTTAAGCGCCGGAGCGGTACTGATATTCTCTGTTATTGCCTTGGTAATCGGCTGCATGATTTTCATTCCAAAGATTATATTATTACTTAGTTAATCCGATATTTTGACCCGGAGGTTCTGCCTATTTGCCCCGATAACTCCAACCCTAATAGCAGGCTGTGAAGTAGGGAGGTCGGCATGCCAGATTGAATGACCAATTCATCCATATATAGGGATTCGTGTTGTTTTAGAATAGAAATAATGTGTTGTTCATCGGGTGATAAATTCACGGATAAGGCGAGTTCTTTTTGCCTAGGGCGGGGCTTATCCCAACCCAACATGCTTAGAATGTCTGCTGAATTCGTGACAAGGTGAGCCTTTTGTTGTCGAATTAACGCATTACATCCGGCAGAAAACTGTTGATGCACTGAGCCCGGAAAGGCAAAAACGTCTCTGTTATAATCATTAGCTAGATCTGCGGTTATTAGGGCCCCGCCTTTTTCTCTACTTTCCACCACGATGGTCGCATCGGAAAGACCTGCAACAATTCGGTTTCTAACGGGGAAATTTTCTCTTACCGGCTTGGAAAACAGAGAATATTCGGAAATTAATGCCCCGCCACATTCCAGAATTTCCTGTGCCAATTTGGAGTTTCGTTTCGGGAATACTTGATTCAGTCCACTTCCCAATACCGCCACGGTTGGCATATTGTATCTTAAGGAATATTCATGAGCCAGGCTGTCTATTCCCAAAGCCAATCCTGAAACAGAGACTACACCCGCCTCCGATAAACCTAAGGTCAATTCCTTCATTAGTTCGGATCCATACGAAGTGTGCATTCTTGAACCAACAATTGCTAACACTCTTCGCGAGTTCAGAGTGGCTTCACCACGGCAGTACAGTACAATTGGCGCATCCACACACTGTTTTAATCTTCTTGGGTAATTTGGGTCTAACATAAAAACAGGACTGATGCCATAAGCACTACATGCCTCAATTTCCTTAACGGCGAATTCCAAGGCCCGATTCCGCTCCATGGATGCTAATTGATTTATTGAAAGTCCTGTACCTTGTTTTATTTCGGAAATACTATGTGAAAAAAATTGCTCTGGACTAAGCTCAGAGAGAATGCTATGAATACGAATCGGACCAAGACCAACTAAAAAACTCATCGCTACTTTCTGCACTAAACCATCATTTCCCATTTTTTTATATCTTCGTTAACTCTAATTTACGGATAAATTAACTTGACGTGCAGCGATTATTACTTTTTAACATCTGTCTTTTCTCTGTATTTCAAGGATTCAGCCAAACACTTATTGGAACAATAAACTCATCAGAAGAGGGAAAACCGTTGAGTGAGGTTAAAGTGATTCATGAACGTTCAAATCACGTGGTAAAATCGGATGTTACAGGGAATTTTATACTGAATAACGTACCATTACCAGCAACAATAACCATTCGCGCTAATGGATACATCACACAAACATTGGAAATAACGACGTTCGATAGGCTTAATATTCAATTAGTACCGAAGCAACGGGTTATGAATACGGTGGTCGTTAGTGCAGGCAGACGCGACCAACAAATCGAAGAAATTCCAATCTCCATTGAAATTATAAAACCTGCGTTGGTAGCAAACAAAGGGCTAACCAACCTTGCCCAAGCGGTTGGTCAAAGCCCGGGTGTTTATGTGATGGATGGTCAAGTGAGCATTCGCGGAGGTGGTGGCTTTGCCTATGGGGCAGGAAGCAGGGTGTTATTGTTATGGAATGGGGTTCCCATGCTTTCGCCTGATATTGGAGACGCCAAATGGAATGCCGTTCCAATGGAACAAGCTTCTCAGATAGAAATATTAAAAGGCGCGTCCTCTGTGCTCTATGGAAGTGGTGCATTAAACGGAGTTATAGCCCTAAACGAACGCGAGCCAGGTCCTGACGGTGTTATTGAAGCGAAAATTCAAAGTGGAATTTATGACAATCCGAACCGCAAGTCACTTCAGTGGTGGGGTAAGGGAAAGGAACAAGCCTCCAATCCGACCTTTCATATGGCTGATTTCTATTATGGGAAATCCATTAAAAATATCGGGTACACCATCGGAGCCAACGTTTTTTACAATGAGGCTTTTCGACAAGGTGAACAAGAAAAACGCGCCCGAATTAACGGAAGCTTTTATTATCGTCCAATTAAAGAAAATAGCAAATTGAAAGCCGGTATAAGTTATAACTTACAGCTACAAGATGCGGGTGTTTTTGTATTATGGAAAAATGATTCTATGTGTTATCAAGCCATGGATAATACCATTTCAAGACAAAAGGCCGTTCGATTTAATGTGGACCCATACCTTAAGTTTATTGACAAGAAAAACAACAAGCACCACGTTAGAACGCGATACTATTTAGTTACGACCGGGAATGATACCAAGGTATATGATGCTTCATTTGCTCAGATGTATTATTTCGATTATCAATTTCAAAAGAAGATAAATAGCGGAACAAATGTGACACTTGGAGCCACAAACACGCTCAATAATATTAAAAGTTGGGTTTTTGGAGATCACATCAGTAAAAATGCTGCAGCGTATAGTCAATTCGAAATAAAGGCAAAAAAATGGGATTTTACGACCGGCTTAAGGTTAGAATTCTGCAAATTAGATACGCTTCCCTTAGATTCTAAATTCACCCTAGGTCAATTTGAATCACCCATATATCCCATTCTTCGTGCAGGAGTTCATTATGAGCCCTTCAAAGGAACTCACCTTCGAGGATCATTAGGGCAAGGAATTCGTTTTCCGTCCGTTGCTGAACGCTTTGTTTCGACATCCGTTGGCGGGGTAGTGATTTTTAAAAACCCAACCCTTCGTCCGGAAACTGGGTATGCCGCCGAACTTGGCGTAAAACAAGTATTTAAAATTGGGGCGTGGAAAGCGATGGCCGACATTGCCGGTTTTGCCAATTATTATTCTAATATGACAGAATTTACCTTTGGTTTGTACAAGCCTGACAGCATCGCCGTGCTTCAAACAACGAACCCAGACGCCATCAATTACTTTTATAATTGGATAGGATTTCAGGCAAAAAACGCAGAGCAGGCATTTATTAGTGGGGCGGAATTTTCATTCAACAGCATGGGGGAAATTGGTAACGTTGATTTAACCACCCTACTCGGATATACGTATATGTATCCCATTAGTCTTAATAAAGATTCTCTGTACAAACTCTCCTTTTCAGACCCAACCACGAACATGTTAAAATATCGCTTTAATCACATGGCTAAGGCCGATATTCAAGCAACGTATAAAGCCATAAGTTTGGGCGTGTCCTCTCGGTACAATAGCTATATGAAGAATATTGACCGGGTCTTTGAAGACGGGGTGCTTGGAGAAGAGTTATTGGTGGGAATGGCTAACTATCGATCTGTTTTCAATAAAGGAGTAGCTGTTTTTGATGCGCGCTTTGGGTATCAAATCAATGAAGCATTTAAGATTAATTTTATTGCTAATAATCTCTTTAACAAGGAATACGTCAGTAGGCCTGGTGATGTTCAAGCACCAAGAAACTTCATCCTTCAAATGCAGTTGGCTTTGTAATTTTTTGTTTCTTTAAGCCCCAAAACCTAAGTTATGCGTTTATTTTTATTGTTACTCATCTCTTTTTTATATAGCTCTCATTCCTTTGCCCAACTGAATGGTGTCGTTACGGATCAATCCACAGGGAAGCCGTTATATGGTGTGAAAATATATGCCTCAACCGGAGAAAAACAACTCTCTGATTTCGATGGGAAATTTAGTTTCAGCAACACTACACTACCGTTAAAATTGGTGTTTAATTTGTTAGAATATCGAATTGACACCTTAGTTGTTTCCAGCCTTGGCACGATAAATTATGCGATGCGTTTGAATGAAAAAACCGAGCAAACTGTGGTGGTATCCGCAAATAAACGCGCACAAAAAATTGAAGAAATCCCGATTTCACTTGAAGTAATTAAGCCTCGCTTAATTGAAAATAAGGGGATGGTAAATTTAGAGCAAGCGGTGGAACAAACACCGGGCGTATTTACTATGGATGGTCAGGTGAGTATTCGTGGTGGTTCTGGGTTTGCATATGGTGCGGGGAGTCGCGTTATGATGTTGTGGAATGGCTTACCTCTGTTGTCGGGGTATGCAGGAGATACACAATGGAATGCTATTCCAATAGAACAAGCATCTCAGGTGGAGGTTATAAAAGGTGCGTCTTCCGTTCTTTATGGCAGCGGTGCATTAAATGGGGTGATCGCCTTGTCAGAAAAGGAACCTGGATTAAAGCCAGAAACCAAAATTAGAGTGCAGACTGGGATCTATGATAATCCTAGAAGGAAATCTATGCAATGGTGGGGAAAAGACAGCGCACAACGGTTTAACCCAATGAACCAGCAAGTGGAAGTGTTTCGCAGCCAAATGTTTAAGCGCACTGGTTATACACTGTCTACTGTATTTTATAACGATCAAGGGTATCGACAAGGCGAAACGGAAACACGGGGGAGAATTAGCGGTACCTTATACTTTCGTCCGGTAAAAATCGAACGACTTAAAGCAGGAATTAGTTTTAACTATCAATTGCATAAAACCGGGAATTTCTTGATTTGGCAAAGCGCAGATCAAGGGTATACTCCAAGCGGGGGTGCCGACACGTCAAATCCGGCATCTACCCTCACATTCAACTTGTCTAATCGCCTGTTTATCGATCCCTATGTCAAGTATATCGACAAGCACAATAATAAACACACGTTAAAAACAAGAGCCTACCTCACAACAAATCAGAACATAAGTAATGAACAGCAAAGTAACGGCGCAGTAGTTTACATCGCAGACTATAATTTTCAGCGCAATTTCAAATCTGGAGGCACCCTTGTTTCTGGTTTATTTGGCACCCATAATGTGGTGTTTTCGAACTTATTTGGTGACCATTCCTCTAATAATGCCGCAGCTTATGTCCAATATGATCATCACATTGGTAAATTCGATTTTACCGGGGGAATGCGCGCAGAGTATTTCACCATGGATAATAAAAAAGGGGATTCTGACTTTAAAATCGGAAATAAGGTATTGCCATTTTATCCGGTATTTAGAGCAGGAGCTCATTATGAACTACAAAAATACACCCATCTAAGGGCTTCATTCGGACAAGGAATCAGATACCCTTCAGTAGGAGAGCGCTTTACGAGCACATCCGTCGGGGCCTTAAATATTTTCCCAAATGCGACCCTTCAACCTGAAACGGGATGGGCTGCGGAAATCGGTATCAAACAAGGGGTGAAAATGGGAGACTGGAAAGGAATGATTGATGTTTCAGGATTTATAAATAACTATAATAATATGATTGAATTTTCCTTTGGAACGTTCAATCCTACCAATGGAAATTCTATTGATGGCTCAACTCCAGAGGGGGTGATTGAATTCAATCAACTACTTAGCCAAGGGTACACCTTTAATGATTTAATTGGGTTTAGGGCACAGAATGTGGAAAAGGCGCGAATTACCGGGGTAGAATTATCCTTCAATAGTACTGGAAAAATCAACGATGTGGAAATTGTTTCATTGATTGGATATACCTATATGAATCCGATATCATTAAATGCGGACCAAAAATATATCGCCAGTAATTCCGATAGCGGCAATATGCTCAAATACCGATTTAGACACTTAGTTCGAGCTGATGTTGAAGCAGTTTACAAAAAATGGGGAGTTGGAATTTCAAACCGTTACAATAGCCACATGCGAAATGTCGACAAGGTATTCGAGGACGATGTTGCAGGAACTTTTATCCTTCCAGGATTAAAAGAATACCGGCAAGTATACAACAAAGGAAACTTAACGTTCGATGCGCGAATCAGCTATCAATGTACTGACTTATTGAAGGTCTCATTCATCGCTAATAACATATTTAATTCGGAAACGAGCAGCCGTCCTGGGGATATTCAAGCGCCTCGCAACTTCTTAGTTCAATTAGCTATGAAATTCTAATGAAGGTATTGGGTATTATTCCTGCACGTTTTGGGTCGAGTCGGTTTCCAGGTAAACCCTTAATCGATATCAAGGGGAAAACCATGATTCAACGGGTTTATGAAGGCGCAAGCAAATGTCCGGAACTACACCGAGTCATTGTAGCCACGGATGACGATCGAATTTTTCAGCATGTGCACTCGTTCGGCGGTGAAGCAATGATGACTTTGTCAACACATCAATCAGGCACGGAACGCTGTGGTGAAGTTGCCGCGCTTTTTCCAGAAATGGATATTGTTATAAACATTCAAGGGGATGAACCCTTGGTAGATCCGCGTCAACTTTCCCTATTAATTCAAGAATTTAAACATGAAGAGGTAGGCATCGCCACACTGGTATCAAAGCACATCGAAACAGCAGCATTGAATAACCCAAATCGAATAAAAGTAGTAGTTAATCATAAAAACGATGCCTTGCTTTTTAGCCGATCGGCAATTCCCTCTTTACAGTATTCCTCTTCGGTTGTTCCCTTACGACATATTGGCTTGTACGGATTCCGAAATGAAATCCTTCAAAAACTCGTTGCCTTACCCGTTACTGAACTCGAACAAAGCGAGTCGCTTGAGCAACTCAGATGGTTATATTTTGGCTATCAAATTAGAACAATACTCACTGAAATTGAAACTCCAAACATCGATGTTCCAGAAGACCTCGAACACGTTCTTCGGCTACTTTAAGTGCATTTTTATTTCTTTTTAAGTTTTCGTAAATTTGACACATG
The DNA here is from genome assembly GCA_947500755.1 of Flavobacteriales bacterium. Taxonomy (GTDB): domain Bacteria; phylum Bacteroidota; class Bacteroidia; order Flavobacteriales_D; family Crocinitomicaceae; genus UBA952. Next base: position 60,156 of record CANMTO010000012.1, read on the forward strand.
GCTTCACTTAATGAAATCCTTCTAGAATTATTGCAAACCAATGACTGTGTTGTTGTTCCTTCATTTGGTGGGTTTATTGTGAAGCAGAAAAGTGCGCGCATTGATCTTGAAAACGGAATGGCTTTTCCCCCGTACAAAGAACTTGGCTTTAACATTCAGTTGAGAGCACAAGATGGGTTGTTAGCTAATCGCTACGGGCTGCTAAATCATGTTGATTACGCTACAAGTATTCGCCAAATTGAATTTGAAGTAGGCCATTGGAATGAAACCATTGCCTTAGGAAAATCGCTTAAAATTTCTAGCATTGGGCAATTTTGGAAAGACCCCGAGGGGAACATACAATTTGAACAGGATCGTTCTTTTAATCTGCTCATGACAGCCTACGGTCTAGAAGTAATTCGCTTCATTCCAGCGCGCTTAGAACCCTTGGAGGAAATTCCAGCTGTTATTAAGCTGCCTAGCAACGCTAAGGTTTGGAAATATGCAGCTGCAGCAGCCATTGCAATACCCATTGCCTTTTATACCTATTGGATTCCGGTAAAAACACCAGCCCTCGAATCAGGCATGTTCTCTTACCAGGATTTCAATCCGTTTAAAACTCAAAACAACAGCGCATACCAAGAAACACAGGTTGAGCTTCCTTCACTTGAGGAAGTACCTGTTGAAACAACCTATACGGATGCTTATCAGAATCATACAATCCGAACTGTTACACCCCATGAACCGACAATATCTATCATCGAACCACATGTCATGTACTGTATTGCGGGGTGTTTTTCAAGTAAAGAAAATGCCTATCGACTTGAACAAAAACTTGTAGGATTAGGGTTTAATTGCCAGGTGCTTAAAGAAGGGTCATTGTACAAAGTCTCACTTGGTCAAGGATTTTCAGAAGAAGTCTTAGATTCAATCCTTAATAAAGCAACCTCATTAAATATTCAAACTTGGATTTTAAAATAACCCCGATGAAAACATTCATATTTACCCTTGTGCTTTTCTTAAGCTTCTTCGCGTTTTCACAAACAGTAACGAATATTGAGGGCAGTAATTACAAATTCACCAAAGTGCATCACCTTGATGCCACACCCGTTCAAAGTCAAGGGAAAACAGGAACGTGTTGGAGTTTTTCCGGTCTTTCTTTTTTTGAATCTGAATTAATTCGAAAAGGGAACAAAAATCCAGATGCCCTCTCTGAAATGTTTGTGGTGAGAAAATCTTACGAGAATAAAGCGGATAAGTTTATTCGTATGGATGGAAAAATCAACTTCAGCGAGGGTGGTGCTTTTCATGACATCCCTTGGGTGATCAAGAATTATGGCATTGTTCCTTACGATATTTACAACGGTTTAAACGGAAATGACGCGTATGACCATGCGGAATTTTTTGAAGTATTGAATGGTTCCGTACAAGGCTTATTAAAATATATGAGTGCCAGCTCTAATGGAATTAGTTCAAGTTGGAAGCCTGCCATTAATGGAATTCTAGATGCCTATCTTGGGAACGATATCAAAGAATTTCAATGGAAAGGAAAAACCTTTACCCCACAATCGTATGCAAGTAGTATTGGATTAAATATACAGGACTATGTGTCTTTGACTTCATTCACAAATCATGCTCCATATGCTACATGTCAATTAGCTATTCCAGATAACTATAATTGGGGGGATTCTTACAATGTAGGATTAGATGATTTAATGGCTACAGTAACAAATGCTTTAGCTAATGGCTACACTGTTGCTTGGGGAGCAGATGTATCCGAGAAAGGATTTAGTTTCAAAAACGGGATTGCTTTGGTTCCTGAAGACTTAAGTACTATACAAGTTTCCGGAAAAGACAATAGAAACTATAACGATGCAGGAGCAGATAGAAACTCTAACGCGTTTCTTAGCCCAACCAAAGAAATTTCTGTTACCGAAGAATTGCGTCAAAAAGGTTATGACAATAAAACAACCACGGATGATCACGGAATGCACATTGTAGGAATGTATAAGGACCAAAATGGTACAAACTATTTACTGGTTAAGAATTCATGGGGAACAGGAAACTATCCAAAAGGTTATTTATATGTGTCGGAACAATATTTCCGATTGAAAACGATCAATATTTACCTGCATAAGGGCGGTATTTCACCTGATCTTAAAAAGAAGATTAATCTTAATTAATCTAAAGTCAATCTTCTTTTTTATACTATCGTTGTTTATTAATAACAAAGTGGTTACAGCTTTTTGATTCAATAACAGTGCAACTGAAGAACCAGTTATCAATCTATCCACAACGTTTCGATAGTCTTTTATACGTTATCAAGTGATTACTTAACTCTTGATACTTGAAATCATAAACACGTATACCCAGGTTTTGTCTTATGTCTTGGGCTCTATATCATCTGATGTATTTATGACTGTATATCCTTTCTCGATGCAATCGTTTAATTGGATGTGTAAATATTCGTAAAGTTGGTTTTTTGAAAGCTTAAGAAAAAATATTTTATAGAAGATTCCTGCATTCCTTGGTAATAGAGATAGTACAATAAATTCACATCCCAACTATTTGATCCCGATGTCATCGTTTCTTGTACTTATGAATCAGAAACTAAAGACAAAGAATATAATCAAGTAATTAAGCCACTCATATACGTCAAAAAACAAAAGGAATAAGCGACTTAAACGAATAATTTGTACCCTACACATGCATAATGACTATGGTAACTGAAGAATATGACGAATGCAGTAATTATCAATTCAAAATACAGCAATAAAATCTGCACGAACAAGGTGATTACTACTATCAGTACTAGTAGAGGGTACGTGAATGGGTAAAAAAAACCCTGACGATTCTTGCGAATGTCAGGGTTATAAAAGCGGCGTCGACTTACTCTCCCACCCTCAAAAGGGCAGTACCATCAGCGCAAGCAGGCTTAACTTCTCTGTTCGGAATGGGAAGAGGTGGACCATGCTGCTATAGACACCCAAAGCTAAAAATGGGTATTGAAATATCGGATGATCGAAGCAGTAAAAAAAATAATAAAGTTTGAGTTGTAAGTCTACGGGTTATTAGTACTACTCGGCTTTGACATTACTGTCTTTACACCTGTAGCCTATCAACGTGGTCGTCTACCACGGCCCTTAAAAGAAATCTCATCTTGAGGCGAGTTTCGTGCTTAGATGCTTTCAGCGCTTATCTCATCCATACATAGCTACCCTGCGATGCAGCTGGCGCCACAACAGGTACACCAGAGGTATGTC
>CANMTO010000013.1 GCA_947500755.1 Flavobacteriales bacterium
ATGTCCTCCAATAAGCGTGTAGAAAAAAAGTAGTTTATTTCAGAAAAATCTCGTTTAAGCACCACGATATAGTTCAATAAGCCTTTCAATTCTTTTGCAACAACGGGGTTATTTGTTTCCTCTGCTGAATGTGCAACCAATTCCGTTAATTCAGTTGACAACATATAGTACCTAGCCCTATTAAATAATTTCGCTGCAGCAAACCCATTCCAAAACGCATAGATCGGCATGGCTGCCAAATCAATAAATACCTTCAATAAAAACCTACTTCCAAACCGTTGGAGAACCACCTTGAGAAGTACATTGCTTAACATGGCCTTAAACCGTACAATCAACAAATAAAAGTAAAGGCTGAATTTCGACATTCCCATGAAGGGATTCAACCCAAGCTCAAGTTCCTTCTTTTGCTTTTTCTCTAAACTTATAAGCAGTAGATTCTCACTGTGCAGTTTAAATCCAGCAGTGTTTTTATCTGGAAAACCTAATAGCCAAGCCAACTTATTGATTACATATATATTTAAGACTCCCAAGACATACAATTCTAAGAGTGTCAGCATAATATTATCGAGTTCCTTGACCCAAAAAACCTTAAGTTCAGTTCCAAAAAGTGTTAGGTTAAGCACATACCCCTTGAAAAAGCTATCGAATAAATACAAGGGCAAATAATATGATAAAATAATGAAGGCCCCAATGAAACCTGAAATGCAAATTGAAAACCAATATAAGCGTTGCACTGCCTTTAAATTGGATTCAGCAAAGGCATTAGATACCGGATTTTTTTCTTGAAATCGACGAAATAAACGTTCAGAAATGCGCTTGTGATACAACAAAGGAATGGTGTTATGGCACTAAATTAAATTCAATGACACTTAGAACATCCTTCGTACATGCGGTTCTTAAGGTTGCCCCAGCCGGTAACCAAAGGGGTAAGAGATTGCCCACTGCTAAAAACGTTCCGCTGCTTCCATGACCAGGGGACCCATTAATTAAGTAGTATGTTTGTCCATTAACAATCATCGGATGATGGCGATCTGAATACGCACAAGCAGTACCAATTTCGATCATATCTGGGGCGGCAATACCCGCCTGCATGTATGATTCAACCTTCCACACTTTTCCTGCGGGTACGGTTTGTATCGTATTACTCACCAACACTACTTGATTTAACTGCAGGTTGTATTGTCCATACCCTGAAAAAAAAAGCAAGGAAATAACTGATGCAAATAAAAATTTCATAGGATTACTACTCCTTAACAGGAACAAAGGTCATTCCTGATGTCATTAAATTTCCATCGGGAGAAATGAATAACTCCAAGGAACTTTCCTCTAAACCAATTCCAACCACGGAAGGGGCTGTTTGATTGAGCTGATAGCTTAATTGACCAAAAATCTTTCGTTTCCCATGATCATTCGATAAGACAAGTGCATCCCCGATATTTAGGTGCTCAATTTCTAAATACATATCAAAATCTCCTTCAACGGAAGCTTTAAATCGATGGGTATTTATCCAATTTTCAATGGACTCCTTACTCGATAAATCAACTGCGTTTTGCGCAAAAAACACAGGTAAACTCAAACAAAATAGGCTTATAAATATTAACTTTTTCATAGGTGGTTTTTTACAAAATTACAAAAAAACATTAAAGCTGACTTTCAAATTGTATTAATTCTGCATCAAGATTTATGCGATACAACTCTCCTCTACTTCCAATGATTTGATAATTAGGTGAAATTCTTGGACCTAAGGTCCGTTTAATCGCACTGCGAATCCGAGACAAGGTCTCATTTAAGTTATTTTCTAAGGGATCAAGCAATAAATTTAGCGACTCTTCTATTTCTTCAATCGTTCCAAAGTTGGAAAACCGATGGTACAAAGCCCCAATTTCACTTCGATGGTCTATTAACTCTACCAAACGCACACCCTCTGGATGCCTCAAGAAAAAGCAATAAATCGCGCGTTGTTTTGGATTAAGGTTTAACTCCAAATTCCCATACGCTGGAAAAAATATGCGGTGTAAATAACCTGAAACGAATACGGTACTCGGACGATTTAAAAACAAGGAACGTTCTGTCGATAAAAAATACGTTCTAACGCCTTCGAGCGCATCAATTAATTGCCCAAAAATCCTAACATCAACCTTACTCGATTGCAGTAACTTCATACAATCCATACAAATATCCGCAGTTCGCATTTTTAATACAATCTGACGTTTATTCTGACAAAAATCAGACATGCATCCTCTGGGTTCGTTGTGCCAATAATTTGGCATTTCCGTTTGATCCTTGACAATCAACATGCGAATGGTCCATGCAATGACCTCGTATGCGATGGGAAACCGCTCATTCAAGCCTTCAAAATAATGGTGCCAATCTGCGGTATGAATAAACGCATTCTTCATTGTTTTATCCGCCCCTCCAAACCAATTGGCTTCATTAGCGGTATCGGTGAGCAGGATAACCAAGTCTTCAGGCGGTAACTTTCTTGCGGATCGATAATACTCGCATGCGTCAAAAAAGTGCTTCCAGTTTGCACGTTTTGTTTTGAATGGAAACGAAAACCTTGGCCGATTGGAATGCAATGAGAGTTCAGCTCTGGAATCATCATATATAGACATATTCATTTTTGGTAGGTCCTGTGCCTTTTCAAAAGCCTCCTTCGATTCAATTTCCACTTCTATGGCATTCGATATAAACGCATCCGACTCAGAGGCCAAAAATTCAATTGGCCCCTCATATTGTCGAACAATTTGTAACACAGACTGATAGGTTTGTGCAGAAAAATCGGAAGATCTGATTAAATGTACATTCATTATTTTTTACGAATATCTTTGTCCTTAAAGATACTAAAAAAGTTATTCGATTTGATATTATTTGCTTTCGAATTAGCGTACGACTCGGCCGCATTTTCGAAGTAGTGCTTCGTCACCCTGGCATAATCTCCTTTATCAAACGAAAGCGTATTGTCTGGGTTAATACCAAAAGATCTCGATGCCCCAATGGCATCTAAGTCAGCCCCCATAAATGTGAAACTCCATTTCTCTGTAGCCTCTAATTCAGAAACCATTCTACGAATATCCTCATAGGTGTACATTCTAGAGGCATTTTCATGTCCGTCGGTGATGATAATCATTACTACGGACGTGTCCTCGTTCGTGATTTGGTGACCAAAACGCGTCTTTATGTCATAGATGGATTTACCAATCGCATCCAAAAGGGCCGTTGATCCTTTAACTTGATAATCGTGCAAAGACAAGGGAAGCAAGTCATTCACCAGCTTGAAATCTGCGACATTACTTCCAACGTTGTGGTCGAAAAATCTTAAACCCATTACGATTTCTTGATCAGGATATCTACCCTGAACCCCTTGTGCTGCCTGCAATTGCTCATTGTAGCCAGAAATTACCTGATGTTCCATTCCTGCCATGGACCCACTGCGATCTACAATGAGTTGATATACCGTTCTTTTTTTCATGTTGTTGTTTTTTATTTGGTTAAACATTCTGGTACAAAGTTGATGCAAGTACGCTTCTGATTAAATTCCTTGCAACCTTGCAGTACCCCAATGAAGTACATTCAGAAATATTCCGTAAATTCGCACCCAAATACGCTATTATGGAAATGCTCAATTGGGAAGACATTAAACAAAAATTCAATACGGACAAACGATTTAAGTTGTATACCTACATTGCCGGAGGCGTGCTCGCGCTGTTGGTGCTGTACCTTGGATATCGTCAATTGATTTGGGCTCCTTCAGATGATAAAGCCAATGACGGATGGTGGACTGCATTAAATTATGTTGAAAAAGATTCCACAGACCAAGCCATTAAGGTGTTAGTTCCTTTTGTTAAGAAATATGACGGTCACGTGGGTGGCGAGATCGGACAATACCTGTTGGGAACACAATACATGAAAAAAGGTCAATTCCAACAAGCCTTGAATCAATTAGAAGATGTTTCAGTTTCTGATACCTACCTATCCATTATGACCGCTGGACTTCAAGGAGATTGCCTTTCTGAATTGAAAAATTACGAGGACGCTTCAATGGCATATGTAGAGGCAGCGGATATGTTAGACAATGATTTTACTACCCCAATGTTTTTATTCAAAGCAGGATTACATGCGGAATTGTCTAAAAACTATGAAGATGCAACAACGTATTTCACACGAATTCGCGACGACTATCCTGACTATGGCAATCAAAAAACTATAGACAAATTCATCGCGAGAGTTTCTTCTGTAAAAGGTAAATAATATGGCAACCGAAGGCCATCATCTTTCTGCCTTCGACTCAAGCACCCTCGAAGGTACCAACGATTTTCGTTTGGGTATTGTGGTCTCTGAATGGAATGCAGACATCACACATGCATTAGCTCATGGTGCCATGGAAGTTTTCACACAGGCAGGCGTTACTTACATAAAACGAATTTCTGTTCCAGGATCTTTCGAACTTCCACTAGCCGCACAGCAGCTATTTATTAAACATCCTGAGCTTGATGGAGTCCTTGTAATTGGCAATGTGATTCAAGGCGAAACCAAACATTTTGATTTTGTGTGCCAAGGATTAACGCAAGGCGTAATGGATGTGATGCTAAAATTCAATAAACCGGTTAGTTTTTGTGTCCTAACAGACCTTAACAAACAACAATCCCTGGACCGTTCGGGAGGAACCCACGGAAACAAGGGAGTGGAATGCGCGGTAGCTTTGCTACAAATGATCAAACTTCAAAAATAATCCAATGACTTTAATAAAATCAATCTCTGGATTTCGTGGAACAATCGGAGGCCAGGCCGGTGATAACCTTACCCCTATTGACGCAGTGCTTTTTGCTGCGGCCTATGGTACGTGGTTAAAGAATCAAACTTCTGATCAAACGATACGCGTTGTAATTGGTCGAGACGCCCGCATTTCTGGTCCGATGGTTTCAAACTTAGTGGCTAACACCTTAATTGGGCTTGGAATTCACGTAATCGACCTGGGTCTTTCCACTACCCCAACGGTAGAAATTGCTGTACCCTTAGAAAAAGCCCAAGGCGGCATTATTCTTACTGCTTCTCACAATCCGAAGCAATGGAATGCCCTTAAGCTATTAAATCATCGCGGCGAGTTTTTATCTGCCCAAGCCGGCGCGGAAGTTTTGGCCTTGTCTGAGGCAGGAACCTTTGATTTTGCTTCCGTAGATGAACTTGGAACACATACGCATGACACTAGTTACCTGAACAAGCACATCAATTCCATACTCGCATTACCCTTAGTTAATCGTTCCGCGATTGCCGCAGCTAATTTCAAGGTAGTTGTGGATGCTGTAAATTCCTCAGGTGGTATTTTTGTCCCTGCCTTGTTGGAAGCCCTGGGTGTAACTCAAATCACGAAATTATACTGCGAACCCACAGGTCACTTTCCGCATAATCCAGAGCCCTTACCTGAACATCTTGGGGATCTTTCAAATGAAATAAAGTCCAACCATGCCGATCTTGGAATTACCGTGGACCCTGACGTAGATCGCTTGGCCATGGTTTGCGAGGATGGAAGCATGTTTGGGGAGGAATATACCCTCGTAGCTGTTGCCGATTACGTGCTCTCTAAAACTCCTGGAGCAACTGTTTCAAATTTATCTTCCACACGCGCCTTGCGTGATGTAACTGAAGAGTGGCACAAGCAATCCTATGCCGCAGCGGCCGTAGGAGAAGTTAACGTGGTAGAAAAAATGAAAGCCATTAATGCAATCATTGGCGGTGAAGGTAATGGTGGAATCATCTACCCTGAATCGCATTACGGACGGGATGCCTTAGTTGGTATTGCGCTTTTCTTGAGCCACTTAGCAGAAAAAAAATGCAAGGTATCCGAGTTAAGAGACCATTATCCGGCATATACCATTTCAAAGAATAAAATAGAATTAACCCCTAAGGTCAATGTCGATGAAATTCTAAGCAAAATGGCTCGCGCATACTCAAATGAGGAGGTTGATACCACGGACGGTGTAAAAATCTACATTGGAAAAGAATGGGTTCATTTGCGAAAAAGCAATACGGAACCGATTATACGCATTTACTCTGAAAGTAAAAATGCCGAAGCAGCTGACGCACTAGCAAAACGTATAATCACTGAAATCCAGGCGATTATAAATTAATTCTACACCAGATTGAACCCAATTCATTTACACGTGTAACGGGTTTAAAATTTTGACGTATGAATAAAATAATGACCTTGGTTTGTTCGCTCGCACTGGGCACATTCCTTCTAGCCAATGAAAAAGAACTGATTAAATCCACCTTAAACGAAGCAACCGTTTATTCTCAAGGGGCACAATTACACCACAAGGCTTCCTACACCATTAAAGCGGGAATAACTGAAATCAGTATCGAAGGAATCAGTTCCTACATTGATCCTAAATCATTACAAGTAAAAGCTACAGGAAATGTGGTAATCATTGACTCCAAATACAGCTTATTCTATCCACAACCGGAAGTCAAGGCCAACGAAGGCATTCCAGCTAAGATTGTCAAAGAACTGGCACAACTTACGGATTCATTGGAATTACTCGGATTCGATTTAAAGGAAATTCAAGATGAAATTGCAATTTACAAGGCCGCTCAGAATATCATTTCCATGAATGGTGCGGTGCGAGGTTCCGGTAAGGTGAATGATTCTATCAACTTATTAAAGCAAACGGTAGAATACTACACGAATAAAATGAATGAAATCAATAAGAAATTATTGGCCTTAGAAAAGAAGAAAAAAGATAAAGAAAAAGTACAGCAGCGATTACAAGTGCGCTACGATAATCTGCAGAATTACCAGAATCAAACCTATGATGCTAAAAAGTATGCGCCTATTCCACGCGTAGTAATTACCTTATCTGCAGCCGAGGCGGCAGCGGGAAAAATATCGTTCAGTTATTTAGTATCTCAAGCCGGTTGGGTTCCTTTATATGACATCCGAAGCGACTCACAAACGGGTAAAATCTCCCTGACCTATAAAGCACAAGTTTTTCAAAATTCGGGCATTGACTGGGATAATATCAAATTGAACATTTCAACGAATAATCCATATGCCAACAAGACAAAACCCGAGTTAAATCCTTGGTATATTGACTATTATGCCTATAAACAAAAAATGGAGCTTGAAGAAATCAGTATAAGAGGTGCAAGAGCAATTCCTCAAGCTGCATTTAATCAGGGATTTATGCTGGATGATGAAAAGAATAAAAAATTAGAAGATAAAGATGCTTTGGGGGCGGATCAATTCACTACGGTGGTGCATCAACTCATTTCCGCTGAGTTTAAAATTGATCTTCCCTATTCGATTAAATCCAACAACGAGAAAAATCTAGTGCTCATTAAAAACAGTGATTTGAATACCACCTTTAAATACTACAGTGTTCCTAAAATGGATCCCGGGGTATACTTGGTAGCCCAAATGACTAAGTTAGATGAATTACAGTTAGTCCCAGCAAGCGCAAACATCTTCTTTGATGGTTCCTACATTGGAGAAACGTATCTTGACCCGACCAGCATGGACGACACCTTAAACTTGTCACTTGGTAAAGATCCTAACATTGTGGTTAAGCGAACCTTGTTAAAGCAAAAATCGAAAGACAAGGTAGTGCAAGATAAGCGTGAGCGTACCTTCTCGTATCAAATCGAAGTGCAGAACAATAAATCTTCGACGATTCAATTAATCATCCAAGATCAAGTACCGATGACAACCAATAATGACATAACGATTGAATTATTAGAGAAAGACTTCGCTAGAGAGCTTCCAGGAAACGGTATTCTTGAATGGGAGTATAAGTTAAAACCGGGAGAGAATAAGAAACTTGAGTTCTCCTACAAGGTAAAACACCCAAAAGATCAACAAATCAATTTATAAGCATGAAGGCTATCGGAAACGGTAGCCTTTTCTTTTTTATCTTTGTTTACAACAAATAATCACTAAACCTTGTTAGGAGGATATGAAGCAATTTGAAATCCCTGCATTTTACCGTTCTCCGATCATTTCGAAGGTGAAGGCACGAAGAAAATTGGATGACCCGCGGAAGCAAGATTTTAGTCCAACCCACTTACAATTCCCCAAAGTCGAGTTTATTATTGCACGACATTTCGGTTTCTGTTATGGGGTAGAGAATGCCATTGAAAAAAGTTATAAAGCAATCCAAGAACATCCCGATAAACGCATCTTTTTATTGAGTCAAATGATTCACAATCCTGACGTTAATGAAGATTTATTGGCGCAAGGCATTCAGTTTCTTCAAACACCGGAAGGAGCGCAACTGATTCCATTTTCGGAACTTACATCGAAGGACATTGTTATTATACCAGCATTTGGAACTACCGTAGCAATTGCCGAAGAAATCCGCGCCACGGGAGCAAACATTGATTCATACAATACCACGTGTCCTTTCGTAGAAAAAGTATGGAATCGTTCACAAAAACTCGGAGAAACAGACCACACGATCATCATCCACGGCAAATTCGACCACGAAGAAACTCGAGCTACATTTTCTCGCAGCAATCAAAGAGCACATTCGTTAATTGTTAAGAATCTAACGGAAGCAAAAATTATAGGAGAGGTAATAAGAGGAGTGAAAACAACCGCGGAATTCTACACCTATTTCGAAGGCAAATACTCCCAAGGATTTACACCGGAATTACATCTAAACAAAATCGGGGTGGTGAATCAAACCACCATGTTGGCATCAGAGACACAAGAGATTACCGATTATTTGCGCGGAGTGCTCCTCCAAAAATATGGCGAAGCAGCCATTAAAAATCACATGGCAGATACCAGAGACACCTTATGCTATGCGACAAATGACAACCAATCGAGCACCTACGCGTTAGCAGAAACAGCTCCCGATTTGGCGATTGTTGTTGGTGGGTACAACAGTTCGAATACTACCCACTTGGTGGAAATATTGGAACAATACGCTCCAACCTATTTTATAAAAGGTTCGAGTGAAATCATCACGAAAGATGAAATTCATTCGTTCAATATTCACAAGAACATCATGGAAACACGTGAGTTTTTGCCCCAGAAATCGCCTTTGAAAATTGCTATTACTTCAGGTGCCTCTTGTCCGGATGCTATTGTAGATCGAGTAATTTCTAGCATTCTTGAATTACTGGAAGAATCAACGAGCCTAGAGGAAGTATTTAGCGCTCAAAACCAATAAGATTACCCAATATGAAAATATATACCAAAACAGGGGACGACGGAACCACCGGATTAATAGGTGGTGTAAGAGTAAAAAAATCTGACGCTCAAATCGATGCATACGGAACAGTAGATGAATTGAATGGGTACTTGGGATTAATCCGCGATTCGTTCGAACACCCGGAAACGCAAGCCCAACTCATGCACATTCAAAACCAACTATTCGTTATTGGTTCTCACTTGGCTACTGCAGAAAAAGGAAGCTCCATGTCACTGCCAGAACTCGAAGGGAATGCCATTGAGCAATTAGAGCGGTGGATGGACCATATGGACGAATCCTTACCCGCACTGAAGCACTTTATCTTACCCGGAGGACATGTAGTCAGTTCGTATGCTCAAATTGCTCGCTGCGTTTGCCGCAGGGCAGAACGATCCGTGGTTGCTATGGATGAAGTGAATCAACGTTTTGCACTAGAAATTAAATATATAAATCGCCTGAGTGACTACTTATTTGTACTTGCGCGTTTCATTTTACAAGAATTTGGAAAAGAGGAAGTTAAGTGGGAACCAAAACACTAAAACGCTTATTTGGATTAAATAATCATCAAAATATTCATTTTCATTTGGTAGATATAAAATAAAATTTACTTTTGCCGAAAACAACACGTACTAAAACAAAAAATAATGTATTGGACCTTAGAATTAGCCTCATACTTAGAAGACGCCCCATGGCCAGCATCAAAAGATGAATTAATTGATTTTGCGATTCGAACTGGAGCGCCTTTGGAAGTCGTTGAAAATCTTCAATTATTAGAAGATGAAGGTGATGTATATGAAAACATCGAAGAAATCTGGCCAGATTATCCATCTCGGGAGGACTTTCTGTTCAACGAGGACGAATATTAACGACTTCCTATGAATACGCGCCTACTACTGACTTGCTTTTTACTATTAAATGCAAGTATGCTATTAACTGCCCAACAAAACGACTCAATTCCACGGATTAAATCCTTGAAAATTGATTCCGTGGTGGTTATGCAAGTCCCAATAGAACAAGATCAGGTAGCCAATTGGATGAATGGCTCTGTTTATGCTACCTTGATTGCTTCCAAAAAGAATCTATCGCGATCTCAAGCAAAGCAACTGTTAAAATCCTTGTCGGATCCACGGTCTTTTTCTAGTTCAGATAAACCCTGTGAAAATGGGACACATGTCATTTGTTTTTATGCGGAAAAATACACCAGTGTCATGTTGTTGTACAACAGTTCAACCGGACTTATTAAGATTGCGTGTTACGCTCCAATTGAAGGATTCAAGCAAGAGATCACTCCCTCTACTCCCTCTACCCCCTATTTCTACGAGTTTAAACTGAATGCCAAGGCTACAAAAAAACTAAAGAAGGTTCTTTAGTCAATTCCAAATGAGCCATAAGCTATTATTAATTTGCGTATAGTGCACCCGTGGAATTTCCATGACATGAATTACACGCTCCAGTAGAAAGCGTACTGCCCATATACATCGTTCCAGTAGCGTTCTTTATCGCAGGATAAAGCCCGACTACAGACATGGCTTCGGTAGAATAAAAATTTCCTTTGGAATCAATTGGTACCGTGTACGTTAAGGTACCTCCTCCGTTGGGCAACGTATAAAATTCAACTTGACCACTGGTTGCTGGTGCTGTTAGGAGGTTATTCTTAACTGAGCCGGCCACATTAAAACACCCCTCACCTTCTCCACCTGACTGATGACATTGTATGCAGTTATTGCCAAAATTGTGGCTATCATCTCCATTAATTTCGCTGACATTGTATTCATCACAGGCACCTTCCTTTTCACAGGAAAAAAGCACCACGGCGAATAACATGGATATCGGAATAAAAAATAGGATACGTTTCATTGAAATATCTGTTAATTGTTTCTATTAAAATCGTTAAAATATTAGGTCTAAAAAGAATACGAAAATCTTAATCGAATGTGAGAAATATTACAAACTTATCCTAATCAATTTCATATCTTAGTACAAATTTTTCGCACATGAGACTGCTTATTCTTCCCCTACTTTTCGTTGCTTTAGCTAGTTACGCCCAAAAAGAAAATTCAACCCAATGCGGTAAACGCGATCGATTTAACAATCATACCCTGAAAAGCAATAGCCTCAGTGTTTCCCAAATTGCGCTTACGGAACGCTATGATGTCAGCTACTACAAGCTCAACCTAAACATGAGCAATACCTCAACGACACTTTCAGGGTATGCGGAAATGAAGGCTACCGTTTTAGTTCCTATGGACACCATTCTTTATGAATTATTTTCAACCCTCACCATTTCTTCAGTCAGTTTAAACGGCGTAAACGTTCCCTTCGTACGAACAAATTCCGCCGTAAAGATTGGCGTTAATTATCCAGCAGGCACTATGTTTACAGTCCGAACTAATTATAACGGTACCCCGCCAACTGCACAAACGAATCCCTTAGGCGGAAGTGGCATGTCTAATGCAAGCTCTCCTTCGTGGGGTAATGAAGTAGTTTGGTCCTTATCTGAGCCCTTTTGTGCATACGAATGGTGGCCGTGTAAGCAAAGTTTGACCGATAAAGCGGATTCATGTGACGTGAACATCACCGTTCCAAATGCGTGTAAAGCAGGATCGAATGGAAAACTCATGCAAGTGGTTTCTTTGGGCAACGGAACCAGCCGCTATGAATGGAAGCATCGGTATGCCATTGACTACTATCTAATTTCTGTAGCCGTAGCAGAATATGTTGAATATAATCTCTATACCAATCCAATAGGTGCTCCTGCCCCTATTCTAATTCAAAACTATATCTATAATAATCCTCAAACCCTTCCTAATTTTCAGGCTGACATTGATGAAACTGCTGATTTCATGGAATTATTTTATGGGTTATTCGGTCCATATCCGTTTGAAAATGAAAAATATGGACATTGTATGGCTCCATTTTCCGGAGGAATGGAACATCAAACCATGACTACCCAAGGGTTTTTCAATCCTGCGCTAACCGCGCACGAACTTGGCCATCAATGGTGGGGAGATTACGTAACCTGCGCATCATGGTGCGACATCTGGGTAAACGAAGGCTTTGCCTCCTACAGTGAACAATTGATGCTGGAAAACCTATACCCTGGACAAGAAGTTCAAAATATGGCCGACGTGCATACCAACGTGATGTCTCAAACTGGCGGAAGCGTGTGGGTGCTGGACAGTTTAAATGAAAGTAGAATATTTAGTGGGCGATTAACCTACGATAAAGGTGCAGCCATTGTACATAGCATGCGCTATATCATGAACAATGACAGTTTGTTTTTTGAAACCCTTCAGAATTTTTTAACGAGTAAAGCCTACGCTACAGCCTTTGGAATTGATGTGCGAGATGCCTTTGCACAAGCGTCTGGAATTGACTATACGCCATTTTTTGATGAATGGTATTTCGGAGAAGGATTCCCTACCTACGCGGTAGAATGGAAACAAGTTGGTTCAAGTGCGCTTGTTAAAATTTCACATACGAGCTCCATGCCAAATGTTACCCCAACCTTTACCAATCCGATTGATTTGAAGTTTACCCGTCCTGGAAATTCAGACACCACAATTCGTTTTGACATCACCTCAAACGCAAACACCTTTCAAATTACGGGAATCGGTACCATCAACAATTCCATTGTAATTGACCCTAGCAATTGGATCGTGAATCAAAACGGAACCATCGCAATGAATGAATTACTTGATCTTACTTCATTGACGACTGAACAAGGAGTTACCCTCTACCCTAATCCAAGCTCGGATGAAATTCGGATACAACAGTTAGTTAGTTCTGCAACGTATATCATATATGACATGTTCGGAAAAATCCAACAAAAGGGAACTGCAACTAACGATCAAGCCATTTCGCTTAAATCTCTTCCAGCTGGAGCGTATTTGATGCTCATTGAAACCAACGGAAAGCACCTGAAAAAATCGTTTGTAAAAAAATAAGTGCTACGCGCCAAGTCGTTTTTCAAGTAAGTTACGCGCGCAGATAATATCCTCATGCAGGTAGCGATCGGTTGCCATAAAGGAAATTTCAGACCGAAGTTGCTGATATATGGAATCAACCGGTGTAGATAAATTCCAGCCCGCTCTAAAATCATAGGCTTGAGCTGCAGTTAACCACTCCATGGCAACTATAGAAATTACATTGTCAAGCACGCGGTATACTTTAGTCGCCGCATTTGCCCCCATACTCACATGATCTTCTTGTCCGTTACTGGAATCAATCGTATCCACACTAGCCGGAGTGCATAACTGTTTGTTTTGACTCACAATGGATGCCGTGGCATATTGAACGATCATAAACCCAGAATTTAACCCCGCGTGTTTCGCCAAAAATACCGGTAAATCTCGGGTGCCAGAAATTAACTTGTAGATTCTACGTTCCGAAATTGAACCTAATTCAGCAAGTGCAATGGCTAGAAAATCCATAGCCAAAGCCAAAGGTTGTCCATGAAAATTTCCTGCCGAAACGATCTGATCTTCCTCGGGAAACAAGGTGGGATTATCGGTAACTGCATTTAACTCATTCTCAAAGGTCGTTCTGACAAAATTCAAGGTATCTAATGAAGCCCCATGCACTTGTGGTATGCATCGAAACGAATAAGGGTCTTGTACATGGTTTTTAATGCGTGTTGAATTATTCAATAAACCGCGCATTGTCGCAGCTACCTCAATCTGTCCACCTTGCTTCCGTAATTCATTAACATTTGCCTGAAAGGGCTCTTGCCTGCCGTTGTAGGCTTCCAAGGACAATGCTGCGATCATAAGGCCTTGCTTAAAGAGCTGCAATCCCGTACTAGCAACATACGTTCCATAGGTATTCATAAATTGCGTTCCATTCAACAAGGCTAAGCCTTCCTTAGCTTGCAGCGTGATTGGTTCTAGACCATAATTAGCATGGAGTTCAGATCCATGCATCAACTCGCCTTGAACTCGTAATTCTCCTTCTCCGATAAGTGGTAAACAGAGATGGGCCAAGGGTGCTAAATCACCAGAAGCACCAAGACTTCCTTGCTCATAAACCACGGGAATTAAATTATTGTTATACAAAAAAAGCAGGCGTTCAACCGTTTTTAATTGCACCCCAGAATAGCCTTTAGCAAGCGCAATCGCTTTGAGTAACAGCATGCGTTTCACAAGATGCGTTGGTACCTCTGCGCCCATACCGCATGCGTGCGATCGGATTAAATTGACTTGAAGTTGATTCAAATCTTCCGTTGAAATCACGGTATTACAAAGCGAGCCAAAACCGGTATTAACCCCGTAATAAATCGCATCAGATTCATTTATTTTATCGTGCAAAAAATCGTACCCTTTTCCGATGGCCAAGATAGCCTGAGGACCCAGGATTACCTCGCTTGAACTGTTCAAAACCGCCTCTAATTCCTCCAGTGTTATCCACTGATTATTCACTGTAAATTGAGCCATTACTTATTGGAAAAGGTTGCGAAATCTTTCGCAAAATACGTTAGAATACCATCTGCCCCTGCTCTTCGCATACTCATAAGTATTTCAGAAACAATGGCTTCATAATTAATCCATCCCTTCTCTGCGGCGGCGTATACCATGGCGCATTCACCACTTACATTATAGGCCGTAATAGGAACGGTGCTGTGTTCTTTAAGCAAATGAATCACATCCAAGTAGGCTAATGCGGGTTTTACCATAATAAAATCTGCCCCCTCTTCCATATCCAAGGAAGCTTCTAGCAAGGCTTCTCGTTTATTTGCGGGATTCATTTGATACGTTTTTTTATCGCCTGATTTTGGTGCAGAATTTAAGGCATCTCTGAACGGACCATAAAACGCACTGGCATATTTCGCTGAATATGCCATAATACTTACGTCTGTAAATCCCTCTAAATCTAAGGCCTCTCGAATATACCCAACGCGCCCATCCATCATATCGCTTGGACCAATAATATCAATTCCTGCTTGTGCCTGAGCAATGCTCATTTTAGCCAAAATTGGCAGCGTTTCGTCGTTTAAAATCTTCCCGTCCTGGACAAACCCATCATGGCCATCGGATGAGTACGGGTCCATGGCCACGTCACTCATTAGAATTGCCTCTGGAAATCGTTCTTTAATGGCGCGAATCGCATGCAAATAAAAATTCTCTGCCGCGTAACTATATGTGGCTGTTTGATCTTTCAACTCATCTGAAACCGCCGGGAATAACACAAATTTGTTTAAGCCTAGGGATAGCGAGGATTCAATTTCCTTTAACATCAAATCCAAGGACCAACGGTAATTTCTTGGTAACGAGGATATTTCCTCTTTGATTCCTGATCCATCCGTGAGAAACATCGGATAAATCAAATGTTCTACGGATAAAAAGTTCTCTTGCACCATATCGCGTATGGCCGCATGTTTTCGGTTTCTTCGTGGTCTAATTACCATCGGATTACATTAACATACCCCCGCAAACGTGGAGTGTTTGACCGGTAATATATGCAGACATGTCTGAAGCCAAGAAAACGGTGGCGTTCGCAACATCTTCAGGCTTTCCACCTCTTTTTAGGGGAATGGCATTTCTCCACTGTTCTACCACAGTCGGATCAAGTACTTCCGTCATTTCTGTTTCAATGAAACCTGGTGCGATGGCATTGCAGCGGATATTTCTAGAGCCTAATTCGGCAGCAATCGATTTTGTAAAACCAATTAAACCAGCTTTAGAAGCCGCATAATTTGCTTGTCCAGCATTTCCCTTTACTCCAACCACGGAACTCATGTTAATAATCGATCCAGAACGTGCCTTAAGCATGGGTTTAATAACCGCTTTGGTTAAGTTGAATGCTGATTTAAGATTCGTATTGATTACTTCATCCCATTGCTCCTCAGACATACGCAACATCAGTGTGTCACGGGTAATTCCAGCATTATTAACAAGAACATCTACCGTTCCAAATTGCTCAATCACCTGATCTATTAATTCATGGGCTTGATCAAAATTTGATGCATCGGATTTAAACCCAACAGCAACGCCTCCTTGCGCAGTTAGCTCTGCTTCTAGTGCACGCGCTTTTTCATCCGATGAAAGGTACGTGAAGGCAACCTTAGCACCGTGATTAACGCACATTTGTGCAATTGACTTTCCGATGCCTCTTGAGGCACCGGTGATAATAACAACTTTATCTTTTAATAACATAGTTCAATTTTTTTCAAAGATAATCAAAGTGTCACACATGGGAATACTTTACAAAAGTTCATACCTTTGATTAAGATGGAAGAAGGACACACCTTTTGGTTTACAGGATTATCTGGCGCGGGAAAAACGACACTTTCCAAAGCGCTAACTGAAGAATTAACCCAAGACGGGAAGAAGGTCGTTGTTTTGGATGGTGATGAATTGAGAAGTACCATCTCTAGGGACCTTGGATTCACCGAAGAAGACCGAATGGAACAAAATAGAAGGGCTGCAAATATGGCTAAGATATTAAACGTACAAGGAATTCATGTTATGGCTGCCCTTATTTCACCTACCCATGAAATTCAAACCATGATAAAGGAGGTCATTGGAATCAATCGATGCTTTTTGATCCATGTGGACTGCTCTATTGAAGGCTGTAAACAACGTGATGTAAAGCAGCTTTATTCGAATAGCAATAAACAGAACGAGGGTAATTTCACGGGAATTCATCAGCCTTATGAAGAACCCATTAACCCATGGTTGAAAATAAATACAGAACACAAACCTTTTGAAGCGTGCAAGATTGAATTGCTTGAAGCCATTCATGCTACATTCAATCAATAATTCTATTTTTGTGTAATGAAATGTTGGAATGCTAGTCGATGTAAAGAACTTCTTGAGAAAGGAACCGTTCTTGCCCTTGATATTCGTGAACCGTATGAATATCAGCATGTCAATTGTGGATTCAATAATGTCCCCATGGCAACCCTAATCGAATTCCTTCAAGAAAAAAATCGAACCACTCCGTTGGTATTGTTATGTCAATCAGGAAAAAGAGCCCAAGCCGCAGGGAATTTAATTGAAACCGAACTCGGTTTCTTAGAAGTAATAATTGTTGAACAGGGCATACACGGGTGGCAAAAGGAAGTTGACCCTTCGCTAAAACTCGATTAACATGATAGAAATTTTACAGCATCTTTTTGCTTTAGACATTAAATGGTTTGTACAAGAATTTGGAACCGCAATATATATCGTTCTTTTCCTTGTCATATTTATTGAAACAGGGTTAGTTGCTTTTCCATTTTTACCCGGAGACTCCTTGTTGTTTACTGCAGGGTTATTTTGTAAAAGTGGACAACTCGACCTTATGATTCTCCTTCCCTTATTGTTTATTGCGGCAATTCTCGGAGACAACATTAATTATTGGGTAGGAAGAAAAATCGGTTTGAATGTATTCTCATTTTCCTTTCGAGGCAAACCCTTGGTAAAGAAAGAATACCTAGATAAAACTTCCCTATTTTTTGAAAAGCATGGAACAAAGGCGATTATCCTGGCTCGTTTCGTTCCTTTCGTGCGAACCTTTGCTCCCTTTGCAGCAGGGGTTGCACGCATGAAATACCGAACCTTCGTTATTTATGACCTGATCGGTGGGGCCTTGTGGGTTGGATTAATGCTCTTGGCTGGATATCTCCTCGGCGAAGTAACATGGATCCGAGAACATGTCGATTTAATGGCGATTGCGATTGTATTGCTTTCTGTAAGCCCCTTGTTGTTTACGTTCATAAAAAAACGGTTCGGGCCTACCGCATGAAAAAAGCGATATTATTCCTGAAACGTGGAGGGTCCGTAATCGGGCTAATTATCTTGTCTTATTTTGCACTTTGCTTAATCCTTGCATTAATTCCGGTAGAAAAAGAAAAAACACAAGAACCAACGCCTGTCAGCATTTACTTTATGCAATCTGGTGTGCATACCGACATCATAGTCCCAGTGCATCACAAGATACAAAATTGGGATGCCTTGTTTCCATATGAAAACAATAAAGTATACGATACTACCTTCCATTGGATTGGCATCGGCATGGGTGATAAACGATTTTTTCTTACCACCCCCACCTTTAATGACCTGACTTTCTCCACTGCCTTTCGAGGAGCGTTTGGGTTAAGCGGTGCCGCGATTCATGCATATTATCATTACGAAATCCCTAATGATCGACCAATCATCAAACTAAAAATTACGGAAAACCAATATAAAAGATTGTGCCGCTATATCAAACAAACCCTGCGCTTCAAAAACGATAAACCCATATTGTTGGAATCCAAGGTAGAAGGTACAACCTTTGATTACGACTGTTATTACGATGCGAACGGAAACTACAGCGTAGTAAATACTTGTAATTCATGGATTAATGAAGGATTAAAGTCTGCCGGTCAACGCGGATGTTATTGGACTGCTTTTGCTGGAGGAATTTTCTACCAATATGGGAAATAGACTGTTCTTTCTTCTTTGTTTCGTAATTTCCTCCCTGCATGCCCAGGATCGTTTGTTGATATTTGCCAATGGATACTTAGGACCATCCAAAGATCAGATACCGAGAGATAACGGAGTGAGCACTAAACGTCAAAGCTATTGGTATCGATACGATGACAGCTTAATCAATCGGTTTATGCCCACGAAACCGATATATATTTCAGGACATCATCCGTTGAGCACCTCTCCTCATCGGAGTAAATTTCGTTTTGCTTGTTCTTATGTTTTCACGCGTTTTATCTGGTTTCGCAGTAAACGAGGGTTTGGATTAAACACCAAGCCAAATCCCGAAGGATTTTTAACGCGCTATGAAAACGGGAAAATCTGCGGAAGAAACTTTTTGCAATTTGCAAAAGACTCCTTGAAATCAAATCCCCGCAACGATACACTAGACATTGTTTGCCATAGCATGGGCTATGCGTATATTCTCGGATTTCTAACCCAAGTAGATTCTATTTACAACTTGGGTAAAATGTTGATTATTTCCCCAGAAACCCCTGACTTTATGGGCTACGACTGGAATAGATTCCAAGAAGTTTGGCAATACGGAAGTAATTTAGGTGAGCCTAAGGCCGACATTATTTGTTTTCAAGATGGTATTGCTCCACAAGGTCCTGTTAAGAATTTAGCACTGTTAACTCCGGCCAAAGGCGGAAGAGTCTTTGTTCCAAAACACGCAAGCAGGGGATTTGTATATAGTCATCATTTAAACTGGTTTGATTGGTTTTACACGGTGAATCCGGGTGATTATGGATTTTTCAGCCGCTAAGTAACACTTTTTTATTAGTTTTGACCATGCAAAAAGGGATCTCTCTAAAGCCATACAACACCTTTGGAATTGATGTAAAATCAGCATTATTTTCGTCGTTTTCAAGTATTGAGGAATTAATTGACCTACTTCCTACCATACAAAACACAGATACCTTAATTTCCGGCGGCGGGAGTAACATGTTGTTTACCAAAGACTTTGAGGGGCTCTTTATTCGAAATTGTATCAAGGGAATAAAGGAAATTGAACGAACGAAAACTCATGTTGTAATTGAAGCTGGGGCCGGAGAAAACTGGCATGACTTCGTAATCTACTGCGTTGATCGTGGCTTTGGTGGTATTGAAAATCTAAGTTTAATTCCAGGCTGTGTTGGCGCCTCCCCTATGCAGAATATTGGTGCATATGGCGTAGAAATTAAAGATACTTTCGTTTATTTAGATGCCGTTGAAATCGCAACAGATAAGGTAAAAAGATTCACCCGATCCGATTGTGCTTTTGGATATCGAGAAAGTGTTTTTAAGCGTGAATTGAAAAATCAATATGTAATTTGTAGTGTAGCTTTTAACTTATCGCTAAATCCAACAATTAATACATCTTACGGAGTTATTGAGGCAGAGCTCAAACAAATGGGAATAAGCAGCCCCGGCATTAAAGAGGTCAGCGATGCCGTAATTCGCATTCGTCAGTCGAAGCTACCCGACCCTAACTTACTAGGAAATGCAGGTAGTTTCTTCAAAAATCCAGTAGTTTCTGACGAGGTTCTTCAATCAATCCAATCAAGCTATGAGCGTGTTCCCTCCTACCCGGCTGGTGAAGGTCACGTGAAATTAGCTGCGGGTTGGTTAATCGAACAAGCAGGCTGGAAAGGAAAACGGTTTGGCAATGTTGGAGTTCATGAACTTCAAGCCCTTGTGTTAGTGAATTACGGTGGCGGAACAGGAAAAGAAATTTATGACCTTTCACAGCGCATCATTGAAGATATCCAAGAAAAATATGGCGTAAGCTTGGAGCGTGAAGTAAATATCTATTAGTCTTTTTTAAAGACGTCGTCTGAAATCCCTTTATTTACAAGATAGTTTGAAAAGATCAATACAATGGTTCCTTTTTCGTTGTCTTTATACTTCTTTTCTTTTTCGTTATTGCGAATATCCGAAGCTACACTCTTAGGCATCTTGAATTTTTTTATGTCCACAGTAAAGGACATTTTATTGGGTAGGCCATACTTTTTATTCAGGTTATATTCATAATCTATTGAAACAGTGCCACTCGATTTGGTGGTTAGTACCGTTCTATAAATTAAATCCTCCGAGGTAGAGATATACACTTTCGCTAATATGATCTCACTGTTTTCATCCGTTGGCAGGATTGAAATTAAGCGCGTTTTATGCTCATTAATTGTTTTTGCCTCTCCCAATACCGCACTATATTTTTTTTCATTGGATAGAAATCCAGTTAAATCGCTCATTCCTTGTTTAGGCAGGATGGCAATTCCCTTTGATTCCACTTTAAACTTATCCTTCTGTTTGAAATAGATCTTGGCCTTTGCAATGGGCACCTTAATAAACGGGATGGCCGCTTTAATTTGAACATCAGCTTGATAATCTTCAACAAGATCGATTTTATCAATGACCCCTTTAAGGATTTCTTCTGCCGTTTGACCAAATCCAACAACCCCTGTAAGGATAAAAACAACAAGTAAAACTGATTTCATGAGGTAATATCTTTTTTATTAAATCGGATGAGGGTGATGCCAAGCAACACGGCAATGTGCGCCACTAAAATTAGTACCGATTCCCAAATGGCTGATGTAGGATATGGATCTTCAAACACACTGCGCCAAGCCGCCATGTGCGTAGTGAACATATAGGGTTTAATGGAATCAAACACTGAAACATCCAAGGTGCCAATAATGGTAAATAAAATGATAACGGACATGGTGGAAACTATCGGACCAACGCTGTTCTTTGCAAAGGCAGAAAACGCAAGGGATAAGGTAGCAACGGTCCATAAGGCAAGAAATGCAATAATAAGTGCCAAGCCAAAGCGCCACGCTAAATCGGCCTCTGGTATGATCAATAAGCCATTGGAATTCAACACAATCAAATCGCCCGAACCAAACATCCATTTCGCAACAAAAAGAGACAAAAAGCCCAACCAAACGGTCATAATCAAGGTGTAAATCGTTGCTGCTATCCATTTGGACAGGACAATACCCGACCTAGATATAGGTTTTGTCGCTAACATTCGGATCGTACCAGAAGCTTCTTCTCCAGAGAGTAAATCACCGGTTACTAAGGAAATCAATAAGGGAACGTGCACGATCAACATCTGCATGATGATGAACGCAATTAAATTACCGTTTAAAATTTTCCCATTAAAACTTAAGGTCTGTTCAAAGGAAGCCGTAACAAAACCGATGTAAGACTTCCCATCTGCTTTCATGGCAAAAAGTACAATCAGGATTAATAGCGTTAATGCACCAATTCCGATATAACTTCTAATTTTAGTTGCAATCTTGAGTAACTCGTTGATCGTATTTTTCCACAGCATCATTTCTCGGTCATTTTAATGAAAAAATCTTCTAAACTACGCTTAGGAATTACCGCTTTTACACCACATCCGGTCTCAACAAGTCGCTGAATCAGAGGCTGTCGGATGTCCTCTTCCATTTCAATATGGTAGGTGCCTTTATAGACTAAACGTGCCGTAAGTGAAGGAAAATCACGTTGAATAGTTTCCTCAAAAACCGTTGGATTCGCTACTGAAATCTCTAAATTCATGCTTTGTTTTTCCAGCAATTCATGCACATCACCCTCTACAATGGTTCTACCCTGGTTAATGATTACCATGCGATTTGCAATGATTTCAATTTCCGACAATTGATGCGAAGAAAGGAGTACCGTTTTCTTTTGTTCATCTCGCAATCGGAGAATTAAATTTCGAACCTCGATAATTCCTTGAGGATCTAAGCCTGTGGTTGGCTCGTCAAGAATGATTACATCTGGATTGTGCAACAAGGTTTGAGCAATTCCCAAGCGTTGCTTCATGCCGTGTGAAAACCCAGAAACCTTATCCCCTTCTCTACCATTCAAACCAACAAAATCAATCATTTCTTGGATTTGACGTTTGGTAATGTCCTTCCCCGAAATGCGGGCAAATATTTCTAGGTTACGTTGCGCAGAAAGGTATTTGTAAAAATCAGGTTTTTCAATAATACACCCAACCCGTGTTAACACTTCAGATCGGTTTTGATTTAGGGATTTACCAAAAAACTTAATATCCCCGTCCGTTGGACTAATCAGGGACAATAAGCAACGTATGGTTGTACTTTTACCGGCACCGTTTGGGCCTAAAAAGCCAAACACGTCTCCTTCATTTACATGAAAAGAAACATCTTTCACTGCATGAAAGGAACCAAAATTCTTCGCTAAGTGGGAAACTTCAATTAGTGCCATAGGTTGTAAACAATGTAAAGGTAGAAAGGTTGAAGGAATGGTTATGTCTTTTTAGTTACATTTGAAATAAAAATGAAATTTCTACTCATTTTTCTTGGAATTCTTCCCTTTGCCGTCAAATCACAGTCTTTTGTTAATCGCACCTTTAGTCAACTCTATGATATTCAGGCTAAATCGGTCGTACAAATGGGTAATGGGTCGTATTTGGTTGTCGGAACACAAAGTTTTTCAAATGGATTTCTGAGTGTGCATGATGAAAACGGGCAATGTATACAAACAGCGTATCTGAGTCTAGGAGCACTTTCAAGTTTTTCTGAGTTTACGCAGCTCACGAAGATAAATGATACCCTAGCCCTTATTGGTGGAAAGATTTCTATCGCGGTAGGACCTGCAGAAATTTGGCAAGGCATTACGATTGCCATTAATCAAGATGGGCAAATTCTTTGGTCGTTGACAAGCAGCATAACGGATCCAGGAGCTGATGCCACGGTGCGGGATATTGAACGATTGAATGACAGCACGATGCTGGTGCTTACATCGAGTATTGGTAACGCAAGCAATGCCTTGAGTGAAGTAGATCTCTTCGGTAATGTGCACTGGACCAAAGCATATGATTTAAACGCAGATGGTTTTCAATTGAACGACCTGTGCATTGCAGATTCGAGCATTTACGCCTGTGGATACCAGTTTGCATCAGGTACCTTTTCGGGTATTATTTTGAAGCTAGATTCCATAGGAAATGTAATCGAAGGGAATACATACGACCATGTATCTCAGCCTGATTTTATTCAGGTAATCGCCCAACAACAGTGCCTAATCCTCGCCAATAGAGGTCATGCCATGAATAGTATGGATCTTATTAAAGTAGATTATAACGGGAACATTACTGAACAGAAAACTTTTCAAAACGGGATGGGTATGCCTGAAGAACAGGCGTCAAAGCCATTACACGTTATCGATAGCGTAAGCTGTTGGTATTGGCAAGGTGGTGACTTTGGATCCTATGCAAATAAAATATCAACCCCCAATTTATTAGCGATGCAATCGCTGATGCACATGGGGAACATACAGCGCATGATTGAACAAGATACGCTCGTTTACATGTTATCAAGTGGTCCGCTCTACGGGATAAAAAAGCAAGTTATTATGCAAAAACACTATGCGTTATCTGCGGTAGATTCTATTGATCAGTTCTTTACTTACTGTACCTACCCTACTAATGAAAATCCGTTGAATGAACTTTCCCCAAGTAGAACAAGTTTTACTCCTTTGGTGAGTGCAGGTGCCACTCCAAGCCCATGGTATTATCCATTCGTTTCAAACCAAGCTTGGACAAACGAACCTTTTTGTGTTGAAATGTTGGGTGAATTGGACGAAGAAAACCTGAAGTTTGGACCTAATCCGTGTGATGAATTGATTCAATTTAGCAATTTCCCAAATACAGCATTTACGCTATTTAATTCATTGGGACAGGTGATAAAAGTGGGAAACACATCCAACCAGGGCGAAATCTGGGTGAAAGAGTTGCCTGTTGGCGTGTATCTAATAAGGATCCTGGATCGCAGCTTGAAAATCATCAAAGAATAAGTTATCGTCTTCTAAGGAGTATTGACAGTGCACCTGAAAACAGAAAAGCAACGATACTATATAACTTACCTGATAGCGGAATATACCTCACTGCCTTCCTTTTTTCTATAGCGGATAGAATTGACTTTGAGGCGAATATTTTAGAAATACGCAAATATTTGTTTCGTTGAGGTATTGCAAGTTTATTTCCAACTGAATCAAGGGCATATTTATCTGCGTCATTCTCAACAAATCCCAAGTAAGTTATACCTACATGAATACCTGTTCCATGTAATTCAAGAGCCAGCCCATCTCGTAGTTGCCGCAATGCAGCCTTCGACATAGAATAGCTAATATAGTTCGGGAGACCGAATAATCCGGCCAATGAGGACAGGTATAAAATACTTCCTTTGGTTTTCATAAGTGCAGGAATGGCAGCCTTTGAAACGAGAACTGAACCAATTAAATTGGTATCCAACACTTCTTTAAAAATTGATACAGCGACTTCCTCCAAAAGACCATAAGATGAAATCCCAGCATTGTTTATGACCACATCTAAGCGTTCAAATTTATCTTCTGCTGCAGCAATTAACTGTTCTACTTCAGATTCATTTCGTAAATCGGCCTGAAGGTAAATCGCACGATTCAATGCAAGTGCGTGTATAATACTTAGGTCATTTGGAAGCGGAGTTTGTTTCGAATGAAAAACTACCAAGGCATTCAAGTCCAGTAATTGTTTTGCCAATTCTAAACCAATCCCCCTGGTGGATCCCGTGACTAATACAACTTTATCTTTCCAAAAATTTCGCACAACTAAACTTAGTTGTACGTATGCGAATTATAAAATCGAATTACACAACTCAGAAATTTCTAATTGTGTAAAACACCAAACAACCTATTTACGGACACCCGTAATATTCTTCGCTGTACCAGCCTACATGCGTTTCACCATAAGTTCCACCGCCAGCATAGTCTTGTTTTAAGGTAAAAAATAACACCTTACAATACCCATGGTCCCAGCTCGGATTTTTAACATGCATCGCGCCGTATTTGTATTTATATTCAGGAATCCCAACATCATTCTTTTTGATTTGCCATACATCATGGGTCAGTCCTATTTTGTATACGGTTAAGGAAGCAGCATTTTTTAAGTAGGCCTTCATTTTTGACTCAAGTCCTGCATCCCTGAATTTGAACATATAATCCGCTGGTTTATGTTTTGGCAACGCAGTCTTCAACGTAGATTTCAAATTATCAAGGAGTAAAGTCAAGGTATCTTTAGGCATTGATGGGTTTCGTCCCGTTAGCTTAGCTAGTTCTGCATAATCGTTGAAAAAACCCTCTAAATTGGTAAAGCGTTCTTGTCTTTCCTTTGGAGAAACTGCTTGTCCAACTAAATCATTCTTCACAAACCAATCCCCACCGTTGTTAAAGCTTACGGCATCTTTTATTTCATCGGTTATCTCGGACACCATATGCGTAATTGGAACTCCAAACTCCCCGTCGCCACTGGTAGACAATAAACAGGAAATCAAGCTGTCACGCTTCATCGCAATTTGTCCCCAAATAAAAGGATTGTCTTCATATTTACAGTAAAAATTTGGAAGACTCGAATAACGCAATTTAAATAGGCTATCGAGCGATTTCAGCTTTCTTTGATGCTCTTTCGCTTCTCTTACACTTCCTAAATAGTAAGCAGGCCAACGCTCATTCCAATTGGTTAACACCGATAAACTCGGTAAATGATTAGAAGCATAGCAATTCAAATAGTGCCTAACGTATTCTTCATAGGGTCTGCATTCATTTCTAAACTTGGTAAAATCGACATCTGGATAGACCGAGTTTGCTGCAAAATATCGAATTGCGTTCGCATTATTTTTAAGATCCCAATCGGTAGCATTGGCATCAATAATTGCATACCCACCGTCAACCACTTGGTAAACACGCTTGCGCGACAAATACCCCCTACTGTCGATCACCACGCAAAATGCGCCCGCAGCGATATTGTTATTAACTGTTGCCGGAGCGTCTGGATTACGCTCAAAATTATAGGAATCATTATTGGAATTCGTAGTTGCATTCGTAGTTCCTTCAGTAGTTCCGTTTGATTTATTTGTATTTGATCCTTTACCCTTAAAGGTAACGTTTGATCCATTGACATTTATTTTTATTTGCGCAGTGAACGTCAATGAAAAACTAACTGCACACAAAAAGACAACATATTTCACAGTAGTAAGATTTGAGATAAAAATAATAAAATTTTAAAGAAATCAAAAACTTACAACTTACTTTTTAAATGCACATATATTATGTGGGAATCGGGGACTATTATTCAAGACCTTTTAATGAATATTTAATGCCTTATTTGTACATTAACAAAAAAAAACTACTTTTGTCGCGGAGAATTGGCAGAGTGGTCGATTGCGGCAGTCTTGAAAACTGTTGTACCGCAAGGTACCGTAGGTTCGAATCCTACATTCTCCGCCAAAACATAAAAAAGCTAGCCGAAAGGCTGGCTTTTTTGCTTTTAGCACGTTGGTAAAGCTCGCTTTGACAACGGAAAAAAAGCAAAAAAGAAAGATTGCGACTCAGGAGCAAGCTAGCTTTTCAATGTTTTGAAGCATACCCCCTTAAGGGCTCATGCGCCTTTGGCGCATAATCCCAATAACCAACAAATTTATAGCATACTTTTAGCACGTTGGTAAAGCTCGCTTTGACAACGGAAAAAAAGCAAAAAAGAAAGGTTGCGACTTAGGAGCAAGCTGGCTTTTTAATGTTTTGAAGCATACCCCCACAAGGGCTCATGCGCCTTGGCGCATAATCCCAATAACCAACAAATTTATAGCATGCTTTTAGCACGTTGGTAAAGCTCGCTTTGACAACGGAAAAAAAGCAAAAAAGAAAGATTGCGACATAGGAGCAAGCTAGCTTTTCAATGTTTTGAAGCATACCTCCTTAAGGGCTCATGCGTTCAACGTCGCTTCGCTATGTTGAATTAAACCTTGGGGTATAGTCTTGTTCGTCTCTATGCGATTTTGTACCTTTAACCCATGAATACGCCCCTCGCAGAACGCATGCGCCCGCTCCAACTCGATGATTATATCGGGCAAGTTCATTTGCTGGGTCCAGATGCACCTTTGCGTAAATCGATCGATGCTGGCGTGCTTCCATCCATGATTTTTTGGGGACCGCCAGGTGTTGGTAAAACGACCCTTGCGAATTTAATTGCTACCCACTTAAAAAGACCATTTTATAAACTTTCTGCGATTTCTTCAGGCGTTAAAGAAGTCCGTGAAGTAATTCAGCAAGCGGAAAAAGGAGGAATGTTTCAACAAGGGGGTGCGGTGTTATTTATTGATGAAATTCATCGCTTTTCAAAAGCACAGCAAGATTCCTTGCTCGGAGCAGTTGAAAAAGGAACGGTTACCTTGATGGGGGCCACCACAGAAAATCCATCGTTTGAAGTGATTGCCGCCCTACTTTCCCGCTGTCAGGTATATACCTTACAAAGTCACAACAAAGTAGATTTGGAATTGCTCTTAACTCGAGCCTTAAGCAAAGATTCTTGGTTGAAGTCCAGGGATATAACGCTACAAGAAACTGAAGCCTTACTGGCTATTTCTGGGGGTGATGCACGAAAATTACTTAATGTATTTGAGCTTTTAGTCGGAAGTGCGCCTGCTAATCAACCCTTAATCATCACGAATGAGTACGTGTTTGCCAATGCGCAACAAAGCCTGTCAAGGTATGATAAAGACGGCGAACAGCATTACGATATTATTTCTGCGTTTATTAAATCGGTTCGCGGCAGTGACCCCAACGCTGCAGTGTATTGGTTAGCGCGAATGATTGCGGGTGGAGAGGACCCCAAATTCATTGCTCGTCGCCTCTTAATTATCGCTTCCGAAGATATTGGATTGGCTAATCCAAATGCCTTATTAATCGCAAACACCACCTTTGACAGCGTATCAAAATTAGGCTGGCCCGAATCACGCATCGTACTCTCCCAGTGTACGATTTATCTAGCCTCCTCGCCCAAAGGAAACGCCGCCTATCAAGCCATTAATCGAGCACAAGAACTGGTATCAAAAACCGGAGATTTACCGGTGCCTCTTCCCCTACGCAATTCCCCCACAGCATTGATGGAAGAATTAGGATATGGCGAAGGCTATTTATATGCCCACGATTTCCCAGGGAATTTTGTAGTCCAAGAATTTCTACCTGATGCTATCGCGGGAAGTAATTTCTTTAAAGCGGGAAGCAGCGCAAAAGAACAAGAAATCGCGAAGCAACTCTACCAATTATGGAACGATAAATACGGTACGAATGAATAGGCTATTCTACTCCCTCATCGTATTTCCTTTTTCTTTATTACCCCTTAAGTGTTTGATGGTGCTGCGACCACTCTTATATGTAGTATTATATCAAGTAGTTGACTATCGAAAAAAGGTTGTGCTTTTGAATCTTACCCGTAGTTTCCCGAGTGACACCCCAGCTCAAATCAAAGAAAAAGCTAAGGCCTTTTATTGGCATCTAAGCACGGTATTTATTGAGGCCGTTAAAAACCTGAGTTTTTCGGCTGATGCCTTAAGGTCAAGAATTACCTACACGAATCCAGCATTAATTACTGAATTGCACGCAAAGGGAAGAAATATTCTTTTGGTAGGCGGGCATTACGGAAATTGGGAATGGCTCATCACTTCCTTAGGAATTCATTTTCCGTCGAATGTATTTGGTCTTGGCATGCCCCTTTCGGCTTCGTTCTGGCAACAAAAACTCACCGAACGACGTGAACGGTTTGGCTTGAAAGTAATCCACAGTAAAAACTACAGGGAGCATATACTCAAGGAAAAAAATCAGCCCTTTATTTTGTTAATGTTAGCCGATCAGAGTCCGGGCGACTCTAACAAAAGCTATTGGATGGAATTTCTAAATCAACCAACCGCCATACCTTTTGGCACCGAAGCGCTAGCGAATGAAACCGATGCCGCAGTCGTCTTTATAAATCTGTCGATAACTAGTCCCGGTTTTTATTCCTTGACCTTTGAACTCTTAACTGAAACCCCAAAATCACTTACCTTTGGGAAACTTACGGAATCTTACGCCAAACGCTTAGAAAACTGCATTTATTCCAATCCATCCCTATGGATGTGGTCGCACAAGCGATGGAAACGAGAACTTCCGGAAGATTTAAACGCATTAAGAACCTTACAAGAAAACCGATTTAATCAACGATACCGATGAAACATCTCGTATTCACCACCCTAATGTTATGCAGCTTCACATGGAGCATGGCCCAACTCATGAAGAAACCATCCGCTGCGGAAATTTCAACCTTACCACAATGGGCTCAACTCATGTATGGCGACAATCCAAACATGCTAGAAATAAGCACAGCGTACAATGCGTATTACCGAGCGCATCCCTTTGAAAAAAGCTACCATACCCAATACTACAAACGTTGGGTGCGCACCTACTCTACCCAACTGAATGATGCGGGCTATATTGTTGCACAAGCAGTTAATTCCAATCCAAAACCGAGCATAATTAAATCTTCATCGTGGTCTGTGGTTGGACCCATCACTACCTATTCACAAGGCGGAGGACAAGGGGGTGACCAAGCAAATATTTACAGCTTAGATCAATGTGCTGGCTCAACGAATACGGTGATTTGCGGTACCGAACCTGGAGAGGTCTTTAAAAGTATAGATGGCGGACAAAACTGGACCTGTATCTCCATGGGATTAGATTTCACTAGCGGTGTAAGCGCCGTGGAAGTAAGTCCTACCAATCCCCTGCTCTTTTTTGCCGGAGGAAATAATGGCGTTTATCGAAGCTTGAATGGTGGATCCACATGGACCAATGTATTGCCTAATTCTGGGTTTGGCGTAAATGAAATTCTAATCGTTCCGGGAAATGAGAACATCGTAGTGGTGGCTTCCGATAAAGGATTGCATCGATCTACGGATGGCGGAACAACTTGGACCCAATTATGGGGTGATGCTTGTTACGACATTAAACCGAATGTAGTCAACGCACAGGAACAATACCTGGTAAAACACGACCCCAACTTGAATATTTGTGGATTTTTAAAATCTACCGATTTTGGCGCTTCATGGACCACGCAAAGCAATGGTTGGTATAGTTCAGTAGATCCTGCGCGCAACGATGGAGGTGCCCGAATTGCCCTTACTCCTGCGAATCCAAATCGAATCTATGTGTATTTGATTGGAGAAGCAAAGGCTAATGACTATGGATTTATCAGCATCTATAAAAGCGATAATGCGGGAAGTTCTTGGGTAAATGCCTACGGACAAGATGGTGGACCCTATTCAGCAGCACATCCCAATTTAGCGATTGGTTGGGCCACCTGGTTATATCATCAAGGATTTTACAACTGTGCCATACTTGCCAATCCAAACAACGCAGACGAGATTTTGGTTGGTGGACTCAACTTATACCGATCCACAGACGGTGGCGCAAGTTACACGAGTGTCTCTGGATATGTTGGCGGTCCACTTTCACTTCATGTAGACAATCAAGATTTTCGTCAGGTGAATGGAAACACGTGGATTACCACCGATGGTGGAATCTATAAATCCACCGATTTTTTAACAACCCAACCCGATTTCAAGATGTCGGGAGTTCGCGCGTCTGATTTTTGGGGATTTGGTGCCGGATGGAATGAAGATGTATTGGTTGGTGGCTTGTACCACAATGGAAATCAAGGGTACCATGAAAACTATGGCGCCGGAAATTTCTTGAATTTAGGAGGGGGTGAAGCCCCTACGGGATATGTTAATCCCGGAAGAAACAGAATTACCTATTATTCGGATATTGGTGGAAAAACACTACCAACAAGCTTAGCTAATCCAATCACTGGGGCTCCGTTTGGGATGGCTCCTAATGAAAGTTACTGGGCAGCGGAGTCGAGCGAATTTGAATTTCAACCCAATTGCTACAGCATCGGGTACCTTGGAAAAGACAATTCACTCTGGAAAACAACGGATGGAGGGGTTTCATTTAATTTGGTGTATTCCTTTGGAACCGCCGCTGGAGATCAAGTGAAGTATATAGAGATCGGAAGTGAAAATCCGAACATCATTTACCTGAATCAGCAACCTGCCTCTGGGAACCTTGGTAAGTTATGGAAAACTACGGATGGCGGAATCACTTGGAATCAACTAACAATTCCCGCAGGAAATAGCCGACGGATGCTGCTCACCTTAGACCCAGCCAATGATAATCACGTATTCATTGCCTATCCAAGTGGGTCGAATGGAAACAAAACCTTTGAAAGTACAAATGGCGGAAATTCGTTTACAAACATTACGACCAATGTACTCAACAACGAAAGCGTGCAGAGTATTCTAACCATCGGAGGCACCAATAGCGGCGTATATTGTGCCACCAATAATGCGATATATTACAGAAATGCGACTACCTCATGGTTGTTGGACAATGCAGGGCTCCCTACGCAAATTAATGGGAACATCTTACGTCCGTTCTATCGAGATGGTAAAATCCGCATGGCTTCGTATGGTAAGGGTATTTGGGAAAGCGCCCTGAACGAGGCGCCAAACGCCCCAATTTGTCGAATTATGGTAGATAAACTTTCACAAACCGTAATTTGTGCGAGTGATTCATTTTATTTCGAAGATCATTCCGTGTTAAACCACCAAAACGCCACATGGAACTGGAGTTTCCCTACCGGATCTCCAAGCACTTCTGCCTTAAGAAATCCAGCCGTTTTATTTGGCGTTGGGACACATCAAGCCATATTAACCATAACGGATGGAAACGGTCAAACCGACAGTGATACGCTTTCTGTAACGGTTACCCAGTACACCTTACCAGGAATCATTCAGGAGGGATTTGAAGGAAATTTCTTACCCAATGGATGGAGTATTGATAACGAAGACAACGGTGGAACGTGGGGTAACTCTACCACGATTGGCGGATATTCAAACTCGTCGAAATCCGCTAAATTCGATAATTATAACATTGATTCTCAAGAGAGTTTAGACGATTTAATCTTCAATATTGATGGGGCTCAATTAGTTAATCAACCCTTATTAACCTTTGATGTGGCCTATTGTCGTTGGGGTGCGGGATATTCTGACTCGTTATATGTTGGGGTTTCAACGGATTGTGGTGCAAGCTATCAATACGCGTATTACCGGGGAGGAGAAAATCTTGCTACGGCACCTGATAATCAATCTGAATTTGTGCCAACCTCTACACAATGGAGAACGGATACGGTGAATTTAGCTACTTGGGCAGGACAAAACAATGTACAAGTTGCGTTTAGGAATAAAGGTGACTGGGGTAATATCATATACTTAGACAACATTAATTTAGGCAGTTCTGTTGGGATAAATGAGGTACAAAACACACAAGCTCCTAGCGTATACCCCAATCCGCTCCGAGCCGGTGGAACCATTAACATCAAGAATTTACCAAAATCTAGCTTAAGCTTATTTGATGGGAAAGGTAAACGGGTATGGGAGGCGAAGGCTGAGCATGAATTTCAAGGAAACCTTCCTTCTACCCTTTCGGCGGGATGGTATTTATTGCACATCGAAGGAGAAAAAACAATTTGGAACTATAAGGTGATTGTGGAATAATTACTTCCCTTTTGCCTTGATTACAATGGCCACCGTGTAAAAGAGAATTTTTAAATCAAGGGCAATACTTCGGTTATTGATGTACAGTAAATCATATTTCATCCGATCAAGCATTTGTTCCACATTTTCCGCGTAACCATATTTTACTTGTCCCCAAGAAGTTATTCCGGGACGTACGCGATTCAACAATACATATTGTGGTTCATGCTGAACGATTTGATCAATATAGAATTGTCGCTCAGGGCGTGGCCCCACCAAAGACATGTGTCCAAGAATTACATTAATAAATTGTGGGAATTCATCCAGCCTAGTTTTCCGCATAAATCGTCCTACCGGTGTAATTCTGGAATCATTGGAAGAGGAAAGCTGCGGGCCATTTGCTTCAGAATTCAAATACATCGTACGGAATTTAATAATTTGGAAGGGTTTGTTATTGAGTCCGATGCGTTCTTGAAGAAAGAAAATAGGTCCGGGAGAGCTAAACTTAACAAGGATGGCTGAAATTATATACATCGGAAGCAACATAATTATTGCAAGCACGGAAAGGGAAATATCCAAGAATCGTTTAATTGCTTGTTGCCAAAGCGGCATTACGTCACGATTTAGCTCAATAAAAAGTGCTCCATAAATATTGGTCATTTTCAAGGATCCACTTAATAACTCATACATGTCTGGAAGGACTTTCACAATGATTCGGAGATCATTAATTTTTACAAGGATTTTTTGCAAGCGATCATGGTCGGAACTTTCAATAGCTACGATAATTTCATCGATGTGATGATTGGATAAAATTTCATCTAATGCAGTGACATGACCTAGATAGGGCATTTCCCTTGACAAGGCATGATCAGATCCGTTGACATTAACATACCCAATAAACGAATTTACATTGCGTGTTTGGTGGTTAATTTCATTAAAAATATGAAGTGCGCGCTCGCTTCCTCCAATGATTACTGTGGAAAATCCATTATTGGCTCGCTTCAGGCGATTTATCATAAACGTAATTAGCGCCAAACGTGGTATCAGGGTAATGAAAAAATGGCTAATAAAAAGTACGGCAAATGAAAAATAGTAATCTCTGTAACTGATTACGTCATCATCCAATAATAAAATGAAAAAGATTAAAATTGAACCAATCACCGCCGAAATGGCTGTTAATTGGATGATTTTCAGCCGGTATAGTCTTCTAACATTTAGGTAGGTTCCTTGTAGATAATAAAGCAGAAGGTATGCCAGGGGAATAAGGCTTATTCCTAAGTAAAAGGTGCCATTTGGAATAAACATTTTGTGCTCGAGCCAAGTTGCCCTTGTCACGTAAAAAATGAACCATGCGAGCATCGCAGCTAGGACATCGAACACCAGCAAACTCAACGCCCAATATCGCTTCATGGCATGTAGACAACCTTTATATTATCAATTCTAATTTCTGTATTTGGAAGTTTAAGTTCTTTCCAAGCTTCGAACCCATGATCATAATAGGCACTGGCTTCTGATGAACCAATGAGTTCTCGAAGTTCAATATACATTTTCTTCCATTTCACCGTTTCTGGGGTCGATTTATTCAACTGTATATTTGGATTCTTTTTAAGTCCGCTTGGAGAAATAGCGAGAAGGCTGGTGACTACGCGATTCGTGGTGTAGTAATCAATCTCAAGGTACACTTCTTTACCCCTCGGAAGATACGACCCAAAAGTCGTGTAAGCTATCCAAATTGAATCGGTTGAATTAAGATCAACTTTGGCATAGGTATTTCCGTTAAATGGTTGTAAATCAGTATTATCTAATACAAAACTTGCCATGGAGGTATTGGGATCGTTTTCGAGCATCACATTAGCCCCTTCAAAGTCTTCAATGATGAATTGGGCGTTTGAAACGTATTTTGTAACCGGGGTTATCGATGTTGTTTGATTTTGAGTTAGGGTTACATTAGTATTATACACAGAAAAGAAGGGATAAATTTTCTTTGTTGCAGCAATCCCATTTACCCGCACCCCTGGATAAACTTTTACATCGACGGATCCAACATTTAAAAGCGGAATTCTTACTGGTAGCTCAAAGACGCCTACACATTGATCATTGATGTACACCCACGCTTCCGTAATCGATTGACTTAGCTCTCCTTCCGCTCCACTCAATTCAGGATTCGCCACCAAGGACCATTTATCAATATATAGCCACGAGGGATCCGGATTATTTTTAACACAACCCTGAAGCAAGAGAACCAACCCGGCAAAAACAAAGTTTTTGAAATTCATGCGTGGCAAAAACGTAGGAAACTCCATTTTATTTTATTGAATTAAATCTAGAATTTGATAGGCTACTTTTAAGGCCTCATGTCCGGCTTTTAAATCCACGGAAATCTTAGCCTCTTTTCGAATTGCCATGGCAAATTCCTTCAATTCCTCTTCGATGGCATTGGTAGGAAATACCTTTGGTGAATCAATGGAAAGTTTCTTCGGTGGCTTACCATTGCCCACATCCAACACCATGTCGTACGGATCGGCGGGGCCTTCAAGACCTTCAAGGCGAACTACTTCTATACTTTTATTTAAGAAATCTATCCCAACGTATGCATCCCGTTGAAAAAATCGGGATTTACGCATGTTTTTGAGTGAAATTCTACTGGCGGTAAGATTGGCTACCGTGCCATTTTCAAACTCAATTCGTGCATTGGTTATATCATGGCTCTCGCTTACAACGGCAACGCCAGAGGCCGAGATGTGTTTAACGGGAGATTGCACCACATGCAAAATAATATCTAAGTCATGTATCATTAAATCTAAAACCACAGGCACATCTGTTCCACGGGGATTAAATTGTGCTAAACGATGCGTTTCGATGAAGTCTGGATGATGAAGCAAGGGTTGGGCAGCAATAAACGCAGGATTAAAACGCTCCACGTGCCCTACTTGGATTAAGGAATCACTCTGGGTAGCCAGTTCAAGTAGTATGGTACTTTCTTGCAGGGTTTGCGTGACTGGTTTCTCAATAAATACATGCTTATTTTGTTGAATTGCCTTGCGAGCTAAATCAAAATGAAAGGGTGTTGGCGTT
Source organism: Flavobacteriales bacterium (assembly GCA_947500755.1). Taxonomy (GTDB): domain Bacteria; phylum Bacteroidota; class Bacteroidia; order Flavobacteriales_D; family Crocinitomicaceae; genus UBA952. The sequence continues at coordinate 36,109 of CANMTO010000013.1, forward strand.
ACCACATCCAAGGCATCAACGCATTGAATGAGTTCGTCGGCGTGTTCAAAATAGGGAACATTAAACGCTTCTTGCACGGCTAAACCGGCATTTCGGTCGATGTCTTGTATCCCAACAATATTAAAATATTGAGGAAGTCCTTTTAAAATTTTCAAGTGAATTTTACCAAGGTGTCCAATACCAAATAATCCGATTCGTATCATATGCAAATTAAAATACAAAAATAAAAAAGCCATTAGAAATCTAATGGCTTTTGCTAATAGTTAAAAAGGATTATTTACTTTTTTACCGCATCAACCACAGCTTTAAAAGCTGCCGAGTGATTCATCGCTAAGTCGGCAAGCACTTTTCTATTAAGTGTCATGTCGCTTTTATTCACTAGTCCCATAAAATGAGAATAGCTCATTCCATGTTGACGAGCACCAGCGTTGATACGCACAATCCAAAGGGATCGATAATTTCTTTTCTTTTGTTTCCGTCCGGAGTATGCATACAACAATCCTTTTTCGATTGCATTCTTTGCGACGGTCCAAACATTTTTTCTACGGCCGTAGTAACCTTTGGCCAATTTCATCAAGTTCTTTCTTTTAGCTCTTGATGCTACGTGATTTACTGATCTAGGCATATTTTTAATTTTTTTTGAGACACAGAGCCACGCTATTTCAGTGGGCTTGGATTCTGGGTATCGGGTTAAACATTAATTAAACCAACAACTATTTCATGCACAATTGCAATTTAATATTTGCTGCATCGGATTCATGTACCAATCCAGCATGCGTTAAATTACGCTTGCGTTTCGTAGCCATTTTTGTCAAAATGTGGCTTTTAAACGCGTGTTTACGTTTAATCTTACCACTTCCAGTAATCGTGAATCGCTTCTTCGCACTGGATTTCGTTTTCATTTTAGGCATTGTTCTACAATTTAAACATTAACTATTAGCTTCTTTATTTCTTTTTTGAATTGATCATTAAAATCATCTTCTTTCCTTCCAATTTTGGCAACTGCTCAACAATTCCAACCTCTGCGAGTTCTTGAGCAAATTTCAATAACAAAATCTCACCACGGTCTTTAAATACAATGGTTCGCCCTCTAAAAAAGACATAGGCCTTCACCTTACTTCCTTCCTCTAAAAACTTCCGAGCATGAGCCAGTTTGAAATTAAAATCGTGGTCGTCTGTATTCGGACCAAACCGAATTTCCTTAACAACAATTTTACTTTGCTTTGCCTTCAGTTCTTTTTGTTTTCGTTTTTGTGTGTACATGAACTTCGTGTAGTCCATGATTTTACACACTGGAGGCACCGCTTTCGGTGAAATCTCCACTAAATCTAGTTCTTGTTCATCTGCTAAGGCCAATGCTGCGGTTAGTTTCATTACTTGAGGCTCTTGACCATCAATAACTAGTCGTATTTCAGCGGATGTAATTTTATCGTTGATGCGATGCTGTGCTTCTTCAACTCTTCTTACAGGCCTTACGTTTCTTCTCATTCAGTAATTTAAAATATGCTATTAATTCTTTGCTAATTCTTTGCTAATTCTTGCTTCATTTCACCTTGCACCAATACGGCAAATTCTTCTGGGCTCAAGACCCCTAAGTCTCCTTTTCCTCGTTGGCGAACAGAAATCGTATCAGATTCTGCTTCTTTTTCACCAACAATCAGCATAAATGGGTATTTGCTCAACTCTGCATCCCGTATTTTCTTCCCTACTTTTTCATTCCGCTCGTCTACGAGTCCGCGAATATCGGAATTATTTAGCAATTCTAAAACTTTTTGGGCATAGTCGTTATATTTCTCAGACACTGGTAGAATCACAAATTGGTCGGAAGTTAACCAAAGGGGAAAATCCCCGGCACAATGCTCAATTAAAACTGCAATAAATCGTTCCATAGAGCCAAAAGGCGCTCGGTGAATCATTACGGGTCTATGTTTTTGATTGTCAGCTCCTATATATTCCAATTCGAAGCGCTCCGGAAGGTTGTAATCTACCTGAATGGTGCCTAATTGCCATTCTCTTCCCAAGGCATCTTGCACCATAAAATCCAATTTAGGTCCATAAAACGCGGCTTCACCGTAGGCCACAAACGTAGAAAGATTCATTTCTTCCGTGGCCTCAATGATGGCTTGTTCTGCGCGAATCCAATTTTCTTCACTGCCAATGTACTTTGAGCGATTCTCTTGGTCGCGGAGAGAAATCTGAGCCCTAAAATTGTTAAAATCTAAGGTTTTCAGCACATAAAGAACGATCTCTATCACGTTCTTAAATTCCTCTTTTACCTGTTGTGGCGTACAAAAAATATGTGCATCGTCTTGCGTAAATCCACGTACCCGTGTTAATCCGTGTAATTCACCCGATTGCTCATAGCGGTATACGGTTCCGAATTCGGCAAAACGTGTGGGTAGTTCTTTGTAAGAGCGTGGTTTGGATTTAAAGATCTCACAATGGTGCGGACAATTCATTGGTTTTAAATAGAATTCCTCATCCGGATCAGGCGTACGTATCGGTTGAAAGGAGTCTGCCCCATATTTCTCGTAATGCCCCGAGGTGACATAAAGGGCCTTGTTTCCAATGTGCGGGGTAATCACCTGCTGATAACCTGCCGCTTTTTGCGCACGTTTCAAAAATTGCTCTAAGCGGTCTCTCAATTCGGCGCCTTTCGGCAACCACATGGGCAATCCTTGACCAACTTTTTGTGAGAAGGTAAACAACTCTAATTCTTTTCCTAGTTTCCTGTGATCGCGTTTTTTTGCTTCTTCGAGTCGTTCTAGATACTCCGAAAGTTCGGAATTTTTAGGGAAGGTGATGCCATAAATTCGGGTAAGCTGCTTGTTCTTTTCATCACCTCTCCAATAGGCGCCTGCAATAGACAAGAGTTTAACCGCTTTGATGTGACCCGTATCAGGAATGTGTGGACCGCGACATAAGTCGGTGAACTCACCTTGGGTGTAAAAGGTTATGGTTCCATCTTCTAATTCCGAGATCAACTCAAGTTTATACGGATCCTGTTTTTCTGTGAAATAAGCCAGGGCATCTTGTTTAGAAACTTCTTTCCGGATAAACGGATTCTTTTGCTTGGCTAATTCTTTCATTTTAGCCTCTACTTTTTCTAGGTCTTTCTCGGTGAAAGAATACGCTAAAAAATCAACATCGTAATAAAATCCATTGGTAATGGGTGGTCCAATGGCTAATTTAACCCCGGGAAAGTGAAATTCTAAGGCCTCAGCCATGAGGTGAGCTGAAGAGTGCCACAGGGTAGATTTACCGTCAGCATCATTCCAGGTTAATAATTGAAGTTGGCATTGGGCCGGTAAGGCACACATGGCATCCTGAACCAGGTTATTTACTTTTGCTGCCAATACGTTTCTGGCTAGTCCTTCAGAAATACTGGTTGCAACGTCTAATGCAGTGCTCCCAATAGGATATTCACGCTGTGAACCATCGGGTAGAGTAACTTTAATAATTCCTTCCATAATTGACTACAAAAGTAGTAAAATCAAGGCGGAAATCAACCTTTAATCGACTTATTTCCTGTGCAACAATTGCTTAACGTCCATTTGGAGGGTACGAATGGAATGCAACAAGCTTTGATCATCCGGTACGATTTCTGGTAATTCTCTACTCACATAACACACAAATTTCCACGCTTCTAAGAGTTCGGAAAACGGAATTTCATAGGGCTGGTAGTTTAAATTCGAGGAAATCAAGGTCAAAAGCCCAGGTTTTTCAAGACTCAAACCAATCGATTTAAATACAATTCCCTCCGATTTAGTTACCAAAATAAACTGTTGTCCAGCCTTCATACTTGTCCAATCTTGAACATATTCACCGACGACAATGGAGCCTTGACTCACTGGAGGCATTGAATCTCCTTGAACCGGAAATGCGCGATACTTTTTATGTTTTGAAAGAAAAGGCAAGCTCAGGGTAGGGAAATCTGTAAAATATTCGGGGTCAGAAAATCCTGCTGTGTAACCCGCACTGGCTTTTTCAGGAATGACTTCGATGAGTTCATCATTCGTAAGGCTAACAATGGAGGCTAGAATTCGCAATTCCGATCCTTTCATCCGTTGGGTGGCCCGATCGGTCATGATTCGCCAATCTACTTCCTTGAAGTTCGTAAAATCTTTCGTTATTAATTCCTCAATGGACAATCCATAATATTTGCTGATTTGCAATATATTTTCAAGATTAGGCTGGGCAATGTTATTTTCATAACCGCTGTAGGTTGAGCGATTTAACCCAAGCGCCGTAGCTACCTCTTCTTGTGACTTACCTTTTCTTTTTCGTAAAATCTTAATGTTCTCTCCAATAAACATACCTTGGTTTTAGACAAAGTTAAAAAATAATCAAACAAATTGATTAAAATTTAATCTTTTTTTATTGAGCTACGAATTTGTAAATGATGGTTCCGGTTTGTTGGGTGGGTGCTGAATCTTTAAAATTGAATTTCGATTTTTTAGCATATCGAACGGATTGCTCTATCATACACTGATTTGCGCCACTACTTTTCGTAGCATCATAGGTTGCTTCCACCACCTTACCTCCTTTATCTACCCTAATAGAAACCACTACCCTTCCAGAAGAACCATATCCACAGGTGTACCCTGGATTGCGCACATACCAATTGTTATTCTCAAATGCGGTACGGCCTTCTAGCCGAAACTCTACCATTACGTCACCCGAATATTGATTTGCAGCATTGGACTCTGTTTTGCCGGGATTTTTATTAGCATTGGCATTATTCGCTTGATTTTGTTTACGCTGGTCCATTTCTGAACGAAGTTTTGTTCGCTCTTTTTCGCCCCCCGCCTCATTGAACAAGGATTGCTCAAAGTCTTTGATTCGCTGATAAGGGTCTCCCGTGGGTTGATTCTGTGAATATTCCTCGTATGAATTCGGACGATTATCGTTTTGATTTCGCGACAAACTCTTGGGATCATCGTTCTGTTGATTGATAAAAATCTCTTCGGGATCAATCAAAATCTCACGTTCAGGCTCTGCCAAGTCTATTTCCGGGGTAAAAAAGGGCTCCACATGCACATAGCGGTCATTACTCACGATAACAACGGCCATTACCGGAAAAAGAATGGAAGCCATTGAGAGTATAAAAGACAATAATATGCGTTCTCTATTCGACATACGCTAACGATAATGCTTAATCCATTGTTGAGTCTCTGGAAAATAGTAGCATAGTTCTCCCGCTTTATTCAACATCCAACATTGTTCGTTAAATTTTTTAATCCAATCATACGCCACGGGAAGCACTTCCCTCCCATCAAGGGTAAAAATACCTTTTTTCGTTCCGATTTGCACCATGTAATACGTATTTTCCTGCCACGTAACAATATCATCGTAACTACAAGGAATCAGTGGCACTCCACTTGTTGAATAAATACCACTCATACCGGCCCGACTCACTAGATACTGTCCGTTACTGAGAGGTTCAACGTAATCAAAATGAAAAGGTGACAATTCCACCCCATTTCGATCCCAAAAACCGAATTGACCTGCTTTCGATTTTCTTCCAGCTAGCACTTCTCCCACAGCATTCAGTTGATCAAAGGCAAAGAGCTTAGTGGTACGCCTGAGGGTATCGGTCCAATAATACGCTTTCTTCTTTTGGATTAGAAACTGTCCATTGACGAGGGTTGCTAACTTTAAATCGTTTTCATACCCGGTATACCACATTGCATTAATCCGCCATGTTTGGCTATTCACATGCGAAAACATCCCTCCTTTCTTGAGCACTATAAATCCTTGCTTAGACTCCCCGATGCCCTCATATTGAACCGCTAACACCTCTTTACCCATCACATCATAGATGCCTTTCAGTCCATTTTTCTCGACAAGAAATCCCTGTGGAACTTTAGTTATACGATCAAATTGAAACTTAATCACCTCAGTTAGGGAGGAATTAATGACTCCCGATTTCCCCGCTTTGTAGGCGATTGCCAACATTTCATTTACTGGATTTAGTTCATCGAACATAGGAGGGCATAACGGTTCACCAGTAATCTGCATTAAGCCTTTCTGCCCCTCTACCTCATACACCAACAAATCCCCAAACACCCATTCTAAATCCGGGTACAGATTCTGAATGACGGTAATCCCTGCTCGATTCAAAACCCCGAAGGTGCCGTCTAACTCAAAAATCGCATAGCCTTGACGAAAATCAGAAATGAAATCGAAGCTAATGGGGATATGTATATTCCCCTGCTTATTGATTACGCCATATTTCTCGCCCTTCATCACCACCGCTAGGCCCTCTAAAAATTCCCCTGCCCAATCAAAATCAGCAGGAATTAGTACTTCGCCTTGACCTCCCATGTAACCCAATACCCCATCTTCAGTCGCATACGGATAGAGCGCCCGTCCGAAACTCTCCAATTCATCCCTTACCAACTCAATAAACGGATAATCTGGATTCCGATCAATAAAACTGCGCATGCGGCTTGGATCATAATTTCCTGCGCTCAATTGATAATACGCACGCCAAATCCGATCAACATTACGGTTAAAGGGATACAAGGCAATAAATGATTTAAACTGAATTGTATCATTAGAAAGCAAGTATAATTGATACAACTCATCTTCTGCCAGCGACGTAAAGGGACTTCTTGGATGATACGTTATGTAACTTGAAAGTTCTAATTCCGATCCGTGAATTACCCACTGCTGAAATTCCAGTTCATTGATTCTTTGTCGGATCGACGCTAGATATCGGGAATTCGGAGATGACCATTGAAGTGTCATTAAACAAGCCCGAGAAGTAACTTCACAGGCATTGAACCACAAACTATCTCTGCACTGAAGCACAGAGTCCTTGAGTTCCGTAACTGGCAATTTTGAAAGCAACTCAGTTAAGCCTGCCAACTCTTTTTTCCCTTTAAGCGTTTGAAATTTTTCTCGCAACAACACCATAAATAAAGCCTTCATGTGCTCCGCTTCCCAACCAATTTCCACCAAGTTATCCCGCCTCCTTCTTGAACTGCTGGAAAGCAATGCCGCATGCGTTTCAATGGCTGATTCGAGGTAAAAAATTGCGGAGTCAAGGTCCTTAAACTCGCGAGTGGTACCATAGATGAGTGCTAATCCGTAGGCAGCAACGCTTGGATTTCGTTCTTGTAGTGATCGGAATTCAGCCAGTGCAATTCCATAATTCTTTTGTTGCAACGCATCAAAACCATTCATGCAGTTAATCCGTTGACCACGTGCACCAACGGTGCAAACAAGGCATAGCAACAAGGAAAATAAAGTGCACTTCATGTGCTCAAATTTACAACGCAATGTTCACTGAAAAAAATCTTAATTTTACGTGAATGAATGGCCCAAAAAATCCACAGTATTTTTACGAAAGCACAACCTTTCCCTTTCTAAACCCATTAATTCAATCGATTGATTTAATCACCAACGAATTAGAGTCCTTGAGACGAATGCAGGCTCCCCTGGGATGGCTCGAGACATTCCCCACCTATGTAAACGGTGAGCACCCTAACGCATGGGAGGTTTTTACCTTTAAGTTTTTTGGGTTGAACCACACAAAAAATCAAGCCTTGTGTCCGTTGACCACCCAACTTATACAGTCGATTCCCGAACTTATTTCGTGCGATTTTTCACGCATGAAACCGCATACAACCATTCAAGCCCATCACGGATATTCTCGGATGATTTTGAGAGGTCATTTATCCTTGATTGTACCTGAAGGAAATCAATGTGGAATCCGGGTAGGAGACGAAATTAAGCACCATGTGCAGGGGGACATGATGGTATTCGATGACTCGTATGAGCACAGTGCCTGGAATCATAGCAACGAAGAGCGAATAGTCCTAATGTTTGACATTCCAAATCCACTGTGGGGGTACACCGCTGAAGAAATAAGTCGGTATAAAATCATGCATCTCGAAGACCCTTTTCTCTTAAAATTAGCGAGTAAAACGGCATGGTTGAAAGCCCTAGAAACAGGCAACTTACCCCTTTAAATTCAAGTGTCTATTGATAAGCTCAAGGTTATTATCAGACGGAGTCCCGAGCAGTTTAATGGATTCTTTCGGAAGTACCTGTAAAAGCCTTTGAACATACCGCGACGCCTCGAAGCCGTCCTTGGTTAGCACGAACGTGATTTCATTACCCACCACAGAATGCCTCTTGTACCCTAACAATTGATTGTAACTTATAGCCACATTATTGCCTTCCTTAATCCTTATTAAGGAACTATTTAACTCTAATATATTAAAGCAAAAATACAACATCAACAAGGACGCCCTTGCTGGAAAATCGGTACTTAAAAATCGATGATTTCCAACAAAAATACCCCCCTCACCAAGCATGGTGGAAGGATCTACGTGTTTAGCATAAATAAGTCCTATCGGCGATACACCCACATAGATCATAAAATAATAGTTCATGGGGTTATTCACGCGTTCAAACCATGTTTCTTGCTGAATTTCAGTAATTAATTCCTCATGAAACATCTGTTGACGGACAACATCCGAATTCCTCCATTCCCTTATTTGCTCAATGTCAGCGTGCACAATTCGTCGCAACTCAACGCCAAAGCCCGACAGGATCATTCTGAAATTTCTTGAATGTGATAGGTAGGTACCTGATTAATACGCAATAAAATCTGACGTAAATACGTGGCGAGGATACCCAAGCCAAAAAGTATTAACCCGGTAGAAAACAACACACTGACAATCAGCGAAGTAAATCCTGGGACCTCAATCTTATCAATCCACTTTTTATACAGAAAAAAAGTCCCTATCCCAAGGTTGATAAGTGCCATCAATCCACCTATTGAAGCCATTAACCTCAACGGAAAATCTGTAGCATACATAGATTTTCCAACACTCAAACGGAATAAATCACGAAGCGTATACCTAGACTTAGAGGGAGAAATACACACATTTAAAGGAACAAAGCTGATCTCATTAGTGAACCATCGAATCCGTTCATCCAAAAACTGTACACCACCTGCTCCTTGAGTCAGCGGTTGAAACAAATCACGTCGAATCAAGCGAAATGCACTTCCCCTTCCGTGATTCGCGCCCATCAGACGAGAAAGCGCACGGTAGCAGCGCGTTAACACCGTCCTTAAAGCACTTCTCTTGGCGTCAAATAAGCCATAAATTACGGCACTTTTATCCCGAGATGCAGCCTCAAGCAACGAAATAATATGCGGCACTAATTCCTGATGATCATCGTCCATGGTGAGCACGAACGAAGTATTTACCTGTGCTAGACCAGCATAAAGAGCCGCGTGTTGACCAAAGTTTTTTGCCAATCGAATTTTCTTGAGCTTTGGAGCATGCGGAAAATTCAACAGATGTTTCCAATGCGCCTCATCGCTCCCATCGTCCACGATGATGATATGAAAAGATGGAAAATGAAGCATCAGCAGGCGAGCCAATTCAAGTGCTCCATCCGAATTATTATACGTTGTAATTACTGCGGTAACTTGTTCGTTCATTCGTTAAAATTACGCATTCAACATTAACCCGCCATCAAGAAGCAATTGGGCGCCCGTCATCCAACGGGAATTATCGCTTAACAAGAAGACACAGGGCATAGACACATCAGAAGGTTCCCCGATTCCCAGGGGATATTTCTCCTTCATGCGCTGAACCTCAGCAGGCGAATGCACTGCGACAGAGGCCTGATAAATTGGGGTATTGACCAACCCACAAACTATAGTATTCACACGGATTTTCTTCGCGCTAAGTTCCAACGCGAGCGCTTTCGCAAAGGTTTCCAAAGCCGCTTTTGAGGCCGCATAACTGGCGCCACCCCGATATGGATAATGGCTAGATACGGAAGAAATAAATACTACGGAGGCCCCTGGCTTTAATAAATTCTTAGAAACCAACGCTGTAGCCATGTGGGTAGCGGAGAAATAATTTACCCCAAACAGGCGTTCATTACCCGCCTCATTCAAATACTTAATAGGCTGAGGATGTATCGTTCCAACGCAATGCACCCAGCCGTCAAAAGCGCTTGACACCCCAAGAAAATCAGGTTCATTCAGTGCATCCCAATAAACAGACTCAAAAGAGTCATCGGCGGAAAGCTGTTCAATTTGTGTAGCATGTGCTGTTCTGAAGGTTCCAAGAACCTGTCCACCTAGAAGTAAAATATCCCGTGCAATTTGAGCACCAATGGCAGAAGAAGCACCCGTTACTAAAATCCGTTTGTTCGCAAGGCTATGCATACGCAAGGAGTTTTGTTGTTGGAAAATCGATCGTAAAAAATACAGAAGCCCAAGAAAACCCTACCCCGAATCCCGATAGCATTAGCGAGAGGTTTTGACGCGATGCTAATTCTGAACCGTGAAAAGCCAAGGTAAGCGGGATTGATGCGGAACTGGTATTACCAAACTGTTCAATGGAGCTTAGGCATTTTTCCATAGGAAGGGATAATTTTCGAGCCAGGGATTTAGTGATTAGGCCATTGGCTTGATGCAATACTAAAAAGTCTATCTCTTTTATCGATTTCTGGGCAAGAAAAAGCGCCTGTTCAATGGACAAAGGCACGTGACTCAGGGCGAAATTAAAGACGCTCAAGCCATCCAAATGCAGGTGGCTTCTCGAATGTTGATTCCCATTGAAATCTAGCAGTTCTTCAGAATAGGTCCCATAGGGGTTTCGAGAATGTCCACCTTCAATAATGATGGATTGTTTCCCCAAGCCATCAGATCCTGTGTTCACGAACCAAGGAGTGGCATGTTCAGAAAATGACAACAAGGTAGCGGTGCCTGCATCTCCAAACAAGGGGTAGGTACTTTTATCCTGAAATGCGGTAGAGATGGTCGATTTATCACCAACCAAAAGCAGTGCCTTACGGACCGCCCCCGACTGAATGAACTGTCCAACAATCTGCAAGCCGTAGACATATCCAGAGCACCCTAAATTAACATCAAAAGCCATACAGTCTGTTTTCAAGCCAAGTCGTTCTTGGAGTAAAATCGCCGTAGCGGGCAAAAAATAATCAGGGGATTGCGAAACGAAAACAAGTAAATCAATTTCTTCTCTGATTTCGAGATCCAATAAAAGCTGTTCTGCGGCAAGGGCGCACAAATCAGAACATGTTACCCCATCAGGAGCTACACGTCGCGAATGAATCCCCGTATTTTTTGTGAATGAGCGCGCTTCTTCCGGAGAAAACAAGGGATAATCAGCAGTAAACACCTCTTGTTCGGGAACACTTGCGTAAATCGCATCAATTCGGGTATGTTGAATTTTAGTGTTCATGTTGTTTTTGCTTCACCAAATCAAACAAATCATTCACTGTCTTTACCGTTTTCAGGTGTTCGCCAGACAACAGTACTTGATAGCGAAAGTCAATCATGGCAACAAGCAATAAGATATGCATACTGTTCCAACCTGGCATATCGCGCAGAACGGTTGAAGGACTCAACTCTAACACGCCTAAATCCTCAAATTCTTCACTCAGATGCGCTATAAATGTATTAATTTCCATAGTCAAAGATAATTAACCTAAGTTGATCGATAGGTCAAAACGGTTCCACACCAAGAAAAACCAACACCAAAGCCCATAATCAGGACAAGATCACCGTCCTTGAACCGTTTATTCTCCTCGGCTTTTGCCCAAGCAATGGGTATGCTACAAGAAATGGTATTCCCACCCTCTGCCAGGTAATTAATCACCTTATGACTAGGAATGTTTAATTTTCGCTGCAAGGCATCAATTACAATGGTACTGGCCTGATGAAAAATCACATGATCTATTTGAGACAAGGTCAAATTAATTTTATCAAGGAGGGAGAAAACTGCCTTTGGAATGTGAGACAGGGTTAATTTTAAAATTCCATGACCATCCATGGAAAGTTGCCCAAATTGATTCAGCCATGGGAATGCGGCATTTGATTCGAGGTACGATACATCCATTGGAAATCGCGCACCACCGCGCAACACATTCAGGCTAGAAAATCCAGTACCGTCATTGCCGAATTCGAAGGATAGCGCTGCTGTTGAAGGTTTAAGTAAAACTGCTGCACCTGCATCACCGAACACAAAATTTACCGCTGGATCATCGGGATGAACCGAACGCGTAGGCACCTCCCCCAACAAAATCAAGATCCGATTTAGATCCATCGTATTAAACAACCCATTGGCAGACATTAAGGCCATTGGAAATCCAGCGCACCCGATGGGTAAATCCATTACTCCACATGACGCGTTGAGACCGAGGTTGTGATGCAACACACTCGCAGTAGAAGGAGCGTGGTAATCCAGTGTCAGGGATGAGAAAATCAAAAAATCTATGGAGCTTCGATCCACATCACGCAATAAAACCAACGCGGCATTCATAGCCAGATCGCTTGCTGTTTGATGAAATGCTGACTGATACAGGACCGACGTTCCCACATACGATTGGTGCACGGCAAACAGCTGTTCATTCTCAAAACACGCCGCCGTAACATGTATTGGATGTTCAGGATAATAATATGCCGTTTTTTCTATAAACAATCCATTAAGATATTAAAAAATTCATGTTAATTACTAGACTCTTACAAGCGTTTATTATTCGTCAAAGATGGCAACTTTTACTTATATTTGACGTCTAGGAAGATAAATGAAAATCAAATTAGCCTCACTTTTTATACTCTTGCTCACATTTTCGAATGTCAGGTGTCAAGAACTACATCAACAAAAGGGATTTAATACCCCTATCCATCCAATAAACTCCACCACCCAAGTTCACCCAGAAATCCCGGTGCTATTTGGTGTCCATGGGCAACGAACCCCAGCCGCGGATAAATACATTTTAGATTTCAAAACACTGAGCGCTTATTTTAAACACGGAAAAATACCTCGAGCGTTTCCGTTATACAACACCGGCCTCAGTTTTGAAGCGAATAAACAAGGTGCTTTACGGTGGACCAAACGCCATAAGTGGATGCTCACAAAAGAGAAACGTGATTGGTTAACCAAAAAATCCAACGTTTGAAGAAGCTGATACTCATAATATTTCTTTTTGGATTAATCTTTAATTCAACTGCGCAGTGCAACCAAGCCAATCCATTTTGTACCGGAACTAATTACTCATTCCCGAACAGCACGAACGTCCCGGACTTAGGTTCTGTTGGATGCTTGTTCACCACACCCAACCCAGTTTGGTATTTCATGGAGATCGACCAAAATGGTCCTATGACCATTTCCATCAGTCAGCAAACTGCTGGAGGTACTGGAATTGACGTGGACTTTGCGTTGTGGGGTCCCTATAATTCCTTGGCGGCAGGCTGCGGTGGCGGAACGTTTCCGGTTGGGTCACCCATTGATTGCAGTTATTCGCCGGCAGCTCAGGAAACAGCCGTTATTCCCAACGCCCAAATCGGACAATTTTATATATTATTGCTTACCAATTATGCGAACCAACCGGGTACCATCAATTTCTCACAAACGGGTGGTACGGGCTCGGCTGATTGCTCCTTCATATGCGGCGTTACAGGGTTTACTGCAATTCCAGGTCCTTGCAACAACAACCTATATTCGGTGAGTGGGACGTTAAATATAAATAACCCGCCAAACTCCGGAACCTTGACGATAAGTAGTAGCTGTGGCGGTGCTCCTCAAGTATTTAATGCCCCTTTTGGTACCGTTATTAATTACAACCTAACTGGTTTAAACGCCAATGGAGCTAACTGTTTGGTCACGGCGGTATTTTCTGCCAATGCGAATTGTAATACCTCACAAAACTACACTGCTCCTGCTCCTTGTAATGCCGGGGCTTGTTCTTTTGGAAACTTCACTGGTAACATTACAAACTGTGATCCTGCAACCAACCAGTATACCATTACAGGAACAATAAATTTCACGAATGCGCCAGCATCAGGAACCCTCACCTTATCCAACTCATGTGGAGGTTCGCAAGTATTCAATGCTCCATTCAGCGGTTCAGCTAACTTCAGTTTAACGGGAACTGCCAACGGCAATACCTGTGTTATTACTGCTACATTTTCCGCAGATCCAAGCTGTTCAGCAACCTTGACCTACCCTACTCCTCCCCAATGTAATTGCAATGCAATAATGGGAACATTTACAACTACACTTCAAGGGATGCCTGCAATAAATAAAGTTTGCTTTGGAGACCAGTTCAGCATTACCACGAATAATAATTTCAGTGTTCCTGCTGAAATTCCCGGTGCCACGAATCCGAATGATCCGAATTACGACCCTACTGCTCCGCCATATGACCCGGGCATTGTTTGGTTGGCCTATTCTTGTCCACCAACCGTTGCCTTAACGCCCGTTTTAGCCGGTCAACAAGGCTTAGATGTTCCCGATGACCCTTGTTTTGTTGGTGTTGTAACTAGTGACGGAAATTTAACTGATTTGAATGACTTATCGTTCATTAACTCCTTCCCTGCAGGAACCTTTACAGACAACACCGTTTATTTTGTTCCTATTACGATGTATAGTATTCAAAACGGAGTATACAGTTTCGTAACGTTACCTGCCTTGCAATGTTATGACCTTGGTGACCCGATTGCGGTTCAATACCTACCGGATGTCACGACCACCTATACGTCAAATTGCGCTAATACCACCGCAACGATTACTGTCAATGGCGGCTCACCATCCTTAAACGGCACGCAATTTACAGCATCAAATCCAACCCCTGTTACCGCTGGTTTTGCGGTGAACACAACCACAAACGGAGGCAATATTATCATGAACAACCTTACTGCATCTGGTCCGTTTGGATTTACTATTACAGACGACGCGGGATGCACTTATCCGTTCACGGGTAATTATACAGGTCCTGAACCAGCAACTATTTCTTACCCGGATTCCGTGTATTGTTTATCAGACCCAAATCCCATTGCAACCATCGGAGGAACCTTAGGGGGTACCGTAAGTTCAGGCCCGGGAATCACAGTAGATCCGGTAACAGGAAATATAGATTTATCGAGTTCATCTGCGGGAAGTTACTTAATTACTTATACCTCACCCGCAGCGGTTTGTCCAGGAATCGATAACGTATTAATTACCATCTCACAAAGTCCAGATGTGGATGCAGGATTAGACAAGGTAGTTTGTTTTGGAAACGCAGTACAATTAAATGCTACAGGCGCAAACAGCTATGTTTGGAATGTTCCGGTAGGAAATGGTTTGGCATACATGCCTGGTCCAGGAACCAATGAACTTATCGTAACAGGATACAATAATGCGGGTTGTCAAGCAACAGATACGTTATTAATTGATGTGCTAGAAGACTGTACCGGTGAAGAATTAATTTATTGGGTGCCAAATACCTTTACCCCAGATGGAGATCAATTCAATCAATCGTTTAAACCTGTGTTTTTCTCTGGATATGATCCATATGAGTATGCCATGTACATCTTCAACCGATGGGGAGAATTAGTCTATGAAACGCGTAATGTGAAATTCGGTTGGGACGGGTCTACCGGTAAAACAGGTGGACGTGCTCCAGACGGTATTTATACTTGGAAGATAATCTTCAAGACGATTAACAACGATGAAAAAATCATGGAAGTGGGTCACGTAACCTTGATCCGTTAATGATTTTTTAATTTTTCTTTGAAAATTTTTCGGAATTTTTCCACCTTCGGTTTTACCACAAATTGACAATATTGATTTTCAGGGTGCTGATTAAAGTAATCGTGATGGTATTGTTCTGCTTTATAAAAATTATTCAAGGCTGTAATTTCTGTAACGATGGGTTTATCCCATACTTTTTCCTTTTCTAGCTTCGTTAAATAAGTGGTAGCAATTTCTTTTTGAGCATCGTTGTGATAAAAAATAACGCTTCTGTATTGAGTTCCCACATCATTCCCTTGTCGGTTTAATTGGGTTGGGTCGTGAATCCACCAAAACAACTCAAGCAACTCATTCACAGAAATCACCGCAGGATCAAAGACAACACGAGCAACTTCAGCATGTCCGGTTGTTCCACTGCACACTTGCTCATAGGTTGGATTCAAGGTTTTACCTCCTGCATATCCGGGATAAACATCGATGACTCCTTCTAACTCTTTAAAGCAGGTCTCAACACACCAAAAACATCCTGCCCCCAAGGTTATTTCCTCGTTATTCCCCTCCTTATCTGCGGGCTTGAAATCCAAGGACACAGAGTTTACACAATACCTTAAGCCGGTTGGTTTGGGACCATCTTCAAAAACATGCCCAAGATGTGCGTCACATTTAGCGCAACGAATTTCAATCCGTTCCATTCCATAGGACATATCCTTGACTTCTTTTATTGCGCCACTTTCAATCACATCATAAAAACTTGGCCATCCGGATCCTGATTCAAATTTTGTAGTGCTAGAGAATAAGGGTACATCACAGCCAATACAGCAATAATCACCATTTTCCTTGTGGTACACATATTTTCCGGTAAAGGGACGTTCAGTACCACCTTCCTTAATTACATGACAAACATTCTTTGGGAGCATTTTATCTCCAAATTTTTCTAGATCTTGAGTTGAATCCATCGGGTTATTAGATTGAGAATATGAGCAAGCAGTTAACAGCAAGACCAATGCAAAGAAAGCGCTTGACTTAGCCTTTTGAAAGATATTTACGAACTGAAAAATGACCTGCATAAATGAGTGGTGTTAGTAATATTCCTATTAACAACTTCAGGATATAATTTGTTGGAGCAATGAATAAATAATCATGAAAACTCATGTTACCAGTAATCACAAATCCAATAAAGAGCACTACGTAAGAATCTACCAATTGAGAAAGCACCGTACTCCCCGTACTTCGCAACCAAATGTACTTATCTCCTGTTTTTGATTTAATCCACTTAAATATATAGGCATCCATGAGTTGAGAAAGTAAAAAAGCGATGATACTTCCGATAATAACCATTTGAGCCTGTCCAAACACCAGCGTATAAGACTTATTGTCGGCAAGTGAAGAGCCCGGCAGTTCCAGCGCAGGAATTTTTAAAGAAATCCCTACGATTAAAAAGCAGTATAAAATTAATCCTGCTGTAATCCACGAGAGTTTTCTGACCGTTTTATATCCATAAAATTCATTTAGTAAATCGGTCAGTAAGAACACGAAAGGCCACGGTAAAATACCAATAACGGTAACAAAGGGCCCGAATTTTACCCCAAAAATGTTTCCTTCAATCGGAATGGAGATGAGCTTATTACTGATCAGTTCGGCAGTAACTGCGTTGGTGATAAACAAGCCTGCCAGGATAATAAATAGCCATGTTTTACGATCAAAATGCATGTTAGTTCTTTTTTACTTGTTTAGAAACTCCATAATCCAAGCGTTTCGTTTTCACATAATGCGAAATATAGTACTTACTGGATTTAAAATTATTTATAGTCACTCCTTTATTGGTAGAAGAGTGAATAAAGTTAATGGCGTCCGGAGTTACTTCAATGACCATCCCTACATGCCCTACTCCCCCAGAATTACTACTCCCTCTGAAAAACATCAAGTCCCCGGGTTGGATGGTACTTAGCGAAACTGTTTCACCTAATTCTGCGAGGCTATAACTGGTTCTTACCAACGAAAATCCAAAGGATCCAAAAATATAATTAATAAAACCAGAGCAATCAAAACCAGATGGCGTGGTGCCTCCCCAATGATAGGGGGTCCCTAAAAATGTTTTAGCAAATGAGATTATAGATGCCACCTTATCATTTACGACCGTGGTATCTTTCTTCGGTTTAACCAAGGTGTCTAAGGTAATGGCCGTGCTATCCTTTATCACCTGACTGAACCCAACCGAAAAGCAAGCAAATACAAAAAAGCAAAAAATAAGCGAATCTCGCATCTTACGAAATTATAACTATTTTTGAAAACACCTTACCAAAAGCCATGGCAGAAATCGATATTTCAAAACTCACCAAACTTTATTACTCTATTGGAGAGCTTGCGGCAATGCTTGAAGTAAATACCTCCTTGCTGCGTTTTTGGGAGAAAGAATTTGAATTTCAAGTAGGTAAAAAAAATGCGAAAGGCAACAGGATGTACGGAATCAAGGAAATCGCATTCATCAATCATGTCTATCAATTAGTAAAGATTCAGGGCTTTACCCTTGACGGTGCAAAGCAGCAGCTTAAGGCCTACAAACCAAATGCTGAACTTCAGAAACACAAGAAACAACAGGAAATAATCGAACGCCTTGAGTCAATTAAGCAGCGATTACTTTTACTTAAAACTTCGTGAACGGAATAAAACGAGGCACCTGTTTTTGGTATTCTTTATATTCAGGATATTTTTCTGCGGATATTTCCTCCGAGAAATCTGAACTCCCTTTGAATAGAATGGCCAAGAGTACACAACCTGCAATCGACCAATTAATCCATTCTCCGGTAGCGACCACTGAAAAGAAGTAGAAAACGATCCAAATGCTTTGCTCCATGGCATAATTTGGATGACGAACCATGCCCCAAAGTCCAGTTCTTACAAACCCATGTGCGTACTCACCTAAAGGCTCACCCGCATTGATTCGTCGGTATTTTTCTTGCTGAAACACCCATTGCTGTTGATCTGCGATAAATTCTATCGCGACAAAAGAAACATAAATTAAAGAGAGCAATACGTCCCAAATTCCAAGGGGTTTATCACCAATAGCTGTTACAATGGGAACTGTAAAAAGGAAAATAAGCACATTTTGATAGGCACTTATAAAAAATAGGTTGAATAAGGCCCAAACCACTTTGTTAGAAAACCCTGGACGTTTTCTAAGAATTTCCCATCGATAATCTTCCTCACCTGCCCAAAATCTCCAAGTATAGGCTCCACGCCGGGCAAAGTTGTACGTAAGACGTACCCCCCAAATGGTAACAAGTACCGCCATGAGTACCATTCGATCCGTAAAACCACCCACTGCAGCCATGTGCCAAACGTAGTAAATAGGAACAATGCTCCATAATTTATCTACCTGTGAATTGTTGCGGGTGATTTCACCGACAATAAAACAATATGCCACAACCGCACCAACCACATAGGTCATGTGATCTACCAAAATACTGTACTGAAGCTCAGTTAATGGCGTACCAAAATAAAAGGAAACAATGGGTAGGACAATTACCGTAAAAATTAATAAAAGGATCGTAATAAGCATAGTCTATTCATTTAAATAGTTAAAATATATCCGGCTTTTTGCGCAGCAAAGGGGTAAAAGGAACCATTTGCTATGGCAATTAAATGATCTTGATCATCTCGGATTTCCGCCTGCATAAAGATAACTTTTTTCCCTTTACGTACTACCTTTGAAGTAGCGATTAATTGATTGTTAATTTTTCCAGAGGAAATGAAATTAGTTTGCATTTCAATGGTGGAAACCACCTGTCCTTCATCTGCTACAAGCGTCAAGGCACCCGCTCCCATGGTTGCATCGAGTAAGGTAGTTAACACACCGCCGTGAACAAACCCGGGAGTAGCAAGATGACTGGGATTTATGTTGATTGCATAGGAAACCACGCCCTCATCGTGAATCGTAAGGGTCATTCCTAGGGCCTTCACAAAGGCATTTTGTGCTACATGAAGTTGAATTAATGCTAATCCGCTATCGGTTCGAGCCATTGGAAAAATTCATTAGTTAATGCTCGATGAACGGGGGTA
>CANMTO010000014.1 GCA_947500755.1 Flavobacteriales bacterium
AACATCGGCTACTTATCAATTTGCGGCAACCATCAACAACATTGGAAATAAAGTAGCATATTCCGTATTGGCAAAACGTGATTTCATTCCAATGAATTTAAAAATCGGAAATGCCATTGTGGCGAAGTACGATTCGTATAACAGTGTTACCTATTCAATTGATATTCAACGCTTGTTGGTTCCAACTCCCGCTTTTTACGATAAAATTGACGGTGAAAATGTAATGTTGTCAGGAAAAAGTGGTGATGTAGGGGTTATTAATGGTATGTTGCAGTCGTTTTACGATGCCCCAGGAGTAGTAGCTACAGATGAGAACGGGGATTACATCGTTAATGGTGATGGTACCTATCAAATAGTTAAAGGATCCAAATTCAAGGAGGAATTATCAGAAATTAATATTGCGGGTGGCATAGAGTGGTGGTATAATGAAACATTTGCTGTTCGTACTGGTGTTTTTTATGAAAGTCGAAACAAAGGAAACCGTCAATATTTGAATCTGGGAGCTAGTTTGAAGTACAACATGTTCGGAATCGATTTTTCGTATTTGGCATCATTAAATGGACGTCAAAATCCATTGTCTAATACCCTTCGATTCACCTTACGTCTTTATCTTGGCGAAAAGAAAGTAAAATCTGCTGATGTATGACCCTAAGGATTGGCTTTGGGGTTGATGTTCATCGCTTAGCACCAGGAATCCCACTCTTTGTTGGGGGATTAGAAATCCCGTCGGACATCGGTGCAGTAGGCCATTCAGATGCAGATGTACTGCTACACGCCATCTGCGATGCGATCCTCGGAGCTGCTAATCTAAGAGACATAGGCCATCATTTTTCAGATAAGGATCCACAATATAAAGGGATTGATTCTAAAATTCTGTTAGCGAAAGTGGTTGATCTAATGAAATCACATGGATATGGGCTGATAAATCTCGATTCAACTGTAATTCTTGAGTATCCTAAGCTCAATCCACATATCCCAGAAATGCAATCAATTATTGCCGAATTGTTAGCGGTAGAAATGGATGCTGTTTCCATCAAGGCCACGACCCATGAGCGCGTTGATTCCTTTGGAGAAAGTAAGGCAATAAAAGCATATGCTACTGTGCTACTTCAAAAGTAAGTAAGTAATCGTTCTCAGTTTTTTTACTATCTTTGCATGGAATGGATAAGCAGGTTATTCTCGATGCGCAACAGTTCGATTTAACCCTAACAAGGTTGTGCCACGAGCTCGTTGAACAACATTCTGATTTCTCAAACACCGTATTGATTGGTTTACAACCCAGAGGAATTCATGTAGTGAAACGCCTCCGAGAGAAACTTCAAGAGATTCTTGCCACGTCACCCGTTTGTGGTAATCTAGATATTACGTTTTACAGGGATGATTTTCGAAGAAGGGAAAAACCGATTATTCCAAGCGCGACCAATATCGATTTTAGTATCGAGAATAAACAAGTAATTCTGATTGATGATGTATTGTTTACGGGAAGAACCATCCGGTCGGGTTTAGATGCCTTGTTAACGTTCGGAAGGCCTACCAAGGTACAATTATTGGTGCTTATTGATCGAAGATTCAACCGAGATTTACCCATACAAGCCGATTATATCGGTAAGTCCGTAGACACCCTGTTCCATGAAAAAGTTAAAGTAAGTTGGGTTGAAGTCGATGGAGAAGATAAAGTAGAATTATACATGAAGGATTCGAATGAATAATTTAAGCGTTTCGCACCTTACGGGAATCCGTGATTTAACCGTGGAAGATATTGAAATGATCTTCAAAACAGCCGACTCATTTAAAGAGGTGATTAATCGGCCAATCAAAAAAGTTCCCTCATTAAGGGATATTACAATCGCTAATTTATTTTTTGAAAATTCTACCCGAACACGATTGTCTTTTGAATTGGCAGCTAAAAGACTCTCTGCAGATGTTGTTAACTTCACCTCTTCGAATAGTTCCGTAAAAAAGGGGGAAACCTTAATGGATACCGTGAATAACATTCTATCCATGAAGGTAGATATGGTAGTAATCCGTCATGCCTCGCCGGGAGCAGCTCGGTTTTTAACGAAGCATATTTCTGCCAAAGTAATCAATGCGGGGGATGGTACACATGAACATCCTACACAGGCCCTTTTGGATGCTTATTCAATTCGAGAGAAACTGGGTTCCGTTAAAGGCAAGAAGGTGGTAATCATCGGAGATATCTTACATTCTCGAGTAGCGTTATCGAATATTTATTGTCTCCAAAAACTTGGAGCTGAAGTAATGGTTTGCGGACCCTCCACCTTAATCCCGAAGCACATGAGTGATTTAGGGGTAAAGGTGTCAAATAATCTGCATGAAGCGCTGCTATGGTGCGACGTAGCGAATATGCTTCGGATTCAACTAGAGCGTCAGGACATTCAATATTTCCCGAGTTTACGGGATTACACCTTACAGTTTGGCTTAAATCAAGAACTGTTGGATAGCCTTGGTAAGGATATTGTGATTATGCACCCTGGACCAATAAACAGGGGGGTAGAAATCACATCGGATGTGGCAGATGGGCCACAAAGTATAATTTTAAATCAAGTTGAGAATGGTGTAGCTATTCGTATGGCAGTTATTTATTTACTTGCTTCGCAGATTGAACGCTGATTTTTGATATATTTGATAAAATGCCTATTATGAATTTTAAAAGTGACGTCCGAAACCATGTTGTAGTGGTTACCTCTTTGGTAGAAAAACTAGACACGCACAGCGCTCCTGACTTAAAATCGGTATTTACATTTGAAAACAAAAAGGGGCATAACAAGATGTTATTGGATTTAAGTAAAACCAAGTTCTGTGACTCTTCCGGTTTGAGTGCAATCTTAGTGGCTAATCGCTTGTGTAAAGATACCAACGGGGCTTTTGCCATCGCATGTGCTCAACCTGTAGTACTTAAAATGATTGAAATCGCTCAATTGGATCGTGTGTTTAGGATTTTTCAATCCGTTGAAGAAGCCTTAGCAGATTTTGAATAATTTCAATGTTTTAATTCTTGGCAGTTCAGCTGCTATTCCCACAACAAACCGTGCGTGTTCCGCCCAATTAATATGTTGCAATAATCGTTATGTGCTTATTGATTGTGGTGAAGGCACGCAAATGCAGTTGAGAAAATTCAATGCCCCCTTTCAACGCATTAATCATGTGTTGATTTCGCATTTACATGGAGATCATTTTTATGGATTACCTGGTCTTCTCGGTACCATGAGTTTATTGGGGAGAACCGCTGGTGTTCATGTATATGGCCCCCCAGCATTGTTAGAAATTTTAATGGTCATGTTCCGAGCTAGTGAAACTAAACTCAGTTTTAACTTCACGTTCATTCCTCTTGAAATGAAAACCAAAGAGTTGATTTTTGAAGATGAGGGTATGCAAATTTCAGCGTTCCCATTAAAGCATCGCATTAAAACTTTTGGATTTCAAATAGCAGAAAAATTCCAGCGATATAAGATTGATAAGAAAGCAATTTCCGAGGCAAACCTGAATAAGGAACATTTGAAACTTTTAGCGCAGGGTAGAGATTTTCAGCGTTTAGACGGTTCATGGGTTAAATATTCCGACTACACGCTTCCAATGCCAACACCTCGGGTGTATTCCTATTGCTCCGATACCAAGCCATTTAAGGATCAAGCCGGGTTTTTGAAAGGAACGTCTACCTTGTATCATGAAGCAACCTTTCTAATGGATCGCAAAGAGCGTGCTGAACAGACATTTCATTCAACCGCCAAAGATGCGGCCTTGATGGCGTTAGCAAGTGGCGCCCGTAAGTTATTGCTTGGTCATTTTTCCTCCAGATATGGGGATACCTTAGGGCATGCGAATGAGGCTTGTGAGATATTTCAGGACGTTGAAGCGGTACAGGACGGCGAAGTTTACGAAGTTAAATAACGCCCCTTTAGATGTTTATATATCGATGCCCCTTCTATTAACCATTGTTTTTGGTCTAAATCATCTGCCTTAATCCCGTATTTTGCCTGTTGATTTTTTATGTACCAGGCGTGAAGCATTTCATAATCACTTTCGTTGATGGTGCGAAAACGATCCAAGAGCAGGCCTTTGTTTTGATTCGCAGGATTTTCGTTGAATACAATACCCAACATCGTAAATAAGAGTGTTTCAAGGTGGTTGAGGTCCTCGGATTCCATGGCCTGATTAAATTGTTGCTCGAGTTCGTTTCCGGTAGGAAAAGAAATCTTGGGTATGCTTTCTGTTTTGGTTGCCGATTCATTAACCACGTGTTGTGGTTTTTTGCGATAGAAAAATAATGCAACCGCCCCCAAGAATAAAACGGCAGCTAATGAAAGTCCGCCCCAAAGGATGGTGTTATTATGATTGGACGGTTCTTGAATCATTTTAGCGGATTTTTCAGCCTTAATTACGGTGGTAGTTCCTTGTTTTTTGATGGGCTTATTGGGTTGAATTTCGGTGGATTTAAATCCTTCTAAACGTAGCGTCACATAAGCTGCTTTCTCAGGATTGAAATACGAGATTTCGAGGGGGTTTATGGATTTTTTTAAAGGATTGGTTGCCTGTAATCGAAAGGTGTATATAACCTTGCCATCGGCACCTTGCGGCCCAAAGCTAAATTCTTCAGAAACGGAAGGTTTTCCAAATTGAATTAACCCTTCGCTTAAGTCCAGCACTGGTGCCTCCACGTTGTGCAGGTTTCCTTTACCCGATAATACAACTTCAAGCGTTAATACATCCCCTTTCTTGTCGCAAGAGCCGCTGTATTTGCATTTCGCATCAAGGGTCCCAACAAACCCAATAAATGAGCTGGGGGCGTTTTCGGGTAATGATTTTACAGTCACGGTGGTTCCGGTAGATACTACCGCTAAGCCATCATAATTCTGCCTCAAAACTAATTTGAATGGGTTGATTTGTAAACTTCCATTTCCAGTTGGAAAAATTAGGTTTTTATCGGTAGTAAGGGCATACATTTCAACGCCTTTAACCATTTCTTTGCGTGCTGTTAGGTTTTTAGCTTGTTCAAGGCTGTATTTTTCAATGCTTTGGTCCATCTTATAGGATTGATAATCTTCGATGCTCGTTGGAGCAAAGCGTGAATATACTTTGGATTGTATGATAAGCGGCTCCCCTTCGTACACGGAGTATTTATTCACTTCAATGGTTCCAAATGCGAGTTGTTTAAGTTGCTTGGCAGTAACGCTCCCATTTCCATGATCTATGCGCTCTTTTTGAACAGATACTTGAACAACATTAGATTTGTATACATGTTTTCCACGTTTAATATAGGCGGGTCCAACTACAAAATTACCCGTCTTCTTAAAGCTTCCGTTTTGAGAATAGTAGCTGATCGTATTAACGGTTCCGGTATTGTAATCCACCACTTGTTCCATGCCACTCGTTACGTTGTATCCACGGACAAATTCAGAAGGAAAGTCAATGGTGATTTCACCTTCGATGTTTGATTTTACGGTAATAATCAACTCGTTTCCTAAGGTTATTTTGAGCTGATCAACCTCGAGTTTGACCATGGGTTTCTGGGCATGAATAAGACAAGCGATTGAAAACAATAAAAGTGCGAAAAGTTTTGTCATTACCAATCTTTATTCGAAGCGTTTTCTGCCTGTTTTTTTCCGCTATTACGGCTAATTTTCCGTCGAGTTTCACCTTCTTTCTTAGCGAGTTCATCCAGTTTACGATCAACATCTTTTCGGTAAAGTTTACTTGGATTGGATTGTCCGGAGCGCGCTTCTCCTGAATTGTTCTTTTTGTCTTTGTTTGGATTTTTTTTGTCTGGGTTGGAAGGGTCTTGCTTCCGTTTGTTTTTTTGATTTTTATGGGGTGGGTTGGGAGCCTTTTGTTGTTTATTTTGTTGACGCCGTATGGCTTCACTCAGGTTATATCGCGTTTTTTCATTGCTTGGATTTAAGCGAAGCGCATCTTTATAAGATTCAATCGCACGGGGGTAATCGCCTGCTTCGAAATATGCATTGCCCAGGTTGTGTTTGATGCGTCCTTTTTCAGTGTTTTTTTTTACGGTTTTTAATTTTTTCTGATAATATTCAATGGCACCTTTAAAATTGCGTTGTCTATACTTGGTTTGTGCAAGTTCCTCATCGATTCCTCCTTTAGCTTTGGCTTTTTTGTAATGTGTGCGATATATTCGTTCCGCTGAGCTGAAATCTTTTTTATGGTAAGCTTCACGCGCAGCTTCGATGGAGTCTACCCATTGTTGTGCGAATACTATGTGCCCAAATGTACCAATAAGTAGTAATAAAAATCGCTTACCCATTCCTTTTTATTCCCTGTATTAACATCCAACATGACATCGAAAACAGTGCAAGTAGTACGGCATATTCGTATATACTTGCCTTGATTTCAAAGTCCAAATTTCGTGATTTTGTTGATTTAGCGCGGTTAATTTCTGTTAATATCGCATTTAAATCTGGATAGGCTTCACTGGTAATTATGGCTGTTCCATTCAGCGTATTCGCTAATTGCTTTATGTATTCCGCATTTAGTTTGGAATTTACGGTGAATCCATTGGCATCTCGCTTATTTGAGGCATTAGGATCCGAGGGGTCCTCTGGGATTGGCCCACCCGAAGTAGTGCCGATTCCAATGCCATAAAATGCGATTTGTTGTTCGCGTATGAAGTTGTATATCTCACTGGATTGTTTTTCATGATCTTCTCCATCCGTTATCATTACAATACACTTAGGGTCGTTCGTTTTCGTGAACATTAATACTCCCGTTTCTAATGCTTCTACAATGTTGGTTCCTTGGTTTGAAATGTAGGTGCTTTGTATTTCATCTGTAAATAATTGAGCGGTGGCATAATCCGAAGTAAGAGGCAGTTGCACCATGGCATTTCCTGCAAAAACGCATAAGCCAATTTTCTCGCCAGAAAGCTGGTTGATTAGTCCGTTGATGGTTCGTTTAGCGACTTCCATTCGTGATTCGCCTTGGATGTCACGTACATTCATTGAGTTTGAGACGTCTAAGCAAATCGTGATTTCCATATTTTTTGAAATTCCAGCTACTTTTTTCCTCCCGAAAACCGGCTGTGCCAAAGCAATAATCACAAAGGACATGCTTAACATGAGCAAAAAATGTGGAGCAATGGTTGAAATTATTGCTTGCTTCTTTCCAAAATTCGGGCTTCCAAATTGCTTATCTAAGCTAACCTTTCTCAATTGGTTTCTATAGGATAATAGGTGAAAAATCGGAACGATTAATAACCAATTGAGATAACTTGGATTGGTGAAAATCAAGGCAGACTTAACATCACCGGAGGCGCTTAATATATAGTGTAGCGCGAAGAGTATTGCTCCTATAATCCCCAAGGAAAATAAATAGTATGGTATGTATTTGTTTGATTTCACAGAGTTATTCGTGGGGTTGAGGTAAAAACAGCACAGATTTAATAACCATGTAGAGCATGAATAAAACAAAGGCCCAATTTAAAAACGCTTGCGGTGTTGGCGGAGGGTCTGCTTGAACGACTTTATGAGTAATTTTTCTTTTTTCCATTAAGGCTATTTCTTCGTATATGTTTTTAAGTCCCTTTTTATCCTCCGCACGAAAATACATTCCACCGGTAACAGTTGCAATTTGTGTTAGGGTTTGCTCATCGATTTCAACGGGCATGTTTTGATAGATCATTCCCGTAGGTGTCATTACAGGCGTTGGAGCCATTCCATTGCTTCCAATCCCAATCGTGTATACACAGATTCCCTTTTCTTTGGCGAGTAATGCCGCTTCTTCTGGACTTATATCCCCCGAATTATTGCTGCCATCTGTGAGTAAAATAATTACTTTGGATTTTAGGGCATTGTTTCGCAATTGAACTACGGATGTTCCCAACCCCGTACCAATGGCGGTTCCAGGTTCCATTTCCATTCCGTCTGCTTTGCCGAGTTGTTCTATCAGTATGGGGTAGTCTAAGGTAGGAGGACAGCTGGTAAAGGCCTCGCCAGCATATTGAACCAATCCAATCTTGTCTCCGTTTCTCCCATTAATAAACGTTGTAGCGACCTCCTTCGCGGCTTCTAATCGATTGGGTTCAAAATCCGTTGCATACATAGACATCGAAACGTCTAAGGCGATTATAATATCAATTCCGTACTTGTTTTCTTCATGTTTTTGTTCACTTTCTTGCCATGAATATGGTTTCGCCATAGCAACAATCAATAGGGCGAGAATTGCTGCGGGTAGTTGAATAAATATAGATCGAAAAAGTGCAAGAACATTAATTTTTGTTGGAGGCAGCATTGGGGTGGCACTGTTAATTTTCCAATCACCCGTTCTCCGACGGTCAAATCGAAACAACAGGATACTTATCAATGGAATTGCAACAAGTCCCCAGAACCAGATCGGTTCTAAAAACTCATAGTGGTTAACTTGTAAATTCCAACGATTAAACATGCGATATATCTATTGGGCTACTTAATTGGATGATCTCCCTCAGTTGTTCGATTAGGATCAGGTGTTCTTGTTCCGAAAGGGAATTGGAGGCGAATTTTACGGAATCAGATTCTGTGAGCACGCGCGCAATTATTATTTGCAGATATTCGTCGAGCGATAAGGCACGCAGAAGCAGCAGGGTTTCAAACGACGTGCGCTCGAGGAGGTTAATGTGATATCTGGTCGATAAGTACCAACGCAAGATAAAACTAAGCTCGGTGGAATGTGTTTTTTGATCAGATTCCCATTGTTTTTTTCCTGCTAATTTATCGATAGACTGCAGCGTTTGTTGCTTGAGCGTTAATGAAATGGGTTCTACGTGAGTGGTGCGTTTGAATTTTTTATAGAGAAGAACCCCACCTACAAAAAGCAGTATGAGTAGGGGAATCCAACCATATGTTTTGATGAATTCAGAAAACACAAATTCTTTATTCAAAGGAGTTACGGATTCTTCGATGTCGTAAATACGAATGCCTTTTTTGGCGGAAACAAAGGAGGATTGAATAAGGATTGAACTAAAATAACCCATGCGTTCATGGAGTCTGTAGGGTAGTGGTTGAAGCACTAACATTCCCGTATCCCAAGGAATTAATCTGAAATTCGCATTCCAATGCGTTACAGCTCCCACCCGCAGTATGGTATCCGAATAGCTAAATATTTCAAGTTCAGTGAATTCGCTTCCTTTGAGGTTCGATTGAGAGGCGATGCGTTTGCATGGGAAAATACGGACAGGAGGAGTAAAGGTTAGTACCTCGCCCTCTGGAATTACAAGATCGTATTGCACCTCCAGCAGCGATCCAACGGTGATTTCTTTACTAGAAATGTAGGTAACAGGTTCTTGGGCATATGCTGTAAGTATCCAGTGCGTAAATAAAAGGTATAACAGCTTTCCGTTCATTTCCGCTTGTTAAAAAAATGAGCTAAGGGAGCGGCAATAGACCCTTCCGTACTTAAGGTGATTAAAGAAATCCCCCGTGTTTCAAGTGCCTGTTTCACAAAGTCTTGATGTGTGTGATAGGTTGATTTAAACACGGACTTCACATACGCTGAAAATCCATTGATCCATTCTGTTCTTTTTGTTTCTGGATTTATCACCTGATAAAAGGCGGGAATACGCAATTCTCTTTCACTCGGATCGTTGATTTTAACACCAATCAAATCGTGATATTTTTTGGTTAATGATAATTCATCTAAGTTAACCGAATCATCAATAAAGTCAGAAACTAGGAAGCAAACACATCGTTTCTTTTGGGTATGTCTCAAGGTTTTTAGAGGAGCGCTCAAGGATGTGCCCGTATCTTTGGGTTTAAATGCGATTAATCGGTCAATCATTAATAGGATATGATCTCTACCTTTCTTTGGAGGAATGTAACATTCAACGTCGTTTGCGAAGAAGATAGCTCCGGTTTTATCGTTGTTCGCAAGTGCTGAAAATCCAATGGTGGCTAAAAATTCAACGGCTTTTTCAATCTTTGAATGAGTTCCTGAGCCATAATAAAAAGATGCCGATACATCAATCATTACCATGACCGTTAATGCGCGCTCTTCTTCGAATACTTTTACATAAGGCGTGTTATATCGAGCGGTAACATTCCAGTCTATTGCACGAATCTCATCTCCGTAATGATAATCACGAACCTCTGAAAACGACATTCCACGACCTTTGAAGGCTGTTTTATATTGCCCAGAGTATAAGTCTTTACTCAGGCCTTTGGATGCGATTTCAATGGTTCGTATCCGTTTCAGGATTTCCTCTCTATTCATGCATTATGGAACTTCAACGCGAGATATAATTTGTTGAATTAAATCTTCCGGTTTTAGATTAGCAACTTCTGCCTCATAGCTCATACCCATCCGATGTTTTAATACGTCTGGGGCCATGGCTTGAACATCGTCCGGAATCACAAAGGCTCTACCGTTTAGAAAAGCATGGGCTTTTGCCGTTACGGCAAGATTGATACTGCCTCGTGGTGATGCGCCAAATGAAATATAATGCGCAAGATCACCAATTCCGTAGTCTGCGGGATAGCGAGTGGCAAATACCAAGGATACGATATATGATTCTATTTTTTCATCCATGTATATTTCTTCGACCAAGCGGCGCATTCGTTCAATTTCAGCCAAGGAAATTACCGGATTTACTTTTTGTTGCAACGCCGGTTGAATGTGATTTCGGATAATTTGTAATTCTTCAGATTTAGAAGGATATCCGATGCTTACTTTTAGCATAAAACGATCTACTTGCGCTTCGGGTAGCGGGTAAGTACCTTCTTGTTCAATGGGGTTTTGAGTAGCCATTACTAGAAAGGGACTGGGAAGCGGAAACGTTTCGTCTCCTATGGTTACCTGTCGTTCTTGCATTGCCTCAAGTAAGGCGCTTTGTACTTTTGCCGGAGCGCGATTAATTTCATCTGCTAAGACAAAGGAGGCAAAAACAGGGCCTTTCTTCACCACGAACTTTTCGGCTTTTTGCTGATAGATTTGAGTACCTGTAAGGTCTGCTGGAAGTAAATCTGGGGTAAATTGAATTCGGCTAAACGATCCATCAACGGCATCTGATAATGTTTTTATAGCCAATGTTTTCGCTAAGCCTGGAACTCCTTCCAGTAAAATATGCCCATTCGAGAGTAAGGCAATCAGCAGTCGGTCAATCAGCCGTTGTTGTCCAACGATTTTTTTAGAAATTTCGCTTTTGAGTACCGACAAAACTTGGTGTTCTAATGCAATTTTTTCAGCAATTTGACGTAATTGTTCAGTTCGATGCAATTCTTGGGTAAGTATATGTTCCATTTAAGGGTATTTTCAAAGGCTAAAATTGGCACAATTTCGAGGCTTTCCCTAGGTATTACTTGTTAATTCTTGTTAATCACCAATACTATGAATCAACGTCATTGCCATGAATGTAATGAAGTGTTAAAGGGCAGGAAAGATCAAAAATTCTGTTCTGATTATTGTCGAAATACGTTTAATAATCGATTGAACGAAGATAGCAATGCTACGGTGCGTAAGGTAAATCGGATTTTACGTAAAAATCGACGGATTTTAGAAGAGTTGCTGACTAAAAAACAGTGTGTTAAACCAATCACTGAATTGATTGAGTTGGGATATAATTTTAACTACCACACTAATTTATTCCAAACTAAAAAAGGAGCCACCTATTTTTTTTGTTATGAATTAGGGTATCTAAAACAACAAAACAACCGCTGCGTAATTGTTGAAAAATCACAGTATATTTCTTAGTTAGAATGTTTTCCTTTTACCTTAGGAATTCTGAAGTAATCGCTGTCGTGTTTTGGACCATTTTTCAGCGCATCTGTTTTTGAAATTTCTAAGCGTGCTTCATCCTTACGAATCCGATTGACTTCATCGGTCATAAAAACAAGAGGTTCCACATGATCCGTATTCAGGGTATTCAATTGATCCATAAATCCGATAATTTTCTCTAAATCTTTTTTCAGAGCCGCTCTATTCTCACCCTCAAAGGAGAGTTTTGCTAAATTACTCAGGTGATTAATGAGTGTATCGTCTATTTTCATGGGTTAAAGTTAATAAAGTTCTGGATGAGCTTCTTCCAAAGGTTTTGAAATAATGCGAAAACAATGGTCTTTTAATTCTTCAGCACTCATTGATTCAACTAACTCTTTGCTTACCATAGCATGTAAATGTACCGTAGCAAGGCCTGGGCGCGCCGGACCAAGCCATTCCATAGGATCTGAGAAGAGTTTATAGTTATTCATGAAGGTAATTGGGAATATCGGTGCGTTCAATTGCTTGGCTAATTTGAAGGCTCCTGCTTTGAATGCGACCATTTTAGGGAGGTCTGTTTCTGGAAACGTACCCTCTGGAAATATTGCCAATGAATACCCTTGTTCATAGGCTTTAATGGCATTGGTATATGCCCGGCCAGCTTTGGATTTATCATGTCTAAAAACAGGGACATTCATGCTTTTAAAGTAAGTGCTTACTAAGGGATAACTCAGAATTTCACTTTTTCCTAAAAACATGAATTGATGCTGTGGGACAATCGAATACATGAAGAAGATATCCAAATACGAGGTGTGATTGGCTACAATGATATAGGGTCCTTTTGGAAGCGCTCCGTGCACAATTTTCTTAATGGGATAAAAACAGCATATCCGCATCAAATAACTCCAAAAGATGAACAGGTAAAAACTATAATTCTTTGTTTTAGGCGATTGGATGATCCCCCAAAAAATAGGAAAAAAACATAGCGCAAAGAAAAAGAAAACAATGGCGATATAAATCTTCCAAAGCAGCGATAGCATTCCAAAAAAAATCCGCATGGCCAAAAGTAAGGAATTAACTTGATTTCGTGAATTTATCTACTGATTTGTTATTTTTGTAGAAAGAACGAATGGCAAGAGTTTTAACAGGAATACAAAGTACCGGCACGCCTCATCTTGGGAACATCCTAGGGGCAATTATTCCCGCCATCAAAATGTCTGAGGTACCCGATAATGATTCCTTTTTTTTTATCGCGGATCTACATTCCTTAACTCAAATTAAGGACCCTGCGCTCCTCAAAAGCAATACCCTATCCACTGCCGCAACATGGCTTGCATGTGGATTAAATCCAAATAAAGTTGTGTTTTACCGCCAAAGTGATGTTCCGCAAGTTTCGGAGCTAATGTGGTATTTATTAACGTTTTTTCCGTATCAGAGATTAACCTTAGCGCACAGTTTTAAAGACAAGGCAGACCGCTTAGAAGATGTGAATGGGGGCTTATTTACTTACCCCATGTTAATGGCAGCGGACATTTTATTATATGATGCGAATCAAGTGCCCGTAGGAAAAGATCAATTGCAGCATCTTGAATTTACCCGAGACGTTGCCGCTCGATTTAACGCTAAGATGGGGGAGGTGTTCGTGTTGCCGGATGAGCATATCAATGAACAAACCATGCTGATTCCGGGAATCGATGGGCAAAAGATGAGTAAATCTCGAAACAACATCATCGATATCTTTGAAGACGAGAAGGTATTGCGAAAGCGTATTATGAGTATCGCATCAGACAGTACACCGCTTGAGGCTCCTAAAAATCCGGATACGTGCACCGTATTCAGTATATATCAATTGCTTGCAGAACAAGCTGAAATTGAAGTAATGCGTTCGAATTACCTGGCAGGTGGGTATGGGTATGGTCATGCAAAACAGGCTTTATACGAACTCATTTGTTCACGATTTGCGTCGGAACGAACCCTATATACCTATTTTATCAATCATCCCTCTGAGGTGGAGGGAATCTTGTTGGATGGTGCGCAACGCGCCAGTACGGTGGCTAATTCGGTACTAAACCGAGTTCGCCAGGCCCTCGGATTACTAGTTTCCTAATTATTTACAAAGTTTTTTGAACTTTATTCATAAAAAGGACTAACCTTTTTGATGTTTGTGCGTTAGAGTCTTCACGACTTTAAATACAATAGTTTATGAGGCAGCTTAAAATTGCGAAACAGGTAACCAACCGAGAAACGGCATCACTTGATAAATACCTTCAAGAGATTGGAAGAGTAGATTTGATTACCGCGGATGAAGAAGTGGAATTGGCACGAAGAATTCGGGCAGGGGATCGAGCAGCACTCGAACGCTTGACCAAGGCGAATCTTCGATTTGTGGTTTCCGTTTCGAAACAATATCAAAACCAAGGGTTAGCACTCCCAGATTTAATTAACGAGGGAAATCTCGGATTAATTAAAGCTGCAGAGCGTTTCGATGAAACTCGAGGGTTTAAATTTATTTCCTATGCCGTATGGTGGATTCGACAGTCGATTCTTCAAGCGCTAGCGGAGCAGGCACGAATCGTGCGCTTACCGTTGAATAAAATTGGTAACATTAATAAAATCAATCGCGCTTTTTCTGAGTTAGAGCAAAAGTTTGAACGACCGCCCTCCGCAGAGGAATTGGCAGAGTTTTTAGATTGCAGTACGGATGAGGTTAAGCAATCTTTGGCGCAGAATGGTAGACATATTTCCATGGATGCACCCTTGGTGGAAGGAGATGAATCTTCATCCAACATGTACGATGTATTAAGCGGTGAAGGCATGCCAAGCCCAGAGAATAATTTAACGATCGAATCCCTAAGAAGTGATATCAAACGGTCTTTACTTGGTTTAACTCCAAGAGAAAGCGAAGTAATTTCTATGTTTTATGGCTTAGAAGGTCGTCCGCCGATGTCCTTGGAGGAAATTGGAGATCGATTTGATTTAACCAGAGAACGCGTGCGACAAATAAAGGAAAAGGCAATTCGCCGCCTAAAGCATACATCAAAGAACAAGATTCTTAAAAGTTATTTAGGTTAATATGCGTCGACGTCTATACTTACTTTGATGGTTTTATAGGGAACCGTTTCGTAGAATTGATTAAGGAGTGCCAAGAGGTGCTCCTTAATTTTTTTATCCGAAAGTGTCTTTTCATACTTGAGTTTAATTTCTTTTTGAAATTGGTTTTGTATGCGTTTCACGATTGGGAATTCTGGACCAAGTACCCGTTCCTTAAGCGCATTTTTTAAATGCATAGCCAAATCAAGTGAAGCTCTGCTTAACAAGTGTTCGTCGGCATGTTTTAAGGTGATTACCAATAGTTTGGTAAATGGGGGATAGTTGAAATTCTTGCGTTCAATCAATTCATTCTTAATAAATGCAATCGTGTCGTGAGAAGTGACTAGCTGCAATACCCAATGGTCCGGTTGTTTGGTTTGAATTACGACCTTACCCCGCTTGTTTTTTCTTCCAGCCCTTCCCGCTACCTGGGTCATTAATTGAAATCCGCGCTCGTATGCTCTAAAGTCTGGGCGGTTTAATAAGTGATCTGCATCAAGGATACCGACTAAAGTGACATGGTCAAAATCCAAGCCTTTGGAAAGCATTTGAGTTCCAATCAATACGTCGATTTCCCGGTCTTCAAAGCGCGTAATTAATTCGGAATAGGCATGTTTTGAGCGAGTGGTATCTAAATCCATTCTGGCTATTTTTGCCTCGGGAAATACCGCTGCTAATTCATCCTCAATTTTTTCTGTCCCAAATCCTTGCATTTTAAGTTTGTGACTTCCACAGGCACCACAACTTCCCATCGGAGGACTTGTGTATCCGCAATAATGACACTTTAGCAAGTTGACGTGTTTGTGGTAGGTGAGAGAGACGTCGCATGCGTCACACTTTGGGATCCATGCACAGATTTCACAAGACCAATACGGGGTATATCCTCGGCGGTTTTGAAAAAGGATCACTTGCTCCTTGTTTCCAAGGGCCATAGTCATCTGTTCTATCAATAAACTGGAGAAATGTGAGGTCATAGATTTTCCTGCCGTTTCCTTGAGTGTATTGGCAATCAGTATTTCTGGCATGCTGATGTCGCCAAACCGAGCATCTAAACGCACGTATCCGTATTTTTCATCCAAGGTATTTTGGTACGACTCTAATGACGGAGTTGCAGACCCTAGGAGAACTTTGGCCTTAAACATTCTCGCTAGATAAATACTTGCATCACGACCATGATAGCGGGGTGATGGATCATGTTGTTTATACGAACTTTCGTGTTCCTCATCTACGATAACCAAACCGAGGTCTTGGAACGGAAGAAACACGGAGGATCTGGCTCCAATAATTACTCGGAATTCATCGGGGTGATTCGCATGGACCTTATTCCAGATTTCTACGCGTTCGTTTTGGTTGAATTTGGAATGATATACACCAAGTTGCTTTCCAAAGTACTTTTCCAAGCGATGAATCAGTTGAGTGGTCAGGGCTATCTCAGGAATGAGCAGCAATATTTGTTTTCCCAAATCCAAATAGGATTGAATCAAGTGGATATAGATTTCTGTTTTTCCTGAGCCCGTAACTCCGTGAAGCAGGGTAATGTCTTTTTCTTTCCAAGAGGTTTCAATACCGTGAAGTGCAGCCGACTGGTCCTGGCTCAATACCGGAAAGGTGGAGTTTCCCTCGTGCGTTGATCCAACACGGTCAATGCGCAGTTTTTCCTGGATAATGATTCCTTTCTTTTCAAGCGCTGATAAGGAGCTTGGACTTATTTCATGGCTTAATAGCAGTTTTTTTTCTAAATATTTCTGATCTATTCCATGAGATGGCAGCAGTTGAATCACCCGTAGTAATGCATGGAGTTGTCCCTGAGTATTGGTTCGAGCATTAAGTTCCTCCAAGATACTACTCAAATCCGCTTCTGAGTAGTTTGGGTTAATTTGAATAAAGGTTTTTGTTTTAGGGGTATATCGTTGATTGATTTCTTCCTGGGTCATTACACAGCGCCTTTCAATCAAACGTTTAATGATGATTTGAATGTTCTTTACTTCAAGAATCTCAGAAAGTTCTTTCAAATCAATTTGTTCGCGATGCGCTAAGGTTTCAATAATTAATTTTTCATGTTCGTCTGTTGCTTCGGTTCCATCATAATCCGGATGAAGTACCACCTTGGTTTCGCTGGCTAATTTAAAGTTCGCAGGGAGGGCTGCAGCCATAACATCTCCAATTGGTGCTAAATAATATTCAGCAATCCAATGCCAAAAATGCAATTGATGCGCCGACAAAATCGGCTTATCATCCAATATAAATTCAAGGTATTTGGCCTGATAGGCGCTTGGGGCATTTTCATGGATAGCAGCAACAACGCCCGTAATGCGTTTGTTTTTTCCAAAAGGAACGATCACGCGCTGTCCCATGGAAATAACATCATTAAGCTCGTATGGTACCCTATAGGTGAAGAGATTCCGAATGGGGACGGGTAGAATTAAATCTACGAATAAGGTTTTACGCTCATCCATTGCCTTGTACTACTGACATGCAAAAGATTCTTCGGCGCCAACAACGTTATCCCCAGGATGGTTGGAGCAAAAAAGCAGTAACCCTGTAATTGGACCTTGGCATAATTCACGCGTAGACTTTTTATCTATGGCTCTGATGTATGCTTGCGCCGCATTCGTGTAAAAGGGTCGATAAAATCTAAGGGTCTGGCGGGAAGAGAATATTCCTACAACCCCTTTTCCATTGGTAACACTGAGGTTTGTATAGGTTGGTTTACTTTGCGATAGAGAAGAACTTGGGGCATTAACTACCATGTAATTATATAACTCTTCATGACCTCCAGTAATTGTGAATTCTATGC
This sequence comes from Flavobacteriales bacterium, assembly GCA_947500755.1. GTDB lineage: Bacteria > Bacteroidota > Bacteroidia > Flavobacteriales_D > Crocinitomicaceae > UBA952. Next base: position 17,588 of record CANMTO010000014.1, read on the forward strand.
CTTCGAAGGTTCTACGCGTAATGGCAGGGTCGCTGCTAACACTATTCTTCATTAAGGTGTAGAAGGTTTCGCCGTAAGCCGTGAAGGTGCGGGACTCTCCGGGTAAAATGCTTGATTCACCCAGCGTCCAATCAAAGTTGGATACCGTTTTATTGACCCCGATATATTCATTGTAAATCACCTTAAGTGAGGTGTTGACTACATAGGCGTTACCAAAGGTATTTACCGCTGCAACACCCGCGCTTACATAAGACCCCGGATTGTTAGCGAATTTAAAGGTGAAGTTTTGGGAGTTTGACGGAGACGTTAACCCGTTTACGAGGTTTGTTTCACCTAACACGTTAAACTTACCGTTGTCTATATCGATTTCGAGTTTGTATGTAGCGTCTTTATTAAGTGAAGAGTTTAAAGCGTATGGTGGTCCTTGTTGAACTTCATTCGGCCCGGTAGGTAAGGTCTTGAAATAGTATACCTTTTGTTCAGGGCCATAGAATGCACCATTAATTTCTTTATTCATCACTAGGGTATCCTTAAGAGCCCAGGTACGTGTGGCTAGGCCGCCAATAAATTCTGTAACCGTTGCGTTAACTTGATTGAAATAGCTTGAATCAGAAATTTGAGCTAAGTCAACGGCACTTCCAGGGCCAATAAATGCACGGGTAATTTTAATAAAATGAAGACTGTCGGCATGGTCTAACAATCCGTAAATAACAGCCGTCTCTTTATAATCTCCGATGAGATCGATTTTTTCGTTGCACGAAGAAAGGCCAAAAAGTCCAAGAAGAACTATAATTCCTAATCGTTTCATTGGGCTTGTGGGTTTTTCGCATTTGCAGTAAAGCTTCCTTCCTTTCCTGCGGCAATTAATTCCACTAAAAAGCAAAGGGATTCTTTTCCTTGCTGTTCACCGTACGCTAAATTCCACGGAATAAAAATTCGGTATTTACCACCCACCTTCATCTGAGGTATGGCAATTGTCCATCCTGGAATCACTCCGCCGTTCAATGCTAACGGAATAGGCTCAATATTTCCTTTACCATCTCCTTTATAAGAACTTTGAATGGTATCTCCCAAGGCAGAGGTTAAAATGTAATGAACCTTAACGTCATCGGTAGCCGAGGGTTGAGGTCCTGATCCTGGCTTGATGGTTTGCATGAGCACTCCACCCTCCAGAACTGCAATTCCTGGTATTTTTTTTGCTTTGGCCATCATGTTATTTCCGTTCGAAATGTTTAAACCGGTCATGAATTCGGTCATCATGAAGCGCATGGTATTATCTTTCATAAACATCGTGTCTCGTTTATGCAGGCCGTCTTCAAATCCTTTTTTTACCATGGCAAAATTGATTTTATCGAGTGCACCAAGTTTACGGATGTCAAAGAAGAATGCGTACCCACTCATTTTACCCATACAGAGGGATCCTTCCTTAACGTATGTGGGATTAAAGTCTTGGTATGTTGGACCGAATAGTAATTGTAGGGTATTTAAACACTCTTGTGCGGGGGTTCCATTTAAGTTTTGTTTAAAACCTTTCAAGACCAGATTCTTATCTAATTTATCAAAGGCTTCAGTCCCTGAATTAACAATCGTTTTCGCATTAATTGCTCCAAGCACATAAGAGAGGCTATCCTTGTGGTCTTTTAGTGCTACGGTATATGTTTTTTCCTTGTTTGTACAAGAATAAAAAATTAAGACAAAGAGAGATAAATAAAGAGCGTGTTTCATGTTGTAGTTCTTAAGTTGCGAAGATAAGCAATTAAATCTTGAAGAAGTAGCTAATCCTATCGTAAAAAGTAGATGGCATTTGCTACTTGTAATTTACCATTTTCCCAAAATCCTCTGAACAAGGGGTTATCGAAAAAGTAAACAATTTTCCCATTCCCGATGGTTTTTGAGCCAACGGTAATTGCACCATCTTGTTTGTATTTTACCTTGTAGCCCGCAAAGCCGCTGACCCATCCATTTTTATCCGAGATTTTTTGAATAATATCCCCTTCGAACGGGTACACATCGGCGGACAGTCTCAGGGTGTAATACGTGTTATTGTAGCCAAAGGCAAGGGGGTGCGAAGGGTCTGTCTTACATTGATAAATCGCCCCAATGATGTTTTCGCTGATGCTTGAACGTTCGAGGTTGCCATAATTGCCTAATTCCGATGAAAATACTGGAGGCGCTTCTTCTACGACTTTCATTCCGTAGTCTGCTTCCATGAAATTTGAAGCACCAGAACCCATTACAATGCAAGTTCCCCCGTTGCTCATCCACTGCTTAATCGTGGTGTTGTCATCACTTCTAAAGCCTTCAGGGATAAAGAGTACATCGAGTTGACTCAAGCCGTAGGAATCTAGGTCTCCATTACGGAGTAATTGGTGTTCTATGGCTAGATCTTGGTCCAAAAAATGCCATATTTCTCCAACGGACAAAGAAGAGGTCTCCTCATTGAACAACACGCCAATCCGCGGTTTAGTTATATTCTTAATGCTGGAAGAACCTAAATCTGTTCCAATTTCTGCCCAACCAGAAAATAATGCGGTGGCGTCTTGCTTGTATTTATTGATGATAGGAGGGACTAAGGTGGTGAGAGATTTCCCGGGATTGTCTGATTTTAGTACAAGCAGTGTTCCCTTATCGAAGTGGCCATGCGATGTTGTAAATTCTTTCTCGGTCATTGATACCTTAATGCCTGCCTTTAATAGTTCATTTAACATGCGTGAAGCGTTTAAGTTTTCCCATGGAATGGCGATCGCGTAGGGCTCTTCACTTACACTAAAGAAGGCTTGTTGTGCTGTGGTGGCAGTTTGATTCACCACGACTGCTTTATTTATTTTAATGCATTGGATCCCGTAGGCGTAGGGTAAAGACCACGCTGTGATGTCATAGGTGAGTGAGTCGCTGAGCGCCGTTTTTTGTTCGAACAATACATTGATGAAGTTTCCTTTTGATTGATTGGTACTAATTAGCACGTCGTTTTTAAGAAGTTTAATGGTTTTATCTTGATTCGTGAAGTAGTCGAACCCTTTGAGTTCTGTGGATTGATCCTCGAGCACCTTAGTGTATGTTATTTGGTGCTGGTCTAGGAGTTCGGTGAGTGCCTTAATGTTCGGTGACCCCCCGTAAAGCACATAGGTGTTGGGATTTTTAAGTTCAGATTTTAATTGAAATTTTTGAAATTCCGAAATCAACTTTGTATGATAATTATTAACGGTTTCTATGGTAGAAATTCCCGTGATTATATGATGTTCAATGCGATCTGCCAAGGTGAGGGTATCCCCCACGGCTGTGATTACCCCAAGCCCTGCTCTTCCCGATCCTCCTTGTTCATAGGTCATTCCAATGGCTCCATTGAAGGTGGGATAGGTATCTCCATAGGAAGGGTAGAGTAGGTCGAAAATTTCTTTTGAAAAATAAAGCCATCCGTTTTTATCAAAGTACGAGGCATGGTTCTTACCAATGTGCTTTTGAAAGTCTCGTTGCCAATTCGTTATGACTTCATGGTAGGGTTCTGCTGCCGGAGGAAAATAATAGGGTTCATTCATGCCTTGTTCATGAAAATCTACATGCACATGAGGTAACCATTGGTTGTACGCCTTAACGCGTTGTTGAGATTCAACTTGCGTAAGCCATGCCCAATCTCGGTTGAGGTCGAATAGGTAATGATTTGGTCGTCCATCGGGCCAAGTTTCATCATGCTCTGCACTTTGCACATGCACTTGCTCGGTATGGTTATGGTACTGTTTGAAGTAATTTACATAGCGGTCTCTCCCGTCAGGATTCAAGCAAGGATCCATAATGACTAAGGTGTTTTCTAAACGCTGAGCCTCAGTGCTTACAAGGCGATAGGCGGTTTCCATAGCCGCTTCGGTTCCACAACTTTCATTCCCGTGAACGTTGTAGCTAAGCCAGGCGATTGATACGTTTTCGGATGGATCGTTTTTTAAGTGATTTATGCGAATAGTTTCCAAGGATTTAATGTTCTTTTCTGAACTAATAAACACCAGTATTAGCGGACGGCCTTCGTTGGTATAACCATAGGTTTCAAGGTTAACCTGCAAGGGATAACGCTGTTGAAGCGCTTCGAAAAACTGAATAACCTCGTGGTGTCTTGAAAAATCTGTTCCAGAATGGTAATATTTGTTCAGTGGTGAGGGCATGCTCACAAGTTGAGCCGAAACAAGCGTTACGCTAAAAATAATAAGTCCGAAAAGGAAATTCTTCATACAATCAAATTGACTGTAAAGCTACAAAAACGTGCTAAGAAATTATAGTACGCCCTTTACACGCAAGAATTCATCCAAGGACTCAATATCCCCAAAGAGTACTTCTCTTGCTTTGCTGCCCTGAAATGAACCAATAATGCCCATGGCTTCCAATTGGTCTACGATCCGACCTGCTCGATTGTATCCCAGTTTTAATTTTCGTTGCAACAGTGAGGCAGAACCTTGTTGATTCATTACAACGATGCGCGCAGAATCAACAAACATGGGGTCAATTTCATTCATATCCATTTCACCGCTGCTTTCTCCTCCTTCAGGAACATATTCTGGAAGTAGGAATGCACTCGGATACGCTCGTTGATCTCCAACGAATTCGCAAATTTCTTCCACCTCAGGGGTGTCTACAAATCCGCACTGTAAACGAATCATGTCTGAACCGGTAGAGATTAACATGTCTCCACGTCCAATTAATTGGTCAGCACCCGAAGCGTCTAGAATCGTTCTAGAATCGATTTTCGACAATACTCTAAATGCAATACGCGCCGGGAAGTTTGCTTTAATCATCCCGGTAATTACGTTTACCGAAGGTCGTTGAGTAGCTACGATGAGGTGAATTCCAATGGCTCGAGCGAGCTGTGCAATCCGCGCAATCGGATGTTCTACTTCCTTGCCTGCCGTCATGATGAGGTCCGCAAACTCATCGATTAATACAATGATATAGGGTAAATAATGATGTCCTTTTTCAGGATTTAATTTACGCCCAATGAATTTAGCATTGTATTCTTTGATGGTTCGAACTCCAGCATTTTTAAGCAGTTCATACCGATCATCCATCTCAATACAAAGCGAGTTGAGGGTATTTACCACCTTAGAGGTGTCCACGATGATGGCATCCCCTTCCCCTGGAAGTTTCGCTAGAAAATGGCGCTCAATTTTATTGTATAAGGTGAGTTCAACCTTCTTAGGATCCACCAATACAAATTTTACTTGTGCTGGATGTTTTTTGTAAAGCAGGGATACTAAAATAGCATTTAATCCTACCGATTTCCCTTGACCTGTAGCTCCAGCAACGAGCAGGTGGGGCATTTTAGTTAAGTCAAATACAAAGGTTTCGTTGGTGATCGTTTTCCCCATGACAATCGGCAATTCTCCGTCGAAATTTTGAAATTTCTCAGAGGCGATTAAGGAGCGCATACTCACCATTTCTGGTTTAGAATTCGGAACTTCAATCCCTATGGTTCCTTTGCCTGGGATCGGTGCAATAATCCGTATTCCCAATGCCGAAAGACTTAAAGCAATGTCGTCCTCAAGGTTTTTAATTTTTGCAATGCGAACTCCCGGGGCAGGGATGATTTCATACAGGGTAACGGTAGGTCCAACCGTTGCTTTAATTTTTGCAATGTCGATTTTATAGTGGGCAAGTGTTTCTACGATGCGGTCTTTATTGCTCTCTAATTCCTCCTTGGTAACAGAAGCACCACCATTTCCGCCATATTCTTTTAACAATTCAATGGGAGGAAGCACGTAGGATTCGAGGTCCATTTTCGGATCATACAAGCCAAATTCACTAACCAAGTCATCTGCGGTAGTATCGGCATTTGGATTTTTCACCGATACAGGTATTTCTACTTCTTCCGTTGGGTTAATTTCTAATTCCAAGTCAATCGATGGTTCTTGTTTGGATTTATCGAGGAAGGTAATCTCAAGTTCTGAGTCATCAATAAGCTCTTCCTCTTCTTCAGCTAGGGCTTCGCCGAAGTGAACAGGTTTAGAAACGAGGTCTTCAGTTATTTCGTTTTCTTTAATGGGATTAACAACCTTCATTGAATTATAGGGTTTCTCGGAAGGCGATTCTTTGTCCTCGTTGATATCAAAATAATCACCATTTAAATTGGATGGTTTGATTCGATCAAAAACTGCTTCGTAATTGGGGTTAAAGAGTAGCGTAACCGTGACATACAGCAACACTAAATGAAGAATAAAGGTTGGGATTCCACCAATGGTAAGGGAAAGCCATTCATTAATAAAGAAGCCAAATGTGCCTCCTCCGAAATTGATATACTCATGGAAATACCCAAGAAAGATAGACCCCCACACCATAAAGCTCAGCGTGATTAGGGTCGTGCGTAAAATCGGCAGTAATTCCACGTTAAATAGCAGTCGCACACCGAGTAAAAATCCAAGTAAACTAAGTCCAATGGATGAAATCCCAAAGCTATTGTATATCAGTGCGTGACTGCACCAGGCACCAAATTTACCTAACCAATTGTCGGGGGCTGGAACATTGTTATTAAAAATGTACTCAAAAAAACCGTAGCCTAGCACGGAATCTTGATCTGCTTTCCAGGTTAGGAAGTAAGAAATACAGGCGAAAAAAAGGAAGATACTGGAAAGGGTAAGAAGGGCGCCAAGCGAAGTAATTACACGTTTAGAAGTAACAAAACCTTTGGGTTTTTCTGACTTTGGTTTCGCCTCTTTCTTTGGTTTCGCCTCAGTGGGTTTCTCTTTTTTAGGCGCGGGTCCCGGATTGTTGTATTGTGTTTCCTCTTCTTCGTAAGGAATGTATTCGTTATCTCGCATTTTGGGGTAAAACACGAAAGTAAGAAAAGGGTTACGTTCTAATCAGGACCAACGTGAATTCTTTACACAGCAAGGTGTTAACTACCTATGGCTTGGACAGTTCTTCCATGAATTCTTCGATGCTTACCAGTTTATACCCCGTGGGTACCATAAAAAGCGTCAAGGGAGGATCTATTCGTTTGAATTCGGTTAAGGTGTATTGAAACATGCCCTCGTCGGTTGGAATGTAATATTCAACCACTAATCCAGGAAAGTTTGTATAGGCGCTCCCATACATGGCAGGAATATTTTTTAGGTAATAAAAAAAGAATTTTTTATCGATATCTTTAAAGGTAACGCTCAGTTTTTTCGCTTTCATTCCGGCGATGCGTTTAGACCCTAGTTTCTTTTTAAACGAATACGACAGGGTTGTATCTTGGTACTTGGTATAATTCGTTCGGATGGCGTACTTGCCTTTGGTGGTTTCGAGAAGCAGGTAAGATTTTTCTTTGATTAAATGTTTGATTAACTCTTGTTTCCCCATGTTAGAGGAGAAATTAACTACGTTAAGCAAGCTGTCTTTCGCATAGATAAGCATGTGTTCTTGGACAGAGTCCATCGGTATTATGCGCTGGGCTTTGAACAATAATTCTCCGGAGAAAGGCAGGTGTTTTTTTTGTGCGATTATGGTTACCGACCAAAGGAAACTAAAAAGGAAGACCGTAAATTTCATGTGTCAAAGGTAATAATCAATTGCTGCGTTCAACAACTTAAGGTTGTTTTTGGACAGATTTATGGTAGAATTTCAATGGGACAGCCATTCTCCACGGCATCGTAAAGCTCATCGATTTCAGGATTCGTGAGTGCAATGCAACCCAAGGTCCAATCGTTCCATCGGTGAAATTTACCGACCCAGCCGTATTTTTGTCCGTGGATTAATACATCACAGCCATAGCCAACATCTATTCCTTTGTGATAGGCGCTCCATGTACGTTTCGTAATTCGGAACTGTCCTTCTGGGGTAAGGTGGTCACCACATTTTTTTTTTGCATCCAACCCGTTCTTGCTGATGGAGACTGAATAACTGGCAATAATTTTACCTTGGTAGTACAATTTAAGAACGTGGTCGGATTTATAGACCACGATTTTATCAGCTTTTTGACCGGGAGTTAATTGCTGTTCGGGAAGAAAGTAATATGTAAGCAAGGTTATAAGTGAACCAAATCCAAAAAGCTTTAAAATCCTTTTCATAGCTTATCAAACAAGCTTTTCGACGATGGTTACATTTCCCTCTTTTAATACATCAAACTTTTTTTACTGCTTGTTCTCCATTGCGCATCATACTTACTGTCAGTAAAGTAGATAATGAGATCTGCATCATACTTGCTGTCGCAAAAGTAGATTTTCTTTTTGGCGTCGTATTTCGACGAAACAAAGTACCATAATCCCTTGTTGTCGGTCGCGTCATATTTCGATGAACATTTGTAGACCACTAAATCTGCATCATATTTTGAAGATGCAACGTACACCTTCACGTCGGCATCGTATTTAGAATCTACGGAGTAAACGGTCTGGGTAAAGGCATGGAGGCAAAGGAAAAGACCTAGGATTAAGCAAAGTTTTTTCATGATGATTATTTTGGATAAAGATAAAAAATTTCACTATAGTTATAGTCGGCACAAAATACGTTGTCCTGCTACGGCGGATAAACTTCTCGCCCATTAAAAATTGAACATAAAAAAACCCTGACATTTATCGTCAGGGTTGTGGAGAAGATCGGGCTCGAACCGACGACCTCTTGACTGCCAGTCAAGCGCTCTAGCCAACTGAGCTACATCCCCATTAAATTTGAATCACATTCGGTCTAGTTCCGCGACTGCGGAAAGCTACATCCCCGCGGTGGGTGCGAATATACAGCCTTTCGCCTAATCCTGAAAGTTTTCTTTTCGTTAGGTGGTCAACTTTTGTATCTTTGTCTAGTTCCTATTCAACGGAACCCGCCATGAGCAGAACGATCCAACTTATCATAAACCCCTCGGAATTAGGGGCAGGAACTCGAGGGGCTTCCTTGGGTCCTTTCGCTATTCAAGGTGCAGCAAGAACCCAAGAAAATCAACTCTTTAGCAACGTCTCATGGGAAGTACTTCCCGACTTGAATCACCTTCTTGATCGTCCGGTTATCTATCCCTTAGCGAAACGGATTGACGGCATGCAACAGGTATATAGAACGGTTTCTTCCGCATTGGTTTCCCATATTCAAGCCAATCGGTTTCCTCTTATTTTAGCCGGTGACCACGCTTCTGCAGGTGGAACCTTACATGGTTTAAAAGCTGCTTATCCAGACAAACGCATTGGGGTGGTTTGGATAGATGCTCATGCGGATTTGCACTCGCCTTATACCACACCCTCTGGTAACTTACACGGCATGCCCCTTGCCACTGCCTTGGGTGTCGATAATCTTCCGTGTCAACGTAATCATGTAGACATCGAAACATCCCTTCAATGGACACAATTAAAAAGTAATTCTGTTAAGTTCTCCGATTTAGTTTATGTCGGTGTACGTAGCACTGAACCGGAAGAAGAGGCGGTTATTGAAGCTGAACACATCACCAATATCACGGTGGAGAGGGTTCGGTCAATGGGTGTTCAACAAGCCTTAGAACAAATCACACATCAATTGAATGCCTGTGATATCCTGTACGTATCCTTTGATGTAGACTCGATGGATCCAGTGGAAACGTCCTTTGGTACGGGTACACCGGTACCGAATGGACTAACGGTACAAGAAGCAAAATCACTCCTCGAGGGATTGTGTCGTTCTCCAAAATTAGTCGCCTTGGAATTCGTTGAGGTGAATCCAACCCTGGACGAGAAAAAAAATAGAATGGCCGAGGTTACCCTCGATTTAATCACTAATTGTACACGTACCTTAATTGAATCATGGAAGTAGCGTTGAAGGAAATCCTTTTATCTAAAGGGAAGGTATGGTTAGGAATTGATATTGATCCATCCTGGATACAGTTTCAACCTACGCGTAAAGGCGTTCGTGGTGATGTAACCCTGATGGTTTTTCCATTTGCTAAAGCACTGCAATTACCGCCTGCACAAGTTGCCGAACTGATCGGAAAGCATGTGAAATCAGAAGTTTCATTTGTTACGGATTTCGAAGTGATTCAAGGATTTTTAAATTTTGTATTCTCCGAGACCTTATGGTCTGATCAACTCATCGCAATCCATCAAAACGATTCGTTCGGAATAGCTGACCCCGATTCTAAGCAGATGGTCATGGTGGAATATGCTTCACCGAACACCAATAAACCGCTGCATTTAGGTCACCTTAGGAATATTTTCCTTGGCTATGCGGTCGCGCAGTTAAAAAAAGCTCATGGGCATCAAGTAATCAAAACCCAAGTCATTAACGACCGAGGAATCCATATTTGCAAAAGCATGTTGGCTTGGCATCGCTTTGCTCCGCTTCAATCCAATGGCGAACGTGAAACTCCCGCTAATTCTGGGCTTAAAGGGGATAAGTTAGTTGGTAAGTATTATGTAGAATTTGAAAAGTACTTGCAGCTTGAAGTTAAAGAAGTACTTACGCGTTGGAATACGGGAGATTTCTCTAACACTTCTGCGTCGGCCCTTGAAAAATTTCAAGAATTAGATCAAGCACTTGTTGGAAAAGAGGGAAAGGCAGAAGCCGCGATTTTGGACAAGATTAAGGAGCTTGCTAAGAATGAAACTGAGATTCTAAGGGCGGCCCAAGACATGTTGGTGCGATGGGAAGGAAGAGATCCAGAAACCTATTTAATGTGGTCCGCCATGAATGGGTGGGTGTACGAAGGATTTGCTGTGACCTATCAACGCATGGGGGTAGATTTTGATAAATTGTATTACGAAAGCGACACCTTCTTACTCGGTAAAGACCAAGTAATGGACGGATTAGCGCGTGGTGTCTTTTATCAAAAACCCGATGGCAGTGTTTGGATTGATTTGACACCCGATGGTTTAGATGAAAAACTGGTACTTCGTTCGGATGGTACGGCGGTATATATGACTCAGGATATAGGCACTGCGATTGAACGTTTTCATGACTATCCATCCTTATCTTCAATCGTTTATACCGTAGGGAATGAGCAGGACTATCATTTTAAAGTGTTGTTTTTAATCCTTGATAAATTAGGTTATTCATGGGCGAAAAACTGCTTTCATTTATCCTATGGAATGGTGGATCTTCCTTCAGGGAAAATGAAATCTAGGGAAGGTACCGTGGTTGATGCAGATGATCTCATGGAAGAGGTGGTGAATGCGGCAACGGTAATGACACAAGAACGCGGTCAAATTGCTGAATTAACCGAGGGTGAGCGTCATAACTTGTTCGAATCCATCGGAATGGGAGGCCTGAAATATTATTTATTGAAAGTTGACCCGAAAAAACGAATGTTATTCAATCCAGAGGAATCAATAGATTTAACGGGAAATACCGGCCCGTTTATTCAGTATACCCATGCTCGAATTAATTCATTATTACGAAAGGCAGGGCCAATCCAAATCGATGAATCCGCTCTGGTGATTGAATCTGGAGAAATTGAGCTCATTAAAGTGCTCGCTGCATTTCCTCAAACGATTGCCGAAGCAGCAGACAATTATTCTCCGGCCTTATTAGCAAATTACCTGTATGAACTGACAAAGGCATATAATTCTTTTTATCAGCAAAGTCCGATACTCAATGAAACCAACGAAGGGTTGCGGGCTGCGCGCATCTTAATCTCAAGGAATATCGCTAAGGTTTTGAAAACTGGGTTAATTATTTTGGGAATTAATGCACCAGAGCGGATGTAATCCGAGTTCATTTTTATAACTTTATGAACCAAATCTATGTCATGAAGTGTTTACCCTTCCTACTCGTCCTTTTTATGTCCGTACAAGTGACGGCACAAAGTCAAAGTCTCACCAAAAATCACATAAGCCAACTATGGAAACTGCCGAATGAGTCGTTTCCGCGCTTCATAAAATTTGACGGGAAAGTTTCCTTGGCACCGGAATCCCATGGTAAATTTATCCATGATTTATTCGAGTTACCTGAGGAATATTCGTTCATCCTTTCGGATAAAATGAGTGATCAGCTCGGGTGGATTCATTACACCTATTCTCTAACCTACAAAGGCATTCCAATTCGTCATAACGCCATTAAAATCCACACGAATGGAAGTCTTTTGGTTTCTGTTAATGCTTCCCTGGATAAAGTTTCGGGTTCGATTACGCCTTCTATTTCAAGCGACCAAGTGATAGAAACAGCGCTGAATCATGTGAATGCAACGCGCTATAAGTGGGAGATGCCGGAAGAAGAAGCCTTACTCAAAATGGAACAAGGGAGCGAGGCCAGCTATTATCCCACACCTCAACTGATGTGGTATACGAACCCTTCGGCCAATACAACTTCCTTGGTTTATGGCGTAGATGTGTATGCGGACGAGCCCTTGTCTAGGCAGTTCATTTATATAGATGCCCATACAAATCAAATTGTTGCAGCGGAAAATAGAATTCATACTGCGGACAGTAACGGTATTGCGGTTACAGCTTATTCCGGTAATCGCGTGATGGTGGCAGATTATTTTGCCTCTCAATTTAGGTTGCGTGAAACTGGAAGAGGAAATGGAATTCAAACCTTTGACTTAAATAACACCTCGAATTACGGTGCAGCGGTAGATTTTATTGATGCGGATAATTATTGGAATAATACGGTCAATCAAGACCATTATGCCGGTGATGCGCATTGGGGAGCGGAAATGACCTATGATTATTTTTGGCAAATCCACAACCGAAATAGCATTGATGGGAATGGATTCTTATTGAAAAGCTATATGCATTACAATACCAACTACAATAATGCTTTTTGGGATGGACAACGCATGACTTATGGAGATGGAAACGGAACTACCTTCACGCCACTTACGGCGATTGACATTACAGCCCATGAAATTGCGCATGGGTTAACTTCAAATACCTCCAATTTGGTATACGCGAATGAATCAGGTGCGTTGAATGAATCGTTTTCAGATATTTTTGGTGTTTCCGTAGAGGCTTTTGCTAATAACAATGTATTAAATTGGATTATGGGTGAAGATGCCACACCCAATGGTAACGGAATCCGTAACATGAGTAATCCAAGCGCCTTTGGCGATCCGGATACCTATTTAGGTACCAACTTTTACACCGGAACCCAAGATAACGGGGGTGTTCATACCAATTCTGGGGTTCAGAATTTTTGGTTTTATTTACTCACAGTTGGTGGAACCGGCACCAACGATATCAATAACGCATACAATGTAAGCGGCCTAGGTATTGTGGATGCAGCGCGCATCGCATTTCGCAACAACACCTTTTATTTAACGCCAAATTCAGATTATCAAGATGCACGTTTTTATGCAGTTCAGTCTGCCATTGATTTGTTTGGTGCATGTTCTCCGGAGGTAATGAGTACAACCAACGCGTGGTATGCGGTAGGGGTGGGACCGGCCTTTTCTTATACCGTCAATGCAGATTTCTCTACAGCTTTTCAAGATTATTGTCAGGCACCAGCATTGGTCAATTTCACGAACGAGAGTTTTAATGCAGGTACCTTTCAATGGAATTTTGGCGACGGCACTACATCGTCTTCTCTAAACCCTTCGCATTCCTATCAAAATCCGGGTTTATATTCGGTTTCCTTAATTGCAAGTGGAGGGGCGTGTGGTACAGATACCTTGACCTTGGTTGACTATATTAATGTAGACCCAAGCTTGCCTTGTGCAATAACCATGAATCCTATGGGATTGAATCAAACCCAGAATTCATGCACAGGAACCTTATTCGATCCCGGGGGTGCGGCAGCCAATTATCAAGATTTAGTAACCAGTGAGATTACCATTGCGCCAATTGGGGCAGCGAGTATTACCCTCAATTTTTCAATCTTCGATTTAGAGGCTAATTACGATTACCTGTACATTTATGACGGTCCAAACAATACGAGCCCTTTAATCGGTCAATATACTGGCAATACGCTCCCGAATGCAGGGGTGATTAATACAACATACGGTGCGGTTACTTTGAAGTTTTTTTCAGATACCTATGTGACCAATGCCGGATTTGTTATGACATGGGCGTGTCAAATACCTACCAATCCTCCGGGAGCTGATTTTCAGGCCAACGCGGTTACTAGTTGTACCGGGGATATTGATTTTTATGATCAATCTACTGGTGGTCCAACGAGTTGGGCTTGGGATTTTGGAGACGGAGGTACGTCATCACTTCAATTTCCTAGTCATGTGTATACGCAAGACGGTCAATTTACAGTTGCCTTGATTGTTGGAAATGCCTTCGGAACAGATACCATGAGTATTGCTCAGTACATCACGATTGATCGTCCAGACGCGCCCCTCGCTGCAGATGTGATTGTTTGTTCCCCTGATTCTGTTACGGTGAATGCAACGGCAAATGGCAGTATGTCCTATTATGATGCTGAATTTGATGGAAATTTATTAACGACAGGGTCGAGTTATTCTACCCTCTTACAACAAACAGATACTGTTTGGGTAGAGTCTGTTGAGAATAACCTTTCTCAATACCTTGGTCCCTTAAATAATTCCTTTGGTACGGGCGGACAGCATAATAACGCAACCACGCAATACATGATTTTCTCGGTTAATGAACCCCTAACGATTGTTTCTGCATGGGTAAATGCAGGTTCAACGGGAGATCGAACCATTACCTTGTGGGATGCGAGCGGTAATCAGTTAGATTCTAGGTTTTTAAATATTCCTTCTGGAGGTTCGCGGATTTCATTGAACTTTCATGTGGAACCCGGAGTGAATTATCGCATCGGGGGAGCGCAGATGAATTTGTACCGTAATAATGCAGGTGCAGTGTTCCCATATCAAATTCCGGGCTTAGTTTCCATCACAGGTTCAAGCGCAGGGGGTGCTTTTTATTATTATTTCTATGACTGGGAAGTGGTTAAAGATCCATGCATCAGTCCAAGAACTCCCGTTCAATTAATTATGGATGAAGTTACGGCATCTGCTTCGTTGAATACCTTAGGGATGACGGCTACTGTTTCTGCAAATAATTGTTCGAATGCCAATCAATATTCTTGGAATTTTGGGGATAATAATTCATCGAATGGATTCACTCCTTCGCATACCTACAGTGTTCCTGGTGTATATACCGTAACCTTAGTTGCCTCGAATGCCAATTGTTCGGACACCACAACCTTTGAAGTGATAGCAGATGATGCCTCATTAACTGAACTCAGCGGAGGTAATTGGTTGCTTTATCCAAATCCAGCGAACGAACTCTTGAATGTTGAGTTCACACATGGCATTGCTCAATCGGTATCAATGGTGGATGCTGCAGGTCGCGTGGTGATGGAATGTCCAATACAGAGCGCGCTTACTTACCTTAACATAAGTGGATTGGCACGTGGTACGTATCGGATTGTCGCTAGCTTTAGTGATGGTAATCGGTCTGTTAAGCCCTTTGTGAAACAGGATTAATTCCCAAAGATTACTTCGTCTGTTAATTCTCTGACCATTTGAAAAAGCTCTGCTTTGAATTGCTTAGGGTCATAAAGTCCACGTTCCATTTGTCGTAACTTATGTTCCCATTGACCGGTAAGTTCGGGGCTTTTGAGCAGGTCGTTTTTAATGGTGTCAATTAAATGCATGCCGGTATCGGTAGCAATGAGGTTCTTTTTCTTTTTCTCGATGTACTTTCGTTTGAATAAGGTTTCAATAATGGCTGATCGGGTTGAGGGCCTTCCAATGCCGTTTTCCTTCATTAATTCACGCATTTCTTCGTCCTCAACAAGTTTCCCCGCGGTTTCCATGGCTCTGAGGAGCGTTGCTTCCGTATAGGGTTTTGGCGCTGAGGTTTTTCCTTGATGCATAAAGGGTTCATGCGGACCTTCTTCGCCTTCGGTAAATAGCGGTAAGATTTTATCTTCAGAATCCCCTTTTTTCTGAACTTTTTGATCGAGGTCTTCATATACAACACGCCAACCTTTATCTAAAACCTGCTTCCCGGTTGCTTTAAATGCTAATTGATCTACTTGACCCATTACGGTGGTATTCGAAACCTTGCATTCCGGATAAAAAGCAGCAATTAACCGCCGAGCGATTAAGTCATAAATTTTATATTCATCAGGAGAAATTCCTGATGGGACGATTCCGGTAGGAATAATAGCGTGGTGGTCGGTTACCTTGCTATTGTCGAAAATAGCTTTTGTTTTAGGAATGGGCTTTTCCAACAATGATTCAGTAAATCTACTATAGTCTCTTAGCCCTTTTAATACATTGGGTATTTTGGGGTGAAGATCTTCTGTGAGGTAGGTGGTGTCAACCCGTGGATAGGTGACCAGTTTTTTCTCGTAAAGGCTTTGAATATACTTAAGCGTTTCATCGGCGCTGAAACCATAACGCTTGTTTCCGTCTACTTGCAATGATGTTAAGTCGTACAATCTCGGATTTCCTTCTTTCCCTTCCTTTTGTTCAAAAGAGGTGATTTTAAAGGGTTTATCTTTCAGATATTCCACGCCTTTTTTGGCTTTTTCCTCTGACTGTAATCGATTAATTTGACAAAGGAACTCTGTTTCTCGGTAAATCGTTTTAAGTTCCCAGTAGGTTTCGGAGTTGAATGCATTGATTTCCTTTTGCCGTTGCACAATCATGGCTAGGGTAGGGGTTTGAACTCTACCAACGGATAAGGTCATTTTTGCTGGCGCAAATTTTTTGGTATAGAGTCGTGTTCCATTAATGCCGAGCATCCAATCGCCAATGGCACGTGAATTTCCTGCAGCAAACAAATTATCGAATTCTTCGCCGTTTTTAAGCTTAGAAAAGCCTTCTTTAATGGCTTCATCCGTTAAGGAAGAAATCCACAGGCGTTTAACGGGCACTTTACAACCGGCTTTCAAGAGTACCCAACGTTGAATCAATTCACCTTCTTGTCCTGCGTCCCCGCAATTGATCACTTCTTCACATTGAGATACGAGGGATTTGAGTACATTGAATTGTCGTTGTACGCCTTCGTCTTTGATTACTTTAATGCCAAATTGTTCAGGGGAAATGGGTAAATCCTCAACCCGCCACTGTTTCCAGTTTGGGTTGTAATCTTCAGGTTCTTTCAGTGTACACAAATGTCCAAAGGTCCAGCTCACCCAATACCCATTCCCTTCAAAATACCCCTCTTTCCGAATGGATGCGCCTAGAATTTGAGCCAAATCTCGTGCGACACTCGGTTTTTCCGCAATACACAGTTTCATATTAAACGTTGAAGATTATACTACAATCTCGACCAAGGAAGTTAAAAATCAGAAATAACTTTAGTGGAATTATTAGTTAATTTAGTTTAAGCACTTTAATGGTTTGAATTTCATGTGTTGAATTTTCCACTGTGACAAAATAAATTCCATTGGTAAGTTTTCTAAAATCTATTGAAGCATCATCAAAAGCATTGTTTGATGTTACATTTTTTCCTTGAATATCAACAATTTTATAGCTAAAAGGACCTCCTTGATTATTTACAATATGTAAATAATCGCTTACGGGATTTGGATAGATATCCAACCATGGAGCTAAGATTATCGAAGTTCCATTGGTGATTTCTACAGTAATTGGATCTCCGGTAATTCCACACCCATCTTCATTGGTTATGTAGACGCTGTAATTGCCTGGAATTGAAGCGACGTAATATGAGGAATTTGCTCCAGGAATCACATCCCCATTCAGATACCATTGGTATGTTGTTGCTGCTGAGCAAAATAAGGTATCGTTTGTTCCTTGTGTGATCGTTGGAGGTGAGGGGCTTACTCCAACATTAACTGTAACTGTATTGCTAACAGAGCTCGTACATGCACCTTGGCTATTGGTAACAAAGTATGTTCCTGGCATGCCTACCCAAATGGTATCGGTAGTCTCACCATTAGGAGACCAAAGGTTTCCGCCAAGCATATTGGAATAAAGTTGTATTGCACCATCTGCGCAGATAATGTGAGGTCCCGGTGGCGAAACAATAGGTGTTGCAGGACTTGGAAGAAGGTTGACGGTAATTGGTTGGGACGTAGCTTGACACCCATTTTGGTCAGTGTAAGTTACGGTATAGTTACCGGCAGTGGTTACATTGATCGTCTGGCTATTTAGATTATTAGGACTCCAAACATTACCAACGGCATAGGAGGAAGTTAAAAGAACCGTATCGCCGGAACAAATATTAGTCGCCCCAGAAGCTGTAATAACGGGGCTAGGAGGAGTATTGAATAAGGTAATATAATTAGATGAAACAAGTGTGTCGAAGGTTAGACCGTTTCCTACAACCAGCGTTACTGGATAAGATCCTGGGGCACTGTAGCAAATATTGCTGGGGTTTTGAACATTTGAACTAGAAGGAATAGCGCCTGGAAAAGACCATGCCCAGGTTAGAGGATTTCCATTAGAGTTGTCATTGAAATTGATGCAATTATTTGATTGACAAATTTGAGCTTGGTTCGTTTGAAAAGCCGCTGCTAGGGGCTGGAGACCACAAATTACAGAGGTTGTTCCCCCAGAACCATAAATTCCGCCAATACCTGCGGTTCCGCCCGCACTTAGGCTACTTCCTCGGGTAGTGTTCGTAGTTCCGGTGCCGCGATCCGCTCCTCCTGTTCTCATGGTACAACAGGTTGTTAATGTGGAGTCTAGTTTCACAAGATATAACTCGTCGGGATAAGTTCCAGCCGTAAGTTCTTGTGAATAACCCGCAACCATGTATCCGCCATCGGATGTTTTTATTAATGATTTACCAAAATCATTTTGAGCGGTGCCAATAATGTGTGTAGAAACCAAGGTACCCGTACCATTCACTCGTATTAGGTAATACTCCAAACCTACCTGCTGTCCGGTATTGAAATTATAATTGAAAGAAAAAGTATACCCACCAACTAAATAGTCTCCATTTGGCATTTGGATAACAGATTCTGCGTAGTCACTTCCATCTGTAGAGAAATTCGGAATTTGAGTCCCGCCGTAATAACGAGTCCATGAAACTTGTCCGGCACCGTCCAATTTTACTAAAAGGTAATGCCAGTTGAAACCTCCACTCACTTTAGGTTGTCCAGCCTCTCCCGCAATCATAAACCCTCCATCCGCTGTTTCAATTATAGATCGCGCATAATCAGGGTATTTGGTAGCATTCGTATCTTGTACAAGTCGAGACCAAACCATATTCCCGCTGCCGTCTAGTTTTACAATGTAGAAATCATTGGAAGATGTACTCGCACTACCCGTCCACGTATAGGCAGTTCCTGCGATTGCAAACCCACCGTCGCTCGTATTTGTTATTGAGTAAGCAATGTCAGCTAAAGAGGCCGCTCCTACTTTTTTATCCCAAATCAAATTACCAGAGGCATCGGTTTTAACAACGTAAAAGTCATTTGGAGAGGCACCAAATGAACTGGTTTGTCCAGCAATACAAAACCCACTATCTAAGGACTGAACTAAATCCCATCCTTGGTCGCTTCCTGTTCCCCCGTACGTTTTATTCCATTGCACATTTCCCATGGCATCAAGTTTCACTAAATACACATCATCTCCACCTGCTCCAAATGATGAGGTTGTGCCTGCGATGGCGTATCCGCCATCAAACGTTTTAATTATTGCGCGGCCGTAATCATTACCTACACCCCCGATGGTTTGAGTCCATATAATTGTTCCGACGGAATTGGTTTTAATAACGTATATATCATTTAATCCCGCTCCGAATGAACTGGTTTGCCCCGCGCTTACGTAACCGCCGTCACCCGCTTGAACTATTGCATGCGCTTGATCATTGGACGCGCCACCGCCTGAGACGCAAAGTTGACTTTGGCTTTGGTAGAAATGGCCTAAACAAGAAAAAATAATAACGAACAGAGAGGGGGTATTTATTTTGATCATTTTTAAAAATTATACAGTAGTTTAAAGATAAATATACACTAAAATTCAATGCGTTGAACGTTAAGATAAAACTAAGTACTCAGGTCGGTAAACTTATTGCTTAAATTTATCTATGCCTTTCAATAAGAAGTTCTTATAGTTTTCAATATCCGGGGTATATCCAATACTCTCTGTAAGGTCTTTCCCTTCATGATCCGTTACCACATAAAGCGGTTGTTGGAAGCTTTTGTAATTAATTACTTCATACTCGGCCCATTTATTTCCAACGTCGCGAATTTTCCCGCCTAATTCCTTAGAATAACGTTGTTCACTTTCTGGTAACGCTTTATGATCATCTACATAGAGCGAGACAATCACGAAATTCTTTTGAAGTAATGGTCGTATTTCGTCGTTGGTCCAAACGGTAGATTCTGTTTTACGACAATTCTGACAAGCATGTCCGGTGAAATCCATAAGAACAGGTAAATTTCGTTCTTTGGCATAGGCACGTCCTTTGTATAAATCATGGAATACCAGGATGGAACCATCACCCACAGGATGCATGTCTGCAGCATATTTTTCGGTAATTGAATCTTGTTTTACCCCGGTATCAAGTCCGCCATTATTGAAGCGGAAATTATCTTCTGAATGGGTTCTTGGAGGAGCAATCCCATCGATTAATTTCAATGGGTGGCCAAACATTCCGGTAAACAAGTATACAGAGAATACGAGGGCTACAAACGCGAACATGAACCTTGGAACGCTTAATTTTTCTACCGGGGAATCGTGAGAGAATCGAATCTTTCCGAGTAGATAAAGACCCATAATCATGAAAATCACAAACCAAGATCCGACAAACCATTCACGGGTTAATATATCCCAGTGGTAGGCCATATCTACGGCAGATAAAAATTTCATCGCTAAGGCGATTTCAAGAAGCCCGAGAACCACTTTTACTGAATTTAACCAGCCTCCGGATTGTGGAAGAGAGTTTAACCAACTTGGGAAAATAGCGAATAAGGTAAAAGGAATAGCCAAGGCAAGGGAGAATCCTCCCATGCCCATGGCGGGGGTAAGGTAGGACCCAGTGGTTGATGCGGTAACTAAAAGGCTCCCAATGATTGGACCTGTGCACGAAAATGAAACCAATCCTAAGGTGAATGCCATAAAGAAGATGCCAATGTATCCACCTCTATCGGCTTGCTTATCCATTTTATTGACCCATTTGCTGGGTAATTGAATTTCAAAGGCTCCAAGAAATGAGAAGGCGAAAACCATAAAGATTGTAAAGAACACAAGGTTCATCCAAATGTTAGTGGATAGGTCATTTAGTCCCGTGGTTCCTAATACTGCTGTAAATAAAATGCCCGAAGTAACATATATCACTACAATTGACACGCCATAAACAAGTGCTTTTATGATGCCTTCTGCGCGTGTTTTTGATTGTTTGGTAAAGAACGTTACGGTCATGGGGATCATCGGAAACATACATGGCGTTAAAAGGGCAAATAATCCGCCACCAAATCCTGCCCAAAACGTCCACCATAAGGTATTTGGTTTGTTGGGTACATTTTCTTTGTCTTCCTTTTGGTCCATGGTGTCTCCAGTGTTGTCGTCGCCTGAAGATGTAGTGGTTGTGCTGGTATCTTGTGGTGTTTCTTGGGGAACATTAGCGGAAGATAATGCACTTTTATAGCCACTTATTTTAACTGTTACGTCTTGTGCAGGCGGGAAAATACATCCCGCTGCATCACAGATTTGAAAACTATAGGTGAAAGGGATGCTAAACGCTTCGTTACTTAGTATTTCAATGTGCTGCTTAAAGGTAGCGCTTCCTTCAAAATACAATTGTTCACCTAATTCATCAACAAACTTTTTTGGTGCACTACCATCCTTAAGTTTCCCAATTAACTTGAAATTCTTGTTGGCTTTGATATCAAAGGTGGTAGGTGTTCCCGTGAAATCCGCCTTTTTGGGGTCGTGATTTACCGAGAAAATATGGAAATGGTTTAGAAGTGTAGCTTTACCAACAATATACGCATGACTACTGTCAATTTTCTCTAGGCTAAATTTCCATTTAATGTTGTCTTGCCAAGAGCCTTGTGCAAATGTCGCTAAGCTTAAAAGTATCAAGCAGGTAGATAAAAAACACCTCATAGTTAATTGTTAATTTGAATGGTTATGGGCACATCGATTGGAGGAATACATTTCGTTTCGTCGCAAATCATGTAATTTAATGTAAGTTTTAATGTGCCATTCTTTTTAATTCGAAAGGCTTGGCGTATTTCTACTACATTCTCCCAAATGTAAACCATTCCTCCAAAATTGTCATCATGATGCGCAACGGGAGGTGTTAAAAATTCCAAACTCCCAATTTTCTTTATGCCCTTATTTTTTTCAAACGTGACACTTAACACAATCGGTCCAAGGTCTGGGTCGGTTTTAGGCGAATATAAATGCCAAGTGGGTTCAATTGCGCCTCGTATAATTACGCTGCCGGATTCCTTATTCCATGAAGCACTCCAAGTAACATGGTTTTGTGCCCTAAGTTGAACAGAAAATAAAAGTAAACAAGAAGCGAAAAGGAAAAATTGAACTACACGACGCATGTCGCGAAGTTAAAAAATTATATCTACAATTTTAGAAATTGGAATCCAAGCCCCTCCTTTGAGTGTGATGAACTGCTCTCCTTTGGCCCAAATGGTAGTATGTACCTTTTTTAATCCATCATCATCACAAAAAATGATTTCTACTTTACCCCGATGGGTATTTCCTAAAATCATGGCATTGTGTAGTTGTTCCCGCAAATTAGCTCCCTGTTCAATGGAGCTTAGTTTTTCATAGGTGCAATTTGGGACCTGCTCCTTTTGGATTTCTTGGATTTCTAAAAACATAGTAGTGAGTTTGGTTCCCTGAAGTTAGTAAATTTTTATAAACTTGCAAATTTACCAAGGCAATTTTGCATTTGCGGATATCTGCTGGTCATGGGTAATGCCCGCCTTAAATAAAAATGCCCCAGCGATTGCGATCATTGCCGCATTGTCCGTACAATAGGACGGATGCGCTAAGTGAACAGAAAGATCGGGTTGCTCGCTTCGCCACGCGTGAAGTTTAGCTCGTAATTCGCTGTTAACCGATACCCCTCCACTTACCGCAATACACCTTATCCCTGTTTTTTGCTGGGCTTTTTTAAGTTTTTTCAATAAAATATCCGTCATGCTGTGCTGAATGGATGCGCAAAGGTCATTTAGATTTTCTGGTATGAATTCAGGATTTTTGTCGACTTCTTTTTTTAGAAAATATAGAATCGATGTTTTTAACCCACTAAAACTAAAGTTCAACTCCGGAATATTCGGTTCAGCAAAGCTATATGCCATAGGATTCCCGGTCTTTCCGTAGTGGTCAATGAGCGGTCCGCCTGGATACGGTAATCCCAACATTTTAGCTGCCTTATCAAAGGCCTCGCCTGCTGCATCATCGATTGTTTTTCCTATGATTTCCATGTTCAATGCATCATTAACGACAACTATTTGCGTATGTCCACCGCTTACGGTTAAGCATAGGTATGGAAAAGTAGGCGCTGTCATTCCTTCATGCGTGATGAAATGGCTTAATATATGCGCCTTCATGTGATGAACCCCAATCAAGGGTTTATTTAAGGCCAATGCGAGCCCTTTTGCAAAAGAGGTTCCAACCACGAGTGAACCCATTAGGCCAGGTCCTTGGGTAAAGGCAATGGCATCAATGTCTTTTAAGGAAACTTGAGCGGTCTCCATTGCCCGCTTAACTACGGGTACAATGTGCTCTATGTGTGCGCGGCTTGCCAATTCCGGAACTACGCCTCCATATGCTTCATGAATCAACTGTGTGTGTGTTATATTCGCAAGGACTTGCGTTCCTCTCAGAACGGCAGCCGATGTGTCGTCACAAGACGATTCAATTCCTAAAATCAACTGATTATTCAATGCAATGATTAATTTTGCTCACGTATGACAAAAGTAATTAAAATCCTTGGCAGAACCTTCGGGGTTTTCTTTGAGTGGATGTTGATTTTTGTCATTTTATTTGCCTTTCTAATTCGGACTTCGTCCTTTCAATCTTATCTTGCTAAGCAGGCTACAGATTTCTTTTCTAAGGAATGGAAAACTAAGGTACACATTGGTAAGGTAGACCTCACGCTTTTTAATCGGGTTTACCTTCAAGATGTATTGATTCATGATTTATCTGACAAGCGCTTATTATCGATTCGCAGTTTAGAGGTGTTGGTTGAAGATTTTGGTGCACAACATTTAACCATTAATGAGCTTGTTCTAGACAAGGGAGAAGTGTGGGTGTATGCAGAAAACCCAACGGGGAACATGAACTTTCAGTTCATTTCGGATTATTTCGAATCCGATGAACCCAGTTCTTCCAAGGCGAAGTTTAAGGTTTCCTTGCGCAAAATTTCTATGCGAGATACCAAGTTGAGGTATGACGATTTTCGGATTCCAAGGATGAAAACAGGGCTTGATTTTAATCACGTAGCACTCAAGCATGTCAATTTAACGGGTTCTGATTTTTTCAATGACGGTCCGATTACAGCATTTAATTTGGAGGCTTTTCATACGAAAGATCAATCCGGGCTTTGGGTTAAGGCCTTAAAGGCCAAGGTTAAAATCAGTGATTCAGGCTTGAAATTAAAGGAAGTATTTATCAAATTAAACCGTTCCGAGATTCATGCCTCTGAAATTGGATATTCCTATTCGGACCCTTCAGCGTTAGCGGATTTCAACAATAAGGTACTTTTTAATATCGCCATTCAACCGAGCAGTATTAATTTGGCAGACGTCGCATTTTTTGTTCCTGAACTGAAGGGAATGAACGAGCAGATAAAGCTAAGCGGAACCTTATACAACGTAGTCAATCATTTTAAAATTAAAAACCTTGACCTGAGGCTGAGAAAAAATACCTTCCTGCGCGGAGACCTCGATTTACCCAATTTTTCGGATTTCGCTGACTACCCGGTTCGAGAGGTCATTCGTCAAGCAACCATTGACATGGCTGAATTGGGTAAGGTAATACTACCCGATGGAACCTTGCTAAACTTGGGTTCTGAACTAAGTCGTTTGGGAACCATACGATTCAGTAACATGGTAGTAGATGGTAAACAAGGCATGTTGATATTGCAGCCGCTTGCCATTCGGACAGAAAAGGGAAGTTTGGATTTGCGTGCTCCCATGAGGTTCGATGTGCTGGGAACAAATACGGGCATATTAAATTTACGGCCCGATAGCGTGGCGCTAGCCCTAAACCATGTACAATTAGGAGAAATCCTTGGAATCCCTGAAGTGGGGATGCTTAATGGCACCATTAAATTTACCGCATTTGACGTACTGAATGATGGCTACAGCGTAACGAAAGGCGCTGGGTATTTTAGTGAAATCGAAGCCCAGGGGTATGTGTATCATAAGGTCGCCTTTAAAGAAATACAATTAAATGGCGCAGTATTATCAGGTAAATTACAACTTGATGATCCTCATGCTAAAGCGACCGTAGAAGGTGAATTCAATGTGAATGGTCTGCCCAATTATCGGGCGACCTTTGCTGTTGAAACGCTTGATTTGGGTCATCTTGGCTTTACGGAATCAAAAAACACCACCTTGTCCGGTGCATGTACAATTCACATGAATGGCACCTCCTTTAATCGGTTCGAGGGGGGGGTAACGGTGAATCAATTCAACTACGTAGAGGAGGGAAAGGAAATCGCAATCCCATCTGCCACGCTCGATTTTACGCATTCAAAAGAGCAGGAATTATTAACGCTTCGCAGTCCTTTGGCAGATTTAGATTTCAAAGGTAAGATTGATCCAAAGACCATCCGTGATGATGTGCTGTTTGGAATCTCACGGGTTGTACCGAGCTTGGTGCAATCCAATAAGCCTATTCGAGGAACAGTGAATAATGAGATTGATGCAAGGTTAGTAGTGAAAACCCTAGAAGCGGTAACGGATTTGTTTCTTCCGGGCTTGGAGCTTGCGCCGAATACAGAGCTCAACGTGAAATTTGATTCCGATCAAGATCTATTTAGCATGCAACTCACCTCGAATCGAATTGCATACGATAGTTTGCAATTTGAAGGAATCAATTTGCAACAGCGCGTAAATTCCTCCGGCGTTACTGCAACCTTGTTGGTTAATCAATTTAACGCCGGCGATTCATTGATTTTTCATGACCTTGATTTTTTAACCACAGGAATTGATGGGAGATTGAATTCAAGCCTGGGCTGGGATCAAGGCCGATTGAATGAGTCTCGTATTAAATGGAAAACAAGCATGCTTTCCAGCAGCGATTTTGATTTGCTTTTTGATAAGTCGCATTTTTCAATCAATGGCTTTAAATGGTATTTAGATGCGGGAAGTGATTTGGTAGTCAACGACAAACACCTTCAAACCAGCACTTTTATGCTGCATAGCGATCAGAAGAATCAGCGCATAGAAGCCGATGGTTGCCTATCAGAGAACAGAAATGATGTACTCAGCCTCAGATTAACCAATTTAGATTTATCAGATTTATCAAAGATGTTAAACCTAGATATTGAGTTAGCAGGGAAGGTAAACGGGGCAATAGGATTGGCTAATCCGTATGCAGCCCTTACACTCACTTCGGATGTGGATGTTTCCTCCTTTTTTATAGATAACGAGGAAGTGGGCGACATTCACATAGATGCCAATTATAATGATGCATTGTCAACTGTAGGGTTAAAGGGAACCTTGGCCTATCGGGGAATGAAAACATTAGATTTTTCGGGAACTTATTTAACGAATGTAGCTGCTGAAAACCTTTCGCTTCGCTTGGATTTTCAGAATACGGATATCTCGTTTACCAATGCCTTTATGGACCCCGATGTGCTGGATAAGGTGGAAGGTAAACTCCATGGGTTCATTGATGTAAAAGGAACGCCAGACACACCTCGTCTCAAGGGTTCCTTATCCCTAAAAGAAGCGGCGGCGAATTTCACACTCCTTGGATGTCGATACACCATGAATGGAAAAATAAACGTAGAGGAAGATGGGTTTTTAATCAACAAACTCCCGATTCGAGATGCTGATGGCAATGTGGCAACGATTGATGGAACGGTTTATCATTCAAACTTCAGTAAGTTTAATTATAATGTAGATGTCGATTTTGAAGAAGATTACCACCATGCATTGAATGCAAATCCCAGCGGTAAAATTGATAAATTCATGTTGCTAAACACCAAATATAAAGAAGGCGATGTGTATTATGGAAAGGCTTATGGACGTGGAACTGCAAATATTTCTGGATACGGAAACATCATGGATGTTACGGTAAATGTAAAAACACGGAAAGGCACTAAATTGGTCTTTCCGATGTATGGCACTTCAGAATTGGAAGACCAATCCATCATTCATTTTGTTTCGGATGACCAGGGCTCTGAAGTCATAGAAGACCGGATTGATTTTACGGGGGTTAACCTCGACATGTCATTTGATATAACTCCTGACGCTGAAGTCCGATTGGTGTTTAACGAGCAAACACAAGATGAAATAAAAGCAAAAACGGAAGGAAAACTGAATTTAAAACTGGATGCTTATAACCAAATGCGCTTGGATGGCGGTTTGAGTATCTTACCCGGAAGCGTGTACAATTTCACGATGGGCCCCGCTAGAAAACCGTTTGAAATCGTTCAAGGCACCATCAATTGGTCAGGGGATGTTTACAATGCAGACCTCAAGGTGCTTACTTCCTACCAGGTTAAAAATACAAATATGCTGGAGCTAACCCCCGAACAAACAGACCAAACGCTTGCGAAGCAAGACGCGCAGTGCTTGTTAAATTTAACAGGTACCTTGGTAAAACCCAATATCGCCTTCGAAGTTTCTGCACCCAAGGCGTCTGAAGCAGGAAAGGCACTAATTAATCGGATTAACGAAGATAAAGATGAACTCAATCGTCAGTTTTTTTCCTTAATGTTGTTTAGTAAATTCCAACCGCTTAAAGGTACGAATTCAGCCAATGAATCCGCCGCCATCGATTTATTTGAAAGTCAAATTAATCAAGCCCTTTCTCAAATGACGAAAAGTTACCAAGTTAAGATGGATTTAGGGACAGATAATGTCTCTACTTCGGTGCAAAAATCCTTTGCAGGAGATCGCTTGGTAGTTACAGGAAGCTTTGGAGTTCAAAACACAACGGGCTCATCCGCTGCAAGCGGTGGATTAGTAGGCGATGTGAGTATTGAATACTTGGTAAATGAATCGGGGACTTTTCGTGTTAATGCGTTTAATCGTTCAAACACAAATACGGTAAAAGAAAATGCAGGGCCTTTTACACAAGGTGCGGGACTTTCATATCATGAAGATTTCAATAGCGCAAAAGATTTTGTACTCTTGCAATCTTTTTTAGATGTGTTTAGATCTAAGGAAAATAAAGTAGTAAAATTCAAACGAAAGAAACGTCAAACTAAATTACCACCCGTCGGAGCTCCAACGGATCCGGCTCCAAGCATAGAAAATAAAGAAGAAAATGAATAAAGTACTAGTAGCAAATCGAGGTGAAATTGCACGAAGGGTGTTAAGAACCTTGAAGAAAATGCGTATTAAAAGTGTTGCGGTGTACAGCGATGCAGATCGTTTGGCCCCCCATGTATTAGAGGCCGATGAATCGGTTTATTTGGGACCAAGTCCCTCTTCAGAATCCTATCTACGTCAAGATGCCATCATTCAAGCATGTAAGGATTTGGGTGTGGATGGGGTACATCCCGGATATGGTTTTTTGTCGGAAAATGCAGGCTTCGCCCGAAAATTAAAGGAGGCAGGCATCACCTTAATCGGACCGTCTCCTGAATCAATGGAGGTCATGGGAGATAAATTAAGTGCCAAACAAGCGGTGAAAGAGTTTGGTGTCCCCTTAGTTCCTGGGGTCGATGAAGCCGTAGCAAGCGTTGAACTTGGAAAGAAAATTGCTGCAAGCATTGGTTATCCAGTGTTAATTAAAGCCTCCGCAGGTGGAGGTGGCAAAGGCATGCGCTTGGTGGAGCATGAAGAAGAATTTGAAGAGCAAATGCATACCGCCCAAAGTGAGGCGAGATCTTCTTTTGGAGATGATGCGGTGTTTATAGAAAAATTTGTAACAAAACCTCGTCACATTGAAATACAAGTATTTGCAGATAACCACGGGAACGTAGTGTATTTGTTCGAACGTGAATGTTCGATTCAGCGAAGGCATCAAAAGGTAATTGAAGAGGCCCCAAGTACTGTAGTAACTCCTGAATTGCGCAAACAAATGGGGGATGCTGCGGTCAATGTATGTAAGGCGTGTAATTATTCAGGCGCAGGTACGGTAGAGTTTTTATTGGATGCGGAGTTGAATTTCTATTTTTTAGAAATGAATACGCGGCTACAGGTTGAGCACCCGGTTACCGAAGAAATCACGGGAACAGACTTAGTGGAATGGCAAATCCGCGTGGCGCGTGGCGAAAAGCTGCCAAAGTCACAGGAAGAGTTAGCCATCAACGGTCACGCCATTGAAATACGGGTGTATGCCGAAGATACCTTAAACGGATTCATCCCAGATATCGGCAGCCTTAATCGGTATCGCATTCCCTCGGGCCGTTCAGTGCGAGTAGATGATGCGTTTCTCGAAGGAATGGATATTCCGATATACTATGATCCAATGATTGCTAAATTGGTGGTTTGGGGTAAAACACGCCAAGATGCCATTAGACGATGCTTAGAAGCCATCGATGATTATCAGATTTCTGGTGTGAAAACAACCCTTGATTTTGGTAAATATGTATTGAAGCATGAGGCGTTCATATCAGGAAATTTCGATACAAACTTTGTTAAGCACTATTTCTCTGACCCAAGGGTCGTGAATACCGCAATGGAGGAGGAGCATCGTGCACTTACCTTTAGTATTGACCAAATCTGGAAGGATATTAAAGCCTTCAAGGAAAAGGAATTTGCCTCTAGAGAAAACACAAGCAGTTGGAAAAATAAATTACAATCCTAGTAAAATCCTCTCGGATAAATCACTAATTTTACACAACCAAAAAAGCATATGAATTTACACGAATACCAAGGAAAAGCGATTTTAAAAAGCTACGGAGTAGCCATTCAAGAAGGAGTGGTAGTAGAGAATGTAGCCGATGCATTAGCCGCTGCGGAAGAATTAACCAAGCAAACTGGTACGGGATGGTATGTGATTAAAGCACAAATTCATGCAGGTGGTCGTGGTAAAGGAACTGTTCAAGAAACGGGTTCTCACGGGGTTGTTCTAGCCAAAGGGATTGGTGAAGTAGAGGAGAAGGTAAAAGGTATCCTTGGTGGACATTTGGTTACCCTGCAAACCAACGGTAAAGGTAAAAAGGTCAATAAAGTGTTGATCGCTCAGGATGTTTACTATCCCGGAGAGAACGAAACACAAGAGTTTTACATGTCGGTGTTGCTAGACCGTGAAAAAGGCCGTAATGTGATTATTTATTCTACCGAGGGTGGAATGGACATTGAGCATGTAGCGGAACATACGCCAGATAAAATATTTAAAGAATTCATTGATCCTCGCGTAGGATTGCAAGGATTTCAAGCGCGTAAAATCGCGTTTAATCTTGGATTAAGTGGTGAAGCGTTCAAGCAAATGACCAAATTCGTAGCATCTTTGTACAAGGCGTACGATGGTATCGATGCGGCCATGTTTGAGATTAATCCATTATTCAAAACATCAGATAATAAAATTATTGCGGTAGATGCGAAAGTTACCCTAGACGGTAATGGCTTGATGCGTCACCCAGATTATGCAGCGATGCGTGATAAAAACGAAGAGGATCCAACAGAGGTTGAAGCGGATGAAGCAGGATTGAATTTTGTGAAATTAGACGGAAATGTAGGGTGTATGGTAAATGGCGCAGGCTTAGCTATGGCAACCATGGACATCATCAAATTATCCGGTGGTAATCCAGCGAATTTCCTAGATGTTGGTGGAACGGCAAATGCTGAGCGCGTAGAAAAAGCATTTCATATTATCTTGAAAGATCCGAATGTGAAAGCCATTTTGGTGAATATTTTCGGAGGAATTGTACGTTGCGATCGCGTAGCGCAAGGAATTGTGGATGCCTATAAAAATATCGGTCATATTCCAATTCCAATTATTGTTCGTTTACAAGGAACCAATGCCGTGGAAGCGAAGAAGTTAATTGATGATTCAGGATTGAATGTACATTCAGCGGTATTACTTCAAGAAGCTGCAGATAAGGTAAAAGAAGTATTGGCGTAGTTCTAATTGCCTCTAGGTGCGGGTTTAAACCCGCACCTAGAGGATAAAATCCCACCCAAAGGCCAAACCCGCACCTGTTATTAATATTTTGGAATTAAGCGGTCGCTGAGCCTGTCGTGCTTGCGGTCCCTGAGTCCGTGGTGCTTGCGGTCCCTGAGTCCGCCGAGGCGGATCGAAGGGCCGCCTTCCATATCATTAAATTCATGGAGAAAATACAGATCGTCCAGGTCTTGCCATGCGTGTTTTAATGCAATGGTTTTTTCGGAAGTCGATGACCAATAATCAACCCTATCGAAAGAATTTACCCACCGGTCCAACCTTTATTCGAACAGGGACACACGATGTTTATGAAGAACGTCAGCCCTTGATCGTATATCTTAAAGCGATTGAGGAACTTGGTCCAGATCGTTTGTCCGAGATCCCTTCAATGAGCTTGGGTAGACTTAGACCTCAAGAATGGTCGAACATGCTTCATAAGCATTTGGACCATCACTTGCGCCAATTTGGGGTGTGAGTTTTTAAACTAATTTTATACTTTGTAATAATATTCAAAAGGATATCACTACTTTTGCACCCGATTTCGAGTAGGTTTTTAACCTATTTTATTGAAAATCAAGTTGAAAATTGGGAACGATTTATAACTAGGTTCTCTGTTATTCTTTAGACTCTTATTTATTATTACTCCCTTCATAGTTTATATTCATTAAGTTAATAAAGTTTTCATTTTATCTTGTTTGATTTTAACTAAGTTTGCCATAATCTACAAAAAAATCAATGATGAAATCTACTTTTACGGGTGTTAAAATCCATGTTTTTAGTGTATTACTGTTCTTTTTATGGAGTTCTGTATTATTTTCCCAGACTACTACGTTTAATTACACCGGAGCTGTTCAAACTTTTACAGCGCCATCAACCGGACCTTACTCCTTTGAGGCTTGGGGTGCTTCAGGATGGACAGGATCAAGTGCTGGTGGAAAAGGGGGCTATGTTACAGGAACCTATAATTTAACTGCAGGTCAGATAATAAATGTGTATGTGGGGGGTGTCGGTTTTGCTGCAAGTAATAGTGTTGCAAGTGGAGGCGGCTGGAATGGAGGTGGAAATGGATATGCTTGGAGTAACGCGACAAATGCCGGTGGTGGAGGAGGTGGTGCTTCTGATATTCGAGTTGGAGGAACTGCATTAGGAGACCGAGTACTGGTTGCCGGCGGTGGCGGCGGCTCTAATAACAATGGTGGTGCCACTGGTGGCCATGGTGGCG